>DASUWU010000190.1:0-8458 GCA_036378315.1 Streptosporangiaceae bacterium | reverse complement strand
CAGTAACCGGGCTGGATTCAGTGACCGGGCCAGGAGGTATTCGGGGTGAAGCGGCCGACGATCGCGGACATCGCGCGGCGCGCGGGGGTGACCAAGAGCGCCGTGTCCTTCGCGCTGAACGGGCGGCCAGGGGTCTCCCAGCGCTCGGCCTCGTCGTCGACCGGCCGGCCCGCACCCTCGGCATCGAGCCGTACTTCACCCAGGTCACCGCCGACCGCGAGGCGCAGCCCGGCAGCTACCGGCGCTGGTGGGCCGAGCGCCGGGTGGACGGCGTCTTCCTGGTCGACTTGCAGGTCGACGACGCCCGAATCGCGCTGCTCAAGGAGCTGGGCATGCCAGGTGGCCGGCGAGGCGCCGCAGAGCGTGTGCCATGTGACGCCGGTGCTCGTGCCGCGCGGCAGCACCGCGCCGCCGCGCCGGCGCCCGCGTTGACAGGCGTGTTTCAAAGGGGGTTATGGCCCGCTGATTACTTAACCGGTTAATCGGTTGCCACGTCGAGCGGTCAGCGCGCCCGCCGTGCTCGTCTTCCTGGCGCTACAGCGTTATCTCGTCCAGGGTCTGACGGCCGGGGCATCAAGTCTTGATAATTCTTCATAACAACTGAAAGGACCCGTATTGGACCGCCCCTCGAGCTCGCGGCGACCGGAGTCGTCGCCGTGGGGATCGGCGCGGCCGGGCCCATCGACGTCGCCGCCGGCACGGTGAGCCCGGTGAACATCCCGGCGTGGCGCGGCTTTCCGCTGCGCGACCGGCTCGGCGAGCTCGTCCCCGACCGGCCGGCCGTCCTCGCCGGGGACGCGGTGGCCGCCGCCACCGGCTGAGCGGCCCGCGGGCGTTAACGGCCGGCTCCGGCCAAAGTCTGGTGATCGGTATGCCCGGAAATAGCCGTACCCTTCCGTACGGAGGTGCGCCGTGCCGGTCATACTCGATCCAGCCGCTTTGGTCGACCGTTATTTCGCTCTGTCAAATGACACCGGTGGAAAGTTCGCAAAGGGCGAGGCGCCGCCCGAGCAGCAGTCGGCGGATGCGCAGCGCGGCAACAGGGTAGAGGCGTTCATCGACGGTCTCGCCTTCTTCGAGGCGATCGACGACGAGCTTGACGCGGTGCTGGCCAGCACGAAGCCCGGCAGATACTTCTATCTGACCGCGTGGTGGCTCGGGCTGACAGCGGTGACGCGCACGGTCCAGGTCCAGTCGGTCGGCGACGCCCTCAAGGCGGTCCTGGAAAAGTTCCCGGAAATTCAGACCACGTGGACCATCGATCTCGACACGGATGAATTCAAACTGCCCAAGTCCGGGCGGACCCTGCTGGTGCGGCTGCAGGAGCTTTCCGCGAGGGGCGTGGATGTACGAGTGCTCGCCTGGTCGTCGCCCTTCGCGCCCAAGTGGAAGGCGGTGGCGGACCGGAGCGAGGGGGTCGCCGACCTGAACCTGCAGACCCTGGTGAGCATCGACGAGCTACGCAAAACCTCCTCCTCGACGGCGAATCGCATGGTCGTCAACCTGCTGGCTCATCCGTTCGGCGGCGCGCATCTCAAGTTGATCGTCTGTGGGGACAGCGACAGCATGCGCGCGTACACCAGCGGCATGGACCCGGTGGCCAATCGCCTGAACGCGGTGCCGTCCCTCCACAATGGCCGCACCTCGGGCTGGCACGATGTCGGGGTCCGCTTCCAGGGGCCGGCGGCGCTGGCGTCCTACCATTTCTATCAACAACTCTGGAACGAACAGATCAGCCGGAGCGCGGACACCTTCTATGTGGATGGCGGTCAGATACCGTCCCAGGTGAGCTCCACCACACCGATCCCCGATCGCAAACCGGCCGGGCTGACCTCCAACGCCACCCAACGCGTCCAGGTGCTCCGGACGATGCCGCAGATGAATTTCTCCATTGCCGGCCCGAAGGTGCTGCACGATAACCCGGTGCTGCGTTTCCTGATGTCGAGCTATGCCGGTTTCAAGCAGCCCCCGGCGAAGTTCGCGCCGGATGGCATCTTCGAATTCAAGGTCGCGCTCAAAAAGGCCATCGCCAACGCGCAACGCTATGTCTTCATCGTCGACCAGGCTCTCTCGGCGATGGAGGTCATGGACTGGCTCAACGCGCGCATGAAGCAGGAGCCGAAACTCAAGGTGATACTCCTGCATGGTGCCGATCCGGCCGACCCGCCTTCCGACGATCTGGCAGAGGCCGTCAACAAGCATCTGCTTCCTGGCCTGAGCATCGACCCTTACGACAAACAGCCGGAACAAGTCGTCTGCTATGGCTGGTCCGGAGTGGCCGCGCACGCCAAGGTGACGATCGTGGACGATCTGTGGTGTGCCGTCGGCTCGGCCAACTGCATGCGCCGCAGCCTCTACACCGACATCGAGCTGTCGATCGCGGTGATCGACAGCGAGGTTCCCACCTTCCCCCAGCGCCTGCGCCGCGATCTGTGGGCACGCTACTGCGGCCTCCCGCTCGCCAACGAGGACGTGCTGGGATACGCCAAGGAACGCGACGCCCTTCTCGATCTCGACTCCGCGCTTGGCATCTGGCGATGGGGCTGGGGCTGGCGGCCGAACGGAGTGCAGCTCCACCCCACCATCACCCCGTACCGCCTGCCGATGAAGTCGGCCCCCTTCTCCCAGGAGGGTTACGACCTGCGTGATCCCGACTCACGCCAGACCTTCTGAGCGCGGACGAGCGGACGAGCGGAGGAGAGGCGCGTGTCGTTCCAGGACGTGGTGAACCGGCTGACCGACCAGGCAAAGGCGGGTCGGCTCACCTTGGACGAGGCAACGCTGGGGCCGGCCGGTCTCGGCGACCTGCTGACCGCCGCGATCGGCGCGGACCGGTTCGAGATCTCCGCGCCGGTGCTGACCCCGGCCGCCCAGAGCGTGCAGATCACCGGGACCACCGCGCTGCTCGGCGTGCAGAACGCGGACGTGACCGCGACCGTCGCGGACGCCGCCGACGGGCCCCGGCTGACGGCGCGCATCGGGTTGCCCTCGGACTGGAAGTTCTCCCAGAGCTTTCCTGATCTGCCGCAGTACATCGACCACGACAGCGCCTCCTTCGGCTACCGGGACAGCTTCCTCAACGACCTGGAGTTCACCGAGCCGGCCTTCGTGCTGTCCACGTACGACCAGGCCGGCGGTACGGTCGGCGGTTCGGCCGGCGGGGCGGCTCCGGTCCGACGCGGGCTGAACTTCGTGTCCCCCGTACGCCTGACCGGCCCCCTTAGCCGGATCGGCGCGCTGGCCACGGACGACGTCGTGACCATCAGCGGCCTGGTCAGGGGACCGGACGGCACGGACGGCATGCCAGGTACGGACGGCATGCCCGGTACGGAAGGCTCGGACGGCTTCTGCCTGCGCGCGCCGGTCCCGCTCAACGTCGACTTCGGCTCCATCGGGGTCGGCGACGTGTGGGCCGAGGTGTGGAGCACCTCCGCGACGGGCGCCACGGTGCGCCTGACGGCGTCGGTCGACATCGCCGGAGCGACCCTCCGGCTCGCCACCGAGATCCAGATCGGCGGTTCCGACCCGGTGTGGGTGCTGACCGGGGACTTCGAGGGCGTCGGTCTGCCGGGGCTCGCCGAGCTCGCCCATCTGGTCGGCGGGGACGACCTCGCCGACGGGTTGCCCGACGCGTTGCGCGCACCCACCGGGATCATGCTGCGGCAGGTGGGCATCGGCTTCGCGCCGGCCCGCCGCAGCGTGTCGTACGTCCAGGTCACCCTGCAGGCGGCCGGCGGATGGCCCGTCGTGCCCGGCACGGTGGAGATCACGGGAATCGTCCTGCGCTGGGTCGTCACGGCGCCGTTCAACGCCGCCCAACGCGCGGTCTCCTGCACGATCGCCGGATCGCTCGATCTGGCCGGCGTCGGCGTCATCGTCGTCGCCGAGGTACCGGGGCTGCGCGTCACCGGCGGGCTCGACCGGGGACAGACGCTTCCGCTGACCCGGATGGCGGCCAGGTTCCTGCCCGACGTCCCCGACATCCCGCAGCTGACGGTGACGGACTGCGTGCTCAGCGTCGACGCGGCGCGGCGCGCCGTGTCCCTCCAGGCGACGCTCGACGACTGGTCGATACCGCTCGGGGGCGCGCGGCTCGACATCGGCAGGCTGAGCCTGGCCGTCGACCGCACCGGCGGCGCCACGCCGACCGTGGACGCCACCCTGACCGGCTCCGCCGGCATCGCGGACGCCACCATGGAGGTCACCGCACAACTCGGCACGGTGACCACGCTCAGCGGCACCCTGAGCGAGGTCTCGCTGGCCGGGCTCACCGCCGCGATCGGCGGCGGGATCACCCTGCCCGACGAGGTTCCCGACCTGCGGATCACCGGAGCCTCGGTGGCCGTCACCCCGAGCACCGGGCAGCTCGCCGTGAGCGCGCACGCCACCGCAACCTGGCAGCTGCCGTTCGGGGTCGATGACCTCACCGTGACCGCCCTCGACCTCACGGTGCAGCGTGCGGCCACCCCGCCGGGCGGAAGACCGGCGCCGCTGAGCTGCACGCTGTCGCTGCGCGGCGAGGGCCCGGTCACCATCGTGGACGGACTGGTCTTCGAGCGGTTCGCGTTCGACTACGCGCTCACCCCGCAGGGCGACTGGTCGCTGGGCGGCACCGTCACCGCCCGCGTCTTCGACGGCGATTGCACACTCGCCGCCCGCGTCGAACAGCGCGCCGACCGCAGGGTCATCACGCTGGACGCGGAGCGCGATCAGCAGGCTCCGCCGTTCGGGCTGGCCGGCGTCGCGTCGCTCGACGTCAGCAAGGTCTCGATCAAGATCAGCAAGCCCACCCGGCCCGGCGCTGCGGGCGGCGGGGTGAACCTCGCCCCGGCCAGCCCGTACGCCTGGGAGGTGGCGGTCACCGGCGGGCTCCGCCTGACCGCCCTGCCGGACGACTCCTTCGCGGGCACGCTGACCCTGGAGAGCCGGGCCGGCGGCTTCGGCCTGAGGTTCCAGCCCAGCCGGGCCCAGGTGACCGTGCCGTGGCCGGTGCCGGGGACGTCCCTGGCCACCACGTTCGCCCTCGGCCCGCTGTCGATCAGCAAGACGGCGGCGACCGGCGGCTCGGCGTCCTGGGCGTTCGCGGCGTCGGCCACCGTGACCTTCAGCGGCCTGCCGCGCGTTGTGCAGGAGGTACTCGCGAGCGGGGTCACCGCTGGCTTCGCGGTGGACGCCGGCTCGGCACGGCTCACAATCGACAGGGTCCTCGCGCCGGTCGAGGTCGTCATTCCCGACGCGCGGGCCGGCGACATCACCATCCCGATGGGGAAGGCCCTGCTCGACGTCTCCAACCTGGCGCTGACCCTGGGCCGGGAGTTCCTCCTGTCCGCCGACTTCGGGATCGGGCTGCCGGACGGGCTCAACCACATCTTCGGCACCCGCCCTGACGGCCGCCCGAACGTCGAGCTCTTCACCACCTACCGCGGCGGCGGGGCCGGTGGTCCCGGCGCCGCCGGCGTCACCAAGTTCCGCCTCGCGGTGAGCGCGGCGGCCGGCCTGTCGGTCTCCCTCGTCACCTCGCCGGTGCGCGCGATCACCTTCACGGTCCGCGGCGGGCACACCTGGGCCGCGGTCGACCTGGGCGCGTACGGCGCCTTCGAGCTCGAGGTCCCGGAGTTCGGTTACAGCGGAAGCGCGTTCCGGGCCAGCGGCGGGTTCAGGACGGTGCGGCCGATCCGGCTCCCGCTCGCGCCGCTGCGCCTCCTGCTGTCCGGCGTCGGGCTGCGTGACCTGGCCGCCCTGGTTCCGGAGACCGTGCCGCTGAGCGGACTCGACGTCTACGACCCGGAGACCGGGCTCAACGTCCAGGGCCTGATCGACGCCCTGGGGCTGCCGGCCGCCTTCGCCGACGCCCTGCACGCCGTCGTGGAACGGGTGGACCGGCTCCCGGCGGCGCTGCTGTCCTACCTGAACGCCAGCGTGCCGGACGGTTTCACCTTCGACCTCGCCGTCACGCCGAGCGGGAGCCTGCGCGGCAAGCTCGCGGTCCAGGGCGGCACCCCCATCCGGCTCCTCCAGGCCGGGGTCGGGCCGCTCGGACCGCAGTTCGTCGGCCTGGAGATCCACGGGGTGAGCATCGGCGCGGTGCTCGGCGGGACGCTCCTGGAACTGGAGCTGGACGGCGCCATCGAGCAGTTCGACCTCGCGACCCTGGCCGCCGTGCTCGTGCTGCCGCTGGACCGGCTCCCCATGCTGCCCGACACTCGCCGGCTGCAGAGCCGGGTCACGATCAACAACCTCACCGTACTGATCATCTACCAGGCGGGCATCCCGATTCCGATCCCGCTGTTCTACGACGAGCTGGCCTACGACCGGCTCGGGCTCGAGGGCATCGAGCTGCGGTCGCACTGGAGATTCCCCAAACCGCGACTCGACGCGAGCGCGATCTCCGGGCTGTTCTCCCAGTTCGAGCGGTTCTTCACGGTGGCGGACGCCCGTCTCGACCCGCACGCGCCGCCCGGACTCGACCTGGCCTTCACCATCGGGCCGAACGCGCTCCGCCTCCCCGGCTACCTGGGCGGCGCCGTGCTCGGCTCCACCCAGGACCTGGCGACGGTCGACGTGTACGGATGCGTCGCCCATACGCTCAACTTCCTCAAGACCGGCGACATCGGCGAGATCATCAGCGCCGTACCGATCGAGGACCGTACCGGCGCCGTGCACGTGGCCCTCGCCCCGCTGGATCTCGACGTGACCTGGCTGGCCACCACGCCGTCGGAGTTCCGCCAGGCCTACCAGCGCCTCGGCATCGCGGAAAGCGACGTGGACACCCTCCTGCAGGTCGTGCCCGCCTCCCCCGCCCCCGGCACGCAGGGTCTGGTCGCCTTCCTCGCCGGGAAATGGGGTTTCGCCGGCGCGGCCGAGCTCGACGTCTGCTTCGGGATGGCCGCGGCGACCTCGGGGTTCGCCATCGGCCTGCGAGTGGCCGGAGCGATCAACGACATCGTGGCCGTCGAGCTGAGCGGCGCGATCACAGTCGATCCGGCGGCCGGGACGCCCTTCTCCCTCGCCGGGCGGAGCAGGATCGCGCTGGCCGGCGACACCATACTCGCCGGCACCGTGAGCGCCACCGCGGACCGCTTCGCGTTCGCCGGGCAGCTCGACCTGTTTCCCCGGATACCTCTGCTCAGCGTCACCGGCTGGCTGACCGGCTGGATCAGCCGCGGCGAGTTCTCCTGCGCGGGAAGCGTGACGGCCGCGCTGGGCACCGGCTTCGTCCTGGCGAGCGCCTCCTTCGAGATCACCCATACCGGCGCGACGCTCTCGGGTACCTGGCTGGGGCAGACCGCGACGTTCACCGCGCAAAGGGACGCGGGGGAGTTGACGTTCCGCGCCGCGCTCGCTCCGGTCGACGTGGCCGGCGTACTCCAGATCGGCGGCTCGGCCGGGCAGCCGGGCCCGACCGCCGTACTGATGACCGGCCCGCCGCAGGTGCTGCTCGCCGGGGCGCTCCAGTTCCTGGGATTCCGCGCCGAGGCGAGCCTCGCGTTCGCCGCCGACGGGTTCAGCGTGACGGTGGACGGCAAGATCTTCGACCAGTTCGAGGCATCGGTGACCGCCGCCGGCGCCGACCTGCGCAGCGCGGCGGCGGTCACCATCACCGCCACCATGCGCGACGACCTGCTCGGCTACCTCGAGGCGCAGGCCGGGCAGGTGCTCAAGTCCGCGGCGGACAGCGCCGCGGCGTCCATCGGGCAGGCCCAGGCCGCCGTCGACCGGGCCCAGACCCAGGTGAACGGTCTCAACCAGCAACTGGCCGACATGCGCCGTACCGTCCAGGCCGAACGCGACCAGGACCAGCAGCGCCTGGCCGCGGCGCAGGCGTCGGTGGCGGCCGACCAGACACAGGTGGCCACCCTCGACTCGCAGATCGCCGGCATGCGCGCCACGGTGCAGGCCGAGCGCAACGCCGCGCAGGGCAGGCTCGCCTCGGCGCAGGCCGATGTCACCAACGCCCAGAACAGCGTGAACAGCCTGAACCAGCAGATCGACAGCACCAACCGCTGGTACTACAGCCTGCCAGCCGTCGACTGGCCGTGGAAGCAGTCACAGGCGACCGAGGCCGTTCCCTTCGCCGCGAAGATGGCGGGGCTGCACACCGCTGTGGTCGCGGCCAACGGAGTCCTGCTGGCCGCCCTGCAGACGTTGCAGGCGATCCGCGCGACCATCCCGCTGACCCCCGTGGACGCCGATCCGCGCGTGGCCGGGCTCATCGCGTCCCGGGCCACCGCCGCCGCCGGTCTCGCCATCGCCCAGGCGAACCTGGCCGCGATCCAGGCCGCCATCAAACCGTTCCCGGTGGACGCCGACCCGCGGGTGGCCGGCCTGGTCGCGGCCCAGGCCGCGGCGACCGGCACCCTCACGGCCGCGGGGCAGGCGCTCGTCGCCGCCAAGGCGGCCGCGGGCACCGCGGGCCAGGTGGCCGACTACATCGCCGCCGCCGGCAGCGGCGGCGGCC
>DASUWU010000189.1:0-6761 GCA_036378315.1 Streptosporangiaceae bacterium | reverse complement strand
GGTCATCGCCGCGATCGCCCTCGGGGTCGCGGTGCCGCTCACGCTCGCGGTGGGGATACAGGCGTGGGAGCCGGACGCGCGTCCGGCCGCCGCTGACGCCGCCGCGCCGTCGCCGCCAGGACCGCCAGCACGACCAGGATCGCGGTCAGCGCCCACGGGGCCACCGTCGGCCGGACCACGCTGAACAGCCACGACAGCCCGTCCGGCAGCCGGACGACCCCGGGGTCGCGGGCGGGCAGGTAGGCGAGGCTCAACGCGACGGTACGGGCCAGCAGCAAGCCGTCCACGGCGGACAGTGGCACCAGCGCGAGCACCGCCCAGCCGAACCCGTCGTACCACGGCAGCGCGTACGGAGCGGCGAACAGCCACGCGAGCACGAGCGCCGCGGCGACCCGGCTGCTCTCCTCGCCGCGCGGCAGCATCCGGAGCAGCAGCCGGCACAGCACGGCGAGCAGGATCAGCGAGCCGATCTGGATCACCGGTCGGTGCGCGTCCCTGCCGAGCGCCACGTCGACCAGATGCCACGGCGTGGCCAGCGACACCGACCGGGAGGCCCGCTGCACCTGGTCGAACGCGTGCCATCCCGCCGGGACGTACGCCGCGACGGCGACGGCAGCGGCGGCGCCGGCCAGCGCGGCCAGCCGGAGCACCACCCCACGGCCGCCGCCGGAGCCGCGGGAGCCGCCGGAGCCACGTGAGCCGCCGCCCGCCGAGCCGGCACCCCGCCGCCACGGCGGCCCGCCGAGCAGCGTCCAGGCGGGGCCGCCGCCGGCCAGCGCCGCGGGCAGCTTGATGGCGGCGCCGGCGCCCAACAGCCCGCCGGCCGCGAGCAGCCGCGGCAGCGACCGGGGCGCGCCGCCGGCGAAGACGGCGAGCGCGCCGGCGGCGGCCGCGATCGCCAGCACGTCGTTGTGCGCGCCGGAGACCAGGTGGAACAGCAGCAGCGGGTTGGCGGTCCACAGCAGGACGGCGCGCAGCCGGCCGGCGCCGGTACGGCCCGCCGCGCGGTACAGCACCAGGCCGACGAGGGCGAACGCCAGCGCGTTGGTCAGCGACAGCACGAAGACGGTGAGCCGCACCGAGTCGCCGCCGATCCAGGACGCTGCCGCCTCCTGCGCGGTCGCGATCGGGCCGTAGATCGACGGCTCCTCGCGCCAGGGCGGCTCGACGACGGCCGCGATCGGGTCGCCCGGCAGGTCGCGGGCGCCGGTGACGTACGGATCGTGCCCGGTGACCGCCATCCGGCCGTACGCCGCGTAGTTGAGATGGTCGCCCGAGCCGACCGGCGGCAGGAACACGAACACCGCGGCGACCAGCAGGCCGCCGATCAGCAACGGCCGCGCCGGGCCCGACCAGCCGCGTCCGGCGGCGTACAGGCATAGGCCGAGCCCGGCCGCGCCCGCCAGCACACCGCAGGCGACGAGGCCGATGACGAGGTAGGGCGAGGGATGGGTGTCGAGGGAGTACGGCGGCTGCCCCGCCGATCCCGGCAGGGCCGGCTGCATAGCGGACGGGCCGAGCAGCGCCGTGATCAGGAAGCAGGCCAGGCCGCCCCCGATGGCGCCGAGACCGGCACCCCCGATATGCCGTACCTGCCGTACCCGCCGGCCGTCGTGTGATCGGGAAGCCGTCACGGGCGGGTCCGGCGCGTCGGGGCGTTCCGCGCCGTTCCCCACCGGTCGGGCGCGGCCACCCCGGAGCCGGGCGGAGTCACCCGGAATGGAAGAACCGGCCAACGCCTCGGGTCAGCGCCGGATCGCGGGTGGACAGGGCACGGGCCACGTCGCGGAACTGCCTGGCGCGGTGCACCTGAGCTCGCCAGTCCGTGCCGGTGGCCCGGTGGGCGAGCGGGACCTCGACCTCGGTCACGCGGAAGCCCTTGCGCAGCAGGTCGATGGTGAGCGCGGTCTCGACGCCGAAGCCGGCGGCGAGCGGCAGCGCCGCCTGGAAGGCCGCCCGGGTCAGGCAGCGCTGGCCGTTGAGCGGCTGCGTCGCGTCCCAGCCGGTGGCCCGCTTGATGCCGTCGCGGGACAGCCGGACGACGAAGCCGTGGCCGCCGAGCTTGACCGTGCTGGCGAACACGGCGATCGTCATGTCGGCCGACCCGGACCGGACCGGGTCGATCAGCGGTGCGGCGGCCTTGGCGGTCTCGGCGAGGTCGGCGTCGAGGAACAGCAGGTGGCGCGGCGCGGCGCGGCGTTCGTGCTGTTCGAGCACCCGGATCGCCTCGGCGCCGCTTTCCATCGCCGCGCCCTTGCCCCGGTTGCGGGCCTGCCGTACGACCATCGCGCCCGCCCCCTCGGCGAGCCGGGCGGTCGCGTCGGCCGAGCCGTCGTCGACGACGAGAACGAGGCCGACGCCTGGCAGTTGCTGCGCGGCCTGGACGGTCGCGGCGATGCGGTCCTGCTCGTCCTTGGCCGGGATGACGACGGCCACGTCCCCGCCCGCGGGGGACGGCAGCTCGCGCGTGTCCCCCGAGATCCTGTCCTCAGGCATGAGCCGATCGTAACGAGTGCCGGCGGGCGGCGGGCCCGGTCGGTCAGGTCGGGCGGTGCCGGCCGGGTCGCGCGGCATCCGCGCGGACCCGTCGGATCCACCGGCCGACGACCCTGGGCCGGCTTTGGACCGGCTTGGACCGGCTTGGACAGGCTTGGACGTCGCCGTCAGTTCACGTCGACCGGCATGGCGTCGAGCACGGTGAAGACCGTGTCGAGCCCGGTGACCTCAAGGATACGCCGGACCGCCGGGCGCGGCGCGGCGAGCTCGAGCACGCCGCCCTTCTCTTTGAGCCGCTTCATCGCGGCGAGGAGGACGTTCATGCCGGTCGAGTCGCAGAACTCGACGCCGCTGAGATCGACGATGACGCGTTCGACGTTCTCACGTAGCAGCGAGGCGAGCTCGGTCTGCAAGCGCGGCGCGGTGTACAGGTCCAGCTCGCCGTTCGCGGTGACGACGGCGTGACCTCCCTGAGATGCTGTCGAGACCTTTAGCTCCACGAGCCGCACACTATCGGCCCAGAGCGCCGGGAGCCAGTACGTTCACCGACTAGGTAATTTGGCTGTCAGATCGCCGTACCCTGCGGGAAGCTTGGTCTGTGCGGGAAGAGCTCGGCGACGCCGGGGGTGGGCTCACGTGATTGGTGATCGCTCCGATGACGCGCAGCGCCGGCTGTGGCTCAGGGAACGGCTCGAAGCGGTACAGGCGCGCGCGGAGAAGTCCTCGCCGTGGCGCGGCGTGACACAGTACTTCTCCCGGCTGATCAACCGCGAAGGGTATGTCCCGATCGGGACGAAGCTCTCCCGAGAAGACCTTGCCTTCCTCGCCGGCGCCCGAGATGACTCCATCGCCTTCGCCCGGCTGGGGTTGCGGCTGCTCGAGATGCACCAGCCGCGCGACGCGGGCGGCATCTCCAGCGACCCCGACAACCCCATCCGCCGCTGCCGCGCCTGCATGTGGCGCTGGCCCTGCCCGACATTCCGGGCCCTCGAGGACGCCCTCGACAGCTGACGGATGCGATGGTTCCCGCCCCGCCGGGCGGTCGCCGGCGGCGGGACGGGAACGATCAATCCATTGCCGGTGGAACCCGGCAGTCTCACCGTCAGCCGAGGCGGCCCAGCCGCCGGCCGAGCTCGGCCTTCTTGCCCTTCACGCCGAAGGTGGGGGCGTAGACCGCGATGCAGCCCGTGGTCGTGAGCCGGCTGGTCGTGCCCTTGAGCCAGGTGATCACACCATCGCCCGCGTTCTCGGCCGGCGCGCCGATCGTGAGGTCGGACAGTCCGTCCTTGTTGTCGTCGAGCAGCGTCACCTGGGTGCCCGCCTTGTCTCCCTTCTCCGCTCCACCGGGCACCCCGGCGGTGTTCTGCGTGAAGACCTGCGAGCCCGCACCGGTCACGCCGGTGGCGGACCCGTACAGGACGAAGGTGGCCCCGGCGTCGGCCACCTTGCCGACGTCCTCCGTGGGCGCGCCGATGGCCAGGTCGGCCTTGCCGTCCTTGTTGATGTCACCCGCGGCGACCGAGGCGCCGAAGCCGTCGCCCGTCTCCCCCGAGCCCTCCACGAACGGGGTCTCCTGGTTGAGGACGTACGACCCGCCGGCATCGGCTGTGACGTTCGTCGCCGCGCCCTTGTACACCTTGACCTGCCCGCCGCGGTGGTTCGCGTCCGCGGTCTGCCCGACCGCGACGTCGGCGAATCCGTCGCCGTTGAAGTCGCCCAAGGTCAGCGAGTTGACGTCGACGCCGTCGATTTCCGGCGCGTCGGACAGGCCGCCGTCGGCGGCTCCCGGCAGCACCTTGAAGCCGTGCCGCCCCGCCGGATCCGGCCAGTCCGCGTCGTACCACGCGTAGACCAGATCGTCATGGCCGTCGCCGGTGACGTCGCCCGTCGCCACCCAGGAGCTGTTGACGTCGGCCGTGGAGAGCGTTCCCACCTCACCCTTGGCCGAGCTCTTGGCCGACTGGCGTCCGGCCACCACTCCACGCGACGCGAAGATCCGCTTGGCGCCCTCGGCGCCCTTGGCGGCCGGCGTGGGCTCGGGCTTCGTGGTGAAGATCCCGACGTCGCCGTTGCCCGGGATGGTGATGAACAGCTCGACGAAGCCGTCGTGCTCGATGTCGCCGATCGACAGCGACTCGCCCCAGCGGTGGCTCGGGCCCGGACCGGAGATGACATTGCCCTGGTCATCGGTACTGACGGGCTCGTCGTCCGCCGCGCCGGCCACCGCGACCAGACCGGACTTCGAACCGAAGAGGTAGTCGACCGTGCCGGCGTTGGCGCCGTTCGGGGTGTCCTCGTCCGGCACGCCGATCGCGAGGTCCGCGTAGCCATCCTGGTTGAAGTCCGCCGAGGCGAGCGCGTAACCGAAGTGGTCGGTGCCCTCCGCCGTTCCCGGCACGTTGGCGCTGTTCTGGCTGAACACCTGATGCTTCGCGGTGTTCAGGCCCTTGGTCGAGCCGTAGATGATGTTGACGAAGCCGGCGGACTTGTGGCCGCTGACCGTGCCGTACGGGCTGCCGATCGCCTCGTCGACGTACCCGTCCCCGTTGAAGTCGTACGGTTTGGCCGGAATCGTCACCGCGGCCGCCGCGGCGGGCGCGGCCGACGCCGGCGATGCCAGCCCGGCCAGGCCGAGGCCGCCGATCGCGGTGATGGCGGCGACCGCCAGCCCGCCGAAAGCGAACCGAGACTGCATGGTGAACCTCCCCCTGAAAGCCGCGCCGCCTTTGGGCGCGGATGTCCTGAAGACGACTCAGTGGGAAAGCGGTTTACCCGGTTTCAGCCGCCGGGGCCGTCCTCAACCGGCCAATCCTTACGAGGCGCGGAACAACAGCGCCCTTGACCACGGCAAACGCCCTTGACCGGTTAGCGTGCCGGCCATGCGCGTGCTCGTCACCGGCGCCGCCGGTTTCATCGGTTCGCACATCGTCGAGGCCCTGGCTGAGCGGGGTCACGAGGTGATCGGCCTCGACCTGCGACCGCCCGCCGGCGCCGCGGACGCCGTCCAGGCGACCGGCGCCTCCGCCGTCACCGGCGACGTCCGGGACGCGGACACGGTGGCGGCCTGCCTCACCGGGGTCGACGTGGTCTGCCACCAGGCCGCGATGGTCGGGCTCGGCGTGGACGTCTCCGATCTGCCGGCGTACGCCTCGGCGAACGTCCTCGGCACCGCGGTGCTGCTCGCCGAGATGGCCAGGGCGGACGTGACCGGTCTGGTCCTCGCCTCGTCGATGGTGGTGTACGGGGAGGGCGCGTACGACTGCGCCCGGCACGGGCGGGTCAGGCCGGGGCCGCGGGCGCCGGCCGACCTCGCGGCCGGCCGGTTCGAGCCGGCGTGCCCGCGCTGCGGCGCCGTGCTGTCGCCCGGCCTCGTCGACGAGCCGACCGCGGCTGATCCGCGCAACGCCTACGCGGACTCGAAGCTGGCCCAGGAGCACCTCGCCGCCTCGTGGGCGCGGGCGACCGGCGGGTCGGTCGTCGCGCTGCGCTACCACAACGTGTACGGCCCGCGGATGCCGCGCGACACGCCGTACGCCGGGGTGGCGGCGATCTTCCGGTCCTGCCTGGAGCGGGGCGAACCGCCGCAGGTCTACGAGGACGGCGGCCAGCGACGCGACTTCGTCCATGTACGGGACGTGGCGCGGGCCAACGTGCTCGCGCTGGACGCCGTGGCCGAGGTGGCCGGGGTCGATGCCGTGGCCGGGGTCGATGCCGTGGCCAGGGTCGATGCCGTGGCCAGGGGCGGCGTCGTGCCGGGTGCGCTCACCGCGTACAACGTTGCGAGCGGGGAGCCGCACACCGTGGGGGACATGGCGGGTGCCCTGGCGGCGGCCTACGGCGGCCCGGAACCTGTGGTCACGGGGGCCTTCCGCCTCGGCGACGTCCGCCACATCGTGGCCTCCCCGGCCCGCGCCCGCGCCGCCCTCGGGTTCACGGCCGCCGTCCCGTTCGCCGCTGGCATGGCCGAGTTCGCCGCCCTCCCCGCCCCCGCCTAGCATCCGGGCTGAGTGGCCGCCGAGCGCGGCACCGGACTACCACCAGCCGGGTGAAGAGTTAAGATTGTCGGCTGATATCGCGCATGCACGGATGTGTCTATTCGCTGGATATCACGGGGACCACCGGATGATCGCTGTGCGGGCCCGCGCGTCACAACCGAAGCACAGGAGGAGGTCCCGGTGCCTCGTGCCGAGAAGGCGGGTGATCGGGCCACGCCGGCGACGCCGCTGACCGGGGTCGCCCTCGCCGTGGCGGTCGCCGTGATCGGG
>DASUWU010000188.1:0-21088 GCA_036378315.1 Streptosporangiaceae bacterium | reverse complement strand
CGCCGCGCCGCCGCCACGGGGACATCAGACGGGGGTTTTGGCTTCGGGGATTCATTCCTTTCACGACAGGAGCACCAAGCAATGACCCAACACCACTTCAGCCGCCGCCGGCTGCTGCAGAACACCGCGTACGCCGGCGTCGGTGCGATCCTTCTTTCGAGCTGTACGGCGGGTAAGGCCGGAAAGCAGGGGGCCGCGGGCGGCGCGGGCGGATCCCTGCCGCCGATCGAGGGCGCCCAGGTCATCCTCGATCCGGCGCAGTTCCCCAAGAAGTTCGCGGAATGGCCGGAGTTCACGAAGAAGGTGTCGGCCGGGCAGCTCCCCGCGGTGGCCGACAGGATCGGGCAGGACCCGCTGGTCATCAAGCCGGTGGACGCGACGGGCAAGTACGGCGGCGAGATGCGGCGCGGCTTCATGGGCACCACCGACTGGTTGAACGGGGCCCTTTTCGCCAGCGGTCCCGACACCCTTCTCTACTGGGACTACCTGGAGAAGAAGGTCAACCCCAACCTGGCGCGCGGCTACGAGCTGAGCGACGGTGACCGCGTCCTCACCCTGCACCTGCGCCGCGGCATGAAATGGTCGGACGGCAAGCCGTTCACCGCCGACGACGTCGTCTTCTGGCGTGAGGACATCAACCTGCACCCCGACCTCGGCATCACCGGCACCCCGGCGCTGCGCGCCGGCGGCAAGGAAGTCCAGGTGAAGAAGGTCGACGACTACACCGTGCAGTTCATCTCCTCGGTGCCGAACTCGATCCTCGTCGAGCTGATCGCGTCGAACGACGACTTCGGCGGGCTGTCGAGCGCCGGGCGGCTGCTCGGCGGCGGCTACGCCCCCAAGCACTACCTGTCGCAGTTCCATCCCAAGTACACGTCGGAGTCCCAGGCGAACAAGCTGGCCAAGGCCGCCAAGTTCGACGACTGGACGCAGTACTTCACGAACCGCATGTCGTGGGAGAGCAACCCCGACATGCCGGCGCTCACCCCGTGGATCGTCTCCCGGCCGATCACCTCCCCGCCGTGGGAGCTCACCGCGAACCCCTACAGCATCTGGGTGGACGACAAGGGCAACCAGCTTCCGTACATCCCGAAGATCACGCTGAGCAACACCGAAAGCCCGGACGTCCTGCACCTGCGGGCCGTGGCCGGCCAGTACGACTTCCAGGACCGCAACCTCACCGTCGCGAACCTGCCGGTGCTGCTGAAGAACCAGTCGCGCAGCCACTACACGATCCACCGCGCGCCCAACGACACCCTGGAGTTCGGCATCCGCATCAACCTCGCCTACTCCAAGGACAAGACCCTCGGCGACCTGATCCGCGACGCCGACTTCCGGCGCGCGCTGTCACTCGGCATCGACCGCAGCCAGCTGATCAACACGTTCGCGCTGGGCACGTCGAAGGCGTCCGCGACCATGGCCGCCGACGACAGCAGGTACTTCCCCGGGCCGCAGTGGCGGTTGAAGTGGGCTACCTACGACCCGGCGCAGGCCAACTCCCTGCTCGACAAGGTCGGCCTCACCAAGCGGGACGGCTCGGGGTTCCGGATGCGGCCGGACGGCAAGGGCCGCATCATCCTCGACTACCAGAGCGTGCGGGTGCTTACCGACTTCGTCGGCATGGGCGAGATGATCAAGCGCCAGTGGCAGAAGATCGGCATCGACATGAACGTGCAGCAGGTCGCGCCGCCGCTGATCGTCCAGCGCACGCTGTCCAACGACCTCATGCTGTCGGGCCACATCGTGGGCACCGAGGACCCGTTCCTGCGGCCGGATCCGTTCCTGCCCACCAACACCAACAACTACCCCGGGATGATCGGCATCCCGTACGCCAAGTGGTTCGCCTCGGGCGGCAAGAAGGGGGTTGAGCCGCCGAAGTCGCTCGACCTGCTCAAGCAGGCGATGGACCTGTACCAGAAGGGGCTGCAGGCGCCCGAGGCGCAGCGCGTCGCCATCGGCAAGCAGCTCTATCAGATGCACGCCGACCAGGTGTGGTCGATCGGCGTCTTCGGGTTCGGGCTGATGATCAACGGCATCTACGAGGCGAGCGACAAGCTCGCCAACGTGCCGGGCCGCATCCTCAACTCGCTGGTGGAGCGGACGCCGGGCAACCTCTACCCGATGACCTTCTACTACAAGTAGGCGAGCCCCGACGGCCCCCTGGTCCCCGCGCGGTCACCCGGGGACCAGGGCCGCCGCGGGGGGCTCGGCGCCCCGGGTTCGGCGTGGGGGGCTCAGCCGCCGGGGACTCGGGTCAGCGCCAGGGCCAGTGCCATCTGCTGGGCGAAGAACGCGCGCAGCGGCGTCCTGTGGCCCGCATCGCCGGCCCGGTCGCCGTCCATGTCCTCGGGAAGCCGCTGGACGGCCACGAGCGCCCAGCGCCGGTAGTGCCTGATCACCGGCTGCAGCCTGCGGTCCCCCGGCGGCGCGTCGGCGGCGTCCGCGTCGGCTCCGTCGACCTGGCCCAGCGCGTCCGGCACGTCCGGCACGTCCGGCGTGTCGACGTACTCGAGCGTGATGGTGAAGTAGCGATCGGCGCTGCCGAAGAGGCTGTCGTGGACGTAGGCCACCGGCATCTCCTCGTAGTACCAGGCCCTCGCCCCCCGCGGCGCCATCACGATCAGGTCGCAGAGCAGCGCGCACCGCTGGAACAGACCCGGGCTCCGGCTGATGCGGGTCAGCACCGCCGCGGTCAGGACGTCAGCGGCCGCGGCCAGCTCCCGGTTCGGCCACTCGACGCCCTCGTACTTGCGTTCGAGCATCCGGTACAGCGCCCGCATGGCGTACCGCAGCCCGTGCACGAAGACGCCCACAGGACGCGCGCGGCCGTGCACATGCACCAGCGCCCCGGCGAAGTACAGGTCGGGTACGTTGACGGACTCCCACTCCGACGTCAGCGCCGGCAGCCGCCCGCCAAGCGCGGGCTCGGGACGGCAGCTCGGGTCGAAGATCGTCGAATCCATCTGGAAACCCGTGCAGGCGACCACCCGGTCGTAGCGGATCCGTACGGTCCTGATCCGTCCGGCTCGACGGGCATAGCTCAGCGTCACCACGAACTCCCCGCCGCTCCCCCGCTCGATGCGCCGGATCGCCGCGTCGAGCACGGCGTCGTGGGCGTCCCGCAGCCACGGGTCGGCGAACATCTCGTTGCCCGCCCACCTGCGGCCGGTGAGCTGGGTGATCCGCCTGGCGGGGACGGCGCGCGGCCCGACGACGTGGACCGCGGCCGCCCGACCGGCCAGCGTGGCCGCGGTCTCGAACGCCGAGTCGCCCTTCCCGATGATCAGCACCCGCCGCCCGGCGAAGGCCCCCGGATTCGCCGCGACGTCTTCGCAGCGCTGCACGGTCTCGATCCCGCGGATCGGCGGGAGGAACGGACGGCCGAGGCCGGTGGCCACGATCACCCGCTTGGCCCGGTAGACCCGGCCGCTCTGGTCGAAGACCACGAACCGCGCGTCGCCGGGTGCCGCGTCGAGTTCAGCGGCCCCGTCGCCGTCCTGGACGCCGTCGCCGCCCGGCGGATCGCCTTCGCGGGTCACCCGCGTGACGCGGGATCGGTATCTGATCTTCAGGACGGGCGCGGCGCGGTTCCGCGTGGCCGAAGGAGGCTGGCGCGGCGGCGGTTCCGCCTCGAGGATGAGGTAGTCCCGGCCCGCCCGTTCCAGAAACCACCCGAGCTGTCGCCCGGCGGGCCCGGCGCCGATCACCAGATAGTCCATGCCCGCCCTCCGTCCCTGACGGGCCGAATCCGGCCGGGCGAGCGCGCCGCGGCCGGTCTTCGTTGCGGTATGTCGCGTGATGTCTCGTGCGCCCGTAGGTAGTACGAATCCGGCCGCCGGAACGGATTCAGCGGACGGGACCGGCGCCGGCGGGCGAACCAGTACCGGCGGGGCCATGGACCGCCACGAGCCGCGCCTCTTGGGCAAGATGGCAGGCGTGACGGGACCAGCACAGAGCGCCCGCCCCGCGCCGCGCGAGCTCGAGGCCGTCCTCGAGCGGTTCACGTACGTCAACGAGGAGACCGGGTACACGGTCGCGCGCGTGGCCACCGAGCGGTCGGGCGCCGAGCTGCTCACCGTCGTGGGGCCGCTGCTCGGCGCGCAGGTGGGCGAGAGCCTGCGGCTCACCGGGTGGTGGACGTCGCATCCGAAGTACGGCCGGCAGTTCGAGGTGCACTCCTACACGACGGTGCTGCCGGCCACCATCCAGGGCATCCGCCGCTATCTGGGCTCCGGACTCATCAAGGGCATCGGCCCGGTGATGGCCGAGCGGATGGTGGACCACTTCGGCACCGACATCCTGCGGGTGATCGAGGAGGAGCCCGCGCGCCTTGTCGAGGTGTACGGGCTCGGCCCCAAGCGCTCGAAGCGGATCGCCGCGGCGTGGGAGGAACAGAAGGCGATCAAGGAGGTGATGGTCTTCCTGCAGGGCCACGGCGTGTCCACCTCGCTGGCGGTACGCATCTACAAGCAGTACGGCGAGGCGTCGATCGGCGTCGTCAAGGAGGATCCGTACCGGCTGGCCGCCGACGTGTGGGGCATCGGCTTCAAGACCGCGGACACGATCGCCAGGGCCGTCGGCATCCCGCACGACAGCCCGGCGCGGATCAAGGCCGGACTGCGCCACACCCTGTCGGAGGCGGCCGACGACGGGCACTGCTACCTGCCGCAGCCGAACCTTGTCGCCGACGCGGCGAAGATCCTCGAGGTGCCGCCCGAGCTGATCGGCCCCAGCCTCGCCGAGCTGATCGCGGCGGAGGGCGTCGTACGGGAGGCGCTGCCCGCCCGTGAGGGGAAGCCCGCCCCCGAGGGCGAGCCGGCCCGCGCCGAGGTGCCAGCGGTCTACCTCGTGCCCTTCCACCGCGCGGAACGCTCGCTCGCCACCGGCCTGCTTGAGCTGCTCCGCACCACGGCCGACCGGCTGCCGGCCTTCCATGACGTCGACTGGGACCTGGCCTTCGACTGGCTGCGCCGGCGCACGACCGCCGAGCTCGCCGCCGAGCAGCGGGCGGCGGTCAGGCTCGCCCTCACCGAGAAGGTCGCCGTGCTGACGGGCGGCCCCGGCTGCGGCAAGAGCTTCACCGTACGGTCGATCGTCGAGCTGGCCGCGGCGAAGCACACGAAGGTCGTGCTTGTCGCCCCGACCGGGCGGGCGGCCAAGCGGCTGGCCGAGCTGACCGGGCACGAGGCGGCGACCGTGCACCGGCTGCTGCAGCTGCAGCCGGGGGGCGACCCGAAGTACGACCGCGACAACCCGCTCGACGCCGACCTCGTCGTCGTGGACGAGACCTCCATGGTCGACGTGATCCTCGCCAACAAGCTGGTGCGGGCGATCCCGCGCGGCGCGCACGTGCTGCTGGTCGGCGACGTCGACCAGCTGCCCTCGGTGGGCGCCGGCGAGGTGCTGCGCGACCTGCTCGCCGCCGAGCCGATCCCCCGGGTCCGGCTCACCAAGATCTTCCGGCAGGCGCAGCAGTCGGGGATCGTCGTCAACGCGCACCGGATCAACGCCGGCCAGTACCCGCAGGTCCAGGGGTTCCCCGACTTCTACCTCTTCGCCTGCGAGGAGGCCGAGGCCACCGCCCTGCTCACGGTCGACATCGTGGCCAACCGGATCCCGCGGCGATTCGGCCTTGAGCCGCGCCGGGACGTCCAGGTCCTCGCGCCCATGCATCGCGGCCCGGCCGGGGCGGGCAACCTGAACGCGCTGCTGCAGGAGGCGCTCACCCCGCACCGGGAGGGGCGGCAGGAACGGCGGTACGGCGGGCGGGTGTTCCGCGTCGGCGACAAGGTGACCCAGCTGCGCAACAACTACGACAAGGGCGCCGCCGGGGTGTTCAACGGCACGGTCGGCGTCGTCACCGGGCTGTCCGTCGAGGACCAGACCCTCACCGTACGGACGGACGAGGACGAGGACGTCGACTACGACTTCGCCGAGCTCGACGAGCTGGCGCACGCGTACGCGATGACCATCCACAGGTCGCAGGGCAGCGAGTACCCGGCCGTGGTGATCCCGCTGACCACCGGCTCGTGGATGATGCTGCAGCGCAACCTGCTCTACACGGCGGTCACCAGGGCCAAGAGGCTCGTCGTGCTGGCCGGTTCGCGGCGGGCGCTGGCCGCCGCGGTGCGGACGGCGGGCGCCGGGCGCCGCCACACCGGCCTGACCCACCGCCTGCGCGCCGGCCCGGCGGCGGCGGTCCCGCCGGAGTGATCATGCGGTGGTGCCGGGGTGCGGCGGCGACCACCGCATGATCACATGGCGGGAGACGTCAGGGCGTCAACAGCCGGAGCGGATCACGAGAAGGTGCAGGCCGACAGGGTGGGCACCTGCGTGTCGCCGGTCCCGCGGTTGGCCTGGAAGCCCCACGAGGCGCTCTGGTTCGGGCCGAGGGCGCCGTTGAACGACGCGTTGCGCGCGGTCACCGACTGCCCGCTGGTCGACAGCGAGGAGTTCCAGCTGTTCGTGACCTGCTGGCCCGACGGCATGGTGAACGGCACCGACCAGCCTGCCGTGGTCGATCCGCCGGTGTTCGTCACGGTCACCTGCATGACGTAGCCGCCCGCCCACTGGGTCTGCACGGACGCGGTCACCGAGCAGGTCGGGGAGCCGGTGCCGCCGCCGGTTGCCGTGGTCACCGAGACGGTGTTGGAGACCGGCGAGGTGTTGCCGGCGGCGTCACGGGCGCGCACCTGGTAGCGGTACGTCGTGTTCGCCGCGAGGCCGCTGTCGGAGAACGACGTGCCGCTCGGCGATCCGACCGAGGTGAACGAGCCGCCGCTCGCGCCGGTGGCGCGCAGCACGTCGTACCCGGCGACGCCGACGTTGTCCGACGACGCCCCCCACGACAGGTTCACCGACGAGGAGGTGACGTTGGACGCGCTCAGCGTTCCTGGCGTGCTCGGCGGCGTCGTGTCGCCGCCGGTGCCGCCGCCGATGCTGTAGGAGAAGTTGTTCACGCCGAGACCGACGCCGCCGATCCACGGCTCGAAGCCGGCCTGGACGCTGGTGAGGTACCACGCGCGCTGCGCCCAGCCGCGGCTCACGGCGTCGTTGTAGAACGTGCTCACCGGGAAGTTGATGGAGTTCGTCGGCGACGTGCGCACGTAGGAGATGACGTTCCAGCCGCTGTTGCCGAACCAGACGTCCCAGCTGCCACCGGCGAGCGACACCGTCGCCTGCCGGGAGCCGACGGGCTGGATCGGGCCGGTGTGGTTGAGCCAGATCATGACCTCGGCGCCGGTGTTCTGCCCGTCCGTGCGGGGGGTCGGGTCGAACCAGATGTCGTACGCCGCGTCGAACGTGCCCGAGCTCGGGTACGTCATGGAGACGCTGGTCTGGATCGTGGAGAACTGGCTGGTGTTCGCCTGCAGCGGCAGCCCGCTGCCGGTCGAGCAGTTCGCGTAGTGACATCCGGCGTAGATCGCCGGATAGGCGCCCGGTGCCCCGTTCGTCGGCTTGTTGTGGCTCGCCGTCGTGACCGAGAAGCCGGTGTCCGTGGTGGTGATGCACTGCTGGGTGGTGTCGCCCCAGTTGTTGTTCATGATGACGTATTTGTTGTTCTGGACCTTCGTCGACCCGAATTGGTCGCAGATCACCGCGGCTTGCGCCGTACCGGTGGTGACCACGACCATCGCGATGACCGAAGCGAAGGCGGCAAGGCCCGCCATCGCCGTTCTGAAAGCGCGACGATGTCTCATTCGTGCATCCTTCGTGGCTGCGGGAGCGCGGAATGGGGGGTTGGGAGCGCTCCCGAGGCACTGTAGGTGCGCGCGCCGATCCGGCTAAGCGGTCCTTTCGCACGTCCCCGGCCACCCGGTCCTACCAGCGGAAACCGGGTCCGCTGCGTGAAACTTTCAGTGGGCGTTGATCGGCTGGCCGAGGGCGCTGCCGGCCAGCCAGTCCGTCCAGGACTTGGCCCACGGCGTCGGCCCGCTGCCGAACGGGACCCGCCGCGAGGTGCCGCTCACCTGGATGATGTCGCCCCGGTTGGTGAAGTGGAAGAACCACTTGGCGTTCTCCGGGCTGGCGTTGACGCAGCCGTGGCTGACGTTGGAGTTGCCCTGCGCGCCGGTCGACCACGGCGCGGCGTGGAAGAACGTGCCGCTGTAGGTCATCCGGACGTTCCACTTCGTCTTGATCCGGTACTCGCCCGGGTGCCCGACGGTGGCCGAGTCCATGATCGTGGTGGCGGCCTTCTCCTGAGCGATCATCACGCCCGAGTAGCTGTCGTCGCCCGGCTTGCCAAGGCTGACCGGGATCTTCCTGACGACCGTGCCGCCGCTGGTCACGGTCGCCTGGTGCGAGGTCGCGCTGACCTTGGTGATGTGGCGCGGACCGATGGTGAAGCTCAGCGTGCGGTCCTTCGTCCCCCACAGCCCGCGGCCCGCCTTGAGGCCCGTCAGGCGCGCCACGACCTTGACCTTCTCGCCGGTCGGCCAGTAGTCGCGCGGCCGGAAGTCCACTTCCCTGTCGTTGATCCAGCTCCAGGCGCCCTCGACCGGCTTGGACATCGTGACCTGCAGGGCCCGCTCGACCGCGGCCCGGTTGGCGTGCCCGACGACCGGCTGCGACAGGAAGAGCTGCACCGGCATCCCGACGCCGACGGTCTCCCCGTCCAGCGGCGACAGGCCGCTTTCCAGCCGGCGCGGCGGCGTCAGCGTCGTGAACGTGGTGCGGCTGGTCGTCTGCTTGCCGTGCTTGCCGGTGGCCAGCGCGGTCACGGTGTACGTCGTCGCGGGGCGCAGCGGCCGGCTGCTGCGCCAGGACAGGCCGTCGGGCGCGAGGACCCCGGACGCCGCGGCGCCGCGCTCGGGAGCGACGGTCACCCGCGAAAGCTTTCCGTCGGCGACTTTCACGGTGACCGGCGCGTCCGGCGCGACCTTGCCCGCGCCGTTCGCCGGAACGACCGTCACCTTGGCGGCGTCCTCCGCCTTCGCGGCGCCACCGCCCCGGTCCGCGCCGCCGCCCGAAGAGCATCCGCCGGCCACCAGCGCTACCAGGGCAATCGCCGCCACCGCCGTGCCTTGCCGTCCGCTCACCATTACCGACCCTTTCAGCGCTCGGCATCCCGGTCCGGAGCCAAAAACACCGGATTCCACGGTATGTCAAAGAAGACGCGGATCTTGGCGGGGGTGTTCGATCGGGGGCCAGAAAAACTCCAACAAGATCGGCGGGCCGTGGAGGCGCCAACACCCGGTATCGTGCTGAGAACTGCTGAGACCCCCGGCTTCGTTCCGTTCGTGCCGGCGAGTGTGTGCCTCCGTGGTTCCCGTGACGGAAGGATGAGCAACGTGCCCGAGCCCAAGGGCGACGCGACCGCGACGGACGCGGCCGGCGCCGCCGACGTCGAGCAGGCGAACGGCCGTGAAGCGGCCGCCGATGCGGTGACGGAGACCCGCGAGGAAGCCGCCGAGGACGTGGCGAAGGACGCCGTCGCTGATGCCGATGCGACCGCCGCGGCCGGCGCGGACAGTGACGACGAGGACCAGGACGAGGACGACGGGCCGGCGCCCAGCAAGTACGCCAAGACGATCAAGCTTACGCCGGGGGCCGGCATGTCCAAGAGCGGCGACCTGCCCAGCGGGGAGTTCACCCCGCACGGCATCGGCGGGGCCAAGCGCCCGCCGCTGAAGAAGACCACCAAGTCGGGAGCGAGGCTCAGGGCGGCGCTCGGCGCGGCCGCGGCGGTCGTCGTGCTCGCCGCCGGCACCGGCGTCTACTTCTACATCCAGGCGCACAAGCCCAAGCTCGAGGCGATCGGCGCGGTGGGCAAGGCCCCCAAGGTCACCATCCCGTCGAAGGAGACGCCGAAGTCCACGCTGCAGATCAAGAGCCTGGTCGCCGGCCACGGCCCGGCCATCGCCAAGGGCGACCTGGCGGTCGTGAACTTCGTCGGTTACACGTGGAAGGGCAAGAAGGTCGCCGACACCTACAAGGACGGCCAGCCGCAGCAGTGGACGATCGGCCAGCTGCTGCCCGGTCTGGACAAGGGCGTCACCGGCCAGCGGGCCGGCGGCCGCGTGCTGCTGACGATCCCGCCCAGCCAGGCGTTCGGCCCGCAGGGCAACCAGACGCTCGGCGTGGGCCCCACCGACACGCTCGTGTTCGTGATCGACGTACTCGGCGCCTACAACAAGAACTCGGCCGCGCACGGCACCGCGGTGCCGCTCGACGACCCGAAGCTGCCCAAGGTGACCGACGCCGGCCCTGGCAAGGCGCCGAACGTGACGATCCCGAAGGCCGACGCGCCCACGACCCTCCAGGACAAGACCCTCATCGAGGGCACGGGCCCCGCGGTGCGCAAGGGCCAGAACCTGGTCGCGCAGTACGAGGGGCGCATCTGGAAGACGGGCAAGGTCTTCGACTCGTCGTGGACCCGGGGCACGCCGGCCGCGTTTCCGATCGGCACCGGCAAGGTCATTCCCGGCTGGGACAAGGCCCTGGTCGGCAAGAAGATCGGCAGCCGGGTGCTGCTCGTCGTCCCGCCCAAGGACGGCTACGGCAAGAACGGCGCCGCGCAGGCGGGCATCAAGGGCGACGACACCCTGGTATTCGTGGTCGACATCGTGGGCGCCAACTGACCGGATCCGACAGGGCCGTACAACACTGATCAACACGCGCACGGCGAATCCCGGTCCGGCGGCGGCGTTCCCCTAACCTATGCGGGTGACCATGCCGGAGCACGTCGCGCGCGCCCGGCTCGCCTCCGCACCCGTCGTCCGGCTGGCCACAGTCGGCGACGACGGGCAGCCACATCTCGTCGTGATGACGTTCTGCGTGTCCGGCGACATGATCTACAGTGCGGTGGACGCGAAGCCGAAGCGCTCGCGCGACCTCAAGAGGATGCGCAACATCCGCGCCGAACCACGGGTCGCCGTGCTCGCCGACCACTACGACGCCGACTGGACGCGGCTGTGGTGGGTGCGCGCCGACGGCTTGGCCGAGGTCGTCGAGGACGCCGCGGCGATGGCCGGGCCGATCCGGCTGCTCAGGGACCGGTACGAGCCGTACCGCCATCACCCGCCCGAGGGTCCGGTCATCGCGATCAGGGTCGACCGGTGGATCGGCTGGTCCGCCCGTCCGATACCGGCCGGCGAGCGCCGTCCTCCTTCATTTGCATGATTCGCCGGGGGCCGCCGGCGGGCATCGTGTCGGGTCATGGACTCCAGCCCCGGCCGGCCCCGGCCCACCCGCGTTCTCGTCGTCGACGATCACGCGCTCTTCGCCGACGCGCTGGCCGCCCGGCTGAGCCGCGAACCCGAGCTGGCGGTCCTGCCGGTCGCCCCCGACGTACGGCGTGCGCGCGCCCTCCTGGCCACGGAGCGGCCGCACGTCGTGGCGCTCGACCTCATGCTGGGCGCGGAGAGCGGGCTCGACGTCCTCGATCACGTGCGGCAGTCCTGTCCTAACACCGGCGTGGTCGTGCTCACCGCCGTCAGCGACGTCGACGCCGTCGTCCAGGCGATCCGCCGCGGCGCGGTCGGGTGGGTGCCCAAGACCGCGAGCGCCGACCTGGTGACGGAAATCATCAAGAGCGCCGCGCGGGGCGGCGGCTGGATCCCGCCCGACATCACCGGGGAGGTGCTGCGGCGGCTGAACCCCGCCGGCGACCCCGCGGGCCCGGCCGCCGCCGGCCCGCGGCTGCCGGCCGAGCTCACCCCGCGCGAGCGCGAGGTGCTGCAGTGCATGGTCGACGGCCTGAACCGTGCCGAGATCGCGGCGCGGCTCGCCCTGTCGGCCAACACGGTCCGCACCCACACCCAGAACCTGCTGGCCAAGCTGGGTGTGCACTCCGCCCTCGAGGTGATCACGCTCGCCATGCGCGCCGGCATGCGACCGTGCGCCCCGCGGGCCTGAGACGCGTGGGCGTGCCGGCGGGTTGACCCGTGGTGCCGTCCGGACCTCATCCGGCCAGTACCCCGCCGCTGCCCACGATCATCGGGATGCGGGCGTCATACACAGCGGACGCCATATCGGCGCTGGTCATCGGACGGGGGGTCCACCATGATGGACGGGCAGAAGGCCGCCCCTGGCGATCACGCACTGTGGCGGCGGCAGCTGCGGCACGACATACGGCACGAACTCGGGACGATCATCATGCTCGCCTCCGCGGTCGCGACCGCGGAGGATGTCGGCGCCACGAGCAGGAAGCGGGTCGAGCAGCTGCTCGGCGAGACGCGCTGGCTCGACCACCTGCTGCGCCGCCTCGACGAGGACGACGACGCGGCCGGGCGGACGTCGGCGCACCCCGAGCACATCAGGGTGGACGAGCTGGTCGGCGAGATCGTCGCCGGGCTGCGGCTCGCCGTGCGGCACCGGGTGGGCCTCACCGCGACCGCGTCATGGACGCGGATGGATTCGCTCGCGCTCTGGCGCGCCCTGCGCAACGTGCTGGACAACGCCTGCCGGGTGGCCGGCGGGCACGTGGACGTGCGGGTGTCGCAGGACGGCGGCTGGGTGGCCATCCAGGTCGACGACGACGGCCCCGGCTTCGGCGCCGGTTCCGGCGGCCTCGGCTCGCTCGGCCTCGGCATCGTCCATGACCTGGTCGCGGCCTACGGCGGCAGCCTCGAGATCCGGCACCGCGAGCCGTGGGGCACGCGGGTACGCCTGCTGCTCCCCGCCGCCCGGCCACCGTCCCCGCTCCCGGAAATGACATGCGAATCCTGATCTGCGACGACCACGCCGTGTTCACCGACTCGCTTGCCGTCGTGCTCGCGGGCGCCGGACACCGCGTGGTCGGCGCCACCTACTCGCCGGACGACGCGCTGGCCGTGCTTCGCCGGGGACACGTCGACGTCTGCCTGATGGACCTGCACTTCCCATCGGGTGACGTGGTGGGGCGGCTGGCCGAGCTGCGCGCGGCGGCGCCCGCCACGCGGTTCGTCGTCGTGTCCGGGTCCACCGACGAGGAGACGATCGGGGCCGCGCTGCGCGCCGGCGTCCGCGGCTTCGTCTCCAAGGGGCAGCCGGCCGCCGAGCTCATCGCCCTGCTCGGGCGGGTGCACGCGGGCGAGCAGGTGGTCGACCATCGCCTCGTCAGGCGGCTGGGCCGGCAGCGACCGCGTACGCAGGCGCACCGGGTCGCCCAGTTCCTCACCCCGCGCGAGCGCGAGGTGCTCACCCGGCTGGCGCGCGGCGAGTCGACCGCCGCGCTGGCCAAGGCGATGGGCGTGACCCGCAGCACCGCGCGCAGCCACGTCCAGAGCGTGCTCACCAAGCTCGGCGTGCACTCCCAGCGCGAGGCGGTCATCGAAGCGGCCAGGTACGGCCTGGTCAGCGTCGAGACCGGCGAGTGGCTCGTCTCGTGACGTCACCACCGATCCTGCCGGCGCATGTTTGAGGCCCGCTCCTGGGGTAGGCGAAGAGCAAGCGGAAGGGCACACCGGGGCCGCGGGAGCCGTCGCGATCCTTGATCGGGCGGCATCCCCAGGCGTGCGGGCCGGCCCCACCGCCGTTGTGAGCGGTCCACTTTCGGCGGTGCGTGGGCCGGCCCGTGCCGCTCCGTGCGGCGCGGGTCCGGCCGCTTTCCCTCGCTTCCGCGCCCGCGGTTCTTCGTACGTACTCTCGGGGGAGTACGGCCGATCGCTCCGGTCGCACGATGGCCAGGGGGTCGCCGTGCCTTACGGTGCGATGGTGAGCAGTTCAGCGCCCGGCGGTGCGATCCCGCGCTGGCCGAGACCGAGCGAGTGGCCGGTCTGGGCGGTGCCGCTGTTCATCGCGCTCGTCCAGGTCGTCGGGTCGAGCGGCGCGAACTGGCGGGCGAACTTCCACCATCACGTGCCGGTCCACCGGCTGGACGGTTTCGGGTTCTTGCTGCTCCTGGCCGGGCCGGCGCTGCTGCTGGCGCGCCGGCGCCACCCGGTGCCTGTGCTCGTCGCCGTGAACCTCACCACGCTGCTCTTCGTGCTGCGCGGCTATCCGACCGGGCCGGCTTTCCTCGGGTTGACCGCCGCCGTGGTGGCCGCGGTGACGGCCGGGCATCGCCTCGCGGCCTGGCTGATCGGGGCCGGCACGTACGGCGCCTTCTTCGGCGCCACCGCGTTGTTGCACATCTTCGACGTACGGGCGTTCCCGTCGTACCGGCTGACCGTGCCGCTCGCGGTGACCGTGCTCGCGTGGGCCCTCGTCGTGCTGATCGGCGCCGAGTTCATCCGCATCCGCGCCGAGCGCATGGCCGAGGAGCGGCACACCCGCGCCGAGGAGGAACGCCGCAGGGCCAGCGAGGAGCGGCTGCGCATCGCCCGCGAGCTGCACGACGTGCTGGCCCACAACATCTCGATGATCAATGTGCAGGCCGGGGTGGCGCTGCACCTCATGGACGAACGGCCGGAACAGGCGCGCACGGCGCTCGCTGCGATCAAGGACGCCAGCAAGGAGGCGCTCACCGAGATGCGGTCGGTGATCGACGTGCTGCGGCAGGGCGACGAGGCCGCGCCGCGCGCGCCGACCGCCGGCCTGGACCGGCTCGACGACCTCGTCGCCCGCGCCCGTTCGGCCGGCCTCAGGGTGACCTGCTCGGTCACCGGCCGGCGCCGCCCGCTGCCGGGCGGAGTCGACCTGGCCGCGTTCCGGATCGTCCAGGAGGCACTGACCAACGTGACGAGGCACGCCGGGGCGGGCGAGCATGATGGGGTGACCGCGTCGATCCAGGTGACGTACCTGGAGCGCGACGTCGTCGTCCAGGTCGACGACGACGGCCGCGGCGGTGGCGCGGCGGCGCCCGCTGAGCGACCGGGGGGCAGCGGCATCCCCGGCATGCGGGAGCGGGCGGCCGCGCTCGGCGGCGAGTTCACGGCGGGCCCGCGGCCGGGGGGCGGGTTCCGCGTGCGGGCCAGGCTTCCCGTGCCGGACGTCCAGATGCCCGTCGGACCGTAGGGGGGACTCATGATCAAGGTGCTGCTGGCGGACGACCAGGTGCTGGTACGGGCGGGATTTCGCGCCCTGCTCGACGCCCAGGCCGACATCGAGGTGGTCGGGGAGGCGGGCGACGGCGCCGAGGCGGTGCGCGCGGCGAAGCGGCTGCGCCCCGACGTCATCTTGATGGACATCCGCATGCCGGAGCTGGACGGCCTGGCCGCGACCAGGCAGATCGCGGCCGACCCCGGCCTCGCCGGGACGCGCATCGTCATCCTCAGCACCTTCGAGCTCGACGAGTACGTCTTCGAGGCGCTGCGCGGCGGCGCCAGCGGCTTCCTCGTCAAGCACACCGAGCCGGTCGAGCTGATCCATGCCGTGCGCGTGGTGGCGGCCGGCGAGGCGCTGCTGTCCCCCGGCGTGACCCGCCGGCTCATCGCGGAGTTCGCCACCCGGGCGAAGGACCCGGGTCCGGCGCCGCGGCTGGCCATGCTGACGGATCGGGAGCGTGAGGTGATGGCGCTGGTGGCCGCCGGCCTCACGAACGAGGAGATCGCGGAACGGCTCGTGGTCAGCCCGGCGACCGCCAAGACCCACGTCAGCCGGGCCATGGTGAAGCTGGCGGCGCGCGACCGCGCACAGCTCGTCGTGTTCGCCTACGAGTCGGGGCTCGTCAGGCCGGGCTGGGTGGAGTGATCGCGGCCGGGGGCCGCCGAGAAGCTGTCTGTTCATCGCCCGGCCACCCGCGGATACCTCTCGGTTTCTTGACATCTCGTCACCGCTCGGACGCCTTCTGTCACGATGTCAGCGGATGGCGCCCAGGGCGACAGTGGATCATAGGTGGTGAACGGTGCACCCGATGGCGATGGTTCGCTCGCGGTTCCCGGCGAACCCGGCGTCCGCGTCGGCTGCCCGGCGGTTCGTCCGCGACGCGCTCCACGGGTGGGGAGCCACCGACGTGATCGACGACGCCGTCCTGCTCACCAGCGAACTGGTCACCAACGCCGTGGTGCACGCCGGCACTTCGGTCGAGGTGGTCTGCCGGCTGGCGGATACCGCGGTCCAGGTGGACGTGGTGGACGGCGCGCCAGGCCGGGCGCTGCCCGAGGACGACGAACCGGCGGTCCCCGACCGGACGGCCACCAACGGGCGCGGGCTGCTGCTGCCGTCCGAACTCGCCGGCACCTGGGGCGTCACCTACGGCACCGACACCAAGACCGTGTGGTTCCGGCTCGTGACCCACCTGGCCCGCCGGCCGCCGGCCCAGGCGTCCCCGTCCCCGCGGCCGGCCGGCGCCGACCACCCCCAACCGCCCGCACACCAGCCGTCCGGCCTGAAGCGCGCGCATCGGGGCTGGCTGGGCTTCCTGGCCGAGGCGAGCGACCTGCTCGCCGGCACCCTGGACGAGGAGATGCTGGTCGCGCTGTCCGCGCAGCTCGTCGTGCCGCGGCTGGGCCTGTGGTGCGCCTTCCGGCTGGCCGATCAGCGCGGCGACGCCGGCGAGTGGCGGCTGGCGCACGTCTGGCACGCCGACGAGTGCCGCATGACCGCCCTCAGGCAGTTGCTGGAACGTCCGGGCGTCCTCGGCCACGACGAGTCAGGCGTCCTCCCGTGGCCGGCGCCGCGGCAGCGGGCTGACGGCGAGTTCGCCGCGGTGGACGACACCAGAAGCGTCATCGCCCTGCCGCTGGCCGCCCGCGGCCACCGGCTCGGCGTGCTGCTCCTCGGCCGGGCCGAGGACCCCGGCCAGGCCGGGGAGGTGATGTGGCTCGTCGAGGACATGGGACGGCGGATCGCCCTGTGCCTCGACAACGCCCGGATGTACTCCCACCAGCTCGCCGTCAGCCGCGCGCTGCAACGGGGGTTGCTGCCGCCCGACATCCCGGTGATCCCCGGGATCGACACGAGCGTGGTGTACCAGCCGGCGGGCGAGGGCCACGACGTCGGCGGCGACTTCTACGACATCTTCCCGGTGGGCGAGGGACGGTGGCGGTTCGCGCTCGGCGACGTGTGCGGGACCGGCCCAGAGGCCGCCGCCGTGACCGGACTCGCGCGGCACACGCTGCGCCTGCTGGCCCGCGAGGACTACGGCGTGGCGACCGTGCTCGACCGGCTCAACCGCGCCCTGTTCGACGAGGGCCAGCGGGCGCGGCTGATCACGGTGCTGTACGGCGAGCTGACGCCCAGGCCGGGCGGCGGGGCCGCGCTCACCATCGCCTCCGCCGGCCATCCCCTGCCGCTGCTGCTGTCGTCCGCCGACGGGCGGGTGGCGGCGGCCGCGACGTCCCAGATGCTGCTCGGGGCCGTGGCCGACGTCGGCTACTACGAGGAGAAGTTCGACCTCGCCGGAGGCGACCTGCTGCTGTGCGTGACCGACGGGGTGACCGAGCGGCGGCGGGACGGGCGGCTGCTCGACGACAACGACGGCCTCGCCCGGCTGCTGGCCGGCTGCGGCGGCCTCGGCGCGGGCGCGGTCGCCGCCCGGTTGCGCCGTGCCGTCGAGGAGTTCGCCCCCGGGCCGTCCACCGACGACATCGCGATGCTCGTGCTCCGCGCCGGCACGGCCGCCTGATCACTGCGGAAAAGTCGGGCCGTGCCGGGAAACGCGAGCCCGGTAACGGAATCCTGTCTTCCGCGCCCTTGATCCCGTCGTGCGCATCCCGGAGGGGGCCGCTCCCAGGTATCGTTTTGCCACCTGAATTCCTGATTGACCCGTCACGCTCGCAGGGCCTTTCGATCACGCGGTCGACTCGGTATCGGGCCTGGGCGAGGGGAGGTGGCCGCGTTGGAAGAACGTGTCGCGGCCGCGGCCCGGTTGATCGGGTCGGTCCGCGGGACGGTGGCCGCCAAGCGCGCGCGGGTGCACGACGTGGACGACCACGAGCAGGTGCACTGGCTGGCCGAGCTGCCGGGCGAGGTGCCGGTGCACACCGGCGCGGGCCCCGGCGGCGTGCTGTTCAGCCTGCCGCCGATCGCGCTGTCCCCGCCCGCGCCGCTCGGCGAGGAATTCGACAGCTGGCTGGTCCTGCGCCGGTGGTATCGGGTGCTGCGCGCCCTCGCCGAGGCGATCGAGGACGGCGCGGGCGACACCGAGCTGGTCCTCGCCACCGGGTTGCTGAGCTGGCGGTCCGGCGGCGGCCGGGTACGCGATCATCTGCTCACCACCCCGGCCGAGATCGTCGTCGACGCCACGACCGACCGGGTGGATGTGCTGCTCGGCGCGGAAACGACCCTGCGCGACGCCGATCTGCTCCGCGCGCAGGCCGGGTTCGACCAGGCCAGGACGGAATGGGTCGGTGAGGCGGTCAGGGCCGGGCAGGGCTTCGGGCTGCGCGCGTCGGTCGCCGACGTGCTCCGCAAGTGGTGCGAGCTGGCCTTCGACGAGCCGGCCGTCTTCCGGGAGGACTGGGCGGCCCTGGCCGACGGCGGCTACCAGGGCTCTTCGCCCCGGGTGCGGCTGGCCCCTGCCCTGGTGCTGCGCAAGCGCGAACGGCCCGGGGTGCTCGACTACTTCGACGCCATCCTCGCCGACCTGGCCAGGCCGGGCGCCAGCCCGCCGGCCGGCCTCATGCGCCTCGTCGACGGGGAACCGGCGCCGGCGCGTCCGGTGCGCGAGCCGCTGTTCCCGCTGCCGGCCGAGTCGGCGGAGCGGCAGATCATGGCGGGCCTGCGGGACGCCCTCCCGGTCGAAGGCCGGCTGACCACCCGGTCGCTCGCCAACCTCGGCGCCGCGCTGCTGGCCGAAGGCCGCCGGGTCCTGTTCGTCACGCCACGGAACGTACGGGACGTGCTGCCGCCCGAGCTCGCCGAGCTGTTCGGCGCGCTGCCGTCGCTCAACCACGATCCGGTGCAGGACAAGCGGATCGAGGCGGTGCTCTCCGGGCAGGTGGCCGCGGCGCGGCGTGAGGTGGCCGAGCTGCGGGAGCGCGCCGCGGTGGCCGCCGGCCTGCGCGACCTGCCGCCCGGCTACCGCGGCACCGTGGCCGAGGTCCGGGCCAGGGTCGGCGCCGGCGCCGAGGCGCATTCGTGGCTGCCGCCCGGCCTGCCCGCCGTCCCGCCGATCTCGGCGGCCGAGGCCGGGGAGCTGTTCGGCCTGCTCGCCGGCCAGACCCCGGAACGGGCCGCCCGCGGCGGCCAGCGGCTACCGGACGAGGCCGACCTGCCGCCGGCGCCCGACGTCCAGGAGCGCATCGCGGCGGAGCAGGCGGCCCAGGATCGCAGGCGGCGCTCGGAGACCGACCTCTCGCGCCGGCTCTGGAACTGCGAGCTGGCCACCAGGGCCGGCCTCAGCCGCTGCGCCATCGCGATCCGCCGCGGGCTGCGGGAGATCGGCCACGCCGCCGGGGAGTGGGACACCCGCGACTGGGCGGTGCGGGCGCTGGCCGACGGCCTGGCGGGGCGCAACTCGGCGGCCTGGGAACAGATCGCCGCGAACGCTCCCCTGGTCACCGAGGCCGACCGGGCGGTGCGCGCGGTGGGCTTCCAGAACGTACGGCTGCCGGCCCAGCCGTCCGTCGAGCTGCTGACCGCGGCGCGGCAGCTGCGCGCCTTCCTGGTCGGCGGCGGACGCCTGCGGCGCGGGCCGATGAAGCCGGAGGAGCAGCGGCGTGCCGAGCCGCTGCTCAACGTGGCGCGGGTGGACGGCGAGCCGCCGACCGCGCCGGCGCTGCTGGACGTCGTGATCGCCGAGCTCGCCGGGCGGATGGCCTGCCGGCGGCTCGCGGAGTCGTGGGCGGGAGTCGGCGTCGGGTTCTCCGGTACGTCCTTGGGCGCCGTGGTCGACCAGATCGCCGCCGCGTACGCCCGGCTGACCCACGTCCAGAACGCGCTGGCCGCGGTCAGGGAGACGGCCGGGCTGCTCGCCGACGCCGGCGTGCCCATCTCCCTGAGCAGCGGTCCCGAGCTCCTGGCCTACCTCGCGGCCCTGGACTCGCTGCGGTTCGCCGCCGAGGCCGCGCGCGCCGAGGCCGGCGTCGCCGAGCTGGTCGACCGGCTGGAACGGCTGGCCGGCGCCGGGACGCCGCCGCCCGAGCTGACCGCGGCCATCGCCGCGGTGGCCGCGCGGGACGCGGAAGGCTATGCGCGCTGCGTCGCCGCGCTGGCCGATGCCCGCGGCGAGCGGCGCGAGCAGGCGCGCTGTGAGGAGTTGGCGGCCCGGCTGCCGGAAACCGTGCGGTCGGTGCTCGCCGCGGCCGCCGCCGAGCCGCAGGCCGGCGCCGCGTGGCGGGACCGGCTGGCCGCCTGGGACGAGGCCTGGGCCTGGTCGGCCGCGGCCGGCTTCCTCGCCGCGCTCGAGGAGCGGGAGTCGGCGGACCTCGCCGAGGCGACGGCGCGCGAACGTGCCGCGGTCACCGAGCTGATCGCCGCTCGGGCGCGCCGGCTGCGCGGCGGGACGCCGGTGCGCGCGCTCCTGCTGGACGAGGTCACGTCCATGGTCGAGCCGGTCAGGGACGCCTACGACGTGGTGATCGTGGACGAGGCGGACGCCACGGACGTGTCCGCGCTCTACCTGCTGTGGCTGGCGCCGCGACTGATCGCCATCGGCTTCCGCGATCCGGCGGCCGCGGCCTCCCCGTTGCGCGGCAGCCTGTTCGACGTCCTGGTGGCGCGCTGCGGCCCGGCGCTGCGGCTGACCGACGGCGACCGGCCGCCCGCCGCGGCGCCACCGCCCGCTACGGCGCCGCCGCCCGTCGCGCCGGCGAGCCGGGCGCGGAAGGCTCAGGCTCCCCAGGTCCAGGTCCGGCGCATCGCCGCCACCCCACCGCCCGCCGTGCCCATCTTCGAGCCGCCGCCGGTCACGCCCGTGTTCGAGCCGGCGCCGCCCGCGGTTCCCGTCACCACGCCGCCGGCCCCCACGCCGGTCCCCACGCCGCCGGTCCCGGTCGTCGCAGGCTCAGGAGCCGGCGCGGCGCCGGCCCCGGCCACGGCGCCCGGTCCCGCCGACTCCACCGGCGCCGCCGAGCCCACCGGTACGGGAGACGGCACGGGCCGGGGCGAGCCCGACGAACCGGCGCCGGGCGGTCAGCGGTCGATCGCCACGTACAAGCGGGCCGAGCTGATCGACATCGTGGCCAGGGCCGCCGCCGACGGCGCGCCACGCGACGACGACGAGCTCGTCGAGGCCGCCCGCGCCCTGCTCGACTGCCCGCCGGACGAGGACCTCCTGGTGGGCGCCCGGCTCCACTACGCCGTCACCGCGTTCCGCCAGCGCCAGTCCCCCACCCCGCCG
>DASUWU010000187.1:0-9514 GCA_036378315.1 Streptosporangiaceae bacterium | reverse complement strand
ATCTGCTGCAACGTCGCGTTCACATCAGCCGTCACCGTGGTGGTCATCGACTGCACCGACACCGGCGCACCACCACCCACCACCACCGCGTTCTTCCCCCGACCCACCACCACCTGCCGGGACACACGACGCCGCGCCACCTGCGGACGCGGCCCAGGCATACCAAGATCGACAGCCATGACCCTTTCCTTTCCCGGACGGCGCGGCCTATGCGCGGAAAAGGCTTGATCTGGCTGCCGTCAGCACCCAGATTTGGGCCATAGCCGCCCATCCATCCTGCCCCCGTCGTCCACCTGGGCCTTCCGCAGGTCCCACTGTGATAATACGAAAATCCATGGATAATCGGAATATCAACCGGGTCCGTGGGGAGCCGGTGCGCCGCGCGAAGCGAGGGGAACATGCTTGCTCAGGACGGGCTTTCGCTGTGTGAGGGCGCGGAGCCCCTCGGCCTACTCGTCGGGGCCGAACTGGAGAAGCGCTGGTCGAACGGCCACACCCCGCTCGACTGGATCTGCCATTACTCGCTCGTGCCCACCGGCAAGCTGTTCCGGCCCATCCTGCTCCTGCACGCGGCCCAGGCCGTCGGCGGCGATCCGGCCCAGGTCATGCCCGCCGCCGTCGGCGCGGAATGTGGTCACGTCGCGAGCCTCATCCACGACGACATCATCGATCAGGACGACCTCCGCAGAGGGCGCGCCTCCGTACAGCACAAGTACGGCGTCAACGACGCCATCGTCGCCGGCGACGCGCTGATCTTCGATCTGTTCATGGCGCTGGCCGAGTGCCGGCAACGTGGCGTCTCCGGCAGCAACGTGGCCGCCGCGCTCGAGGCGGTGGCCCGCGCGGGGCTCGACCTCTGCCGCGGCCAGCACCTGGAGGCCGAACTGACGGCCAGCAGGCAGTACGACGCCGAGATGTATCTCAGGGTGGCGCGGCTCAAGACGGCGTCGTTCTTCCGTGGGGCCTGCGAATGTGGCGCGCTCCTCGCCGGCGGCTCCCCGGATCACGTGGCGGCCCTGAGCCTCTATGGCGAGTCCCTCGGGACGGCGTTCCAGATACACGACGATCTCCTGGCGTACCTGAGCCGTACCCAGATCATGGGAAAGCCGGATGTCAGCGACGTGCAGAACGGCCGCCTGACGCTCCCCGTGATCCTCGCCCACCAAGCGGGGACGCGGGAGGACAGACGGCTGATCTCCGACGCTCTTTTCACCTCCATGGACCCCGTACGGGCACTCGCCCTGGTCACCGACATCGTCGAGCGGACGGGTGCGGTGGCCGAGGCGCGGCGCACCGCCCAGACCCACGTGGAAACGGCCAAGTCGGCGCTGCGCAGGCTGCCCGCCTCCGACAGCCGCGACACGCTTCACTGCTACGCCGAAGCGGTCATCAGCCGCGACCACTGACCGGAGACACCGGGCGGCGTCGATCGACCTTCGCCGCCGGCGGATGGTCGTCAGGCGGCTTCGGTGGCGACCGGCATCCCGCTCAGCCGCCATTCGAGCATCCCCTCAGCGAGCGGCCTCGCGACCCGGCCGTGGCGGTGCAGCAGCCGTACGGCCTCGTGCGCGAGCACGCAGTAACTGCCCCGGCAATACGCGACGATCTCGCGATCGGCCGGCAGGCTCGACAGGTGATCGGGCAGCACGTCGACCGGGATGCTGAGCGCCCCCGGGATGTGCCCGGCCAGGTACTCTTCGCGCGGCCGGACGTCCAGCACGATTACCGAGCCCTCCTGCACGCGGCGCATCAGCTCGTCGCGGGCCACCGGCTCGGTGTCGGTACCGATATAGGCCACCCGCGCCTGCTCGGTGTCGGCGATGTACTTGTGCGCGACGTCCCGCACCATCGCGTACAAGACCGCGATGTCGTCGCCGGCGAGGCTGTAGTACACCCGGGTGCCCTGCCGCCGCGTGCTGACCAGCCCCTCGCGCTTGAGTATCTGCAGATGCGCCGACGTCGTGGTCAGGCCGAGCTCACAGGCCCTGGACAGCGAATCGACCGTGCGCTCGCCCTGCGCGATCAGGTCGAGCAGCTGTAGCCGGACGCCGCTGGCAAGGGCCTTCCCGACGCGGGCGAACTGGTCATAGAGCTCACCCTTGAGCCGCACATCCGCCATGACCCACTCCTCAATTGTTCTTTGGAATATGGTAGCACTGCGTGATGTCCATGTGCCCATACATGTCGATGAGCATTCTGCGCCGGATGTGATGGCGATCGCCCGGAACCTCGCTGTTTTCCGGTCAGGATCGCGTGCGGGGGAGCGGCGGGGCTGCGGCGCGTTCTCCCCTGTCCCGGCGGGAGGCGGCCGGGATAACAGAGTTATCCTTATCTTTGGAAGGTCACTACATAGTGAATGAACCACATTATTACGCCGGTGTCGATGCCGGGGCGGGCGCCTCCGAGCGGGCTTTCGAAAGGCTCATCGAGCTCGCCGTGGTCACGTTCGAGTTCATGGAGCGCGGCCTGGTCGAACGCGGGCTGTCCCGGGCGCGAGCGACGGTGCTATGGAGCCTCCGCCGGCGGGGCGCGATGACGCAGCGGGAGCTGGCCGACGCGATCGGGGTGACGCCGCGGAACGTCACCGGCCTCGTCGACGCGCTCGAGGCCGACGGCTTCGTGGTGCGCGAGCGGCATCCGGCCGATCGCCGGGCGATGCTGGTGACGCTGACCGACAAGGGCGTCACCGCGGTCGTCGAGCTCGAGCAGGAGTACAGGGACGCCTCCGGCCGGCTGTTCGGCGGCCTGCCGGGCGATGCCATGGACGGGTTCCTGCTCACGGTCGAGCAACTCATCGAACGGATCCGGCACGAGAACCACTGAGCCGCCGGGGCGGCGGGAAGGCTGTGGGAAGGAACGGCTGGAGACCAAGGTGACGGAGGTGGGGCGGTGCGGCCGGCCAGCTCGATCGACCCCGCGGCGCTTGCCGCCATCGACGTCCACACCCATGTGCAGGCGTCGGTCCACGACGACCTGGCCGGGGAAGAGGGCGGCGACGGCTTCAGGGCGATGGCCGACTACTTCAAGGCGGGCAGGGTCCCGAAGTTCACGGTGCCGATGCTCGCCGAGTACTACCGCGAGCGCGGCATGGCCGCGGTGGTCTTCGGCGTCGACACGGCCTACCGCAGCGGCCGCGAGCTCTCGCCCAGCAACGAGGAGATCGCCGAACAGGCGGCGCTGCACGGTGACGCGCTCATCCCGTTCGCGAGCATCGACCCGCACCGGGGCCAGGCCGGGGTGCGGTCGGCCAGGCGGCTCGCCGAGCGGTACGGCGTGCGGGGCTTCAAGTTCCACCCCACCCTGCAGGGCTTCTTCCCGAACGATCCGACGGCCTACCCGCTCTATGAGGTCATCGCGGAGTACGACCTCATCGCACTGTTCCACACCGGGCACACGGGCGCGGGGGCCGGCGTCCCGGGTGGCGGGGGGCTGCGGCTGAAGTACTCCAACCCGATATACGTCGACGACGTCGCCGTCGACTTCCCGGACCTGCGGATCATCCTCGCGCACCCGTCGTTTCCGTGGCAGGACGAGGCGCTCTCGGTCGCCCTCCACAAGCCCACGGTGTACATCGACCTGTCCGGCTGGTCGCCGAAGTACTTCCCGCCGCAGCTGGTGCACTACGCGAACACATTGCTCAAGGACAAGGTCCTCTTCGGGTCGGACTTCCCCATGATCACCCCCGACCGGTGGCTGGCCGACTTCGCCAATATCGACATCCGCGACGAGGTGCGCCCGAAGATCCTCAAGGACAACGCGGCCAGACTGCTCGGGCTCACCGCCCCGCGCCGCTGACAGCGCGCTACGCTCCCCTTTGGGCCGGGGGGTCCCAGATCGGCTCGAATGGGGTGATGGATCGGTATGGTGCCCAAAGGATTCGACCCGAACGTGCCCAACATCGCCCGTATCTACGACTACATGCTGGGCGGCAAGGACAACTTCGCCGCCGATCGCGAGGCCGCCGAACAGATCGTCACCGCCTTCCCCGAATCACAGGAGGGCGTCCGGCAGAACCGCGTCTTCCTGCGGCAGGCGGTGCGCTACCTCGCCGATGAGGCCGGGGTCCGGCAGTTCCTCGATCTCGGTGCCGGGCTCCCGACGCAGCAGAACGTGCATGAGGTGGCGCGGTCGGCGGCCACCGACGCGCGCGTGGTGTACGTCGACAGCGACCCGGTCGTCTGCGTCCACGGGCGCGCGCTGCTGAGCGGGGTCGACGGCGTGGCGATGGTGGAGGCCGACCTCCGCGAGCCCGAGCGGATCATCGCCGATCCGGCGATCAGCGAGCTCATCGACTTCGGCCGCCCGGTGGCCGTGATGCTCGTCGCCGTCCTGCATTTCCTCGGCGACGAGGCGTACGACATCGTGGGCGCGCTGCGCGGGGCGCTGGTACCCGGCAGCTACCTGGTCATCACCCACATGCTCGACGCCGAGGAGCGCCACGAGGACGGCTCGCAGGTCAAGGAGGTCTACTCGCGGGCCAGCGCGGGACTCGTTCCCCGGACCAAGGACGAGATCATGCGCTTCTTCGACGGGTTCGAGCTGCTCGACAACGACCTGTTCCTGCCGCCGGAACTCTTCGACCGTTTCTCCGGCCTCGGCTGGGGGGCGGTCGCCCGCAAGCCGTAGGCGCTCAGGCCACGTCCCTGGAGCGGAGCTTGCCCGGAGCTTGCCTGGGCGGCGCCGCGTGTGTACAAACACGGCCATGTCGCGCATCGCGCCCGCGGGATCGGACGGCCGCGCTCTCCAGGCCCCGCTGTGGCGGGCCATCGCCGTGTTCCGCGTCGCCTCCCTCGGCTACGCGACGGCGATCGTGGCCACCAACGTCCGGCACTATCGCCATCCGGCCGGGGGCTGGGTGGTGGTCGCCGTCATGGCCGCCTGGACGGCGGCGATGGTCGCCGCGTACGCGTCGGCGGCGCGCCGGCGCCTCCCGATGCTCGTCGCCGACGTGGCGGTGGCCGCCGGCTGCCTGCTGGCCACCGGCGTGGTCGAGACCCCGCACCGGCTCGCGGGGGGCGCGCCGAACCTGACCGTGAGCTGGGTCGCCGCGTCGGTGATGGCCTGTGGCGTCGCCGGCGGCCGGGGGTGGGGGGCGCTGGCGGGCGCGGCGATCGGCGCCTGCGACGTCGGCCTGCACCACAGGCTCGGGCAGGACACCCTCAACGGTGTCATCCTGCTCCTGGTCACCGGATTCGTGGCCGGTCACGTCGGCAGGCTGACCAGGGACGCCGAGGTGCGGCTGGCGCGCGCGGTCGAGCTCGAGGCGGCCACGCGCGAACGGGAGCGGCTGGCGCGGCGCATCCACGACTCGGTGCTGCAGGTGCTCGCGCTGGTGCGGCGGCGCGGCCAGGAGCTGGACGGCGAGGCGGCCGAGCTGGGCCGGCTCGCGGGGGAGCAGGAAGTGGCGCTGCGCGCGCTCATCGGCACCGGAGCCGGCGCCGAGGCGGGCGAGGCCGACCTGCGTGAACTGCTGGCCGTGCACGCCTCGACCGGCGTCTCCCTCTCGGCCCCGGCCACACCGGTGCCGCTGCCCGCGCACGCGGCCCGCGAGGTGGTCGCGGCGGTCGGCGCGGCGCTGGACAACGTGCACCGCCATTGCGGCGCCACCGCCAAGGCGTGGGTGTCCGTCGAGGAGGCCGACGGCGAGGTCATCGTGTCCGTAAGGGACGACGGGCCCGGCATCCCGCCCGGCCGGCTGTCGGCGGCCGCGGCCGCGGGCCGGCTCGGCGTGGCCCAGTCGATCCTCGGCCGGGTACGCGACCTCGGCGGTGCCGCGGAGATCAGCTCGCGTCCCGGCGAGGGGACCGAGATCGAGCTCCGGATTCCCGTCATGTGAGTGGTTATCGTGTCTCGCGTGGATCCGATCCGGGTCATGGTGGTCGACGACCATCCGATGTGGCGGGACGCGGTGGCGCGCGATCTGGCCGAGGCCGGTTGCGAGGTCGTCGCCGCGGTCGGTGAGGGACGCCAGGCGGTGCGCGCCGCCGGCGCCGTTCGGCCCGACGTGGCCGTCGTCGACCTGCAGCTTCCCGACATCAGCGGAGTCGAGGTGACCGGTGCGCTCGCCGTGGCCGGCGTCCGGGTGCTGATCCTGTCGGCGAGCGGCGAGCACGCCGACGTGCTCGAGGCGGTGAAGGCCGGCGCGACCGGCTACCTCGTCAAGTCGGCGGCGCGGGAAGAGTTCCTCGCCGCCGTGCGGAACACGGCGGAGGGGCACCCGGTGTTCACCCCGGGGCTGGCCGGCCTCGTGCTGGGAGAGTACCGGCGGCTGGCGACGGCGCCGCGCGAACCCGACGCCCCGCGGCTCACCGCACGCGAGACCGAGGTCCTGCGGCTGGTCGCCAGGGGCCTGACGTACAAGCAGATCGCCGAGCGCCTCGTGCTCTCCCACAGGACCGTGCAGAACCACGTGCAGAACACGCTCGGCAAGCTGCACCTGCACAACCGGGTCGAGCTGGTCCGCTACGCCATCGAGAAGGGCCTGGACGCCGACTGACCACCTGCCGGCCGTCCCGGCGGCAGGGCTTCCCCGCAGCGCACTAGGTACTCCTACTTATTACTCACGAGTAGGCGTACCGATGCCCGACCGCCCCCGCTCGGCGAGCCTGGGCGCATGAACGGCCTTTACGCGCTCAAGCCCTGGTACGCGGCCAGGCTCGCCCCCGTACGCCGCGCGCTCGTCGCCCACCGGGTACCGCCGGGCGCGCTGACCTGGGCCGGGGCCGGGTTCGGCGGCGCCGCCGGGGTCGCGGTAGCGCTGCTGCGCCCAGGACCGTACGCCGCGGCCGTCGCCGGTGTCCTGCTCGCCGCCCGCCTCGGCTGCGCGAACCTCGACGGCGGCGTCGCCAGGGACGGCGGGCGGGAAACCCGGTTCGGCGCCGTGTCCAACGAGATCGGTGACCGGCTCGCCGAACTGGCCGCGCTGGCCGGTCTCGTGGCCGTCGCGCCCGCCGGAGTGGTCGCGGCCGCGGCGCTGGCCGCGACCCTGCCGTCCTGGGTCGCCCTGGCCGGCGCCGCCGCGGGGGCGCCGCGCCGGCAGGGCGGCCCGGTCGGCAAGACCGAGCGGTGCGCCCTCATCGTCATCGCCGCCTGGACCGGGGCCGTGGTTCCCGTTCTCGCGGTCCTCGCGGCCGGGTCGCTGCTCACCGCGGCGTTGCGGCTGCGCTTCATCGCCACGTATCTCAACGCGCATCTCGAGGAGAAATGATGGTCACGATGTTGAACACCGCGCCGGTCGTCGCCGGCGCGCTGGGCGCCGGCGGGGTCGGCGTATGGGCGTCAGGGCGCCGCGAGCTGATCCGGCGCTGGCTGACGTGGGCGGTCACCGCCCCGGTGGTCGGCGGGTCGCTCTACTTCGGCGCGCCCGGTGCCGCCGCGCTCGCGGCCGCGCTCGCCGCCGTCGCCGCCGCCGAGTACGGGCGGCTCGTCCGGCTGCCGGTCGCGGACCGGGTGGCCGTCGGCGTCGCGGTCGTCGGCCTGCCGGTGGTCGCGTGGCTGGCGCCGGCGCAGGCGCCGCGGCTGCTGCTCGCGGCGGCCATGGTCGCCGCCCTGGTGCCCGTGCTGTGCGGGGACGCGACGGCCGGCGCGCGCCGCGCCGCGTACGCGGTCCTCGGCGTGGCCTGGCTGGGCTCACTCGTCGGACTCGTGCTGCTTGGCTCGCACGCCTTCGCGCTCTGCCTCGCCGTGTCCGTCGCGGACGTCGGTGCGTGGTGCGGCGGGCGGCTGCTGGGCGGCCCCGGGCTGTCGCCGCTGTCGCCGGCGAAGCGCTGGGGCGGCGTCGCCGGGGGCGCGGTCGCCGGGTCGGCGGTCCTCGTGATGCTCGGCGCGCTCACTCCGGCGTTCGCCGTTGCCGTGGCCGCCGGGGCGCCGCTCGGCGACCTCTTCGAGTCGATGCTCAAGCGGGGCGCCGGCGTGAAGGACGCCGGGACCTGGCTGCCAGGCTTCGGTGGCCTGCTCGACCGCATCGACTCGCTGCTCGCCGCGCTGGCCATCGCCGTGGTGCTGTCGTGACCGCGGCGGCGCCGGCGCGCCGGGCGTTGTGGCGCGCCGTGTTCGCGCTGACGGGCGGGCTGCGCGTCGAGGGCGACGTTCCTGCGGGGCCCTGCGTCGTCGTGGCCAACCATTCCTCGCACGCCGACACCGCGGCGCTGCTCGCCGCGCTGCACGCGCGCACCCGTCCAGGAGTGGCGGCCGCCGCGGACTACTGGTTCGGCTCGCGGCTGCGGACGATCGCCTGCCGGGCGCTCGTCGGCGCCTTTCCGGTGCGCAGGGACGGGGGCGGCGGCGCCGATCTGCTCGCCACGTCGGACGTCGTCCGGAGCGGGCGCATCGTGATCGTCTATCCGGAGGGCACGCGCTCGCGGGACGGCGGTCTCGGCCGGTTCCGGTCAGGGGCCGCCCGGCTCGCCGGCCGCGCGGGGGTTCCCCTCGTGCCGGTGGCGATCGTCGGGACGCGCGACCTGCTGCCCGTGCACGGACGGCTTCGCCGTACGGCCGTGCGGGTGCGGTTCGGTGCGCCGACGCACGAAATCGCCGCCGCCCGCATCCAGATCCAGGTCATGTTGGGGCTGTCGCATTCATCGAGCCCATCGGGCCGGTATTTCCGCCGTGCCGAAATCGGCCAAAGTTAGATCATCGACATGGGTCACGGAAAGTGCCGTCCGGCCCGCTTGCACCGTTCCATTGTTCCGATGCGTCATGGGGCGGCCCAATGGCGCTCCCTTAAGGGGTTTTCGTCTGTACGTTCGCTATTGCTCCGCGGTGGGGTGGACGGCACCATACAAAAACATTTTGCTGCCAAAAGGACGGACGCAGCCATGCCGCCACCGTACGTCGCCTGATTCGTTGAGCCGGGTTCCGCGGACGCGGAGCCCGGCCACGCCGCTTCCACGTGACTCGCCGTCCTGGGACCAGCGCGCCGGGCCTTCTCCCGGCCATCCGCGGCGGTCGCGTGGGCACTGCGCTCGCAGCCGGGGCGGCTGGGAGCAAGGTAAGCCGGGGGCCGGGGCGCCTTGGGTCGGCTCGTCTCCGGCCCCCGGCCCCGGCGTACTGGCATGTCCCAAAATTATCTGTCGATATCTCGTCGTCGCGATATTCGTGGCGATGATCCCCCCGCCAACCATGGGTTACATGGGGGTCGCGGGGTCGCGGTGAAACACCGATCCGGTGCGTTCCGCGACCCGGTGGCCGCGATTTCCCCTGCCTGGATATGTCGCCGGCCGACGAGAGGAGGTGCGCTTCTTTCCCCGGTCCGTCCGCTACCGGTCTGTGCGCTTTCGGACCCGCGGTGATCGCACCGGGCTTTTTCGCAGTGGATCGCATCCCACAAGCCACAGGAGGTTCGGGATCACCATGTCGACCCGTAGGCAAGTCATCAAGGGTGGTGTCGTTGCTGGCGCCGCGGCTGCTGTTGGCGGTCCGCGGTTGCTGTTGAAGGGCCGTAAGGCGGAGGCCGCGGCCATCGACCCCAGTTCCATCCCGAAGTATGTGACGCCGTTGCGGATCTTGCCGGCGA
>DASUWU010000186.1:0-22576 GCA_036378315.1 Streptosporangiaceae bacterium | reverse complement strand
CTCCTCGTCGACCAGCATGCTCCCGGACCGCGACGACGTCAGCGGCTTTTCGGTGAGCCGACCGGCAGGCCCGGCCGTCGGTCGACGACGGCGAGCCGGGTCCGTGACCGCTGCAGCTCGAAGACGCCATCGGTGCCGGCGACGAGGCATGGGTCGAACCAGAAGTCGGCGGCCACCGGACCCGCGCTGGCGGACGGGACAAATGGCACAGAAGCGGTCACACTGGCGACAACCGCCCGGCGCCCGGGTGCCGTTCCCGGTGGGCCACCTGCGAGGGGTCGTGCGAGGATTCGTCGTCCCCCCGCCCAGCTAGGAGTGTTTCTTCGTGCCCAGCTCGACCGCCCGGATGAACCTGACCCGCGAGGAGGCCCAGGCCAGGGCCCGCCTGCTGCAGGTCGACTCCTACGAGGTGCACCTGGACCTGACAGAGGGCGAGACCACGTTCGGCTCGGCCACCGTGGCCCGGTTCCGGTGCACCGAGCCCGGCGCCGGCACGTTCGTCGACCTCGTCGCCGACAGCGTGCAGGAGGTCGAGCTCAACGGTCAGTCCCTGGTCCCCACGGAGGTCTTCGACGGCACCCGCATCACGCTCACCGGCCTGCAGCCGGAGAACACGCTGCGGGTGCGTGCCGTCTGCCGCTACATGCACACCGGTGAGGGCCTGCACCGCTTCGTCGACCCGGTGGACAAGTCCGTGTACCTGTACACGCAGTTCGAGGTCGCCGACTCACGGCGCATGTTCACCGTGTTCGAGCAGCCGGACCTGAAGGCCACCTTCCAGTTCACCGTGACAGCACCGGCGGACTGGCAGGTCGTGTCCAACCAGCCCACGCCCGAGCCGGAGCCGGCCGGCCTGGGCAACGCCAGGTGGCGGTTCGCCCCGACCGAGCGCCTGTCCTCGTACATCACAGCGCTGGTCGCCGGCCCCTACCACCGCGTCGACGGCGAGTACCGCGACGGCGACCGGGTGATCCCTCTCGGCCTCTACTGCCGTGCCTCCCTCGCCCCGCACCTCGACGCGGACGTGATCCTGGAGGAGACCCGGCAGGGCTTCGAGTTCTTCGAGCGCGAGTTCGACCTGCCGTACCCGTTCCAGAAGTACGACCAGCTGTTCGTGCCGGAGTTCAACGCCGGGGCGATGGAGAACGCCGGGTGCGTCACGTTCCTGGAGGACTACGTCTCCCGCTCCCGCGTGACCGACGCGCTGGTGGAGCGCCGCGCGGAGACGATCCTGCACGAGATGGCGCACATGTGGTTCGGCGACCTCGTGACCATGCGCTGGTGGAACGACCTGTGGCTGAACGAGTCGTTCGCCACCTACATGAGCGTGCTGTGCCTGGCCGAGGCGACCCACTGGACCGGGGCGTGGACGACGTTCGCCAACCTCTTCAAGGCCTGGGCCTACCGGCAGGACCAGCTGCCGTCGACGCACCCCATCTCCGCTGACATTCCGGACATCCGCGCGGTCGAGGTGAACTTCGACGGAATCACGTACGCCAAGGGCGCCTCGGTGCTCAAGCAGCTCGTGGCCTACGTCGGCCGCGACAACTTCCTCGAAGGCGTGCGGCACTACTTCCAGCGGCACGCATGGGGCAACACGGTGCTGTCCGACCTGCTCGACGCGCTCGAGGAGACCTCGGGCCGCGACCTGACCCTCTGGTCGAAGGAGTGGCTGGAGACGGCCGGCGTCAACACGCTCCGCCCGTCCTACGAGCTCGACTCCGGCGGCAACTTCACCCGGTTCGCCGTGCTGCAGGAGGCGCCGTCCGGGTATCCGACGCTGCGCTCGCACCGGGTCGCCGTCGGTCTTTACGAGCGCACGGAGGCCGGCCTTGAGCGCGTGCACCGGGTGGAGCTCGACGTGGTCGGCGCGCGTACCGAAGTGCCCGACCTGGTCGGCCGCCGCCGCCCCGACCTGGTGCTGGTCAACGACGACGACCTGACGTACTCCAAGATCCGGCTGGACGAGCATTCGATGGCCACCCTCGTCACCGACATCGGGAAGATCGTCGACTCGCTGCCCAGGGCGCTGTGCTGGGCGGCGGCCTGGGACATGTGCCGCGACGCCGAGGTCGCCACCCGCGAGTACGTCAAGTTGGTCCTGTCGGGCGTCGCCGGCGTCTCCGACATCTCGGTGACCCAGACGCTGCTGCGGCAGGCGCGCACGGCGCTGAACCAGTACGCGGACCCGGCGTGGCGGGAGGCGGGCACGCAGATGATGGCCGGCGCGCTGTACGACCTGGCGCGGGCCGCCGAGCCCGGTTCCGACCGCCAGCTCACCTACGTGCAGAACTTCGTCGGCGTGGCCACGTCGGACGAGCATCTCGCCTTCGTCCGCGGCCTGCTCGACGGGGCCGACACGATGGAGGGCCTGACCGTCGACACCGAGCTGCGGTGGCTGTTGCTGCGCCGGCTGGTGGTCAGGGGTGCCGCCGGCGAGCCGGAGATCGCGGCCGAGCTCGAGCGCGACGCGACCGCGGCCGGCGAGCGGCACGCGGCCTCCTGCCGCGCGGGGATCCCCACCGCCGACGCCAAGGCGGCGGCGTGGGAGCAGATCACGACGGGGAAGCTGCCGAACGCGGTGTTCCGGGCCATGCTGGGCGGCTTCGTCGAGGCCGACCACCGCGACCTGCTCGCGCCGTACGCCGAGAAGTTCTTCGCGGTCGTCGGCGAGGTGTGGGCGAGCTGGTCGCACGACATGGCTCAGACGTTCGCGGAGATCGCCTACCCGTTCCTGATCACCAGCCAGGACACCATCGACCGGACCGACGCCTACGTCGCCGAGCAGGACCCGCCGGCCGCGCTGCGCCGGCTGCTCGCCGAGGGCAGGGACGGCGTGGCCCGGGCGCTGCGTGCCCAAGCGAAGGACCGCGCCGCCGAGTAGAGCGGCCCGGTAGCGGCGCTGGTCAGATCTTGCGGCCCAGCCCCGCGAGCATCCACGCCTTCTTGGGATCGACGCCGGGCGGTGGCTGGTTGCGCCATTCCGTGGTGTAGACCAGCCGCCCGGGGTCGAGCAGCTCGAACCCGTCGAAGAACCGCATGATCTCGCCGCTGGTGCGGAGCACGGCCGGGGCGCTGGCCTTGGCGTACTCGGCGATGATCGCATCGGCGCGGGCGGGGTCGGTGTCCCGGGTCGAGCAGGAGATCGCCAGGTGGCTGCCTGGCGCCATGACCTCACGGAACCGCCCGATGATGCCGAGCGGGTCGTCGCTGTCGGGGATGAAGTGCAAGATGGCGAGCAGCAGCAGCGCGAAGGGCTGGTCGAAGTCGATGAGCTTGGTCAGCTCGGGGTGCGTCAGGATCGCGTCCGGGTCGCGCAGGTCGGCCCGGATGGCCGTCACGGTGGTGCTGTCGCCGAGCAGCGACGTGGCGTGGATCCGGACGACCTCGTCGCAGTCGACGTAGACCACCCGCGCGTCAGGGGCGACCTCTTCGGCGACCTGGTGCACGTTCCGCTGGGTCGGCAGGCCGGTGCCGATGTCGATGAACTGCCGGATGCCGGCCTCTTCTGCCAGCGCCCGCACCACCCGGCCGAGGAAGCCGCGGTTTTCTCTGGCCATGTAAGGAGCGGACGGCTCGATCGCGATGATCTTCTCGGCGAAGTCGCGGTCGACCTGGAAATTGTCCTTACCGTCGAGCCAATAATCGTAGATCCGGGCCACATTGGGGGTGCTCGGATCGAGGCCGGCAGGCAACCGTTCTATGTCCACCACGGCCCCGAGCCTACCGCGCCGGCCTGCGGCGGGAGGTGCCGCGGGAGTCAGAGAAAATGGTCAAAATCGCCGTCCTTTACACCGCCGATGAAGGCATCGATCTCTGCTTGGGTGTAGATGAGCGCCGGGCCGTCGGGATAGCGGGAGTTGCGGACGGCGATCTCGCCGGTGGCCAGCCGTGCCATCTCCACGCATTCGCCCTGCGGTGAGCTGCAGCGGCTCTTGTGCCACACCACCCCCACCAGCTCGGACGCCGGCATGCCGTTGTGAACAGGCCCGTGATCGACGGGCCCGTTGAGAGGGGACATCTGTCGGGTATCTCTATGTATCTCTCAGGATCGAGTTGATGATCTCGACCGAATCCTCCGGCCCGGCGCTGATGACGCCGAGACGGTCCATCGCGAGCATGTAGCCGTCCACATCGCCCGGCTTGTCCAGATACAGCGCACCGGTCAGGTGCTCGACGTACACCACGTCGGAAACCTCGGTGTCGGGGAAGCGCAGGATGGAAAAGCCGGTCGGCGCGGCGTGGTTGCCGCCCACGGCGAGCGGCGTCACCTGCAGGAACAACGTGGGCCGCTTCGCCGCCTCGAGAAGGTGTTCCAGCTGGCCGCGCATCACCTCGCGGCCGCCGACCGGACGCCGGAGCACCGCCTCGTCGATGATCGCCCACAGGCGGAGATCACCCTCGCGGAAGCGGCGCTGCCGCTCGGTGCGCATCGCGACCCGGCGCTCGGTGTCGGCCGCGGAGAACCCGCCGAGCGCGATAACGGCGGCACCGTACGCCTCTGTTTGGAGCAGGCCGGGGACCCACTGGGTGGCGTACGTGCGGATCTGCCCGGCCGACTCCTCCAGACCGAGGTAGGACTGGAACCAGCTCGGCAGCAGGTCGCCGTACCCGTGCCACCAGCCGGGCTCGTTGGCGCGCCGCGCCAGCGCGAGGAGCTGGTCGAGCTCGGCCCGGTCGGTGACCTCGTAGAGCGTGAGCAGATCGAGGAGGTCGCGCTCCTTGAACGGATGCCGGCCCAGCTCCATCCGGGAGATCTTCGACACCGAGGCGCGGATGTGTTCAGCCGCCTGCTGCGGCGTGATCCCCCGGTCCTCGCGGAGGCGCCGCAGCTGCGATCCGAGCAGGATGCGCAGAACGGTCGAGCCGCCTCCGGTCGCCACGATCCGATCATCCCCTCCTCGGGGCCGGTGCAGGGGCTGGGACCCACACAGGGGCTCAGTGTGCCATTCGCCACCCTGTCATCTCCCGCCCTGCCCGTCCTCGCAATCGGATCGCTTGAAAGGCCGGTCATCACATTTGACGTTCGACTTGCGTGACAACAACAGTAAGGGGAGGATATCGCATATGCAATCGCGTAGTGCGATCGCATGCGCGATATCGGCGCAGGTGAATCGCAGGGCGGCCGGGTACGGCGATTCCTCCGCCGGTAAAGGTTCGCGCACGTGAACGGCGCCCACGCCGCCGCGGCGGCCGAATTCGAGTTCCTGCTGCCGCGCATCGCCCGCAGCATGCGCCGCCCCGACCATGGTGACCTGGGCCTCGACCCGGACTCGGTGGACGTGACCGTCGCGCTGCGCACCGAGCTGTCGTCGGTCGGGTTCGCCAGGTCGATCGCCACCGCGCTGCTGCGCCGCTGGCATCTCAAGGAGTGCGTGGACGACGTCACCACGGTCATCTCCGAGCTGGTGACGAACGCGCTGCGGCACGGGACGCCGCTCGTCGCCCGCGAGTGGGAGATCCTGCTCCGGCTGGTCAGGAACGTGGACACCGTGATGTGTGTGGTCGCCGACGCCAGCGCCCACCCGCCGGTGCTCAGGGAGCCCAACTACGTGGCCGAAACCGGCCGCGGCCTGCACGTCGTGCAGTCCTATTCACGCAGGTGGGGCTGGACTCCGTGCCCCAGCGGCCAAGGCAAGATCGTATGGGCCGTCTTCTGGTGAGTGCCCCGACCCGGTGATGCCCGATCCGTCCGGGTGAGCGCGACCTCGTCCGAGATCGTCCGGTCCCATTCGAGAGCCATGCGGGCCGTTCGATCTATGGATGAAATGTTTGTCACGCATGACTCCCTGTAACGGGATGTGCGACAGGTCGAGGGTCCGCGATCACCAAAGATTGATTGGTACGGGGTATGGCTGACGACAACCGAGCCCGCGCGGCTCTTCGCGACTTCATCGCCGAGCTGAACGCCGCGTGGGAGGCGTCAGGGCCGCCGTCGTTCGCGCGGCTGGAGAAGCTGTCGATCGACCTGAGCTCGTCGGAGCAGGCCGGGGGCCTGCGGCTACGGGTGCTGGCCGCCTCGACCACGCACGAGATCCTGCGCGGCAAACGGCGCAGCCTCCCCGAATGGGGATGGGTCGTGTCCTTCGTCAGCGCGCTCCGCATCGCGGCGGCCGAGAACGGCCTGGACGCCGACGTGGTGGGCACGGTCGCCGACTGGAAGGCCAGGCATCAGCGGGCCCGCCTGGACATGCGCGCCGGCGCCGACCGTCCCGACGGTGCCGAGCCCCGTGACCCCAGGGGGATGGGCCCGCCCTGGGCAGCATAGAGGCCGGCACATCGGGTACTCCGAAGCGATGAAGAACGAGGACAACCGCCCGCTCGCCGACCGGCGCGCCGAGCAGGGCCGGCCGGCGGACGACGAGGAGCACGACTTCGCCGACGAACGGACGCCGTCGCCGAGCGACCCGGCCAACGCACCCGCGGACGCCCCGGGCGGGGAGGACGACGGCTACGCGCCGCAGACGCAATTGACGTCCGACACCCCCGGCACCTCACGCCGCGGGATCATCGGCCGGCTCCGCCGCCTGTTCGGCTGACCCGCCGTGCGGCTGCGGCACAGCGACCCCGACGGCCCCGGGATCCGGCGACAGCGCTGGGGCCGGGGTTTTCGCTACCTCGGACCGGACGGCGCTCCGGTGCACGACCGCGCGGAGATCGACCGGATCAAGCAGCTCGCCATCCCGCCGGCCTGGCGCGACGTGTGGATCTGCCCGGCGCGCAACGGCCACATCCAGGCGGTCGGCGTCGACGCGGCCGGCCGCCGGCAGTACCGCTACCACGACGAGTGGCGCCGGCAGCGCGACGCGGAGAAGCACGACAGGGTGCTGGAGTTCGCGGCCGTGCTGCCCCGGGTCAGGGAGATCACAACCACGCACCTGCACCGGCGCGGCTTCCCGCGCGAGCGGGTGCTCGCCGCCGCCGTCCGACTCATCGACCTCGGCTTCTTCCGCCCCGGTGGCAAGGAGTACGCGGAGGAGAACGGCACGTACGGGCTGGCCACCGTGCTGTGCGACCACGTGCGCTGCGGCGCCGGCGAGGTGACCTTCGAGTATCCGGCGAAGGGCGCCAAGGAGCGCGAGCAGGCGGTGGCCGAGGAGAACACCTGCGCCGTGGTCCGCGGGCTGAAGCGGGCCCGCGGCGGCGGCGAGCAGCTCCTCGCCTACCGGGTCGGCAGGGACTGGCGGACCGTCCAGGCCGGCGACATCAACGACTACCTGCGGGAGATCGCCGGCGGCGACTTCTCCGTCAAGGACTTCCGCACCTGGCACGCGACAGTGCTCGCCGCGGTCGGGCTCGCCGTGTCGCCGCCCAGCCCGAGCGCGGCCGCCAGGCGGCGGGCGATCAGCCGGGCGGTCCAGGAGGTCGCCGACTACCTCGGCAACACGCCGGCCGTGGCCCGCGCGTCGTACATCGACCCGCGGATCATCTCGCGGTACGAACAGGGCGTGACGATCGCGTCCGCGCTGCCGGAGCTGGGCAAGGGGGTGCCGTACGGGGAGCTGGCCACCCAGGGCACGGTGGAGGATGCCGTCCGGCGGCTCCTCCAGGAGAAGTGATCATCTCGAAGTGATCACCTCCGAGCAGACGCGATCAGAGATTCCTGGTGTCGCGCGGCTCCAGGTACGGCTCCTCGTCCTCGGGCCGGCCCGCGGCGATGGCCCGGCCACGTTCCAGCTCGGCGTTGAGCTCGGCGCCCAGCAGGATGGCCAGGTTACTGATCCACAACCAGATCAAGAAGATGATCAAAGCGGCGAGGCTGCCGTACGTCTTGTTGTACGAGCCGAAGTTCGCCACGTAGAGGGCGAACCCGGCCGAGGCGATCAGCCAGACGAGGAGGGCGAGCACGCCGCCAGGCGTGACCCAGCGGAAGCCCTGCTTGGCGTTGGGCGAGGCCCAGTACAGCAGCGCGAACAAGAAGTTGATCACTATGAGGAGCACCGGCCACTTGGCGATGTCCCAGGCGGTCACCGCCGGCCCCCCGGCGCCGATGAGGTCGCCGACCCGCCGCGCCAGTGGCCCGGTGATCACCACCGCGATCGCCGAGATCGCCACCAGGATCAACGTGACCACGGTGATCGCGATGCGCAGCGGCAGCGTCTTCCAGATCGGCCGGCCCTCAGGGACGTCATAGATCGCGTTGGACGCGCGCATGAACGCCCCCACGTAGCCCGACGCCGACCACACCGCGGCGATGACGCCGAGGATCGCGACGAGGCCGGCCCCGGCCCGGCCGTGCTGCAGCTCGGTCAGCGCGTGGGTGAGCACCTGCTTGACCGCCCCGGGCGCCAGCGTCCCCACGTTCTTGATCAGATCCTGGGACACCGACTTGCCGCTCAGCCCCACGACGGAGACGACCACCAGCATCGCGGGGAAGATCGACAAAACGCCGTAGTAGGTCAGGGCCGCCGCCCAGTCCGACAGGTTGTCGTCCTGGAATTCGTGCCTGATCCGCTTGACCGCCGCCCACCACGCGGCCGGCGACATCTTGGTCGGCGTCTCTGGTGCCGTCATGCCGGCTTCCGCCCGTCCTTCCGTCCGTCCTCCGGGCGGTCGTCGTCGGCGGCCGGCGCGGCGTCGGGACGGCAGACGTCGACGCCGGGCGCGCCGCTTCCGGCGGTCTCGTCCTCCTGGCGCGGCAGTGGGCGTCCCTCGGCGTCGAAGTCCCGTGTGGCCGCGTCTTCCTGGCGCGGATGCGATCCTCGTTCGCTCATCGGCCGTAGCCACCCGCCGATCCCGCGGTCATACGGCGGCGCAGGTCCCGGCGCTCGCGCTCGGTGGTGCCGCCCCAGATGCCGGACGTCTCCGCGCCGTGCAGGGCGTGGTGGAGGCAGTCGGCGCGGACCTGGCAGCCGGCGCAGATCTGCTTGGCCTCGTCGATTTGTTCCTGGGCGGCTCCGGCATCGCTCACCGGAAAGAACAGGTCGGGTGGTGCGTCGTGGCAGGCGGCCCGTTCGCTCCAGGAGAGCGAATCTCGGGTCCGCTGGGCGGCAATCGTCATGACGCGGTGTTCTCTTTCGCTCCGTCAGATACGTTCGCGGACGGATCAGCCCCTTCCCGCCGCACATGGTCGAAACCTGTTCGGGTCATGCGATCGCCCGGATCGCCGGCGGACGGCCGGCAAAGTCGGGGATTACCCGGATGGTTTTCGTACCCGGGTTCTGGTGTCGTTGAAGGGCCAGGGGCGCTGTCGAGCGGCCCCGGCCGCCGAACGTGGGGACCTGACATGGCCAGGACAGCCGGCGCGCTGACGCGCCTGATCCAACGCGAGCCCGTCGCCTTCCAAGGTTGCGTTCAGGCGACGCTGGCCGCACTCGCGGGGTTCGGCCTGGTCCACTGGAGCACCGAGCAGGTGGGGCTCGTGCTCGGGCTGGTCGCTGCCTTCCTCGCGTTCTTCACCCGGGCCAAGGTCTCGCCCACCGCTCAGCCAGTGGCGCAGCCCGCCGCCACGACCGGGCGGCCCGAGTAGGGCGTGACCAGGACTGGCGAACCAGGACTGGCGAACCAGGTCGGTCGAACCGGGTCAGGCGAACACGCTCAGCCCTGCAACCCGTCCCAGGACCAGCGCGGGATGCGAAGGCCCTCAGGGACGTCGGCGGCCGACCCGTGGTAGCGGGACATGGTCGTCGTGGTGGCCCAGGCGAAGTAGTCGTGCAACGCCTGGCGCACCGGCCGGTCAGCGGTCAGCCCGACGTCGTCCAGCGCCTGGTCGAAGCAGGCGATCGCCCTGCGGTCCATCTCCTCGTGCTTGCCGTTGCCGCTGTGCAGCCGCACGACGGATGTCTCGTCGCCATAGGCGTCGGAGTACGTGGTGGGGCCGCCGAGCGCTTCGGCCCAGTACGCCGCGAGCCGCTCACTGTGCCGCGGATGGAACCCGTGACTGAACGCGTGCGCCACCAGCTCGTCGGCCATGACCCTGGTGTGCCAGGCCGCGGCCAGGCGGAGCAGGCCCGCGCTCCCGCCCGCGGCCTCATAGATGCTCGTCATCCCCCGATGATGCCTGGCCGGCGGCCGACTCGATGGCCGCGTGGATTTCCCGCTTGAGCGCATCGAGGTCCACCTTGTGGCTGGCCGCGACCGCGTCCACGAGCTTGTCGATCGTCGCCTTCTGCGCCTCGAGCTGGGCGAGGATCCTCTTGCCGTACGCGCGGGTCTCGGCGACGCCGGCGGCCACCAGGAAGTCGAAGCGGTACTTGTCGTGGCTGAACTGGTTGCGCTTCGGGTCCCGCCAGTAGTCAGGGATGGTGAAGACGGTGCTCGGATCCATGTCGTCCTCCTGAACGGTGGTGTACGCGGGCCTGCCGTATCCGTGGATGCGGGCGGACGAACGCTGCACCGGCTTCTTGTACACCCCGTCCCCGTTGAAGAAGCGGCCGCCCAGGGTGCCCGAGGTGTTGCCGCCGATCGTCGTGATCTTGGTCGCCGACACGGCCGTGACCAGCTCGACGTGCGTGCCGCCGCCGGGGCCGTAGTAGACGAGGTCGCCCACCTGGGGCGTCGCCGAGCGGCCGTGGAACCGGCCGTTCTGCTTGAACCAGGCCACGCCCACCTCGCAGCCAGCGGTCCTGGGGATCACCTCGGCGTTCCCCGAGTGCGCGGCGACCCAGCTCTGGAAGCTGTGGCACCACGGATATCCGAAGCCGCCCTCCGGGTATCCGTGGATCGGGCCGAGCCACTTGTTGTACTTGGTGAGGTTGGTGCCGTGCTCGCGGTAGCCGACCTCGTGCTCGGCCACGGCCACCATGTCCGCCGCGGTCACGGCGTCCCGCCCTCGGCGGCGTGCACCGTGGCCCGCTCGACCAGCTCGTCCACGCTCGTCGCGCCGGCCTCGCGGAGCAGCGCCTCGGTCAGCCGGCGCTGGGCCTCGGTCGCCGCGGCGACCTGCTCGTCGGTGCCCATGTCCTCGTGTACGGGATCGTCGTGTACGGGATCGTCCATGCGCCTCTCCTCGGTGCACGCGGTGGCACAGACGGTAACGGGCCTACATCCCGATAAATCGCCATATCGCGCTGTGAGGCTCGCCAATTCCTGCACACGGCCCGCCCGGTCACGCCGGCGGGCTCGGACGCGTCACAGCACCCGGTCGCCGTACATCTCCCCGAGCGGGTCGGCGATGAGCTCGACGCGGGCGCCGTCGGGGTCGCGGAAGTAGATCGAGGTGCCGCTTTCCGTCTGGTACTCCACCCCTGCGGCGTCGAGCCGTTCGCGCAGGTGCCGCCACCGGTCGGGCGCCACGGAGATCGCGACGTGGTGCAGTCCGCCGAGCACCTCCGCGTAGGGGCCGAGGTCGAGGCCGGGAAAGTCGAAGAAAGCCAGCAGGTTGCCGTTCCCGATGTCGAAGAAGAAATGGTTCGAGCCCGGGTAGTCGCGGTTCTCGAAGATCTCGGTGAGCGGGAACTCCAGGACCCCCTGGTAGAACCGGACGGTTCGCTCGACGTCGGAGGACACCAGCGCGACGTGGTGCAGGCCGCGCGCGGAACTGGACGGGCGGGCAGGATCCACGTAGGTGTCGCGGATCCTGGCCCGCTCGGCGGTGATGGCTTCGAGGTTCATGGACCCAATTCTCAAATCCGGAAGAACTCGTTGAGGAACCGGTCGGCGGTGTGGCGGTCGCCCCTGATCGTGCCCGAGTTGACGCGGCCAAACGCCGTGAGGACGAAACCGCCGGCGTCGAACTCCAGCGTGGCCGGCAGGTCGGTGACGTCGCCTTGGGCGTAGGCCAGCCCGTCCGGGCCCACGCTGACCCGGTAGTCGCCGTGGCCGAGGACGCGGACGCCCAGGTCGTACTGCTCCCGCGGGGCCTGGTCGACGGTGGCCTGCCACAGGATGAACATGAACGGGGCGAGCAGGTCGGCGGTGTCGCCGGACAGCCCGTGCGCCCGGCCGGTGCCCTGCCGGATGTCCCAGGAGTGCACGCCGTAGTCCATGAGCTGGAACACCGGGTAGAAGAACGCCGGCAGCGGGCCCATGTACTTGTGCGGCACCATCAGCCCGCCCCAGTCGTCCGGGGTGAGCCCGTCGAAGGTCTCCATCATCTTGGCGAAGTCCCCGCGCACCCGGGTCATCATCTCGTCCTGCGAGTGGGTGCGGAACGCCTGCGCGCCGCGGTTGGCGGTGTCCTGGAAGACGCGGACGCCGAGCGGCTCGGCGGCGGTGCCGGCGCCGCGCGCGGCGTCGAACGAGACGAAGTACGCCTCGGTGGTGTCGACCAGGTGGCCGATGATGTCGCGCACCTGCCACTCGGTGCAGGCGGTGTTGGCGGTCCAGACGTCGGGGCGCTCGGCGAGCGCGAACAGCCCCTCGGCCTCGGTACGGAGGACGCTCAGCAGGTTGTCCTTGGCGTCGTAGGTGGTCGCGTCCCACTGGCTCATCGGGGCCTCCCGGACTTGATTGAAAAATAAACTATCTCGTGTGGACCAAGTCTAGAACTCGGGTGGGGGCCGTCAAGGGCGTTCGCAGAAACCCGCCGAGCCGAGCCCATGCGCCGCCGGAAACTCTTTCGTCGCATTCGCGACATGCCGCCGCGTTGGCCCGCTCAGAGCCCAATGATCTGTTGAAATCACAGGCGTGGAGACAGCGAGGGCGTCCTACCGGCTGGTCCGGCGCCCTGGGCCCGCGCGGGCGCGCCCGCCGCGGCTCGACGAGCGGCAGCGGCGGGTGGTCGAGCACGCGGGCGGCCCGCTCCTGGTCCTCGCCGGGCCCGGCACCGGCAAGACCACCACGATCGTCGAGGCGGTCGTGGACCGGATCGAGCGCCGCGGCGTCGATCCCGAGCGCGTCCTCGTGCTCACCTTCAGCAGGAAGGCGGCCGCCGAGCTGCGCGAGCGCATCACCGGCCGGCTCGACCCGAGCCGGGCGACCCGCACCCCGCTGGCGCTGACCTTCCACAGCTACGCCTACGCGCTGCTGCGCCGCGACGCCGTGCTGGCCGGCGACCGGCCGCCGCGGCTGCTGTCCGGCCCCGAGCAGCTGCTCGAGGTGCGGCGGCTGCTCGAAGGAGAGGTGGCGGACGGGGCCGCCGGCTGGCCTGAGCAGCTCCGCGCCGCCCTCGACACCCGCGGCTTCGCCGGCGAGCTGCGCGACTTCTGCCTCCGCGCGGCGGAACGGGGATACGGGGCGCCCGAGCTCCACCAGCTCGCGCGGGCGCTGGGCCGCCGCGACTGGGCCGCCATCAGCCGGTTCCAGGGCCGCTACGCCGCCCGCTTCGACGTCGACCCGGTGCCGTCCTTCGACTACGCCGAGCTGATCAGGGCCGCGGCCGGGCTGCTGTCGGACGAGGAGGTGCGGGGGCGCGAGCGCGACGCCTACGACGCCGTCTTCGTCGACGAGTACCAGGACACCGACCCCGCTCAGGAGCATCTGCTCTGGCAGCTGGCCGGCGGTGGCCGCGACCTGATCGTGGTCGGCGATCCCGATCAGTCGATCTACGGGTTCCGCGGCGCGGACGTCCGCGGGATCCTCGACTTCCCGACCCGGTTCCCCGCGCCGGACGGCGCGCCGGCACCGGTGGTGGCGCTGCGCACCTGCCGCCGCATGTCGCCGGCCGTGCTCGCCGCGTCCAGGCGGGTGGCGGCCCGGCTCCCCGGCCCGGCCGCGCACCGCGACCTGCTGGCCGGGCATGACGCGGAAGAAGAGGGCGACGTACGCGTCTTCGTGGCCGACAGCGTCAGCCAGGAGTGCGCGCTCGTCGCCGACGAGCTGCGCCGCGCGCACCTGCTCGACGGCGTGCCGTGGTCGCGGATGGCGGTGCTCGTCAGGTCCGCCGTGCGGCAGGTGCCGGTGCTGCGCCGGGCCCTCGCCGTCGCCGGGGTGCCGGTCGTGGTGGCCGGCGACGAGGTGCCGCTGCGGCAGGAACCCGCGGTGCGGCCATTGGTCGTGCTCTTGCATGCCGCCCTACGGAGCGGCCACTTGACCGACGCGACCGCCGAAGACCTGCTCACCGGCCCGCTCGGCGGCGCCGACGCGCTGGCGCTGCGGCGGCTCAAGCGAGCGCTGCGCGACGTGGAGAGCCTCGCCGGCGGCACCCGGCCGCTCGGCGAGCTGCTCGTCGCCGCGCTGCTGGACGAGCGGGAGCTGCTGCTCGTCCATCCCAAGGTGCGCGCGCCGGCCGAACGGGTCGCCCGGCTGATCCGCACCGCCCAGGAGACGGCCGGCCGCGGCGGCACCGCCGAGGACGTGCTGTGGGCGGTATGGGCGGACAGCGGGCTGGCCGACCGGCTGCTCGCCGAGAGCATGCGCGGCGGCCAGCGCGGCGCGGCGGCCGACCGCGACCTCGACGCCGTGGTCGCGCTGTTCGATCACGCTGCGCGGTTCGTCGACCGGCTGCCGAAGGCGGGGCCCGAACTTTTCGTGGACGACCTGGCCGCCCAGGAGATCCCCGGCGACTCGCTCGCCGAGCAGGCACCGTCAGGCGAGGCGGTACGGATCTTGACCGCGCACCGGTCCAAGGGCCTGGAGTGGGACGTGGTCGTCGTCGCCGGCGTCCAGGAGGGGAGCTGGCCCGACCTGCGGCTGCGCGGCTCGCTGCTCGGCATCGAGGAACTGCTCGAGGCCGACCGGCTCGACGAGCCGGACGTCGGCGAGGCGATCGCGGGCGCCACGGTCGCCGCCAAGCTGCTGGACGAGGAACGGCGGCTGTTCTACGTGGCGGCCACCCGTGCGCGGCGCCGGCTCGTCGTCACGGCCGTCGGCGGCGAGGACGCCGAGGAACGCCCGTCCAGGTTCCTGACCGAGCTGCTGCCAGGCGGGGCCGAGCCCGCCCGCCTGGACGAGAAGGCGCGCTGGCTGTCGTTGCCCGCCCTGGTGGCCGACCTGCGCTGCGTGGTCACCGATCCGGCGCGGCCGGCGGCGCTGCGCCACGCCGCCGCCGGGCACCTGGCCCGGCTGGCCAGGATGGGGGTGCGCGGCGCCCACCCGCGCGAGTGGTACGCCGTCACCGAGCCGTCCGACCCGGGCCCGGCGTTCGCCGAGGACGAGCGGGTCGTGATCTCGCCGTCCCAGGTCGAGACGTTCGAGCGGTGCGGGCTGCGGTGGCTGCTGGCCATGGCGGTCGGGGCGCAGGACGGCGGACCGACCGAGTACGTCGCGATGGGCAAGGTGATCCACGCGGTCGCCGAGCTCGCCGCCGACGACCCGGGCGCGAGCGAGGGCGACATCGCCAAACGGCTCGACGAGATCTGGGAGGAGCTCGACTTCCGCAACGCGTGGTACGCCGACAAGCAGCGCGCCGTCGCCGAGCAGATGGTCGCCCGGTTCCTGGCGTGGCACGCGGCGAACGATCGTGACGTCGTGGCCGTGGAGGAACCGTTCCAGGTCGATCTCGGGCGGGTGGTGATCCGCGGCCGCGTCGACCGGGCCGAGCGCGACGCCGCCGGCCGGGCCGTCATCGTCGACCTGAAGACGTCGGCGTCCCCGGTGCCCGACAGGGACCTGCCCCGGCACCCGCAGCTGGGCGTCTACCAGTACGCGGTGCTGCTCGGCGCGTTCGAACGGCTCGGCCTCGTCGAGCCGGGCGGCGCCGAGCTGATCCAGGTCGGCAAGGGCGCCTTCCAAGCCCGGGTGCGGATCCAGCGGCAGGACGAACCGGCCGCCGACCCCGACGACCCGGACTGGACCGCCACCCTGGTCCGGAGGGTGGCCGACGGGATGGCGGCCCCGGTCTTCGAGGCCCGCGTCAACGAGGGCTGCCGCACGTGCCCGGTCCGCGCCTGCTGCCCGGCACATGAGCAGGGCGAACAGGTCACGCAGTGATGCTCGGGCAGGGGGTCGTCCTCAGGAGCACACGTCAAGCAGGACACGCAGTGATGCTCGGGCAGAGGGTCGTCCCCATGAGTACACGTCAGCAGGTCACCCCCATGAGGGCGGGAGCACGCCGGTGACCGGGTGGTTCAGTCCCAGAGAGCTCGCCGTCCGGCTCGGGCTGCCGGAGCCGACGATGGAGCAGGCCCGGGTGATCTCCGCGCCGCTCGCCCCGATGGGGGTGGTCGCGGGCGCCGGCTCGGGCAAGAGCGAGACGATGGCCGCCCGCGTGGTGTGGCTGGTGGCCAATGGCCTGGTCCGGCCGGAACGGGTCCTCGGCCTCACCTTCACCCGCAAGGCCGCCGCCGAGCTCGGCGCCCGGGTCAGGACCCGGCTCGACCGGCTGCGCGACCGGCTGGCCGACGACGAGGTCGGCCGGCTGGGCGGTCCTACGATCTTCGACGGCGAGCCGGTGGTGTCGACGTACCACTCCTATGCCGCCCGCCTGTTCGGCGACCACGCGCTGCGCGAGGCGCTGGAGCCGACCATGCGGTTGATCACTCCGGCCGTGGCGTGGCAGATCGCCTCCCGGGTGGTGGACGCCTACGACGGGCCGATGGACAGGATCGACTGGACCCCGGACACCGTGACGACCGCGGTGATGGAGCTGGCCGGCGAGCTGGCCGAGCACCTGCGCGAGCCGGGCGACGTACGGGAGGTGGGGGAGTGGCTGCGCGCCGGGTGCGCGTCCGTCCGCAAGACGCGCAAGGCGCACCGGGACATCCTCGCCAGGCAGGAGGTCCGCGAGCAGCTGCTGCCGCTGGTCGAGGCGTACCGCGCGGCCAAGGCCGAGCGCGAGGTGCTCGACTACGGCGACCAACTCGCCTTCGCCGCGCGGATCGCGGCCCGGCACCCGGAGGTCGCGGCGATCGAGCGGTCGCGGTACGCGGTGGTGCTGCTCGACGAGTACCAGGACACCAGCCATGCCCAGCTGGTGCTGCTGCGGTCGCTGTTCGGGGACGGCCACCCGGTCACCGCGGTCGGCGACCCCTGCCAGTCGATCTACGGCTGGCGCGGCGCCAGCGCCGGCAACCTGCTGCGCTTCCCGCACGACTTCCCTGCCGCGCCCAGCGCCCCCGCCCCGGTCGAGCGGCTGTCGGTGAGCTTCCGCAACGGCGAGCTGATCCTCGACGTGGCCGCCGCGGTGCAGGCCGAACTGCGGGCCGAGGCGACGGCCGTGCCCAGGCTGCTGTCCGGGGCCGAGCGGCGCGGCCGCGGCCGGGTCGAGTGCGCACTGCTCGCCACCGTCGAGGACGAGGCGGACCGGATCGCCGCCCGGATCGGCCATCTCCTGACGGCCGACGACGTCGAGCCCCGCGACATCGCGGTGCTCGCCCGCAAGCGCGGCCAGTTCCCGCTGCTGCGCCGCGCGCTCGAAGCTCGCGGCGTCCCGGTCGAGGTGGTCGGGCTCGGCGGGCTGCTCACCGTGCCCGAGGTCCAGGACGTCGTGGCCACGCTCCGGGTCATCCAGGACCCGACGGCGGGCGCCTCGCTGGCCAGGCTGCTCACCGGCCCGCGCTGGCGGCTCGGCCCGCGCGACCTGGTCGCGCTCGGCCGCCGCGCCAGGGAGCTGGCCAGGGAGGCGGGGCGTGATCTTACCGAGGAGGCCGGCACGCCGGCGGAGCCTGACCAGCCGGGCGCCGACCCGCTGCGCCAGATGGTGGCCGAGCTGGCCAGGGAGAGCGGCAGCCTGGTGGACGCTCTTGACGACCTCGGCCCTGCCGAGGGCTACTCGGCCGAGGGCTACGCGCGGCTGCGCCGGCTGCGCGGCGAGCTGCGGGCACTGCGCGGGCAGGCCATGCTGCCGCTGCCCGATCTCGTCGCCGAGGTGGAACGGACCCTCGGGCTCGACATCGAGGTCGCCGCGCGGTCCGGTCTCGACCCGGTGACCGCCCGCGCCGACCTCGACGCCTTCGTCGACGCCGCGGCCGCCTTCGCCGGCGACGCCGAGGACCCCACGCTGGCCGCCTTCCTCGCCTACCTCAGGGCCGCCGAGTCGGAGGAGTTCGGTCTCGAGACCGGCCGGGTCGGCGAGACCAACAGCGTGAAGCTGCTCACCGTCCACGCGGCGAAGGGCCTCGAATGGCCGGTGGTCGTGGTGCCCGGCCTGTCCTACCTGCCGAAGCAGAACGGCGCCCCGGGGACGGGGTCGGTGTTCCCGGCGCCGCCGCGCGCGTCGACGCGGTGGACGGCGAATCCGCGGCTGCTGCCGTACCCGCTGCGCGGCGACCACGCCGACCTGCCCGGGCTGGCCGGCCTGGAGCCGGCGGACCTCGAGGCGTTCGACCAGGCCTGCGCGGACCGCGACCTGCGCGAGGAGCGGCGGCTGTGCTACGTGGCGGTGACGCGGGCGGCTGACCTGCTCATCGCGACCGGCTACCGCTGGGGTGCCGCGACGAGACCGTTGCAGCCGGCGCCGTTCCTCGAGGAGATCCGCGCCGCCTGCCTCGCCGGGGCCGGGACGGTGGCGGCGTGGGCGGAGCCGCCGGCGGACGGCGCCGCCAACCCGCTGCTCGCCGAGCCGGAGACCGCGTCCTGGCCGGTGCGGCCCGACGGTGACCGGCACCGGGCGATCGCCGCGGGCGCCGGCCTGGTGACCGCCGCGATGGAGGGCAGGTCGGGGCCGTGGCCGGCGGAGGCGTACGCCGCGCTGCCCGCCGCCGACCGCGCCCGGATGTCGGCGTGGGCGCGCGACGTGGAGCTGCTGCTGGCCGAACGCGACCGCGCCAGGCGCGGCGAGGGGCTGACGGTGGAGCTGCCCGCCCACCTGTCGGTGTCGTCGCTGGTCGCGCTGGCCCGCGACGCCGAGGCCCTGGCCAGGGAGATCCGCCGGCCGATGCCCAGGCCCCCCGCGCCGTACGCCAGGCGCGGCACCGCCTTCCACCGCTGGCTGGAGTCGCGGTGGGGCCAGCAGCGGCTGCTCGACCCCGACGACCTGCCGGGCGCCGCCGACTCCGACGCCGCCCACGACGACCGGCTCGACGAGCTGCGGGCCAGGTTCGAGGAGTCGGCGTGGGCGGCGCGCGACCCGGTGGAGGTCGAGGTGCCGTTCGAGACGGTGATCGGAGACCGGCTGGTCCGCGGCCGGATGGACGCGGTCTTCCGTACGGACGGCGGCGGGTTCGAGGTGGTGGACTGGAAGACCGGCGCCCCGCCGGCCGGCGGGGACGCCGGCGCCGCCGCGGTGCAGCTCGCCGCCTACCGGCTGGCCTGGGCGTCGCTGGCGGGCGTCCCCGTCGAGCGGGTGAGCGCCGCCTTCCACTACGTCGCGGCGAACCGCACCGTCCGCCCCGCCGACCTCCTCGACGCCGGCGCCCTGGCGGCGTTGATCACGAAGATCCCCGCCGTCCGGGGGTGACGGGGAGCGCGAGCCGCGCCGGGCGCAGGCCGGCGGCTCTCGCGGTGAGGGTGAGGACGTCCGGCCGTTTCGCCGGGCAGAGGATCGCGAGGGCCTTGCCGTGCCAAGGTGTGGCGGCGCTGCGGCCGGAAGCTGTCGGCGTTGTGCGGGTTGCCGTTGCCAACGGCGGCCAGCGTGCCGGCGCCGCCGACGCGGAACGACACCTCGTGGCCCGCGTCGGGAACGACCCGGCCGTGGCCGTCGACCACCTCGACGAGCACGTGCGCGAGGTCGTCGCGGCCGGTGGTGAGGCGGTGGACGTCCGCTGTGAGCCGCAGCCCGGCCGCGACACCGACCGTGGTGAGCGCCGTCCGGCCGATCTCCGCGCCGTCCCGGCTGGCGACCGCGGTCAGCTCGCCCGGCGCGTACGGGATGGTGAACGTGGCCTTGGCCCGGACGGGCGCGGTCGGGCCGCCGGGCACCTCGGCGCCGTTGAGGAGCAGGCGCGCGCTGTCGCCCGGCGTGTAGACGTGCCCCGACCTGCAACGCCCGCCGCCGCGTGACGCCGTCCCGTTGCTGCCATTCCTCCCGCCTTTCTCCGGCCGTTCGACATCTCGAACGGGCGACAAGATCTGGGAGCGCCAAGGCAGTATGGAGCACCGAGCCCCGATGTCAAGCCTCGGCCGCTTTCACCGGCACCGTCCCGCCGTCACCGCCTCCTGATTCCGCTGCACCGGCCGCCGGGCGAAGCGCGCGGGCCAGCGCGAGAACCACCATGTCGTCGGACGGCCATACCAAGAACGGCAAATGCGTCGGACCCGACAATTAGCCCACCGGTGAAGTGACGCAATCGACGAAAAGGGAACAGTGCAAGCGCAGCGCCCGAAGCTAATCAACGACAATCGGAGAGAGTTATGGGATTTCAGGGGACGACTGATCGTTTGTATCGAAAGGCGTCAATGCGACCACGACCAGAAATGTATCGGGGCCGGTCAACCTCAAGATCCTACCCAGGGCGCCCGGCTTTACGGGATATATCGCTCCTATTTGCGACCCCTGATCAATGCGGACAGGAATTCGTCCCCAACATCGTCGATATCTATCGTCATCCTTTCGCGAATCTTCTCCTCTTCTTCCGCCGTCAGCCATGCCGGCCTCTCGGTAATAATCCTCAACTCCGGAAAAGATTCGCGAATTTCCTCCTCAGAATTGGCCAGCAAGAATGCCCAGGCTCCTCCAGTTTCGTAGTCGTAAACAACGAGGAATTCTTTCTTCATGGCCCGATCCCCGTCCATGGAATGTCTGTTACGTCAATCGGCGTCTGTGTCCAATATTCTGCTCCTCCTCCGCTTGTGGATCCGGGAGGCCATGCGCGAACAGTCGATGGGCCCTCTAGGTTTGCGATCCTATCTATAGGGATCTTGAAATAGCCGGTAGGTCGTACCCGAGTCATCGCCAGCTTGGACTGAGCCTCTGCTGAACTTACGTATTCTCCTGAGGTTAGAAATATCGAACCTTCACCTTCGGCGATTGGCCTGATACTCCCAGACCGTTGAATAGCGGCCCGCCCAGCAGCATCCGTGTAGTGGAACAGGTGCTCTGGTGCTTCATCCGCAGGGGTACCTACTATATCAACGTCGTTCTGGGTTCTAACGCTCTCCGAAGGTTCTTCTTTATCTCCCGCGCTATAGTTGATGTGGGTGCCGAGGTTTTCGGCGGGGACGTTGATGTTGAGGGGTGGGGCGGCGGGTTCGGGGATTGGATCGCCGGCTGTGTCGCCGAGGTTGGGAGCCGGGACGTTGATGTTGATGTTGATATCGCCATTGGGTGGCGCGGCGTTGCCTGGGGTGGTGGGGCAGGTGGGGGTCAGGGCGGTAGACAGGCTGGCGTAGGAGATCGTGTTGTCGGGGGCGCAGGCGGCTGTGCCGGGCAGTCCGGTGTTGCCGGGAAGCTGGCCTGGGGTGAGGCCGGTTCCTGCGCAGATGGCGGTGTCGTCGCATGTGGTGGGCTGGCCGGTGGTGCCTGTGGTCGCCGCCCCGCCGATGACGGTGGGGGTGCCTTTGGCGAGCTGGTCGGGACGGGTCTTGTCCTTGACCGGGCTGAACTGCGGCTTGACCGGCGGCAGCTTGGGGACCGTGCAGTGGCGGCCGTGCGCGCACGGATCTTGCGGTGGGAGCGGTCTGGCCGGTCGTGGGCGACTGGCGAGGCCGCCGCACTCGGAGAGGCATCGGTACGGAGAAGCGAAGCTGCCACCTCCACCGCCCCCGGAGCCACGGGGGCCCGACCGGTGGGAGGACGAAGGAGACCGGTAACGGGCGGCCCCGTGTTGAGCCCCGTCTTGCCATGGCGAGACGTACCGGCCGCCACAGCCGAGCCCGAGGACATAGCAGTAGCGGCCGGGATTGTCGGGCCCGTACGTGACCCCTGGACGATCATCGCCGCCTAGCTGAGGACGCCCCCTCGTGCCGGTTTCACCTCCGCAGACGAACTGATAGGTATAGGTCCGTGACGTGGAGTCCCAGCGCCACACCCACTTGCATCCGCCGTGCCCGGTTGGGTCGGTGACGTCGAGGGGGGACCCGTTGCCGTAGGTGTAGCGGTTGGCGTCGACGGAGTGGCCGACCGGGCTGTTGGCGACGGTGTCGCGGCTGGTGAAGGCACCGGTGCCGGGGGAGTACCAGCGGGACAGCATGTTGACCGCGCCCGTCGCCGGGTCGGTCCAGCCGGACTGGTAGCCGAGGCTGCGCTGCGTGCCGACAGTGGCCGTGACGACGCCGAGCGGACTGTAGGCGACAGAGCCGGCGAGGGCGCCCGTGGCGGGGTTGGCGGTGGCGACCAGGTCGTCGTGCTGGTCGGTGACCGCGAGGGTGGCCGTGCCGGCCTGGTTGATGCCGAGCAGCCCGCCGGCCGCGTCGTGGCTGTACGTGGCTGTGCCGTCGGCGGTAACGATGTTGCCGAAACCGCTGTAGGCAAAGGTTGCCGGCCCGCGGGTGGCGAGGCGGCCGAGCGCGTCGTAGGTGTACGAGAAGGAGCCGCCCGGCGTGGCGGCCGAAACCGTCTGGTCGAACGCGTCGGCGGTGTAGGTCGTGGTGCCGGCGCTGGTCAGGGTGCCGCGCGGGGTGTAGGCGTACGTCGTGGTGCTGCCGCTGCTCGTCGACGACGTGAGACGGTCGCGCTCGTCGTAGCCGTAGGTGGTGGATCCGGCGCGGGTGAGGTTGCCGGCGGCGTCGTAGTCGTAGTTGAGCGTAGTGCGGTCGGCAGGCCCCGCTGGTCGACCGTCATCGTCGTCAGCCGCGTGGAGCCGTCCCCCGAGACGGCCATGCCGGTGGCATGGCCGCCCGCGTCGTAGGTGTAGTCGGTGGTGCGCGGCGTGCCGCCTGCTCCGCCCGCCCCACTGGTCTCGGCGACCCTCGTCACGTCGCCGTCGGCGTCGTAGGCGTA
>DASUWU010000185.1:0-16389 GCA_036378315.1 Streptosporangiaceae bacterium | reverse complement strand
AGCACGCCCTCGACGGTCCGGACGTGCGCCTGATCGGTGCCCGCTGCCATCGCCCGCATCTCCAGCTCAGGATTCATGGGACATCCCAGGCGATCATGTGCCAGCGAGTCTGGCAGGTCAACAGCCCCTCGTCGCGCCGGTCTTCCAACAACGAAACCGCTAAACAGCTAATCGATCTTCCTCTTAGGTAGTTTGGCGGTTTCCTTGGCGGATTCCGTTGCTTCTCGAGTCCGTGACTCTCGTGACGAATCAGGCGAGGGCGCGGGGTCATTGTGGAGGGCGACGGCGGCGATGACGAGGGCGACGCCGGCGATCTCGGCGGGGGTGGGGATCTGGCGGAGCACGACGACGCCGATGACCGTGGCCGTGGCCGGCAGCAGCGAGACCAGCAGCGCATACGTGGAGCGTGGCAATCTCGCCATGGCGAGCTGGTCGCAGACGTACGGGATCACCGACGAGCTGATGCCGACGCCGACCCCGGCGGCGAGGGCGAGCGGGTCGGCCAGCGCGGGCGCCGCCGGCACGATCGCCGCCGGCGCCACGACGACGCAGGCCAGCAACATCGCCGCGGCCAACCCGTCGATGCCGCTCGCCCCCGTGCTGCCCGTACCGCCCGTCCCGGTGAACCGGCGCGCCGCGCGGTGGGCCAGCACGATGTAGGCGGCGAACAGGCCCGCGTTGGCGAAGGCGAAGACGAACCCCAGCGGCTGCCCGGTCAGCCGCACGTCGGTCAGCACGTACACCCCGGCGACGGCCGCCGCCAGCGCCGCCGCGTTCCTGGCCGTACGGGCGCCGAGCGCGGCCAGCGCGATGACCGGCAGGAACTCGATCGCCGCGACCGTACCCAGCGGCAGCCGGTCGATCGCCAGGTAGAAGCAGGCGTTCATGATCGCGAGCACCGCCGCCCACGCCGCGACGATGCGCCGCCCAGCTCCGTCCATCCTGGCCAGCGCCCGCCAGGGCCGGCGCCACAGCGCGAACACGAGGGCGGCGCTCCAGATCCGCAGCCCGGCCACCCCGAGCGGCGCGAGCCTGACGAACAGCAGCACGGCGAACGCCGGGCCGAGGTAGTGGAAGACGGCGCTGCCGGCGAAGAACGACCAGGGCGGCGCGGTGTCGATCACGGTACGGCGGAGCATGGCCGCATCGTCGGCCGATTCGTAGGCTGGAGGAATGGCGAACCGAAGGGTCAGGCCCGAACGCGCCTACGAACCCAAGGGGATCGACCGCGTCGACCTTCGCATCCTCACCGAACTGCAGGCCAATGCCCGGCTGACCCTGGCCGAGCTGGGCCGGCGCGTCGGCCTGTCGGCGCCCGCCGTGGCCGAGCGGGTGCAGCGCCTGGAGGACTCGGGCGTGATCACCGGCTATCACGCCGCCGTCGACCCGCGCCCACTCGGCTTCCCTGTCACGGTCATGATCCGGGTCCGTCCGGCCATCAGGGAGCTGAACCGCATCGCCAAGATCGCAGAGGAGATCCCGGAGATCGTCGAGTGCTACCGGATGACCGGCGAGGACTGCTTCTACTTCACCATGCACCTGCGGTCGGTCGAGGATCTCGAACCGATCATCGACCGCTTCACGCCGTACGGCCGTACCACGACGTCGCTCATCCAGTCGGCGCCCGTGCCACGCCGCCCGCTACCACTGACCTGATACCCGAGGGAGCCGGCCGGGCCCGGCTAGCTGAACGGGGTCTTGGGGCGGTCCTGCTTGATGCCGTCGACGTAGATGTCCAGCTTTTCGTTGTAGAAGGCCACGAGCCCGGCGACCTTCTGGCTCTCCGGCAGCGGGGTGCGGTACGACCAGGCCAGGTCCGCATGCAGCGTCCCGCCGGCGCGGATCGACCAGTACTCGGCGCTGCCCTTGTACGGGCAGTGCGTCACGGTGTCGCTGGGCTCCAGGAGGTCCATGCGCACGTGCGGCTTGGGCAGGTAGTAGCGGACCGGCAGCCCCGTCTCGAACAGCAGCCGCGGGCTCCCCGAGTCGGCCACGGTCTGGCCGGCCACCTCGACCCGTACATGCCGGGAGCTGGCCAGGATGTCGACCCGCTTGTACGGGTCGCGAGGGTGGGTGAAGACCTCTTCGTCCTCCTCGAACCAGCCGTCCATGGCCGCCCACTGGAAGCGGACCAGGTCGCGCAGCTCGGGCAGCGGGGAGTCCTCGTAGCGGAGCGCGGCGCCGGCCGCCTCGCGGTCGCCGACCTTCACGGTGTAGGTCCGGCCGTCGCCGCGGCTGGGGGAGTGCTCGACGCCGCCATCGGCGGTCAGCAGGTCCATGCGGACGTCGGCGACCGGGAAGTAGTAGGCGGGGTAGTAGGGGATTTCCCAGACCAGCGCGGGGCGGACGGTGTCCGCCACCACCTCGCCGCCGAGGTACACCCTGACCCGCTTGGCGCCGTGCTCGACGCGCACCCGGCCGCGGTCGCCGCTGTTCGTGCTCATACTCGCGACGATAGTTCCTCGGCTCGCCGCGCGGATCGCGCGGCTCAGGCCAGCGGGGTCGGCGCCTCGCCGCGTTCGCACCGGATCACCTGCATGACCGCGTTGATGAGGGCGAGGTGGGTGAACGCCTGCGGGAAGTTGCCGAGCTGCCGGCCGGTGTGCGGGTCGATCTCCTCGGCGTACAGCTGCAGCGGACTGGCGAACGACAGCAGCTTCCCGCACAGCGACCTGGCGCGTTCCAGCTCGCCGATCATGACGAGCGAGCTGACCAGCCAGAACGAGCACAGCGTGAAGCTGCCCTCCGGCGTGGTGAGGCCGTCGTCGGTCTCCTCCTGGCGGTAGCGCAGCACCAGGTCGTCCTCGCTCAGCTCGTCGGCGATGGCGAGCACGGTCTCCTGGATCCGTTTGTCGTCCGGCGGCAGGAAGCCGAGCAGCGGGATGACGAGCACGGAGGCGTCGAGCGTGGTGGCTCCGTAGTGCTGGGTGAACACGCCGCGGCTGTCGAGGGCGTGCGCGAGCACGTCGGCGTGGATCTCGTCGGCGGCCCGCTGCCAGTGCTGTGCCCGGCCCTCGTCGCCGCGGATCCTGGCCAGCTTGGCGCCCCGGTCGGCCGCCGCCCAGCAGAAGACCTTGGATGAGGTGAAGTGCTTGCGCTCGCCGCGCACCTCCCACATGCCGCAGTCGGGCTGCTGCCAGTGCTCGAGCGCGTCTTCGACCTGCTTGACCACGATCTTCCAGAGGCGGTCGCCCAGGCGGTCGCGCTTGCGGACGAACAGGTAGATGGAGCCGATGATGGCGCCCCACACGTCGTGCTGGGCCTGCATGTACGCGGCGTTGCCGATCCGTACCGGCCGGGCGCCCGCGTAGCCGTCGAGGTGCTCGAGGATCTGCTCCTCGAGGCGCTCAGCCCCGTCCACGCCGTACATGATCTGCAGCCGCCCGTCGGTGGCCTCCGCCACGTCGCAGATGAAGTAGAAGAAGTCGTTGGCCTCCCAGTCGTACCCGAGCGTGTAGAACGCCCACAGCGCCATCGTCGAGTCGCGGATCCAGGTGTAGCGGTAGTCCCAGTTCCTGTCGCCGCCGGGCGACTCGGGCAGCGACGTCGTGGCCGCCGCCGCCACCGCGCCGGTCGGCGCGTACGTGAGCCCCTTGAGGGTGAGCGCGCTGCGCTGCAGGTGGCTGCGCCAGGGGTGGTCGGGAAAGCTGCCGCGGTCCAGCCAGTGCTGCCAGTGGTGCACCGTCCAGGTCAGCCGGTCGCGCGCCTCCTCGTAGGTGCGCGGCGGCGCGTGCTCGCTCCACGACAGCGCGACGAACCGGCAGTCGCCCTGCTTGAGAAGCGTACGGGCCATGGCCGTCGAGCCCTCGAAACCGACGTTCATGTCGGTGGTGAGGCGCAGCGAGATGCCGTTGCCCTGCGCGACCGACTCGTGGTAGCCGGTCTCGACGTGCTCCCAGTGGGCCGGGTCGCGCCCGTAGTCGAACATCGGCATGCAGTCGAGGCGTACCTGGACCTGGCCGTTGACGCACCGGACCATGCGCAGCAGGACGTGGTCGGCGTCGTAGTCGGTGGGTGCCCTGCGGTGGGTGTGGGAACGCTCGGTCTCGTGGTGCCAGGGGCCCATGAGCAGCGCGTCCGTGACCACGAGCCAGCCCCCGTTGGTCCACCAGGTGGTCTCGAGTACCAGCGTGCCGGGGATGTAGCGCTGGGCGGCCGGCACGTCGACGCCCGCCGGACCGAGCCGGAAGTAGCCGGCGTCGCGGTCGAGGATCGACCCGAACACGCTGGGCGAGTTCATCCGCGGCACGCACATCCACTCCACGTTGCCGCTGGGCGCGACCAGAGCGGTCGTCTCGCAGTCCGAGAGGAACCCGAAGTCGGCGATGGGGGCGAAGGGCTCTCCGGCGGCCGTCCCCGCATCGAACGGTCTCATGATGTGGTCATTCCCTTGGGACATACCGGGTAAGACTCCTCTCGACCGGGCGAAGCCGGCCCCAACGGCGCAGTTGGCGCTGGCGGCCGGTTACATTGGCATAGACCAATTTCATCGCCATGGCCTGCGACAACGGATATCTGCCGACTGAGTACCGGACGTGGAGGGTGACGACCGGTAGGGTCCCGCAGTGGCAGGTGCTGACAAACCAGCTTCCTTACCTTCATCACTATCAATGTCGCCACAGGGGAGGTCCTCGTGTCGAAGTTCGTGTTCGCTTTCACAGAGGGAAACAAAGACCTCAAGGACCTTCTCGGAGGCAAAGGGGCCAACCTCGCCGAGATGACCAACCTCGGACTCCCCGTACCCCCTGGCTTCACGATCACAACCGAGGCGTGCCGGCATTATCTCCAGCACGGAGACGTCCCCGAAGGCCTTGACGCCGAGATCCACCAGCACCTTAATGCGCTCGAGGAGGCGATGGGCAAGCGACTCGGGCAAGCCGACGACCCGTTGCTCGTGAGCGTACGCTCGGGCGCGAAGTTCTCGATGCCCGGGATGATGGAGACCGTCCTCAACATCGGGCTGAACGACGATTCCGTCCACGGTCTTGCCAAGCAGGCGGGCAACGACCGCTTCGCCTGGGACTCCTACCGCCGGCTCATCCAGATGTTCGGCAAGACGGTGCTCGGCATCGAGGGCGACCTGTTCGAAGAGGCGCTGGACGAGGCCAAGCGGGCCAAGGGCACCAAGAACGACCTCGACCTGGACGCCGGCGACTTCCGGGGGCTCGTCGAGACGTTCAAGGGCATCGTCCGCGAGCAGACAGGGCAGGACTTCCCGACCGACCCCCGCCGGCAGATGGACATGGCCATCAAGGCGGTCTTCGAGTCGTGGAACGCTCCCCGCGCCATCCTTTACCGCCGCCAGGAGCGCATCCCGGCCGACCTCGGCACGGCCGTGAACGTGATGGCCATGGTGTTCGGCAACGTCGGCCTCGACTCCGGCACGGGCGTCGCCTTCACGCGCGACCCGGCCTCCGGCCACCAGGGCGTGTACGGCGACTACCTGCAGAACGCCCAGGGCGAGGACGTCGTCGCCGGCATCCGCAACACCGTCCCGCTGGCCGACCTGGAGCGCATCGACAAGAGCTCCTACGACCAGCTGCTGCAGATCATGGAGACGCTCGAGACGCACTACCGCGACCTGTGCGACATCGAGTTCACCATCGAGCGCGGCAAGCTGTGGATGCTGCAGACCCGGGTGGGCAAGCGCACCGCGGGAGCCGCGTTCCGCATCGCCACGCAGCTGGTCGACCAGGGCCTCATCGACATGGACGAGGCGGTGAGCCGGGTCACCGGCGACCAGCTCGCCCGCCTGATGTTCCCCGCCTTCGACGACTCGGCGGACAAGAACCTCGTGGCCAAGGGCATGAACGCCTCGCCGGGCGCCGCGGTCGGCAAGGCCGTGTTCTCGTCCGCGCGCGCGGTCGAGCTGGCCGGGCAGGGCGAGGCCGTCATCCTGGTCAGGAGGGAGACCAACCCCGACGACCTGGACGGCATGATCGCCTCCCAGGGCATCCTCACCTCTCGCGGCGGCAAGACCTCGCACGCGGCCGTGGTCGCCCGCGGCATGGGCAAGACGTGCGTCTGCGGCGCCGAGGAGCTCGACGTCGACGTGCGGGCCGGCAAGTTCACCGCGCCCGGCGGCGTGGTCGTCGCCGAGGGCGACGTGATCTCCATCGACGGCACGGTCGGCCGGGTCTACCTCGGCGAGGTGCCCGTCGTCGACTCGCCGGTCGTGAAGTACTTCGAGGGCGAGCTGTCGCCCGAGACCGACGAGCTCGTGTCGGCCGTCCACCGCATCATGACCCACGCCGACGAGCGTCGCCGCCTCGGCGTGTGGGCCAACTCCGACACGCCTGAGGACTCGGCGCGCGCTCGCAGGTTCGGCGCGCAGGGCATCGGGCTCACCCGCACCGAGCACATGTTCCTCGGCGAGCGGCGGCAGCTCGTCGAAGACCTCGTCCTCGCCGAGAGCGACGATGAGCGGCAGGCGGCCCTCGACAAGCTGGCGCCGCTGCAGAAGGGCGACTTCATCGGCATCCTCGAGGCGATGGACGGGCTGCCGGTGACGATCAGGCTCATCGACCCGCCGCTGCACGAGTTCCTGCCCGACCTCACCGACCTGTCGGTCAAGCTGGCCCTCGCCGGCGACGGCGCCGACCCGAAGGACCGCAAGCTGCTCGACGCCGTACGCCGGCTGCACGAGCAGAACCCGATGCTCGGGCTGCGCGGCGTGCGGCTCAGCCTGGTCATCCCCGGCCTGCTGGGCATGCAGGTCAAGGCGATCGCCGAGGCCGCGGCCGAGCTCAAGGCGCGCGGCAAGGACCCGCACCCGGAGATCATGATTCCGCTGGTCGGCGCGGTGCAGGAGCTCGAGATCGCCCGCGAGGAGACCGAGCAGGTGCTGCGCGACGTGGGCGCCGAGGCGATGATCGGCACCATGATCGAGCTGCCCAGGGCGGCGCTCACGGCCGGGCAGATCGCCGAGGCGGCCGAGTTCTTCTCCTTCGGCACGAACGACCTCACCCAGACCACGTGGGGCTTCTCCCGCGACGACGTGGAGGCCGCGTTCTTCAGCCGCTACCTGGAGCTCGGCATCTTCGGCGAGTCGCCGTTCGAGACCATCGACCGCACAGGGGTCGGCCGGCTCGTCGAGATCGCCGTGGCCGAGGGCCGCAAGACCCGGCCCGACATCCAGCTCGGCATCTGTGGCGAGCACGGCGGCGACCCGCAGTCGGTGCACTTCTTCCACGAGGTGGGGCTCGACTACGTATCGTGCTCCCCGTTCCGCATCCCGGTCGCCCGGCTCGAGGCCGCCCGCGCGGCCATCGAGACGACCGGGAGCGACAGCCGGTAGGCCGCGCGCTGCGACGCCGACGGATGGGGAGTTTCCGGCCCGGAAAGGCCGGATACTCCCCATCTGTGGGCCTGTGCCGGCTGCCTTCCGCTACATCCCTGACACGCCGGGACACGACCGGCCCTGTGCCCGAACTTGTGACATCCGGGGCCGCGTCTCACGTAACGTGGTGCACACGATGACTCTGGAGATCGGGCTGCCCGGATCACCGCGGCCGGAAGAGTCGACGGATCGCGGCAAGGAACGACGGCCCCGGCGCCGTGCCCGGTGGGCGCTGCGCCTGGCGTTGGTCGTCATGGGGCTTCTCGTACTCACCCCGCTGGTGGTGGCCGGCCGGGTGTGGTACGCGGCGCGCCAGGACGCGCACCCCAGGTCGGACGCGATCATCGTGCTGGGAGCCGCGCAGTACAACGGCCGGCCGTCCCCGACCCTCGAGTGGCGGCTGGTGCACGCCCTCAAGCTCTACAACGAAGGCGTGGCGCCGGCGATCGTCACCGTCGGGGGCAAGCGCCCGGGCGACAACTACACGGAGGCGGCGGCGAGCCGGCAGTGGCTGGCCAAGCACGGCGTCCCGGAGAGCAAGGTCGTCGAGGTCTCCACCGGCTACGACACGCTGACCAGCCTGGAGGCCATCGGCCGCCGTTACCGCGACCTCAGGTGGCACTCGGCCGTGATCGTCACCGACCCGTGGCACAGCCTGCGGTCGCAGGCGATGGCCTCGGACAACGGCATCAAGGCCGCGGTCTCGCCGACCCGCAGCGGGCCGAGCGTGCAGACCCGCGACACGCAGTTCCATTACATCGTCCGCGAGACCGGCGGTTACCTCTGGTACGTCACCGCTGGCCGGCTGCTGGGTAGCCAGTAGCCGGGGGCGTGACCGGCTGCGGCAGCCGCGCCGGGCGGTGCGACTCGGGGACGCCGTGGCCGGCCAGCCACGCGCGTACGGCCGCGACGGCGCCGGGGTCGGCGACCACCCGCCCGGCCAGCTCGGCGAGCTCGTCCACGTCGACGTCCTGGCCGCCCTCGCCGACCAGCCTGGCCGGCCCCGACCACGACAGCGCCCACCGGGCCCGGCCGCTCTCCACAAGGACGCCCTGCAGCGCCGCCGTGAGCACGTTGGCGACCAGGGCCCGCGTCTGGGCGCCGCCATCGCCGGCCGTGCCCGCCGCACCGGCCGTGCCCGCCGTGCCCGTCTCGCCGGCCGCGGCCGGCTGCTCGGCGCGGGTCCACCAGCCGAGCGCGCGCAGCTCGACGCCGAGGCGTTCGACGTCTCCGTGGGCGAGGACGGCGAGCGCGCCGCCGAGAGTGGGTTCGCGCCACTGGGTGATCCGCTGCGCCCCGACGAGCAGGTCGGTGACGGCCTCGGCGTTGGCGGACACGTAGATGCCGCGGGCGACCAGCTCCTCCCACGGCAGGCTGGGCAGCTGCCGCGCCTCGGGCGTCCACATGGCCTGCTGGGCCAGGTGCTCGGCCGCGGCCGGGTTGCGCAGCAGCACCATGGCCGGCCGTTCGTCCGGCGCGACCGCGGGTTCGGGCAGCGCGGCGATCGCCGCGAGCCGCTCGGGCAGGCTCGGATGGGAGTCGTACGGCGAGCGCTGCTGCCCTGCCGCCTCGTCGGCGAACCGCCTGGCCTGCGCGGCGAGCAGCGCCCGGAACCCGCCGAACAGGTCGCGCGGCGTCGCCTTGGCCGGCCCGCCGAGCGCGACGTAGGAGTCGAGGTAGTACTGCCAGGCCGCACCGGCCGCGTGCACCTTGTGCAGCGCCGAGCCGGTCGCCCGCCGCCCGGAGATCCGCACGGCCAGCTCGTCGGCCTCGTGTTCCTGGCGCCGGGAGACCGCCTGGGAGACCCGGAAGTACAGCTTGGCGTAGCCGATGAAGACGCGCCGCAGCAGCGGATGGCCGCCGAGCCCGTCGATCGCCTTGACCAGCGCCACCCGGCCACGGTAGGCGGGGGCGCCCAGCCTGGTGTGCGCCCGGCTGTAGTGGCCGAGCTCGTGTCCGAGGACGCTGCGCATCTCCGACACGGTGAGCGTGGCCAGCAGCGGAAGCCCGATGTACATGCGCCGCCTGACCGCCCGCAGCCCGAGCAGCCGGGTGTCCTCGCTCACCGCCGCGTTCACGTCGGGCACGAGGCGGATCTCGTCCGGCGGGGCGGTGCCGACCCATCGGGCCAGATCGGCCACCTCGCGCCAGAGCACAGGTTCGTCCTCGGGGCGCACCGCGACGCCGTGCTCGCCGTGCTCCGCCCTGTCCTTGCCCATCACCAGCAGCGCGCGGAGCAGCGCGAAGGCGGCGACGGTCGCGAGGCCGGCCAGCTTCAACCCGCCGGCCACGGGGTGCTGGAGCGCCAGCACATCGACGCCGACGGTCGCCGCGACGACCAGACCTACGAGGAGGTAGAAGCCGGCGAGAAGGGTGAGCGCCGTCAGCGCGCGGATGGTTGTGGTCATCGTGCTTCCCCGTGGGTCATGCGGCAGCGGTGCGGTGCTGCGGTGGTGCGAGTGCTCTACTGGTGTAAATGGTGCAAACGATGCGGGAAGACAATACGGGATCTCTCCGGCGCTCGAGGTGGCGACCTCCGAATGTCGCCCGACGGCCGTAGGCTCGCTGCACGATGACCGCGGACCACGAGATCCACGCCGCCGCCGGCGCCGCGACCGGCGGCTACGCGGCCCATGACCACGAGCGCTGGGCCCCGGAGCCGTCCAAGCGCCCCGGGCGCACGGCGTTCGAACGCGACCGGGCGCGGGTGCTGCACAGCGCCGCGCTGCGCCGGCTGGCCGCCAAGACCCAGGTGGTGCAGCCGGGCGAGGGCAGCGCGCACAGCCCCCGCACCCGCCTCACCCACTCCCTCGAATGCGCCCAGGTGGGCCGCGAGTTGGGCAAGGCGCTCGGCTGCGATCCCGACCTCGTCGAGACGGCCTGCCTCGCCCACGACATCGGCCACCCGCCGTTCGGGCACAACGGCGAGGCGGCGCTCGACGCCATCGCCCGCGGCATCGGCGGGTTCGAGGGCAACGCGCAGAGCCTGCGCATCCTGACCAGGCTCGAGCCCAAGTCGTTCGCGCCCGCGGGCCCACCGCTCCACGGGCGCAGTGTGGGCCTCAACCTGACCCGGGCGGCGCTCGACGCGTCGATGAAATACCCCTGGCCGAACGGCGGCGGTGCGATCGGCGGCAAGTTCGGGGTCTACGGCGACGACGCCGACGTGGCCGCCTGGGTGCGGGAGTCGGCGCCGGAGCGGCGGCCGTGCTTCGAGGCCCAGGTCATGGACTGGTCGGACGACGTCGCCTACTCGGTGCACGATCTCGAGGACGCGCTGATCGCCGGCCACGTCCGGCTGGCGCAGCTCGCCGACGCGGCCGAGCTCGACGCGGTCTGCTCCCGCGCCGCCGAGTGGTACTGCACGGCCGAGCCGGCCGAGCCGGCCGAGCTGGCCGAACGGTTCATGGCGCTGCGCGCCGAGCCGTTCTGGCCCCGCGACTACGACGGGTCGCAGCGCGCGCTGGCCGCGCTGAAGAACCTCACCAGTGAGCTGATCGGCCGCTTCTGCCAGGCGGCCGAGCGGGCCACCCGCGAGGCGTACGGGTGCGGCCCGCTGACCCGCTATGCCGCCGACCTCGTCGTGCCGCGGGCCGAGCGGCTGGAATGCGCGGTGCTCAAAGGCATCGCCGCGCATTTCGTGATGGGGCGGGCCAGCCACGAGGAGGCGCAGGCCAGGCAGCGCGAGGTGATCACCGAGCTGGTGCGGTGGCTGGCCGATCACGCCCCGATCGCGCTCGAGCCGGTGTTCCAGCCCGCGTTCGACGCCGCCCAGGACGACGCGGCCCGCCTGCGTGTCGTCGTCGACCAGGTCGCCTCGCTCACCGACACCTCGGCCACGGCCAGGCACCAGGCGATTTCGCACCGGTAAAATTTGCCTACTTGCCCTCGGTCCGCGACGCTGCTGGGATTGTCAGCACCGAGACCGACGACCCGCCCGAGCAGGAGGAGTCTCATGCCCAGTGAGGAAACGCAGGTCATCGTCGGGGCGAGCCTGGCCGGGGCCAAGGCGGCGCAGACCCTGCGCGAAGAGGGCTTCGACGGCCGGGTGGTCCTCGTGGGCGCGGAGAGCGAGCGTCCCTACGAGCGGCCCCCGCTGACCAAGGGTTTCCTGCTCGGCAAGGAAGACAAGGCGGGCGCCTACGTCCACGACGAGGGCTGGTACGCCGACAACAACGTGGAGCTGTTGCTCGGGGTGGCCGCCGTCGGCATCGACCGCTCGGCGCACGAGGTGCGGCTCGCCGACGGCAGGCGGCTGTCGTACGACAAGCTGCTGCTCACCACGGGTGCCTCGCCCAGGAGGCTGGCCACGCCAGGGGCCGACCTCACCGGCGTCCACTACATCCGCACCATGGGCGACAGCACGGCGCTGCAGGAGGTGTTGCGGCCCGGCGACAAGCGGGTCGTGGTCGTCGGCGCCGGCTGGATCGGGCTCGAGGTGACCGCGGCCGCCCGCGAGTACGGCAACGAGGTGATGGTGGTCGAGCCCGACCCGACGCCGCTGTACCGGCATCTCGGCCCCGAGCTCGGCGAGTCGTTCGCCGACCTGCACCGGCGGCACGGCGTCGAGTTCGTGCTGGGCGAGGGCGTCAGCGAGCTGCGCGGATCGGGACGGGTCTCCGGCGTCGCGACGTCGGCCGGCCACGAGCTGCCGGCCGACGTCGTCATCGTCGGCATCGGCGTGGTGCCCAACACCGGGCTGGCCGAGGCCGCCGGGCTCGAGGTGAACAACGGCATCGTCGTCGACTCGTCGCTGCGCACGTCCGACCCCGACATCTACGCGGCCGGCGACGTGGCCAACTTCCAGCACCCGCTCCTCGGCCGGCGGATCAGGGTCGAGCACTGGTCGAACGCCCTGGACGGCGGCCCGGCGGCGGCGCGGGCCATGCTCGGCCAGGACGTGTCGTACGACCGGATCCCGTACTTCTTCACCGACCAGTACGAGCTCGGCATGGAGGCCTCCGGGGTGTCGTCCCCCGGCGACTACGACGAGGTCGTCTACCGGGGCGACGTCGCGAGCATGGAGTACATCGCGTTCTGGCTGTCCGGCGGGCGGGTCGTCGCCGGCATGAACGTCAACGTCTGGGACGTGACCGACGACATCCAGGCCCTGATCAGGTCGGGGCGTCCGGTCGACACGAAGCTGCTCGCCGACCCCAAGGTGGCGCTCGCCGACGTGCTGCCGACCTAGCGGTGCTGCCGACCTAGCGGTGCTGCCGAGCCAAAGGTGCTGCCGAGCCAAAGGTGCTGCCGACCTAGCGGTGGACGGGGTCGAGGCGGCGGCCGTTCTGGCCGAACACGAACAGGCGGTTGACGTCGACGGCCAGGTGCAGTTCCTGGCCGGGCCCGAGCCCCCGGCTGGACGGCACCCGGAACAGCAGGTCGGCGCGCCGGTGATGGCCGTGCCCGGCGGCGTGCTCGTGCTGGGCCGCCTCCGCGACCGGCTGGGCCTCGTCCTCCGGCCGGCCGCGCAGCCAGTCCATGATCCGCCCGACGGCGGACGGGCGTTCCGGCGCGGGCGGATGGGCCGGCGTGTCGAACTCCCCGGGGTCGATCGCCGGGATCCCCGCCTCCGCGTAGGCGAGCCACTCGTGCCCGTGGAACTCGAACTCCCTGAGCCGTACGGCCAGCAGCGGCTCACCCGTCGGTGACCAGAGGGGCGTGGGGGGGCCTTGGCCGCCCGCCGCCGGCGGCCGGCGCCCAGGCGCGCGCACCGACTCGCCTCGGGCCGCCTGCCGGGTGCCGGCGGCCTCCGGAGCGGGCGCCGCGGTCGGCGTCAGCGCGTCGGCGCGGACGCCGACGACGACGGGCGAGCCGTGCGCCGCCATGAACGACGGCGAGCGCGGATCGGTCCACGGGATGACCAACCGCTGGGTCCCGAAGTCGAGGATGATGCCCTCGTCCTGGCTGGCGTACGCCATGGCGCGGAGCAGGTTGATCGGCGGCGAGCTGAGAAACGCCGCCACGAACATGGTGGCCGGGTCGTCGTAGATCTGTTGCGGCGTGCCCACGTCCTGCAGCACGCCGTCGCGCAGGATCGCGATCCGGTCGGCGAGGGTCAGCGCCTCGGTCTGGTCGTGTGTGACGTACAGGGTGGTGACGCCCAGCGAGCGGACCAGCCCGCCGATCTCCATGCGCAGCTCGCTGCGCAGCGAGGCGTCGAGATTGGACAGCGGCTCGTCCATGAGGAAGATCGACGGCTCCCTGATCACCGCGCGGCCCATGGCCACCCGCTGCCGCTGGCCGCCGGACAAGGTACCGGGCAACCGGTCGAGCATCGACTCGATGCCGAGCGCCTTGGCCAGCTCGACGACCCTCTCCCTCGTCCGCACCGGGTCGTTGTGCGAGAGCTCGAGCGGGAACGCGAGGTTGCCGCGCACGCTGCGATGCGGGTACAACGCTCCGGTCTGGAACACCATGGCCACGTTGCGCTCGCGCGGACCGAGATCGTTGGCGTGCACCCCGCCCAGCCACAGGTCGCCGGACGTGATCATCTCCAACCCGGCGATCATGCGCAGGATCGTCGACTTGCCGCACCCGGACGGCCCGAGCAGCACGAACAGCTCGCCGTCCCGGACGTGCAGGCGGAGATCTGTAACGGCGCGGGTGCCCCCGGGGTAGACCTTGGTGACGCGATCCAGGAGCACGTCGGTCACCGTCCCCACCCCCCTCTACACAGCGTTAACCGCCGTACAAGAGTTGTGCGATTACACCGCGCCGGACAGCGTATTGTCCAGGGTATCGGGACCTGCGACATACACGGCTTTTGTGATGTGACCGAGGCCTGATGCGCCGCCGATTCGGTGGCCGGGACGCTATGACGCTGCGTGGGCCGTCGGTCCCGATGCCGCGAGGCGGCCGATGCCGTATCCGGGCGGATGATTCCGTGCCGGCTCGCCTCGCCCCGCGTCGCCGCCCCCCGGCCCGCCGGCCAGCTCCGTGCCGTGGTCGAGCAGCCGCCGCAGCGCGGCCGCGTCGGCCGCGGTCGCCGACACCAGGACGCCGGGGCCGGCCAGCGGAAGCACGGCGAGCTCGGCGCCGGCGTACGGGTGAGCCGTCAGCCCGGGGCCGGCAAGGACCACGGCGCCGGCCGCGCGGGCGCCGCCGAGCACCGCGCGGCTCGCGTACGTGCCCGCGCCATCCAGCCGCAGCTCGTGCCGCAGCAGCGGCCGCCGCCCGCCCGCCCCGCCGAGGGTGACGTCACAGCGGGCCGCGTACCGTCCCGGCCGTTCGCGATGGCGGCCGAGGACGAGCTCGTCCCGCCAGCGCAGCGCGGCTCCGGCGGCGAGCTCGATGTCGGCGAACGAACCGTGGTGGCAGCCGGCCACCGCCACCACCGGCTCCGGCGCGAAGTCCAGCCACCCGCCCGCGCCCACGCCGGCCAGGACGGTGAACCGCGACTCGCCGTCGCCGGGCAGCACCAGCGTCGTCGCGGCCGACCGTACGGCCAGCCGCGCGCCGGGCGCGACGGTGAGGTGCAGGGTCAGGTCGTCGCCGCCGAGCGGGCCGGCGGCGGCGCCGACGAGGTAGACGGTGGCGGGATGGCCGCCGCGCGTGGCGCGCAGCGCCAGCGGCCCGTCCGACCGCAGGCGGGTGATCCTCGTCCCGCCGGTGCCGTCGGGTTCGGCGACCACCGCGGCGTGGGCCGTGTAGCCCCTCGTCATGGGGCGCGTCCCGGCACGAGGCCGCCGGGGGTCGGCCGTGCCCCTGCCCCCGCCCCGGCCACCGCGCCGGTCGCGCGGGCGTTGCGGAGGATCTCGCGGACCCACCCGGTGACCGAAGGCGCCCCCGGGCGCTCGCGCAGCGACGTGAAGGCCACAGGACGGCCGCGCCGTACCTTCTTGGCGTCGCGGGCCATCACGTCGAGATCGGCGCCGACGAGCGGGGCCAGGTCGGTCTTGTTGATCACGAGCAGGTCGGAGCCGGTGACGCCCGGCCCGCCCTTGCGCGGGACCTTGTCGCCGCCCGAGACGTCGAGGACGAAGATCTGCCGGTCGACCAGCCCCTGGCTGAAGGTGGCGGTCAGGTTGTCGCCGCCGCTTTCCACGATGACCAGATCGAGCGGTCCGTGCGCGGACTCGAGCGTCTCGATCGCGTCGAGGTTGGCCGAGATGTCGTCGCGGATCGCCGTGTGGGGGCAGCAGCCCGTCCGGACTGCCTGGATCCGGTCCGGTGCGAGCACCCCGTTCCGGCGCAGGAAGTCGGCGTCCTCGGTCGTGTAGATGTCGTTGGTCACGACCGCGAGCGCCAACTCCTCCCGCAGCGAGCGGCACAGCGCCGCGGTGAGCGCGGTCTTCCCGCTGCCGACCGGACCGCCGATGCCGAGGCGCAGCGCGCGGCCGGGCAAGGCGGGCGGCAGGTGGGCGTCGTGGTCGTGGTTCAGGCCCATCGTCTACACCTCCGGATCGGGACTGGCCGCGGCGGTCTTGGTCGGATCGTCAGGATTCTCAGGATTCGAAGAGCCGCGTCTCCGACCCAAGATGTCGTTCGGCGTACACGTCAAGTGCGGGCGCCGACGGCGCCGGCAGCCGGGCCCAGCCGCCCTCGCCGCCGGCCGCGCCGGCGGCAGCGGCCGCCTGGGCGGCGATCGCGTCGACGTCGGCGGCGAGCCCGGCCAGCATCCGGTGCACCGCGAGCGGGTCGAGCCCGAGGAGGCGGACCGCGGCGGCGGCGGGGCCGGTGACCGAGCCGTACGCGGCGATCGCCGCCGCCTGCGCCGGGGCTCCGTCGGCGGCGGCCGTCGCCGCGCCCAGCACGATCGGGTGGTGCGGGCCGCGCCCGTCCTTTCCCGCGGTGAACCGCCGGTCGGCGGCGGACCCGATGTGAACGTCATGGAGCGCGTCCAGCGCGGGATGCGGCCAGGTCGTCCGGGCGATCCTCAGCAGCGCGCGGCCCTGCGCCCTGGACGCGGCCCGCTGCGCCGGGGACGGCGTCCGCGCGTCCGCCTCCGCGTCCAGCAGCAGCCATCCGGCGTCCGGTCCGGCGTCGGCGCCGGTGTCGGCCACCTGCCCGGCCATCTGGCTGGCCACCTGACCGGCCACCTGACTGGC
>DASUWU010000184.1:0-14913 GCA_036378315.1 Streptosporangiaceae bacterium | reverse complement strand
CGACGTCGGTCTACCCCAACGACCAGCCCGCCACCATGCTGATGTACCACGACCACGTCCTGGGCATGACGCGGCTCGACGTCCACACGGGCCTGGTCGGGCCCTACATCCTGCGGGGCGGCGACCGCGACCTGCCGGCCGGCACGGTGCCCGGGCCGAGCCCGATGCCGGGCGACCCGCCGGGCAAGCGGTACTACGACATCGCCATGATCCTGCAGGACAAGTCGTTCAACGCGGACGGTTCCATCTTCTTCCCCTCCACCAGCGACCTGACCGGTCCCTACATCCCGGCCTCCGACATCCCGCCGTACTGGAACTCCAGCTTCCAGGGGACGGTCATGACGGTGAACGGGAACACCTGGCCGGTCCTGGAGGTGGAGCCGCGCCGGTACCGGTTCCGGATCCTCGACATGGACAACTTCCGGGTCCCCAGCCTCAAGATCGTCCGTGACCCGATCCCGCGTCCCGGGACGGTCGCGGTGCCGACCTGGGTGATCGGCGCGGACGGCGGCCTGGCGCCGAAGGCGACCAACCTCCAGGAGACCAACACCGGCATCTTGATGGTGACCACCGAGCGCGTCGACCTCATCGTCGACTTCACAGGGCAGGCCGTCGGCAGCGAGTTCTTCCTGATCAACGACATCGTCACCGGGGACTCCAGCACCCCGACCAACGACGTGAACAACGTCGGCCAGATCATGAAGTTCAAGGTGGTCCCGCTGCAGGGCAGGGACACCACCCTGCCGCCCGACCAGCTGCCGCTGCCGGGACGCCGGAACCTCGGACCCCCCACCGAAACCCACCGCGTCTCCATGAACGTCCTGGAGAACCAGTTCGCCGCCGGCCAACAGAAACGCTTCCAGATGGGACGCGTCGACCCCAACGGCACCAACCACCTGGAGCTGTGGTCAGACCCGATCTCCCAAGTCGTCACCAACGGCAGCACCGCCATGTGGGAGGTCTGGAACTTCCCCGATGTCGGTGGCGGCCACGCCTTCCACATCCACCTCGTCGAATTCCAGCTCGTCGAGCGGGAAAGGCTGGACGCCAACGGCCAACCGACCGGCGAGAAGATACCGCTGCAACCGTGGGAGCTGGGCGAGAAGGACACCCACTTCGCCCCGGCCCAATCGATCACCCGGTTCATCGCGCCGTTCGACCATGTGAGCCGGTTCATCTACCACTGCCACTTCGTCGACCACGAAGACCACGAAATGATGCGCCCCTTCCGCGTCAGCCCCTAACCGCCCCCACCACACCCCCGCCGCGGTGACGCCGACGGATCGGGAAGTGGCGACCACCCGTGCGGGCGCGGCCGTGCGCGCGCCCGCGCGGGGTCGCCGGTCGAACGTCGCCGGTCGAAAGGAGACGCACCCATGTCGTACGGCCGCGCCCGACGGGCCGGCACGGCCCGCGTGATCGTCGGTGCGGGCTCGCTCGCGGCTTTGCTCGGCGCCCTCCTCGCCGCGCTGGCGGCGCTGGCCGCCCTGGCCGGTCCGGCCGGGGCGCACACGGCGCTGAAGGCCAGCAGCCCCAAAGACGGCGGCACGATGGACGTGGCACCCAGCCGGCTGGTCATGGAGTTCACCGAGCCCATCCTCACCGTCGGCTACCGCGTCGTGGTGCGCGGCCCGGACGCCCGCGCCTACCAGTCGGGCGCGGCACAGATCGTCGACAACACGCTGACCCAGCCGCTCAACCCGCTCGGCCCCGCCGGGGAGTACAAGGTCACCTTCCGCGTCGTGGCGGCCGACGGCCACCCGCTGACCAGCGGGATGCGCTTCACCCTCACCAAACCCGGCCCGGCGTCCGGCGGTGCCAAGGCCGAGGCGCGGCCGGCCCCGCTCGCCGCCGTGCCGTCGAACTCCGTCAACAACGCACCACCCTGGGCCACCTGGACCGCCGCGGCCATCGTGGCCGTCGCGATCTCCGGCGCGGTCTTCTTCGGCAGGAGAGCCACCCATGACCTCGACTAGCCCCCGCTACACCTCCACCGGCTCCGACCAGGACGTATCGGCGGACGCGATCCCCGCGGCCTCATCCGATGCCGGTCGGGCGGCGGGCGGTCGGCGGGCGACGGGCCTCGCCGTCCCGCGGCGGAGACGGGTCGTGATGTTCGTCTCGGCGACGGCCGGCACGGGCATCGCGGCCCTCGCCCTGGGCATGTGGCTGGGCGGCAACCTCACCGAGTCCCAGATCGACGGGCTGGCAGTGGGCGGCACGGGCGACCTGACCGGCTGGGGGCTTCCAGCCGCCAAACTCGTCCTCGACCTGTCGTCCGTCGGCGTCATCGGCCTGCTCCTGGCCTGCCTGCTGCTGCCGGGGGCCGCCCGCGGCGCGGCCGGCGGAGATACCGCCGCCACGGCGCGGCGCTGCCTGCGCACCGCGACCTGGTTGGCACTCGCCTGGGCCGTCGCGAACGCCGCCCTCCTGCTGTTCAGCTGGTCCGACGTCGTCGCCCAACCCGTCACCGACCTGCCCCTCGGCAAGATCTTCACCGACACCGCGGGGACCTTCCCCGACGCGGGCGGCTACATCACCAGCACCGCCCTCGCCCTGGTGATCGCGGCCGGCGTCGCCGTCACGGAAACCGGCCGGGGCGCGATCGTGCTGCTGCCGCTGGCGATCTACAACCTGGTGCCGATGGCGCTGGAAGGCCACGCGTCCCACGGCACGGTTCTCAAGTACAGCATCGCCGTCCACGTCATCGCCGTCTCGCTGTGGGTCGGCGGTCTGGCCGCACTCCTCGTTCACGTACGCGGGAAGCCGGCGCTGCTGGCCGTCACCGTCCCCCGCTTCAGCACCATCGCCCTGGCCTGCTACACGGCCATCGCCGCCACCGGCATCGTCGCCGGCTGGGAGCTCCTCGGCTCGGTACCGGCGGTGTGGGGGTCGCGGTACGGCGTCGTGGTCATGCTCAAGGCCGGCGCCCTCGTCACCCTCGGCATCTTCGGCTGGTGGCACCGCCGGCGCACCGTCCCGCCCATCCGCACGGACGGCGGTCCCCGCTCGCGCCGCGCGTTCGTCCGGCTCGCCGCCGCCGAGGTCGCCGTCATGGTCGCGGCCGTCGCCATCGCCGTGGCCCTGTCCCGCAGCGCCTCGCCCGACACCATCCTCCTGCACAGCAACCGCAAGGCCATCTCGGCGCCGGCCGTCCGGCCAGGCGGCCCGGCGGCCGCCGCGGCTCGTCCCTAGTCGCCCTCCCCAGTGGTCCGGAGCGGCCGTCGGCCGTCGATATCGCGCGAACTATGGTGGGTCGAGATCGTCCGCTCGGTCGTCCAGGAGGGACCACGCGCACATGACCACCGCGCGCACCGGAAACGGCGTACAGACGGTGCTGATCACCGGCGCTTCCGCGGGTATCGGCGCCGCGGCCGCCACGCGGATGGCGGAGGCCGGTTACCGGGTCTTCGGGGCCAGCCGGCATCCGCGGCCGGGCGCCGACGGCGTCCGCATGGTCAGGATGGACGTCCGGGACGACGAGTCCGTCGCGGACGCGGTCGCCGCGGTGATGGGAGAGGCCGGACGCATCGACATCGTTGTCAACAACGCCGGCATCATGCTCGAGGCGTTCGCCGAGGAGACCGGCCGCACCGAGGCTGACGCGGTGTTCGAGACCAACTTCTTCGGCGCCATCCGCGTCACCAACGCCGTCCTCCCCGGGATGCGCCGGCGCCGGCACGGCCGGATCATCAACGTCGGTTCGCTCGCCGCGTGGATCGGCGAACCCGGCGAAGGCATCTACTCCGCGTCCAAAGCCGCGCTCGCCCGGTACACCGAAGCGCTCCGCCACGAGGTGTGGCATCTCGGCATCCACGTCAGCCTCATCGAGCCGGGCGCCTTCACCACCGGCGTCCTCGACGCCGCGTCGAGCCACCATCCCGCCGAGCGGCCCATCCCCGACTACGACGGCCCGCGGGAGGCCGCTCGCCGCACCCTCCACGACAGCCTCAGGCACGGCGGCGATCCCCGGAAGGTCGCCGAGCTCATCACCTCCGTCGCCGGAGCCAGGCGGCCGAAGGCGCGGTACGGCGCCGGACCCGAGGCACGATGGGTTCCGCTCGCCAAGACGCTCATGCCCCAACACGTCGCCGACGGCCTCCTCCGCCGCGCCTACCACCTGCCGCGGCGCGCTCCCCACCGGGCCGGGGGCCGCGGCGCGCCGGAGGCGTGAGGCGCCGCGGTCGGCCGCGTGGTGTGCGGGGTCTGTGAGCGATCTGTGAGGGCGCCACGGCAGCCTGCGTCGCATGAGCCATGTGATTGAGGTCAACGGCCTGGTCAAACGCTTCGGCGACACGACGGCTGTGGCGGGGATCGAGCTGGCCGCCCGACCCGGTTCCGTCCTGGCGCTGCTCGGACCGAACGGCGCGGGCAAGACCACGGTGGTCCGGATCCTGTCGACGCTGCTGCGGCCCGACGCGGGCGTCGCCTTGGTGGACGGCCTGGACGTCGTACGGCAGGCGGGCCGGGTACGCCGGCTGATCGGGCTGACCGGTCAGGACACGTCGGTGGACGAGGATCTGACCGGCGCCGAGAATCTGGTGCTGATCGGGCGGCTGCTCGGCTGAGCCTGTCCTCGAGCGCGGTGAGCCGGAGCTCGTCGGGCCGGCGGCGGGCGGCCTGCGCGAACGGCAACCCCGCCGCGTCGGCCAGCGCGGCGCCGCGCCAGAGCGCGAGCGCCTGCCGCAGCACGTCCGTGGCGGCCGCCGGCTCCCCGCCCCGCAGCGCCCGCCGGCCCGCGCGCGCCAGCCGCTCGAACCGCATGACGTCGACCGCGTCCGCCGCCAGATCCAGGCGGTAGCCGCCGGCCGCCGAGCGCAGGGGCGCCTCGCCCGGCAACGCCCGCCGCAGCCGCGACATCAGTGCCTGCAACGCGTGCCCCGGATCCGCCGGACCGGCGTCCGGCCACACCGCTGCCACCAGCGACTCCGCCGGCACCGCGCGTCCGGCGTCCAGGGCGAGCCGCATCAGCACGGCGCGCAGCCGGGCACCCCCGATCGGGACGGTCCGCCCGCCGGCCTCCACCCGCAGCGGACCCAGCATCCCCACGCGCATCCATCCACTCTGCCATCGCGGCAGCGTGCCGAGGAGGCGGCAGGGTGGACCCACCGCGCCCCCGTGCATCGCCCCCGGCCAACTATTGCATAATGCAACAGAGATGTTCTGGAGAAGTTTTCCGACGGCGGGCACTCCCGCCGCGCCGGGACCACACGCCGCCGGGGCCCAGAGGTTCGCCGCCCGTGCGGCCGGCGGCCTGCGGGGAGCGCAGTGGGGGCTGATCGTGCTCGCGCTGCTGGTCGGCGCCGGGGCCGGTCTCGGCGCGATCGTGTTCCGCTGGCTGATCCAGGCCTTCACGCGGGTGATGTCCGGGCACGCCGACTACTCGGCGGCCGGGCACGCGGCCAACCCGCTCGTGCCATGCTTGGCATGTGGTTCGTCGTGCTCGCGCCGGCGCTCGGCGGCCTGCTGTACGGGCCGATGGTCGACCGGTTCGCGCGCGAGGCGCGCGGGCATGGGGTGCCCGAGGTGATGCTGGCGGTCGCCCAGCGCGGCGGCCGGATCGCTCCACAGGTCGCCGTGGTGAAGGCGCTGGCCTCCGCGCTGTGCATCGGATCCGGCGGATCGGTCGGGCGGGAAGGCCCGATCGTGCAGATCGGCTCCGCCCTGGGCTCGGCGCTCGGGCGGGCGATCCGGCTGACCGAGACCCGCCTGAGGGTGCTCGTCGCCTGCGGTGCCGCCGGCGGGATCGCCGCCACCTTCAACGCCCCGCTGGCCGGGGTGTTCTTCGCCATGGAGCTGGTGCTCCGCGACTTCACCGCCGAATCCTTCGGCGCGGTGGTGCTGTCATCGGTCACCGCCTCCGTCGTCGGCCGGGCCGCCTTCGGCGACGCCGTGTTCCTCCACCTGCCCGCCTTCCACGTCCGCCACCCCGCCGAGTACCTGCTGTACGCCGGGCTCGGCCTGGCCGCCGGGTTCGTCGGCGTCGGCTTCACCCGGGTGCTCTACCTGATCGAGGACGCCTGTGACTGGGCCTGGCGCGGCCCTGAATGGCTGCGCCCGGCCGCCGGCGGGCTCCTCCTCGGCGGCCTGCTGCTGGCGATGCCGGAACTGTACGGCGTCGGCTACCCCGTCCTCGAGCACGCCATCGACGGACGGTATGCCATCGGCTTCATGCTCGCGCTGCTGGTCGGGAAGATCCTCGCGACCAGCACGACCATCGGCATCGGCGGCTCCGGCGGGGTGTTCGCGCCCAGCCTGTTCATGGGCGCGATGCTGGGCACCGCCTACGGCGCCGTCCTGCACCACCTCGGTCCCGGCGTCGTCGCCGCGCCCGGCGCGTACGGCCTGGTGGGCATGGGAGCGGTCTTCGCCGGCGCCGCGCGCGCCCCGATCACCGCGGTCATCATCATGTTCGAGCTGACCGGCGAGTACACCATCATCCTGCCGCTGATGCTGGCCATCGTGCTCGCCACGCTCGTCAGCCGGATGCTGACCTCCGACACCATCTACACCCTCAAGCTGCGCCGCCGCGGCATCGACCTGGACGCCCACCACCTCACGCATCCCCTGTCCGTCCAGCGGGTGCGTACCGTGATGGAGCCGATACCCGGGACGCTGCCCGACACCACGCCCCTCGATCGGGCCGGCCGCGCGCTCGCCCTGTCCGACCACGGCGTGCTGCCCGTCACCGACGCCGCCGGCGCATACCGGGGCGTCGTCACCGCGCGCGCCGTCGCGGAAGCGCTCACCGGCCACGACGCGGAGCCGGCGACCGGGCGCGACCCGCGCCCGGACCAGACGCCGGCCACCATCGCCGACCTGGCCGAGATCCCCGCGCCGGTCACCGCCGACGCCACGCTCGCCGCGGCGCTGCACCTGCTCATCAACGCCCCGGGCACCGGCCTGCCCGTCCTCGACGACTCCAAGACCAGCCTCATCGGCTGGATCACCCACCAATCCGTCCTTGCCGCGCTCCGGCCACCGCCCCCGCCGGTGATGCCCGCCACGGTCACCGACCACCACACGAAGGCGAATCGTCCATGAAGCCCATCCCGCTCCGTTCCCGTCGGGCCGCCGCACCGTCCCCGCCGTCCGCCCGCTCCGGGCGCTCCGCGCGGAGCGCGTTGAGCGTCCTGGCCGGCGCGGCGCTCGTCGTGACCGGCTGCGGTACCTCCTCGGCGACCGGGGAGAGCCCGGTCCGCATCCAGACCCCGGCGGCGACCACGCCGGTCAAGGGTGACCCGCTCGACCCGCCGATCACCATGCCGGCGGCGACCCTGACCGACACCGCCGGCAAGCCCTACGACCTGCGCGCCCGTACGAAAGGCCGGATCACGCTGCTGTTCATCGGGTTCACGCACTGCGAGGACGTCTGCCCCACCACCATGGCCGACATCGCCCAGGCGCTGCGGAAACTCCCTGCCGCCGAGCGGAACGAGATCTCCGTGGTGTTCGTCACCGCCGACCCCTGGCGCGACACCCCCCGCGTGATCCGCCGCTGGCTGGACAACTTCGACCGCTCCTTCATCGGCCTCACCGGCAGTTATCCCACCCTGCGACGGTTCGCCAAGGCCTGCCACGTCTTCATCGCACCCCCGAGCGGACGCAGCGGCGACTATCAGATCCAGCACGGCGCGCAAACCCTCATCTTCGACCGCGACCACGAGGCCAGGGAGCTGTTCACCGCCAACCCCACGCCGGCCGACCTCGCCCACGACCTGCGCTACACCCTCAAGAGCTGACCATGCACCCCGCACCGCTGACCTGGCACACGCTGCTGACCACCTGGCGGCCCGCGATCGGCTGGGACGTCGTGATCCTCGGTGCCTGCGCCGGCTACCTCGTCCTGGTCCGCCGTACGCGCGGCTGGCCTGGATCCCGCACCGCCGCCTTCCTCACCGGGCTCGCCGCGCTGGCGATCACCCTCAACAGCTCCATCGCCGTGTACGCCCACCCGCTGTTCTGGGTCCACATGATCGAGCATCTGCTGCTCATCATGGTCGTACCGGTCCTGCTGATCGCGGGGCAACCGCTGCGGCTGGCGGGGCGGCGGGCCCGCCGGTTCCTGCGATCCCCGCCGGTGGCGGTGGCCACCAGCGTCCCCGCGGGCTTCGCCGGCTACACCGCCGTCATCACCGGAACGCACCTCACGTCGTTCATGCAGGCGATGCTCACCCACCCGTGGATCCACCAGCTCGAGATCGTCTTGTACCTGGCCGGCGGCCTGCTGTTCTTCCTGCCGTTGATCGCGCACGAACCGCTGCGATGGACCGTGCCCTACCCCTTGCGCATGGGCATCCTCATGCTCGCCATGAGCGTCGACACCTTCGTCGGCCTGACCCTCATGCTCACCACCAGCGAACCTTGGCCCGGCTACGCCACCATGCGCCGGTCGTGGCAACCCACCCCCCTGGCCGACCTGCACGGCGGCGGCGCCATCATGTGGGTCGGCGGCGACGCGCTCATGTTCGTCCTCATTCTGGTCATCGCGTTCGCCTGGGCCACCGACCACGACCGCCGCGACAGCCTCGGCGGCTGGCTCGACGCCGCCCGTGCCGGCGCCCTCGCCGGCACCGGCGGCGATCCCGGCGCCCGGACCGGCGGCGCGCCCGCCGAGGCGCTCCTCGGCTCGACCGACATCGACACCGACGCATCGGCGCTGGACGCCTACAACCGCCTCCTCGCCGACCTGGCGAAGCGCGACGGCCGCGACAGCCGAGGCGGGTGAGCACGGCGAACCTCGACGGGCGAGGGTAATAACCGGTCGTCCCGGTTAAGAGGTCGTCATGGCTGGTCGTTCTGGTGAAGGCGCTCCCGGCGCACGGTCCATGGTGGCGCTCCGCCTGCTGGTGCAGGGAGCGGTGCTGATCGGCGCCGCCGGCATCGTGGGTCACTACGCCGGGCTGGTCATGATGAGCAGCACGATCGGGCCCACCGCCTACCTCATGCTGGCCCATCCGGACCACGTCACCGCGCGGGTGCGCAACGCGGTCCTCGGCCACGCGACCGCGATCGCCTGCGGCCTGGCGTGCCTTGCGGCCTTCGGCCTGTGGCACCACCCGCCGGTGACGCAGGCCGGCCACGCCACCTTGGGGCAGGTGGCGGCATCCGCGCTGGCGACCGGTCTGACGCTGGCGGGGCTGACGCTCCTCGGCCGCCACCATGCGCCGGCCGCCGCCACAGCGCTGCTGATCACCACGGGGATCGCCCGGCCCGGCCGGCCCCTGTACGGGCTGGTGGCCGGACTCGTCATCGTGATCGTCCTCGCGCCCCTGCTGGCGCGACTTCCCGGCGCGCGGAGCCGGACCGCCGAGCTGGGTTGACCGGCGTCCGGTCAAGGCGGCCCCGGGTCGCGGGCGATCGGCGACGGCGCGCGGGTTCGTAGGATGCCATCGTGCGGACCCTGGTGCTGTGGGACGTCGATCACACGCTGATCAATGCCGGCGGGTTGAGCCGGCGGCTGTACGCGGCGGCGTTCGCCAAGGCGACCGGGCGGCCGCTGGAGCGGATGGCCCCCATGGCCGGGCGGACCGAACGGGCCATCGCCGCCGAGACCCTCGCGTTGAACGGGCTGGCCGCCTCGGAGGCGGCGCTGCTGGCGCTGTGCGCCGCGCTCGCCGCCGAGTTCGCCGCCCACGAGGCGCGCATCGGCGAACACGGCCACGCGCTGCCCGGTGCGGCGGCGGCGCTCGCCGCGCTGGCACGGCGGCCGGACGTCGTGCAATCGGTGCTCACCGGGAACATCGAATCGGTCGCGGTCAGCAAGGTGACGGCCTTCGGCCTGGCCGACCACCTCGACTTCACGATCGGCGCGTACGGCATGGACCATGCCGATCGGCACCAGCTCGTCCGGCTCGCCCAGCGACGGGCGGCGGCCGTCCACGGGCAGCCGTTCGCCAGGCATTCGACGGTGCTCATCGGCGACACACCGAACGACGTGGCGGCGGGCCACCTGGGCGGCGCGCGGGTGGTCGCCGTCGCCACGGGCTTCAGCGGCCGGGACGTCCTCGAGGCCGCCGGGGCCGACGTCGTCCTCGACGACCTCACCGACACGAGCGCCGTCCTGACCGCGGTGCTCGGCACCGCCGCCGGCGCCCGGACCTGGTCAGGCGCTGTCCGCCCGTGCCGGCCGGTAGGTCAGGACGACGATGCCGGACGTCAGGGCCGTGGTGTCGACGAGGTCGAACATCGTCATCGGGCGCCGCTGGAAGAGCAGGTCCCGCGGGCCGCCGGTGCCGACGAAGAAGGGGTGCACCCACAGCCGTAGCTCGTCCAGCAGGCCGTGTTCCACGAGAGCGGTGGAGACCTGGCCGAAGCCGTACTGCACGATGTCCTGGCCGGGCCCGTCCTTGAGCCGCCTGATCTCGGCGATCACATCGTCGCCGATGACAGTGGTGTTGTTCCAGTCAGGTCGCCGCAGCGTGGTGGAGACGACGTACTTGGCCATGCTGTTGATCCGGTCGCTGTAGCCGTCGCCGGACCGGCTCGGCCAGACCGCCGCGAAGGCGTCGTAGGTGCGCCTGCCCATCAGGACGGCGTCGCAGGCGTGCAGCAGCTCGGTCTGGATGGCGTATCCGGCGCCCCCGTCGTCCTTGGTCGACGGCCAGTCCTGCGGGTTTTCGATGACGCCGTCGAGCGTGACGTACGTCGAGTTGATGATCTTGCGCATGTCGGTCCGCTCCTTGGTGCTCGGGTCGCTACGCGTGCGCCGGCCGGATGTTGTGGTTGAGGTGGAACACGTTGCCCGGGTCGTAGATGTCCTTGAGCGCGGCCAGCCGGGCGAGCTTGGCCGGCGGGTAGGCCCGGCGGACCCCGGCCGCGCCCTCGTCGCCCAGCGCGTTGACGTACACGCCGCTGGCGTACGGCTCGAGCGCAGCCGCCGAGCGCCTGGCGGCCGCCATCCTGGCCTCGTCCTCGGCCGGATCGGTCCAGCGGGTCCCCGTCCCGAACTCGAAGAGCGTGCCGCGGTGGCTGAACGCGGCGTCGGCGTCGGGCACGTCGGCGATCGCGCCGCCGTAGGCCTGCAAGCCGACGTTCGGGAGGACGCCGCGGGAGGAGGCGCCGCCGGCCGCGCCGCGCAGCAGGAATGCCTCGATGGCCTCGTCGGGGAACCGCCGGAGATAGTGGCCCTTGCCGTACCTGCGGTAGTGGTGCCCGCCGGCCGCGTCGTCCCTGGTCTGCAGCTCGAGATACGGCTGCTCCGACACCCGCTCGGCGAGCGGGCGGCCGAGGCCGCGCAGGGCGGGGAGCAGCCGGCGCGCCGGCTCGGGATCGCCGACCCACACGAACCCGACGGTGGCCACGCCGGCGCCGCCGACGGAGGCGGTGAACGTGGCCTGCCTGGGCGCCTCCTCGTTCAGGTCGCGCCACCCGCGGAGTACGGGCAGCGCCCGCTCGAGCGGGAAGTCGAACTCGGCCGACAGCGTCCTGGTCCCCACCGGATGCAGCCGGAACTCGAACTCGGTGACCACGCCGAAGTTGCCGCCGCCGCCGCGCAGCCCCCAGAACAGGTCCGGGTGCTCGGTGCGGCCGGCTCGCACCACCTCGCCGTCGGCGGTCACCATCTCGTAGGAGATCACGTTGTCGCAGGCCAGACCGTACTGCCTGGCCAGCCAGCCCATGCCGCCGCCGAGGGTCAGCCCGCCGACGCCGGTGTGGGACACGTTGCCGGCCGTCGTCGCCAGGCCGTGGCGCTGCGCGGCGCGGTCCAGCGCGCCGAGCAGCGCGCCGCCCCGCACCCGGGCGCGCCGGCGCACCGGGTCGACCCGGACGCCGCCCATCGGGGAGAGATCGATCATGAGGCCGTCCTCGGGGACGGCGAGGCCGGCCGCGCCGTGCCCGCCGCAGCGGACGCCGATCTCCAGGTCGAGCTCGCGCGCCGTACGGACCGCGGTCACCACGTCGCGGACGCTGGCGCAGCGGACGATCATCCTGGGCCGCCGGTCGACCATCGCGTTCCAGACCGTGCGGGCCACGTCGTAGCCCGCCTCACCGGGGAGCAGCAACTGCCCGTCGAGCCGGTCGAGCGTGCTCTTGGAGTGCGTCGTCAGCGTTGTCATGGCAGTGAGCCTGACAGGAATCGGTACACCAGATAAGGTCCGATTCGATGACTCAATCCAGTACCGATTTTCGGGTCGCGGGGGAGCTGCTCATCGAGCTGCGCCGCGACGGACCCATGCCGCTCCACCGGCAGATCGAGGCGACGATCCGCGACGCCATCCGGTCGGGCCGGCTGCCGCGCGGCACGTCCCTGCCGCCCACCCGCGCCATCGCCGCCGACCTCGGGGTCTCGCGCGGGGTCGTGGTCGAGGCCTACCAGCAGCTCGTCGCCGAGGGCTACCTGACCAGCAAGTCGGGGGGCTACACCCAGGTCGCCATCGGCCAGGAAACCCACGCGGCCGCGGCCGCGCCGACCAGGCCGGTGCCGGGGCCGCCGCACCTCCGGATCGACTTCGGCTACGGCCGCGCCGACGTGGCCAACTTCCCCCGCACCGCCTGGCTGCGCTCGATCCGTACGGTGCTCACCGAAGCCCCGAACGACCGGTTCGGCTACCTCAGCGGCCACGGCATGCCCGAGCTGCGCGAGGCGCTCGCCGCCTACCTCAACCGGGTGCGCGGCACCGCGGCACGTCCCGGCAACATCGTGATCTGCAACGGGTTCGCGCAGGGCATCGCGCTGCTCATCCAGGTGCTGGCCGCGCGGGGGGCCAGGCGCCTCGCCGTCGAAGACCCCTCGATGAACGACGACGCCCACCCGCTGGCGCGCGCCGCCGGACTCGACCTGGCCGGCGTCCCTGTCGACCGCGACGGTGTCCGCGTCGACGCGCTCGACCACCTCGACGCCGACGCCGTGATCCTGACGCCGTCCCACCAGTGGCCCACCGGCGCCGTGCTGCCGGCCGAGTCCCGCGCCGCGGTGCTCGCCTGGGCCGGGCGTCGCGGTGCGCTCGTCATCGAGGACGACTACGACGCCGAGTACCGCTACGACCGCGCGCCGATCGGCGCCATGCAGGGCCTCGCACCCGAGCAGGTCGTCTACGCGGGCACGGCGAGCAAGACCCTGTCCCCCGGCCTGCGCATCGGCTGGCTCATCGCCCCCGGCCACCTGGTCGACGACCTCGCCGAGGCCAAGCTCCTCGCCGACCGTGGCTCACCGGCGATCGACCAGCTCGCGTTCGCCGACTTCCTCGACCGCGGCGAGTTCGACCGGCACCTGCGCCGGATGCGGCCGATGTACCGGCGCCGCAGGGACGCGCTGCTCGCCGCGCTGCGGGACCGGCTGCCCGACCTCGAACCCGCCGGCGTCGCCGCCGGCATGCACCTGGTGACCTGGCTGCCGCCGGACCTCGACGAGACCGCCGTGGTCGCCGCGGCCGCCCGCCGCGGCCTCGGCGTCTACGGCGTGGCCCCCTACCGCATCGCGCACCGGGGCGCCGGCGGACTGATCTTCGGCTACGCCACCCTCAACGAGCCCACCATCGCCGAGGGCATCGACCTCCTCGCCGCCGCGATCACCGACATCCGCTCGTCGCGTCGATGAATTTCTCGCGCTCGAGCGCGGCTCGGACATGACCGCCGGCTCGGCGTCCCACTCGGTCCTTCCTTCGGCTGTCAGATCACCCGGGCGGCGATGTCGTTCGCGGTCGCCTGGAGGGTGGGGCCGAGCCGGCTGACGAGGTCGGTCATGGCCACGGGTGACCAGGGGATGGCCACGTTGATGGCGGCGACCACCTCGCCGGAGCGGGCGCGCACGGGCGCGGCGATCGACCGGAGCGCGCTTTCGAGCTCTTCGTCGTTGACGGCGAGGCCGGTGCGCCGCACCTGCTGGAGCTCCGCGAGCAGCGCGTCCCTGTCGGTCAGCGTCCGGGGGCCGCGCTGGACGAGTTCGACACGGTCCAGGAGCCGGTCGATGTCGGGGCGGGGGAGGTAGGCGAGCAGGACCTTGCCGGTCGCGCTGCAGTAGGCGGGTATTCGGGAGCCGACGTGCAGGGTGAACTCGAGGTGGTGGTAGCGCCCTGGCCGCCCGCGTACCCGGTCGATGAGGATCACGTCGGCGTCGTCGCGGATCGCGAGGTTCGAGGTGTGCCCGGTCGTGTCGGTGAGCCGGCGGAGGTGCGGCGCGGCGATCTCGCGTAGCTCGAGCGAGGCGAGCGTCGAGAAGCCCAGGTCGAGGACGCGCGGACCGAGCCGGTACTTGCGGGTCGCGTCGTCCTGCTCCAGGAAGCCGAGCGAGGCGAGGGTGGCGACGTAGCGGTGCGTCGTGCTGCGGGTGAGGGACAGCTCGCCGGCCAGCTCGCTGATCCCGAGAGTCGGGCGGTTCGGGGTGAACGCGCAGAGGATCGCGAGTCCGCGCTCGAGCGACTGGGAGAGCCCGGCGCCGTCAGTGGCCTGCCGCATGTCCCAGATACTAGAACGACCTGCTAGTTGTTCCGAATATTAAAACGCTGTATTGACTAGTGAAACATGCCGTTCCTAGCATCGCCGCCAGACGGCAGGAGGAAGAGGCGATGGGAAGCGGCGACCACAACGCGGGCGGCCACGTCGCCCTGCGGTACGGCGGCGTCGCCACCTGACCGGCATGTGGAGGGGCACACCGAGCATGCGCACACAGGTAGCGATCATCGGGTCAGGGCCGGCAGGGCTGCTCCTCTCGCACCTGCTCGCTCTCGACGGAGTCGAGTCGGTGATCGTCGAACGGCGTAGCGCCGATTACGTCAAGGCCCGGATACGCGCCGGGATCCTCGAATCCGCCACGGTCGACCTGCTCAAGGAGGCGGGCCTGGGGGAGCGGCTGAGCGAGGAGGCCCTGGAACACCGGGGGATCTACCTGCAGTGGCCGGGCGAGCGCCATCACATCGACTTCGTGCGGCATGCCGGGCGCCCGGTGTGGGTCTACGGGCAGACCGAGCTCAC
>DASUWU010000183.1:0-42164 GCA_036378315.1 Streptosporangiaceae bacterium | reverse complement strand
TTCCCAGCCGGCGCGCTCATCGATGACAACCGTTCCGGCATAGCGGTCGTGTACGGCCTGCCGCAGCGGCCTGTCCCAGGCGGCGCGCAGGTACGCGATGACGAGGGCGGCGACGGCGGCGAACGCGAGCAGCAGCGCGGGCTCGAAGACCTTCACCGCGAGCAGCAGGAACAGGAAGATCGGAATCTGGTAGCCGATATTGTTGATCAAGGCCCGCCAGATCGCCTGCGCGATGTCCGGCGGGTCGCCGGCGGCGTCCGCCCGCACCACTCGCAACCCGAGAACCCGCTTGCCGATCGTCTGCCCGGAGATGGCGAGCTGGACCGCCTCATAAAGGAAGGGCAGCACGGCTCCCACGAAGAACAACGCGAAGATCGCCCCGGACGACCAGCCGCCGCCCTGCTCGCTCGCGTTCGTGCCCGAGTCGTCGAGCCCGAACGCGGCCACCATGAGCGGGAAGATCAACCCGAACCCGAACACCGCCACCAAGGCGAAGTCGATCAGCCGGGCCCAGGTGCGGCGCGTGGCCGACGCGAGCGGCAGGCCGGCGGCGGCCGGCGGGTAGTCCTCCGCGCCGCCGCGCAGGTAGGGCCCGTACGCGTCCTGCGGCGACCGTTGCCCGTGCTGCGGCCCGTGCTGCGGCCCGTAGTGCCGGCCGTAGTGCCGGCCGTACGGCGGCCCGCCGTCGGGCGGCGGACCCGGCGGGGGGCCTGGTGGCGGGCCGCCGGGCGGCCCGTACGAGGCGCGCAGGTACGGGTCGGAGGGGGAATGGCTCATCGTCCTTCGTCCTCCAAGCGGAGCAGCATCCGCGTGTTGCCCAGCGTGTTCGGCTTAACCCTGTCGAGGTCGAGGAACTCGGCCACGCCCTCGTCATAGGAGCGGAGCAGCTCTTCGTACACCTCGGGCGACACCGGCGTGCCCTGGATCGGCCGGAAGCCGTGACGCGCGAAGAACTCCACTTCGAAGGTTAGGCAAAACACCCGCCGCACACCCAGGGCCCGCGCGTTTTCCAGGAGCCGGCGCACGATGAGGCTGCCCACCCCCGAGCCGCGGACGCGGCGGTCGACGGCGACCGTGCGCACCTCGGCGAGGTCCTCCCACATCACGTGGAGGGCGCCGCAGCCGACCACGCCCAGGTCGCCGTGCTCGGCCACCCAGAACTCCTGGATGTCCTCGTACAGCATCACCGGGCTCTTCTCGAGGAGCCGTGGCCCTGGCCCCGAGTAGGCCTCCACCAGCCGCCGGATCGCCGGCACGTCACCGGTGCGCGCCCTGCGGATCGTGAAGTCCACAAGCAGCACAGGTTAACGGGTCGCCCAACCCCGGCGGACCGCGCCGAAAACCCGACAAACCAGTAACTAGTTATAAGCGACTACATGACAACGGCCGCATCGACTACGCACTCCTGGTATTTCACGTTCAAATTAACCATCCAGCGTGAGGTAGTTCACATCCCGCAGCGTGGTCGGGATGGCACGCCCCGGACAAGCCGCGGCGAACATCTGTGAATTTGCATGTTCCGGTTGGCATTTGGCTCCGACTTCGTTAATGTGCAGCGCTGGTAACGGCCGTCACCTGGGCGGCCGCAGACCCGCCGAGTCCACGGGACACAGCCAGTGCTCCGCGGAACCGGGGAACCAACCTTCCCCCTGGGGTGAATCCGTCTAGCGCAAATTTGCCAACCAACGCGCCAGCGGTAGGGCAAACTCCGGCCCGAACCCGTCAGCTAACCCGGTAGGCGGCAGAGGAGAGGAGCTATTGCGTGGAGCCGTCGCGTCCCGAGCCGGCGCTCATCAGTTCTCGTCGTTCCGGCCGTCAGGGCCGTGCCGGCCGCACCGCGGCCGGACACGTCCCGAGCGGGCGGGCCCGATCCCGGGCCGTCGCGATCGGCGGCATCGCCATCGCCCTGTCCGTCACCCTGCCGGCGACCGCCGGCCACGCTGACCCCGCGGACCCCAAGCCGCCCAGCGTGAAGGACATGAAGGCGCAGATCGCCAAGCTGGACGACCAGATGGAGCAGCTGACCGAGCGCTACAACGGGCTGCGGGTCCGGCTCCAGCAGGCAGAACGGGCCGCGAAGGTCGCCGCGGACAACGCGGCGCGGCAGCAGAAGGAGCTCGACTCCGTCCAGCAGCGGGTGGGCTCGCTTGCCGCGACGAGCTACATGAACGGCGGCCTCGACCAGACGGTCGCCTTCGCCACGGCGCAGGACCCGCAGGCGTTCCTCGACCAGGCCTCGACGCTGAACTACTTCGCCACGCAGGACGGCACGAAGTTCCAGACGCTCGCCGCCGCCATGCAGGCAGCCCAGCGGGCGCGCAAGGCGGCACAGGACCGCGCGAGCGAGCTGAGCGACCTCAAGACGCAGGCCAACTCGCAGAAGACGAAGGTCGAAGAGACCTACAACAAGCTGCGCGACAAGATCATCAAGCGGTCGCCGCAGGAGATCGTCAACATTCCCGCCGTCGGCGGCAGCGGCAAGGCCGTGCAGGCCCTGCGCGCCGCGCTGACGAAGCTGGGCGACCCGTACGTCTGGGGCGCGGCCGGGCCCAGCGCCTTCGACTGCTCAGGGCTCACCATGTGGGCGTACAAGCAGGTCGGCATCAACCTGCCGCACTTCACCGGCAGCCAGTGGAACGCGGGCACGCACGTCTCGCGCAGCGAGCTGCAGCCGGGCGACCTCATATTCTTCTACTCCGACCGGCACCACATGGGCATGTACATCGGCGCCGGCAAGATGGTCCACGCGCCGCACACCGGTGACGTCGTCCGGATCGCCCCGATCGCCGGCCGGCCCTTCGCCGGCGCCGTGCGGGTGGCTTGACCCCCGGCCCGCCTAGCTCGCCGGCCCGCCTAAGTCGCTGGCCTACCTAGGCCACGATGGTCGCGCCGCGCCGTGCAACCCTTTCCGGCACCCGCGCGTATGTACGGGTGATCGATGGAGACACGTACAGGCGCACGTATCGGCATCCGCGGGAACCGACGCCTGCCACCCAGAACCGACGACGACCCGGAGCCGGCCACGACCCACGAACCGACGCCAACGCCGCCGCCGGACGGTCCCGTCCGGCGCGATGCCGGTCATGTTTCGGCCCCGCGGATGGCTGAGTCTGTTGAGGCGATCCCCCCAGGTCGCCCCGCCGAGCATCGGCTCGGGTCAGATCAGTTGCCTACGCGCCGCCCAAACCACCGCCTCGATGGGTGTGTTCACCCCGAGGCGATCACAGATAGTCCGCAGCCTCCGCCGCAGGGTCCGCGCGCTCAGCTCGAGCTTGCGGGCCGCCACATCGGCGGTGACACCGCTGGCGATCTGAGCGAGGAGTTTGACTTCCTCATCGCTCAGCCGTGGGTCGTCGGTGCCGCGGCGTACGAGTGTCGCCTGCTCCACTCCGTCCTCCCTCGTCCGTGATGACCGCGGGGATGCAGCCGGACGCTGCACGGGCACGGGTAGACATGGATCTGATCTGTGCGCAGCTGGCCGAAGTCGGCCGCCCGGGTTGTTTTGCGGGGCGCGGGCTTGGAACTTCGAGTAACGATTCAGTCGTTGAATCGACGAACGGAGATTCCCCCGGTGCGTGAGGGAACGCGCCGCCGGGGTAGGCAAGCGTGTGTCCGGGATGGGTCATGACCGTCAACTCGCCCCCCGCCCTTCACGTCTGTCCCCGACAATGATCGTGAATCGTTTCAAGCTGTGCTTCGGCACGGAACGGTAGGCGGCCAGATCCGGACCGTCAAGCGGAAAAGGGTAACAATGTGTGCGCATCGGGTGCCGCACCGCTACTGTGCGCAGACTTCGTTCGCGGAACAACCCGATAACCTGGGTAAACACGGACGAGACCCGGGGGGAGTGACTTGACGCGGACGAGCATCCGTGAGGTCGCGAGGCGGGCTGGAGTCTCCGTAGGGACAGTTTCGAATGTCCTAAATCGGCCAGACCTCGTGGCCGAAGCTACCCGTGCCCGGGTGCGAAGCGCGATCGAAGAACTCGGGTTCGTACGCAACGAGTCGGCTCGCCAGCTTCGCCAGGGTCACAGCCGCACCCTCGGGGTCGTGGTCGAGGACGTCGCCAACCCTTACTTCACCGATGTCGCCAAGGGCGCCGAGGCCGCCATGAACGCCGACGGCTTCGACGCGATGCTGTGCTCGAGCGACGGCCTGCCGGGCAAGGAGCAGCGCTGCCTGGACTTCCTGGAGGAGCAGCGAGTCTCCGGCGTCCTTATCACGCCCGTCGACCTGCGCGCGGATCGCATCGCGCGGCTGCGTGACCGCGGCATGTCGGTCGTCGTGCTGGACCGCCGCGACCGGGCGGCCGATGCCTGCTCGGCCCGCGTCGACCACGCGGCGGGCGGCGAGATCGCGGTGCACCACCTGCTCGCGAGGGGCCACCGGCGGCTGGCCCTGATCACCGCGGAGAGCGAGCCCGAGCCCTGCAGGGAACGCCGCGCCGGCGCGGAACGGGCGCTGCGACAGGTGCCCAGCGCCTCTATGGTCACCCTCTACCAGTCGGCGCTGACCGCGACGGCGGGCCGGGACGCGGCGCGCCGGCTGCTCCAGCTCACGCCACCGCCGTCCGCGGCGTTCTGCGCGAACGACCTGCTCGCCATCGGTGTGGTCAACGAGCTCACCCGGCTCGGGGTCAAGGTGCCCGAGGAGCTGGCGGTGATCGGCTACGACGACATCGAGCTCGCCGCCACCGCGGCGATCCCGCTGACCACGGTGCGCCAGCCCCGCCACGCGCTCGGCTGGGCCGCCGCCGAGATGGCCATCGCCGAGACGGCGGACGGCCCGGACCATGACCACCAGCACATGGTCCTCACGCCCGACCTCGTCGTACGGGAATCCGCCTAGCGAACCCGGCCGCCCCGCAGCACGGTGCTCTCGCGCAGCACGACCTCACCGGCGATCCTGGCCACTCGCGGCTGCGTCCTCGGCTCCTCCTCCAGCACCATCGACGCCGCCAGCCGGCCCATCTCGTCGAGCGGCAGCCGTACGGTGGTGAGCGACGGCGCGACGTCGCGCAGCGTCGGGATGTCGTCGAACCCGGCCACCGCGATGTCATCGGGAACGCGCAACCCGCGCTCGCGCAGCGCGGCCATGGCCCCGATGGCCATGACGTCGTTGACCGCGAAGACGCAGGGCGGATGATCCGGCCGGTCGAGCAGCTCGTTCATCGCCGCGTACCCGCCGTCGCGGGTGAACGCGCCCTCGATGACGACGGGCGGCTCGAGTCGGTGCTCGGTCACCGCGTCCTGGAAGCCGGCCACCCGGTCGCGGGCGGTGAGCAGGGTGCTCGGCCCGCCCAGCACGGCGAACCGCCGGTGGCCCGCGTCGATGAGCGCCGTGGCCAGCGCGTGCGCGCCCGGCCGGTTCTCGGGCAGCACGGTGTCGGCGCCGAGGCTGTCCTGGCTGACGGCGGCGAACCGGCCGCCGCCCTCGATGAACTCAGCGACCTCTTCGGCCAGCCGCCGGGTGCGCTCGGCGTCGGTGGTGCGGCTGCCCACGAGGATCAGCGCCTGCGCCCGCTGCGCCCGCATGGTGGCGACGTATTCCAGCTCGTAGTCGTGGTTGTGGAGCGTGTTCCCGAGCACCAGCAGCCCGCGCGACCCGGCGAGCGAGATCGCGCCGGCCGCGATCGCCGAGAAGTACGGGTCGGCGATGTCGTGCACGACGAGCCCGATCATCTTGCTGCGGCCTCTGGCCATGGCCTGGGCGTGCGCGTTGGGGGTGTACCCCAGATCGGCCGCCGCGGCGAGCACCCGGTCGCGATAGTGCGGGCTGACCGCCCGCGTGCCGCCGTTGATGACGCGTGAGGCGGTCGCCAGCGACACCCCCGCACGCTCGGCCACGTCTGACAGCGTCACCACGGAGCGCGCCTTCATCTTCCACCTCGTTCCATGCCAGGAGCGGGGCACTGCACCAAGGGTAGTGCGCCCCGCGCACGCTGGCGTCGCACCAATCAACCGAATAACGTTCTAAAACAGGTTCACATCGCACGCTATGGGAAGAAAACGCATTTCAGCCCATGCATTTGGAGGAGGAGGCGCGCGTGCTGGGAGGACAGGCGGGGTGACCGAGCTGGCCACGGGCGCGGCGGCGATCCTCGGGTTCGACCCGTTCGCTCCGGCGTTCCACGCGGACCCGTACGCCCAGTACCGGCGGCTGCGCGCCGCCGGACCGCTCCTGCGCACCCCGGCGAACCTGTGGGTGGCGACGTCGCACGCCCTGTGCGGCCAGGTGCTGCGCGACCCGCGCTTCGGGCACCGGCCGGGCGGCGAGCCCGACTTCTTCCGGCCGGCCGGCCAGGCCGAGGAGCGCCGGTCGTTCCTGTCCCTCGACCCGCCCGACCACACCCGGCTGCGCCGCCTGGTCAGCAAGGCCTTCACCGCGCGCCTGGTGGAACGGCTCAAGCCCAGGGTCTGCGAGCTCGTGGACGAACTGCTCGCGGACGTCACACCACCGGACACACCGGCCGACCCGTCGGCGGACACAGCGGCGGACACAGCGGCGCGGGTCTCCGGCGAGACCGACCTCATCGCCGCGCTCGCCTGGCCGCTGCCGGTCGCGATGATCAGCGAGTTGCTCGGCGTGCCACCCGAGGACAAGAGCCGCTTCAAGGGCTGGTCGGACGCGCTGGCCCGCGGCCTCGATCCCGACTTCCTGCTGCCTCCAGAGGAGATCGCCCGGCGGGAGCAGGCGCGGGACGAGTTCGCCGGCTACTTCCGCGCGCTCGCCGACCGGCGGCGGGCGGAGGGCGGCGGGAGCGACCTGCTCAGCGCGCTCGTGGAGGTGTCCGACCAGGGCGACGTGCTGACGGAGGCCGAGCTGCTCGCCACCTGCATCCTGCTGCTCGTGGCCGGGCACGAGACGACCGTCAATCTGATCGGCAACGGCGCGCTTGCGCTGCTGCGCCACCCCGACCAGCTCGCCTGGTTCCGGGCGCACCCCGAGCGGGCCGCGGGCGCGATCGAGGAGCTGCTGCGGTACGACCCGCCGGTACAGCTCACCATGCGCACCGCGCTGGAGGACGTCGAACTGGCCGGGGAGCGTGTCTGCCGCGGCGAGAGCGTCCTGCTGCTCCTCGGCGCGGCCAACCGCGACCCCGACGCCTTCCCGGAACCAGACCGGCTGGACCTGGCCAGGGCGCCGGAACGGCACCTGGCCTTCGGGCTCGGCATCCACTACTGCCTGGGCGCGCCGCTGGCCAGGCTGGAGGGCAGGATCGCGCTCACCGAGCTCTTCCGGCGCGAGGTGAGCCTCGCCGGCGAGCTGTCCTACCGCGACAACCTCGTCCTGCGCGGCCTGGCCGCCCTGCCCGTGAGGATCGGGCCGGTAAGGATCGGCCGGTAGGCATCGGGCCGGTCACTCCGGCTTGACGAGCGGGAAGAGGATCGTCTCGCGGATGTTCCTGCCGGTGAATGCCATGATCATCCGATCGATGCCGACGCCGACCCCGCCCGTGGGCGGCATGCCGTACTCGAGGGCGCGCAGGAAGTCCTCATCCAGCTGCATCGCCTCCGGGTCCCCCCCGGCGGCCAGCAGCGACTGCTCGGTCAGCCGGCGGCGCTGCTCGACCGGGTCGGTCAGCTCCGAGTAGCCGGTGCCCAGCTCGGTGCCGAACCCGATCAGATCCCACTTCTCGGTGAGCAGCGGCTCGGCGCGGTGCCGCCGGGTCAGCGGCGAGGTCTCCAGCGGGTAGTCCATGACGAACGTGGGCTGGACGAGGGTGTGCTCGACGAGCACCTCGAAGATCTCCTGGACCAGCTTGCCCTGGCCCCACTTCGGGTCCCACGGGACGTCCCGCGCGTCGGCGTGCTTGCGCACCTGCTCGATCGGGGTGTGCGGGGTGACCTCATCGCCGAGCGCCGCCGAGACCGCCCCGTACAGGGTGATCCTGGGCCATTCGGCGAGGCCCAGATCGATCTCCCGGCCGCCGTGGACCACGACCGTGGTACCCAGCGCCGCCTCGACCGCCCGCTGGTACATCCGCTGGGTGAGGTCGGCGATGCCGTTGTAGTCGAGGTACGTCCCGTACGCCTCGAGCATCGTGAACTCGGGGTTGTGCGTGGAGTCCGCCCCCTCGTTGCGGAAGTTGCGCCCCACCTCGAAGACCTTGTCGATGCCGCCGACGACCAGGCGCTTGAGATAGAGCTCGACCGCGATGCGCAGGTACAGCTCCATGTCGTAGGCGTTGATGTGGGTCTTGAAGGGCCGCGCCGCCGCGCCGCCGTGGATGGGCTGCAGGATCGGCGTCTCGACCTCGAGGTACCCCTCCTCGTGCCAGAAGTCGCGGACCGCCCGCAGCGTGGCGCCGCGCAGCCTGGCCATCGCGCGGGCCTCGTCGTTGACGATGAGGTCCACGTACCGGTACCTGACCTTCGCCTCCGGGTCGGTGAGCCCGGCGTGCTTTTCCGGCAGCGGCCGCAGGCACTTGGCGGTGATCGCGAACCGGTCGGCCATGATCGACAGCTCGCCGCGCCTGGAGGTGATCACCTCGCCCTCGACGCCGACGTGGTCCCCCAGGTCGACGTCGCGCTTCCAGGCCGCCAGCGCCTCTTCGCCGACCTTGCCCAGCGACAGCATGACCTGGAGGTCGCCGCCACCGTCGCGGATGGTGGCGAAGCACAGCTTGCCCGTGTTGCGGATGAGCATGACCCGGCCGGCGACGCCAACCTTCTCGCCCGTCTCGGTGCCCGGCGGCAGCTCAGGGAACCGCGCCCGTATGGTCGCGATGGGGTCGGTGCGGGGGAAGTTCACCGGATACGGGTCGACGCCGCTCGCGCCCAGCCGGGCCAACTTCTCCGCGCGTACCCGCATCTGCTCGGGCATGTGCTCGGGCGTCTGCTCAGGGGTCTGCCCCGGGACGTCGTTGGTCTCGTCGCTCACGAACGCCAGGCTATCCAGCGCGCCGTCGCGGTCGCGACGCGAATACCCGTCAGGGCGATGTGCCGATGTTGCGTTCGTAGATCAAACGCAGCCCGATCAGGGTGAGCCAGGGCTCGTAGACGTCGATGCTGCGGGCCTCGTCGAGGACGAGCGGCGCCAGCCCGCCGGTGGCGACCACGGTGACGTCCTCGCCGGGGGCGGCGAGCTCGTCCGACATCCGCTCGACCACGCCGTCCACCTGGCCGGCGAAGCCGAAGATGATGCCGGACTGCAGCGCCTCCACCGTATTCTTGGCGATCACGTTCCGCGGCCTGACCAGCTCGATCTTGTGCAGCTGGGCGCCGCGCGAGGACAGCGCGTCGACGGAGATCTCGATGCCGGGCGCGATCGCCCCGCCGACGTACTCGCCCTTGGCGGACACCGCGTCGAACGTCGTCGCGGTGCCGAAGTCCACGACGATGGCCGGCCCGCCGTACAGCTGGATCGCGGCGAGCGCGTTGACGATGCGGTCGGAGCCGACCTCCTTGGGGTTGTCCATCCTGACGGGCACCCCGGTCTTCACGCCCGGCTCGACGATCACCGCGGGCACGTCCCCGTAGTAGCGGCGGCACATCTCCCGCATCTCGTGCAGGACCGAAGGCACCGTGGAGCAGAGCCCGATGCCGCTGATGTCGGTCTCCTCGATGAGGGGACTTTGCTGGATCAGTCCCTGCAGCACCACCGCGATCTCGTCAGCGGTGCGCCTGGCGTCGGTGTTGATCCGCCAGTGCTCGATCACCTCGTCGCCCTCGAACAGGCCGAGGACCGTGTGCGTGTTGCCGACGTCGATGGTGAGCAGCATCAAGTCCCCGCCGTCTCCGTGCTCGCGGTCCCTTCACCTCCCCCGGCTCCGGAGGTGAAGTCGAGACCGATGTCCAGCGCCGGCGCGGAGTGCGTCAGCGCGCCGACCGCAAGGTAGTCGACGCCCGTGGCGGCCGCCTCGCGCGCCCTGTCCACCGTAAGCCCACCGCTCGCCTCGAGCTCCGCCCGCCCGTCGACGAGCCGGACGGCCGCCGCCATCTCGGCGAGGCTCATGTTGTCCAGCAGGATCGAGCCGGCGCCGGCGGCGAGGGCCTCCTCGACCTGCCGCAGGGTGTCGCATTCGACCTGGATGTGCAACTCCGGGTACCGCGCGCGGATGGCCTGGTACGCCTCGGTCACCGACCCCGCGGCGAGGACGTGGTTGTCCTTGACCAGCGCCGCGGCGGCGAGCGACATGCGGTGGTTGACCCCGCCGCCGCACCGCACGGCGTACTTCTGGAGAAGGCGCAGCCCAGGCAGCGTCTTGCGGGTGTCGCGCACCTTCGCCTTCGTGCCGGCGACGGCGTCGACCCAGCGCCGGGTGGTGGTGGCGACGCCGGACAGGTGGGTCAGGAAGTTCAGCGCCGTCCGCTCGGCGCGCAGCAGCGCCCTGGTCGGCCCCTCGACGGCCAGCAGCACCGTCCCCGCCACGACCCGGTCGCCGTCGCGGACGGCGGGCGACGCCGGGGCGGCGGTCAGCCCGAGGAGCTCGAAGACGGCCTCTGCGACGGGCAGGCCGGCCACCACGCCGTCCTGCCGGGCGACCAGCCGGCCGCTCGCCGTCCCGCCGGGCCCGAAGACCGGTTCGCTCGTCACGTCGACATCGCCGTCCTCCGCGAGCGCGACCGCGACGACGTTTTCCACAGCCTGTGGATCAAGCCCGGAACCGGCGAGCCTGCGTGCCAGGTCGGGTGTCATCGCGCGCTCCTCGTTCGCTCGCCGCCCGCGACGGCCAGGCCGGCCGGCTCGAAGGTGGTGGCCAGGCCGGGGCCGCGGCGGCGGGTGACGAGGTGACCCAGCCAGGAGGCGTCGTCGCGGTCGGGCGCGTCGGCGCGCCAGTGGCTGCCCCGGGTCTCGCGGCGGGCGCGGGCGGCGGCCACGATCGCGGTCGCGACCGCGTGCAGGTTGGTGGCCTCCCAGGCGTCCACGCACGGCTCCACCGCGGTCCCGCGGGCGAGCGCCGCCAGCTCGCGTTCGGCCGCGGCCAGCCCGTCATCGCTGCGCAGCACCCCCGCGTGCGCGGTCATGACGCGCTGGATGCCGGCCCGCGCCGACGGGTCGAGCAGCGGGTCGGCGGAAGACGCCGCCACCGCATGACCGCCGGCGGCGCCGGCGGTACGGAGATCGTCGCGGATCGTCGCGGCGATGCGCTCGGCGAAGACCAGGCCTTCGAGCAGCGAGTTGGAGGCGAGCCTGTTGGCCCCGTGCACGCCGGTGCATGCCACCTCGCCGCAGGCGTACAGACCCGGCACCGACGTCCGTCCCGACAGGTCGACCCGGACCCCGCCGCTCGCGTAGTGCGCGGCGGGCGCCACGGGGATCGGCTCGGCCACCGGGTCGATGCCGTGCTCGCGGCAGGCCGCCAGGACCGTCGGGAAGCGGTGCTCCCACGTGCCGGCGCCCAGGTGCCGCCCGTCGAGGAAGACGTGGTCGGCGCCGGTCTCGCGCATCCGGGTCATGGCCGCCTTCGCGACGACATCGCGCGGCGCCAGCTCGGCGAGGGGATGCCGGCCGACCATGAACCGGTCGCCGGCCGCGTCGATCAGATGGGCGCCCTCGCCGCGCACCGCCTCGCTGATCAGCGGCTGGCGGCCGCGCGCGCCGGGACCCAGCCACAGTACGGTCGGGTGGAACTGGACGAACTCCAGGTCGGTCACCGCCGCGCCGGCGCGCAGCGCGAGCGCCACGCCGTCGCCCGTGGACACCTCGGGGTTGGTGGTCGCCGAGTACACCTGGCCGAGCCCGCCGGTGGCGAGGACGACGGCGCGGGCGCGCACCGCCCCCACCCCGTCGCGCCGGCCCTCGCCCATGACGTGCAGGGTCACCCCGGCGGCGCGCCCGGCGCCGTCGGCGAGCAGGTCGAGGACCAGGGCGTGCTCGACGACCTCCACGTTCTCGGCGTCCTTGAGCGCGGTCAGCAGCGCCCGGCTGATCTCGGCGCCGGTGGCGTCCCCGCCGGCGTGCGCCACGCGGCGCTTGAGATGTCCGCCCTCGCGGGTCAGCGCGACCTTACCGTCCGTGCCGAGGTCGAAGTGGGCGCCCGTCCGGATGAGCCGCCTGACGGCCGCCGGCCCCTCGGTGACGAGGACCCGTACGGCCTCCTCGCGGCACAGCCCGACCCCGGCGGTCAGGGTGTCGGCGAGATGCTCGTCCGGGCTGTCGTCGGCGGCCAGCGCCGCGGCGATGCCCCCCTGCGCCCACCGGGTGGAGCCGTCGTCGAGCAGCGCCTTGGTGACGAGCAGCACCCGCCCGTACGCCTGCGCCCGCAGCGCGGTCACCAGGCCGGCGATGCCGGATCCTGCGACCACGACGTCGGCGTCCCTTGTCCACCCGGGCTCGGGGGCGGCCAGCCGTGATGCGGCCATTGGGGTCTCCTCGTCGAAGGGTTTCTCGTCATTGTGACACTAACCCTGCGCGAGCTATTCCTCGGGGCTCGGCGATCACGTCGCCCGGCACGTCGGCGGAGCCGGGAACCGGCTCGGCAGGGTCGGCGCCCAGCGAGATGATCGTGTTCAGGCGGTCGACGTGGACCACGCGCGGCCGGAAGGCACGGGCCTCGGCATCGGTCATCGCCGCGTAGCTGATGATGATCACCAGGTCGCCTTCGTGGACGAGGCGGGCCGCCGCGCCGTTGACTCCGATGACGCCGCTGCCGCGCGGCCCGGCGATGACGTACGTCTCGAGCCGCGCGCCGTTGTCGATGTCGACGACCTGGACCTGCTCGCCCGGCAGCAGGTCGGCGGCGTCCATCAGGTCCTGGTCGATGGTGATCGATCCGACATAGTGCAGGTCGGCCTGGGTCACCGTGGCCCGGTGGATCTTCGACTTGAACATGGTCCGGAACATCAGGCATCTCCGTGGTGGCGCTCGCTGCCGAACACGGTCAGCGGCATGTTGTCGATCAGATGGGTGGCGCCGACCCTGCCCGCGACCGCGAGCAGCGCCGGACCCGAGTGGTGGCTGGTGACCTCCGTGAACGTCGCGGGTTCGACGAGCACCAGGTAGTCGAGCCGCAGCGGCGGGTCGGCCTTGGCCGCCTCGTCGAGCACCGCCTGCGCCGCGCCGAGGATCTCCGCCGGGGCGCCGGACGTGGCCGCACCCGCGCGCAGTGCCAGCGACAGCGCGAGCGCGGTACGCCGCTCGCCCGGGGACAGGTACCTGTTCCGGCTGGACAGCGCCAGGCCGTCGGGCTCCCGCACGGTCGGCACGCTCTCGACGCGCACCGGCACGTTCAGGTCGGCGACCATGCGCCTGATCAAGGCGAGCTGCTGGGCGTCCTTCTCGCCGAACACAGCGACGTCCGGCCGGACGAGGTTGAACAGCTTGAGCACGACGGTCAGCACGCCGTCGAAGTGCCCTGGACGGGCCGCGCCCTCGACGATGGCGCCCATCCGCCCCGACCTGACGCGGACCTCGGGCTCGCGCGGATACATCACCTCGGGCCCCGGGGCGAAGACCAGGTCGACGCCCTCGTCGGCGCAGACCTCGATGTCGGCCGGCAGGGTCCGCGGGTAGCGGTCGAGGTCCTCGTTCGGCCCGAACTGCAGCGGGTTGACGAAAATGCTCACCGCGACCCTTCCGAGCTTCCTGCCCCGGCGGATCAGCGCCCGGTGCCCCTCGTGCAGGGCGCCCATGGTCGGGACCAGGACGAGCGGGCCACCGGCCGCGCCGGTGGCGCGAGCGCCCGCCAGCTCGTCGGCGGTGGTGGCGATCACGGGCGGCATGGGAGGTACCTCACTGGCGGTCGGCGAGAACTTCGAGCAGCCGTTCGGCGTCCTGCGGCTTGAGCAGCCCGCCGGCCAGCGCCTTGTCGGCGGTGAGCCTGGCCAGCGCGATGTACGCCCGGCGGCCCTCGGGGGAGATCCGCGCCAGCTCGGCGACGTGTTCGGCGACCGTGCCGGCGTCGCCCCTGGCGACCGGGCCCGTCAATCCGTCCATGCCGAGCCGCAGGGCGTTGTCCAGCGCCGCGCCGAGCAGCGGGCCGAGCATGCTGCCCGGGTTGCTCACGCCGGCGGCGCGGAGCAGGTCCATGGACTCCACGACCATGGTGACGAGGTGGTTGGCGCCGCCGGCGAGCGCGGCGTGGTACAGCGAACGCTTGTCCTCCGGGATCCATACCGGCTCGCCGCCCATCTCGACGACCAGCGCCTCGGCGGCCGGGCGCAGCGGCTCCGGCGCGGTGACGCCGAAGGAGATGCCGGCGAGCCTGTTCACGTCGTCGGGACGTCCTGTGAAGGTCATCACGGGGTGCAGTGCCAGCGGCAGCGCCCCGGCGCGGGTCGCCAGGTCGAGCACGCCGATGCCGTACCGGCCGCTGGTGTGGGCGACCAGCGTGCCCCGCACCGGCACGTCCGTGGCGACCAGGCCGGCGACCAGTTCGGGGAGCACGTCGTCCGGCACGGTGAGCAGGACCAGGTCGGCGGCCGCGACGGCGTCCTGCGGGGTCGCCACCGGGATTCCGGGCAGCCGCTCGGCCGCGCGCCGGCGGGACGTCTCGGACACCGCGGCCACCGCGGCGACGCGGTGCCCGGCCAGCGACAGGGCGGCGCCGAGCGCGGTGCCGACCCGTCCGGCGCCCACCACCCCCACCGAAAGCCGGGCGGGACGCTGGGATGCGTTCATGTGGTTCAAGTCCTCGATCGTTCCAGTCCTGTCGCAGGTACCGGACGCCACCAGAGTACCCACCGGTACCGCGGCGCCCTTCTCTCAGGTGGCCGCTCCCGCGGCGGCCGCGTGCAGGACGGCCGGCAGCGGGGTGCCGACGCACTGCACGAGCCACTCGTGGCCGCCGAGCCCGTTCGGGTCGATCAGTTCTGCCTCCTCCCCGGCGCGGCCGAGCGCGCCGAGATACGTACGGGGATCGCTGCGGGCCAGCGCGGCCGGCGGGCGGGCGCCAGAGACGCCCAGGGCGCGCAGCGCGGCGCGCTGGCTGACGCGCAGCGAGCCTGCCGCCCCCGCCCGCTCGCCGGCGGCGGCGCAGGCGTCGAGCGCGACGTGCGCGGTGATGTCGCAGGAGCCGTCGGGCACGGCGGGGACCACGTGGCCGTCCCGGTAGCCGGTCAGCGTCCCGTACGGGGGGCGTCCCTGCCGCGCGTGGGCGTAGTCGACGGCCAGCGCCACGCCGCGCCGCAGCCGGGCGACGACCGACGCCCAGGCCGCGCACCGCGGGCGACCGACCTCGGCGCGGTCCCCCGGCTCGCGCAGCGGCCACCAGCGGGCCAGCCAGTCCAGATCCTCCGGCGGCGGCGCGGGGCCGGCGGTCTCCGCCCCGGTGGCCGGATCCACGAGCACCAGCCGCGGACCGTCCTGGGTCTGCTCGACGATGTCGAGCGGCACGTTGTCCAGCCATTCGTTCGCGATGAGCAGGCCGGTGATCTCTTCGGGCGGCTCGGCCGCCCACCGTATCGCGGCCGGCAGCTCGGGCGGGCGCGGGGACAGCTCGACGGCTATCGCCTCGAGCCGGCCGGCGAGCTCGGGCACGGCGGACATGATGTGGACGAGCAGCTCCCCCGCGCCGGCGCCGATGTCGACGAGCTGGAGCCGGCCCGGCCGCCCCAGCGCCGCGTCGACCTCGACCAGCAGCCGGCCGAGCACGCTGCCGAACCGGCGCGAGGCGTGCACTGAGGTACGGAAGTGCGCCGCCGGCCGCTCGCCCCGCCGGTAGAAGCCGCGCTCGCCGTAGAGCGCCTCGGCCATCGCCGTCCGCCACAGGACCGGTCCCACACCCGCCGACGCTAGCGCGCCGGGCGGCCGCGGCCGGTCACCGACCTGCGTTCAGGTGGTGACGTACAGGGTCCGCAGGCCGCGCAGCACGAAGCCCGGCTTCCACCGCGGCTCGGCGGCGAGGGTCAGCTCCGGCGCCAGCCGCAGCAGCGCCCGGCAGGACTCGGCCAGCTCGATCCTGGCGAGCGGCGCGCCCAGGCAGTAGTGGACGCCGAGCCCGAACCCGATGTGGGGGTTCGGATCGCGCGCCAGATCCAGCCGGTCCGGGTCGGCGAAGACGGCCGGGTCGCGGTTGGCCGACGCGAACTGCAGCGCCACCTCGGACCCGCGCGGGATCGCCACCCCGCCGACCTCCACGTCGGCGAGCACCCACCGTTCGAACATGGGTGCCGGGGTGTCATAGCGCAGCAGCTCCTCCACCGCCCGCGGGATCAGTGAGTGGTCGGCCCGCAGCCGCGCCAGCTCGCCCGGGTTGCGGAACAGCGCCCACCACGCGTTGCCCGTGGCGTTGACGGTGGCTTCGTGACCGGCGTTGAGCAGCAGCACGCACGTGCCGATCAGCTCGTCCTCGGTGAGCCTGTCGCCCGCGTCGGCCACCTGGACCAGCGCGCTGATCAGGTCGTCGCGTGGCGTCGCGGCGCGGGCCCTGGCCAGCTCCCGCAGGTAGTCGGAGAACTCGACGGCGGCGCGGACCGCCGTTCGCTGCGCCTCGCGCGAAGGGTCCAGCTCGAACATGCCGCAAATGCCCGCCGACCACGGGCGCAGCAGGTGCCGGTCGGCGGCCGGAACGCCCAGCATCTCGGCGATCACGGTGACCGGCAGCGGCTCGGCCACCTCGGCGACGAGATCGCCTCCGCCATTGTTGGCCAGGCCGCCCGCCAGCTCCTCGGCCAGCCGCCGGATCATCGGCCGCAGCCCCTCGGCCATGCGCGCGGTGAACGCCTTGGACACCAGGCGCCGCAGCCGCGTGTGGACCGGCGGTTCGACGTCGAGCATCCCGGCCCGGATGAGGTCCCAGAACGGCCGGAGGAACTCCGGCTCGGCGGGCCGGCCGAACTCCTCGTGCGTGGCGACGTGGAGGTACGACCGGCCGAGCCGCCGGTCGCGCAGTAACGCGTCCACATCCGCGTGCCTGGTGATCACCCACTGGCCGGTGGGCCCGTGGTGGAAGACCGGCCGCTCGCGGCGCAGCACCTCGAGCGCCGGGTACGGGTCGGCCACGAACTCCGGCGCCCACGGGTCGTACAGCATGAATCACACGATAAGTGGATCGCACGATCAACGGATCGCAGGATGAGCGGCATGCGCGGCGATGCGCGGCGGATTACCTAATCCAGGGCCCGGGCGGGCCCGCCGGGCCTGCCGGGCCAGGGCCGCGGGCACGGCGGGCCCGTTCGACGGTCGCCTCCGCGATCGCCCGCGCTTCGCCGAGATCGCGGTTGACCGCGGCGACCTGCACCGGGCCCGGCGGCGCGTCGATGTGGACGGTGCCGATGCCGAGCAGCCACTGCAGCGGCCCCGAGACGATGTGCACGCTCTGCGCGCGGGCGTGCGCGATGACGTCGAGCCGCTGGCAGACGGCCCCGCGCCGGGTGACGAAGACCTGGTTGTCGCTGCCGGCGGCGGCCTTCGCCCAGAACGCCTTGGGCGACGACGGCGACAGCGGTACGGCGTCCACGTTCGTGCCGGGGAAGATCTCGGCGGCCAGCCGCATGGCGACCTCGCGCGGCGCGACGGGCAGCAGCACCGACGACAGCACCTGGCGATCCCCCGAGTGGCCGGCCATCGTGAAGTCGACCCGCGCCCAGCGGTAGGGCCGCCACAGCAGCGGCTCGACGATCCGGACGGCCTGCACCCGGCCCGGCGGCACCGTCTGCATGCGGGTCTCGAGCAGGCCGTAGCGCACCCTGATGCCGTCAGGGGACGTCGCCACTTGGAAGTTGCCGTACACGATCAGCGGCGCCACCACGGCCCGCAGCAGCCCGAGCAGCAGCGGCACGGCGGCGCCGAGCACGCCCAGCTCGCCGTAGATCGCGCCGACCGACAGCAGCACGACGAACAGCACGGCGGCGCCGAGCACCGGCAGCTTGAGGGCCAGCGAGCCGAACAGCGTGCCCTGCCTGATCCGCCAGAACGGCCGCTCCGGCGCCTGCGGCGTGGACCCGGGCAGCCCGGCGGCGCGGGCCAGCAGCTCGGCGCGCAGCGCCTGCGCCGCCTCCCTGTCGAGGTAGCGCAGCGCGATCTCGGAGGCGTCGCCCCCCGCGAGCTCCACCCGTATCTCGGCGAGCCCGGCCGCCCGCGTCACCAGCGGCCGGACCACGTTGATGGCCTGCACCTTCGACAGCGTGATGCGCCGCTGCCGCTTGCGCAGGATGCCCACCTCGACCATCAGGTCGTCGCGGTCGATCCAGAACTGCGTGGACAGCCACGCCCAGAGCCCGATGAACGCGGACACGGCGACGACGATGGCGGTGACCAGCACGAACCGGCGCACCACCTCGGGCGTGAAATCCAGCTCGATGGCGCCGGAGCTCGTCTGCCGCAGCAGCAGCGAGAACCCGAAGAGCACGAGGTAGATGACGATGATCGTGAGCGCGCGGAGCACCGCGGTGGCCCAGTGCGGCCGGTGCCGCCCCTCGGAGAACCGGGCGGTGGCCTGGTAGCCGGAGCCGGGCGGGCTGAAGATGGGCCGCCCCGGCCGCGGACCGTGGCCCGGGGGGACGTGTCCGGGCGGGATGTACTGCGGGTACGGCTCGCCGCGGCCATGACGGCGCCCGGGAGCGCCCGGATACCCCGGCTGCCCGTACGGTCCGGCCATCACCCGATGGCCCTGCTCTCGCCCTGCTGGACGAGCCGGTCGCGGAGCAGCGCGGCCTGCGCGGCCGGCAGCCCGGGGATGCGGGCGTCGGTGGCGACCGCGGCGGTGTGCAGCCGGACGGTCGCGATGCCGAACATGCGTTCCAGCGGGCCGGCGGTCACGTCGACGTACTGCATCCTTCCGTACGGCACCACGACGAGGCGCCGGACCAGCACCCCGTACGTGACGAGCAGGTCGTCGGCGCGCTCGACGTACCCGAGGGAGCGCTGGCCGAGCTCGGCGACGATCCAACCGAGCGCGCAGGCCACGACGACCGCCACCACCCACACGACGGCGCCGACCATGCCGCCGGTCCACCAGACGGCCGCGCCGCCGGCCGCGGCGGCCAGCAGCCCGCCGAGCAGCACCGAGACGCGCCGGTGCCATGCCAGTCGCGGCGAGACCGGCGTCCAGTGCGCGCCGGCCGGCGGGGAGAAGGCCTGGTCGCCTGAGCCGTTGTCCGTCCCCGGCGCGCCCAGCCCGCCCGGCGCGCCGTATCCCGGGATCCGGGCGGGCCCGGAGGACGCGGGCGGCTGGTGCCACGGTCCGTACGGCGGCTGTCCAGGCGCGCCGGGCGGCAGCATCTCAGGGCGGATTTCCGGGCGGATCTCAGGACGGATCTCCGGACCGATGTCAGGGCGGATCTCCGGCCGCATCATGGGCCGCCCAGGGCCGCTCCCCGGAGACGCCGGAGACCCCGAACCCTCCGGCGGCTGATCACCTTGGCGCGAGTTCATGATGTAACTAGTCAACCATGATGCCGACGACTCGGCCGGAACCGTCCCAGGCCCGGCTGAGCCGCGCGTGGCACGATGAGGACGCGGGTCGGCGAGGGGCCCGCTGACGGCGATCATCACCGCGCCGGAGACCGGAGAGGGGAGCTCTTGACCAGCCACCAGCGCACCGTGGGGATCGGGACCGGCGCCCGGGAGCTGGCCACCGAGGACATGATCCTCAACATCGGTCCCCAGCACCCGTCGACGCACGGCGTGCTGCGGCTGCGGCTGATCCTCGACGGCGAACGGATCGTCGCGGCCGAGCCGATCGTCGGCTACATGCACCGCGGCGCGGAGAAGCTGTTCGAGGTCAGAGACTTCAGGCAGATCATCATGCTGGCGAACCGGCACGACTGGCTGTCCGCGTTCGCCAACGAGCTGGGCGTGGTGCTGGCGGTCGAACGGATGCTCGGCATGGAGGTGCCGGCGCGGGCGGTGTGGATGCGCACCCTGCTGGCCGAGCTGAACCGCGTGCTCAACCACCTGATGTTCCTCGGCTCCTACCCGCTCGAGATCGGCGCGATCACGCCGATCTTCTACGCGTTCCGCGAGCGCGAGCAGCTCCAGCGGGTCATGGAGGAGATCTCGGGCGGCCGCATGCACTACATGTTCAACCGGGTCGGCGGCCTCAAGGAGGAGCCGCCGCTCGGCTGGCTCGACCGGGCGGGGTCGGCGGTCGCCGATGTCAGGGGCCGGATGCCGCGGATCGCCGACCTGATCCACGGCAACGAGATCTTCCGCGCCCGCACCCGCGGCGTCGGGGTGCTCGGCCGCGAGCAGATCCTGCAGTACGGCGTGTCCGGCCCGGTCGCGCGGGCGTCGGGCGTGCCGTTCGACCTGCGCAGGGACGAGCCGTACCTCGCCTACGGAGAGCTGGACGTCCCGGTCGTCACCCGGACGGAGGGCGACTGCCTGGCTCGCTTCGAATGCCTGCTCGACCAGGTCGCGGTCTCCCTCGACCTCGCCGACGCGTGCCTGGACCGGCTGGCCGAGCTGCCGCCGGGGCCGATCAACGTGCGGCTGCCGAAGGTGCTCAAGGTGCCCGAGGGCCATACGTACGCCTGGACGGAGAACCCGCTCGGGATCAACGGCTACTACCTCGTCTCGCGCGGCGAGAAGACCCCGTGGCGGCTCAAGCTGCGCTCCGCCTCGTTCAACAACATCCAGGTGCTGCCCGAGCTGCTGCCCGGCCATCTGGTCGCTGACATGATCGCGATCCTCGGCTCGATGTTCTTCGTCGTGGGCGACATCGACAAGTGACCAGATTGACAGTGACCGGGACCCGGTCCGCGCGCCGGCATCGGCCGGCGGTCGCCGGTCGCTAGCGGTTGCTCTGCGCGCCGCGGGGCCGCTCGTCCTCGTCGTCGTCCGGCCCTTTGGGCACCCGGCAGGTGTACTCCAGGAACAGCGCGGCGCCGACCAGCACCAGCGCGGCGACGACCGACCCGACGCTGACGAAGAAGTCGCGGCGCGGCGTGTCCTTGTCGAGCGACGACGACAGATAGATCATGAAGCCGCCGAAGACCCCGGCCAGCACGGTGGCCGCGTACGCGCTGGCCTTGGCCAGCGCCACGAACCTGGCGACGACGAGCGGCTCGACCGGCCTGGTCCCCGGCTTGCGCTGGATGCGCGCCCTGGTGTTGATCGCCGTGATGACCTCGCCCATGGCGAGCAGCAACAGGGTCGGCACGGCGGTCCACGGCAGCGGCGGCATCGACACGTAGGCGAGCCTGAGCACGCCCCACACCAGCGCGGCGACCGCGGCGAGGACGGCGAGGAGGATCGCCGGGCGGGTGGCGCTCACGCCGGCGGCTGCAGGCTCAGGTCGTCCCTGCGTCGCACTCCCGCCTGGCCGGCGGCCGCCGCCAGGTCGGCGACGGCACCGTGGCCGGGGAGAGCGGCGTCGGGCTCGACATCCGACCAGGGCATGAGCACGAAGGCCCGCTCGTGCGCCCGCGGGTGCGGCAGGGTGAGCGCCGGGTCGTCGGAGGCGACGTCGCCGAAGCGGACGATGTCGATGTCCAGCGTGCGCGGCCCCCACCGGACGGTGCGGACCCGGTCCATGGCGTCCTCGATGCTTCGCACCCGTTCCAGCAGCGTCTGCGGGGTCAGCCGGGTGTCGGCGACCACCACGACGTTCAGGAAGTCCGGCTGCTCGGGGCCGCCGACCGGCGCTGTCTCGTACACCGGCGACAGCGCGACGAACTCAAGCCCCGGCGCGTCGAACAGCGCGTCGACCGCCTCCTGCAGGTTGTCGAAGCGGTCACCCATGTTGCTGCCGAGCGACAGCACGGTGCGGTGCTTGACCAGCATGTGACCGCCGGTCGGCGTACGGTCGTGCCGCGTCATCGGCGGCTCCGCCGGACCGTCACCGAGACGTCGTCGAAAACCTGCGGCATCGGAGCGTTCGGCTTGTGCACCGTGACCTCCACCTCCGAGGCGGTCGTGTGGTCGAGACAGATCGCCGCGAGCCGCTCGGCCAGCGTCTCGATCAGGTTGACCGGCGGGCCCTCGACGAGGCCCACCAGCCGGCCGGCGAGCGTTCCATAATCGACGGTACGCGACAGGTCATCAGCGGCCGCCGCCGGCCGCAGGTCGAGCGTCAAGGCGACGTCGACGACGAAGTCCTGGCCCAGCTCGCGCTCGGCCGGCAGGCAGCCGTGCCGGCCGCGAGCCCGCAGCCCGCGCAGCACGATGCGATCCGTGGTCAACCTCCGGGCTCTTCGTCGTCGTCGGAGACCTGGTTCAGCACGGGCGAGCCGTGGTGGAGCAGCAGCCGCCACTCGCCCGCCTCGTCCCGTACGAAGACATTGGTCGTCACCACGCTGCCTCCGGCCAGGAAGCCGACCTCGGTCTCGTCGTCCGCGGTCAGGATATTCTCACCGCACGTGACGATGGCCTGGTCACCGTGTACGTCGACGTTCACGTCGGTGAGCACGAACTGGATGTACGGCGTGTTCGCCATGATCAGCGCCCACGCCCTGAGCACCTCGGCCCGGCCGCGCAGCATCGGCCAGCCGGGGTGCACACAGGTCACACTAGCCGCATAGGGCCCCGCCGCCCACACCTTGGACATGCGTTCCAGGTCGACGGCCTCGAAGGCGGCGTAGAACTCGGAGTTGGCACGCTCGACGGCCTGCTCGTCGTCCATCGCCGTCACCCGCGCGCGCCGGCGACGGCGGCTGCGACGCGGACGGCGTCGGCGTTCGGGCGTACCTCGTGGACGCGTACGCACCATGCTCCGGCGGCGGCGGCCAGCGCCGTGGTGGCCACGGTCGCGTCGTCGCATTCGGCGAACGGCCTGGGCGTCCCGTCGGGCGCGGCGAGCAGCCGGCCGAGGAAGCGTTTGCGGGACGTCGCGACGAGCACCGGATGGCCGAGCGCCCGCAACGCGTCCAGGTGGGCGAGCAACGTCCAGTTGTGCCCGTGTTCCGGGCGCTTGGCGAAGCCGAGGCCGGGGTCGACGATGATCAACGCCGGGTCGACGCCCTCGGCCACCACGGCGCGGATGCGCACCAGGAGCTCATCGGTCACCTCCCTGACGACATCGGTGTAGACGGAGCGCGTGTCCATGTCGTGGCTGTGCCCGCGCCAGTGCATCACGACGTACGGCACGGCGGCCTTGGCGACCACCCGCGACATCGCCGGATCGGCCAGCCCGCCGCTGACGTCGTTGACCAGGCGCGCCCCCGCGTCGATGGCGGCGGCGGCCACCTCGGCCCGCATCGTGTCGACGCTGACGTACACGCCCTCGCCCGCGAGCGCCTCGATGACCGGGAGCACGCGCCTGCGTTCCTCTCGTTCGGAGACCCGTTGCGCCCCAGGACGGGTCGATTCGCCGCCGACGTCGACGATGTCGGCCCCCTCGGCCACCAGGTCGAGACCGTGCCTGATCGCCGCGTCCGTGTCGAACCACGCGCCACCGTCGGAGAACGAATCGGGGGTGACGTTCACCACGCCCATGACGAGGCACCGCCCTGGGTCGGGCAGCCCGGGCACGGCGTGGGCCGAAGTGATTGCCACGCAAACCAGCCTATGCCTCTGGCCGTCCCGACCCCACCGGCAGGACGCAACCAGGCGCCGCCGCTCATGGGCGCTGGGCGGCGGGCCGGCGCAAACCGGGGATGCGCAGCCGCGGCCAGACGATGAACGCCTCGGCCTCGAGCGCGGCGAGGGCGATCCGCGGCGTGTCGTTGAGGCTCGGGTAGACGAAGAAGCGCGGCTGCCAGACGGGATGGAACTTGCCGTTGAACTTGTACAGCGACTCGATCTGGAACCACCGCGACAGGAACACCAGCAGCCCGCGCCAGGCGCGCAGGACCGGACCGGCGCCGATCCGCTCGCCGCGCTCCAGAGCCGCGCGGAACACCGCGAAGTTGAGCGAAACCCGCTTGACGCCAAGATCGGCGGCGGCCTTGATCGCCTCCACGATGAGGAAGTCGTTCAGGCCCGGTTGGGCGGAGCGGTCGCGCCGCATCAGGTCGAGGGAGAGCCCGTCGGTGCCCCACGGCACGAAGTGCAGGAAGGCGTGCAGCTCGCCGTCCCGGGTGGCGGTGGCGATGGCGCAGTCGCCGTCGCCGGGCTCGCCCATCCGGCCGAGGGCCATGGAGAAGCCCCGCTCGGTGTCGGTGCCGCGCCAGGCGTCTGCCTGCCGCCACAGGGCCTCGAGCTCCTCGGGGGTGAAGTCCTTCTCGCGCCTGATCTCGGCGCGGTAGCCCTGCCTGGCGACGCGGTTGACCATCTGCCGGACGTTGCGCATCGGCCGGCCGTCGAGGCTGAAGTCGGCGACGTCGATGAACGCCTCGTCGCCGAACTCCAGCGCGTCCAGGTCGCCCTCGCGGCACCAGATCTCGGCGCCGAGCTCGCTGCAGCCCATCACCGCCGGCACCCAGGCGTGCCGGTCGGCCTCGTCCAGGAACGCGCCGATCGCTCCTGGCCAGGCCTCGGGGTCGCCGATCGGGTCGCCGCCCGCCAGCATCACGCCGGAGACGACGCGGTAGGTGATGCACGCCTTACCCGTGGGCGACCAGATGACGCTCTTGTCGCGGCGCAGCGAGAAGTAGCCGAGGGAGTCCCTGGCGCCGTGCTTGGCCAGCAGGTCGCGGATCCGGCCCTCGTCCTCGCCGGACAGCGCCGGCGCGGGCTCGGCCGGGCGGAAGAAGAGGAATGCCGTGACCAGGCCGGTGAACAGGCCGAGGCTGCCCAGGGTCAGGTCGAGCAGGTCGTTGCGGCGGTCGACCTGGAAATTCACCGGTCCGTGAATTCCGATCAGGCCCATGAGCACGTGCTGCAGCCTCATGCCGAACGACGGGTGGCCGCGTAGCCCGTGCGCGTTGAGGGCGATGAACACCAGCCCGATGAGGACGCTGACGGCGGCGAGCAGCCCCCCCACGTACAGCGCCCGCCACCGGGTGCGGGGGTCGCCGACGGCGTAGAACTCGCCCCGGTAGTGGATCAGCGCGCCGAGCATGAGCGCGGTGATCACGGCCTCGCCGATGGCCAGTTCGCGGACGAGGTGGAAGACGATGCTGGCCGCGAGCAGTGCCACGACCGCCCGCCAGGCGCGGGTCTTGCGGCGGCGCAGCGCGTTCCCCAGCAGCAGCAGGAGCAGCCCGGTGATGACGGTGGCGGTCCTGGCCGCGTTGGTGAGCGCGCCAGGAACGATGTCGGTGACCTTGAGCATCCGCTCGTGCCACTCGGGCGCGATCCCGCCGAGCACGTCGGTCAGCCCGGTCACCAGGGCGAGCCAGCCGGCGGCGGCCGGCACCCACCGTCGACGGTGCCGCCGGTCGGGCGCACGCCGGTTCGGAGCCTTGTCCGGTCCCTCGGGGGCCGGTCCTTCGGTGATCTCGTCCTTGGGTTCCACCATCACGGCCCCACAGCGTAGTCAGCGGGCACCGGGCTTCGGGCCGGAAAGGCCCGGACGGCCACGGCTTCGCCCTCGGCCGCGGCGGTGACCCGGCCACGGAGCGCCGCCCGCAGCTCCAACGCCACGGTAACACCGCGAGTGAACGACATCATCGATCCACGCAACCGGTCGCGCCCGCAAAGCACCCGATCAACGAACCTTTACTCACATACGATCGGCTGCCGTTCGCTCGGGCAGCCATTCGCTCCGCGGCCCGCCTGGTCAGGGGCCGCCGAGGATGAGGCTCATCGCCTCGGCACGCGTCTCGGCGCAGTCGCGGAAATCGCCGCGCACCGCCGAGGTGACCGTCTTGGCGCCCGGCTTCCGCACGCCTCGCATCGTCATGCACAGGTGCTCGGCCTCGATGACGACGATCACGCCGCGCGGCTCGAGGACGCGCATCAGCGCGTCGGCGATCTGGCTGGTCATCCGCTCCTGCACCTGCGGCCGCCTGGCGTAGACGTCCACGAGCCTGGCCAGCTTCGACAGCCCTGTGATCTGGCCCTTCTTGTTCGGCGTGTAGCCGACATGGGCCACCCCGTGGAACGGCGTGAGGTGGTGTTCGCAGGTGCTGTAGACCTCAATGTCCTTGACCAGCACCATTTCGTCGTGATCGGCGTCGAACACCGTGGTCAGCACGTCTTCCGGGGTCTGGCGGAGCCCGGCGAACTGTTCCGCGAAGGCGCGCGCCACCCTGGCCGGGGTGGCGACGAGGCCGTCGCGCTCGGGATCCTCGCCGATGCCGATCAGTATCTCCTTGACCGCCTTCTCGATGCGCGCGTGATCGAAACCGGGAGGGTCGACCTCCATCGGGGCGTCTTCGTCATAGGGCTGGGCCACTGGTCAACTAACTTTCTGGTCGGGCTGGCGCTCGGCACCGCGTCGGCTCCCCCGTACCCGCGCGGCGTCAGTTGCCGCCGCGCTCGCCGTGCTCGTCACCTGCCGGCTCGCCCGATCGCTGGCCGCCGTTGCCCTGGGCCAGGTCCTGGACGTCCTTGGGACCCATGAGGGCGAGCTCCTTGGGCGTCAGCACCGGAGGCCGGTCGGACGGCAGCCGCTTGCCGTACCCGGTGTACGACTTCTGCAGCGGCCGCTTCTCGATCGGCGAGAAGATCCGGAGCACCTGCTCCTTGGACAGGGTCTCCTTGTCCATGAGCTGCAGGACGAGCTCGTCCAGCACGTCGCGGTACTGCACCAGGATCTCCCAGGCGACGTCGTGGGAGGACTCGATGAGCCGCCGCACCTCGTCGTCGATCGCCGAGGCGATGTCCTCGGAGTAGTCGCGCTCGTGACCCACGTCGCGGCCGAGGAACACCTCGCCCGCGCCGGTGCCGAACTTGCGGGCGCCGAGCCGCTCGCTCATCCCGTACTCGGTCACCATGTTGCGGGCGATCGAGCTCGCCTTCTCGATGTCGTTGGCCGCGCCGGTGGTCGGCTCGTGGAAGACCAGCTCCTCGGCCGTCCGGCCGCCCAGCAGCATGGCCAGCTGGTCCATCATCTCCGAGCGGGTGGTGAGGAACTTGTCCTCCATCGGCAGCGTCATCGTGTAGCCCAGCGCCCGCCCGCGCGGCAGGATCGTCACCTTGTGCACCGGGTCGGCGTTGGGCAGCGCGTGCGCCACCAGGGCGTGCCCGCCCTCGTGATACGCGATGATCTTCTTCTCCGACTCCGACATCACGCGGGTCTTGCGTTCAGGACCCGCCATCACGCGGTCGATCGACTCCTCGAGCGTGGCCATGTCGATCTGCTTGCGGTCGAACCTGGCGGTGAGCAGCGCCGCCTCGTTGATGACGTTGGCCAGGTCGGCGCCGGTGAAGCCCGGGGTACGGCGGGCGATGATGTCGAGGTCGACGTCCGGCGTGAACGGCTTGCCCCGCGCGTGCACCCGCAGGATGCCCTTGCGGCCCTCGAGGTCGGGGCGGTCGATGACTACCTGCCGGTCGAACCGGCCGGGGCGCAGCAGGGCAGGGTCGAGGATGTCGGGCCGGTTGGTGGCGGCGATCAGGATGACGCCGCCCTTGACGTCGAAGCCGTCCATCTCGACCAGCAGCTGGTTGAGGGTCTGCTCGCGCTCGTCGTGGCCGCCGCCGAGCCCGGCACCGCGGTGCCGGCCCACGGCGTCGATCTCGTCGATGAAGATGATGGCGGGAGCGTTGGCCTTGGCCTGCTCGAACAGGTCGCGGACGCGGGACGCGCCGACGCCGACGAACATCTCGACGAAGTCGGAGCCGGAGATCGAGTAGAACGGCACGCCCGCCTCGCCGGCGACCGCGCGGGCCAGCAGGGTCTTGCCGGTGCCCGGCGGGCCGTACAGCAGCACGCCCTTGGGGATCTTGGCGCCGATGGCCTGGAACTTCGCCGGATTCTGCAGGAAGTCCTTGATCTCCTGAAGCTCTTCGATCGCCTCGTCGGCCCCCGCCACGTCGTTGAACGTCGTCTTGGGGGTGTCCTTGGTGATGAGCTTCGCCTTGGACTTGCCGAAGTTCATCACGCGCGAGCCGCCGCCCTGCATCTGGTTCATGATGAACAGGAAGATCAGCACGACCACGACGATGGGAAGGAAGCTGAACAGCAGGCTCACGAAGAGGTTCTGCTTGGGCACCTGCACGTTGTAACCGCCGGGCAGCTGGCCCTGCTGGGCCTTCTGCTGCAGCAGGTTGGCGAGGTCCTTACCCTGACCGTCCACCCAGGAGGCCTGCTGCTTCTTGCCGTCCTTGAGGGTGATCTCGATCCGCTGGTCCTTGTCGACCACCAGGGCCGACCGGACCTGGTTGTTGTTGATCGCCGTGATGACCTTGGATGTGTCGGTCTTCTCGTACGACCCGCTGGGGCCGACGCCCCACATCACAAGGGCGACCACCAGCCCGAACAACAGGATCCACAGCAGCGGTCCGCGAAAGTAGCGCTTCACGTCCATTTATCCGGCAACCCCTTCCGGGGCCCGTCCCTCCTGACCTGCGTCTGCGAAACCCCATGAGACCGCGTGCGCGCCGTCCGACTCGCACGAGGTCCGCCGAGGCGGTCTCCCTAGTGGTTACCCCGGTTTACAGCCGAGACACCGAAGGTACACCGGCCGCGCCAAGGGTCGCAGCCGACGATCACCGTCGTACCCATTCGCACGGTGCAACGTCCCGGCTAGTCCCGGTTGTTCCCATGCCGTTCTTGCCCGCCACCGTACACGTGCGGGGCGAGTGTCCCGACGAACGGCAGGTTGCGGTACTTCTCGGCGTAGTCGAGCCCGTAGCCGATGACGAACTCGTTCGGGATGTCGAAGCCGACGTACCGGACGTCCACCGCGATCCTGGCCGCCTCCGGCTTGCGCAACAGCGCGCAGACCTCGAGCGATGCGGGGTTGCGTGAGCGCAGGTTGCTGATCAGCCAGGCCAGCGTCAACCCCGAGTCGACGATGTCCTCGACGAGGAGGACATGCCGCTCCGTGATGTCGGCCTTGAGGTCGAGGATGGTGCGGACGACGCCGGACGACTTGGTGCCGGAGCCGTACGACGAGACCGCCATCCAGTCCATCTCGACCGGGATGCTGATGCCGCGGGCCAGGTCGGCCATGACCATGACCGCGCCCTTGAGCACCCCGACCAGCAGCAGGTCGCGGCCGGCGTAGTCGGCGCTGATCGCGGCGGCCAGCTCGGCGATCTTGGCTTGCAGCTCGCTTTCCGGAATGAGCACCTTTTCCAGGTCAGCGCCCATGTCCTTTTCGTCCACAACCCCCCCATAGGGTGCTACGTGGATTGGCCGAACAGCAGCTTCCCATACCGCCGCACGGCCCGTACGCAGCCGGGCAGGTCGACGTGGCGCTGCCCGTGCCACGCGGTGATCAGCCGGTCGATCTCGTCGACGTGCACGGCGGCCAGCGTGCCCGGCGGGCTGCCGGCGGCGATCGCCGCCCGGCGCAGCACCCGCGTGCGGACGGCCCGCGGCAGCTCGGCGAGCGCCGCCACGTCCAGCGCGAGGCGGTCGCCGTCTCCGAGGTGGTCGCCGCCCAGTGCGTCGTCGCGGCCGGCCTGGACCGCCGCGTGCCATGCCCGGCCGGCCCATGCGTCGAGCGCGTCGGCGTCGTCGCGCAGCATGCGGGCGGTACGAGCCAGCGCCGCACTCACCCCGGGGCCGAGGGCGCGGTCGAGGGCGGGCAGCGCGTCCCCGCGGACCCGGACCCGCGTGAAGGTGGGGTCGGCGTTGTGCGGGTCGTCCCAGACGGGCAGGTCGAGCGCCGCGCACGCCCGCCGCGTGGTGGCGCGGCCGAGATCGAGCAGCGGCCTGAGGAAACGGACGGCGCCGCGGTCGAACGCCCGGGGCATCCCCGCAAGCGACCGGGCTCCCGACCCGCGGGCCAGCCCGAGGAGCACGGTCTCGGCCTGGTCGTCCATGGTGTGCCCGAGCAGCACGGCCGGCGCGCCCAGCCGGGTCGCCGTCTCAAGCAGCGCGGCGTAGCGGGCGTCGCGGGCCGCGGCCTCAAGCCCGCCCCGCTCGTCCACCTTGACCGCGACCGGCTCGGCAGGGTCGAGCCCGAGGCCGCGCAGCAGGCCGGCGACCTCGGCCGCGCGGTCCGCCGAACCCTCCTGGAGCCCGTGGTCGACCGTCACGCCGCCGGCGCGGTGACCGGATCTGGCCGCCTCGAAGGCGAGCGCAGCTGCCAGCGCGAGCGAGTCGGCGCCGCCGCTGCAGGCGACGAGCACCCGGCCGCCCGGCTCGACCTCGCCCAGGGCCCGGCGGACCGCGGTACGTACGGCGGCGACCGCCGGGTCGGGTCCCACGCTCAGGACCTCCGGTCAGGGCCCGCCGGGCGAACCCGGGTCGCCGCCGGAGGCGCCGCCCTCGCCGCCGCCCTCGCCGCCGCCGTCGCCGTCCGGCGTGGCCGGGTGGGCGCCGTTCGTGGATGCCGCGCCCGCCGCGCCGGGGGCGGATTCGATCGCGCGGACGCCGACGACGCGGGCGACCCAGGCCGCCGGGTCCTTGATCTCGTCCCGCGTCGGCAGGCTCTCGGGCGAGGTCCAGACTCGGTTGAATCCGGCCATTCCGGCCTTGCCGACCACGGTCCGCACGAACTGCGAGCCTTCCGCGTACTGCTTCATCTTGATGTCGATGCCGAGTAGGCGGCGGATCGTCTTGTCGAGCCGCCCTGTGCCCTCACGGCGGTGCTGGAAGCGGGACCTGATCTCGGCGACCGACGGCACGACCTCTGGTCCGACCGCGTCCATGACATAGTCGCCGTGCCCTTCGACCAGGGTCATCACCGCGGTGAGCCGGTCGAGGATGACACGCTGCTCCGGCGTCTGGATCGCGTCGATCAGGCTGCTCTCGCCGCCCCTGACCGCGTCGGCCACCGCGCCGGCCGCCTCGCGCAGCCGCTCCAGCAGCGCACCTGGGTCGAGGTCGGAGGCGAGCAGGAACGCCGTCATCTGGTCCTGGACGTACGAGCGCAGCCACGGCACCGAGGCGAACTGCGCACGGTGCGTCTCTTCGTGCAGGCACACCCACAGCCGGAAGTCGTCGGGCTCGACGCCGAGCTCCTGCTCGACGTGCACGATGTTGGGGGCGACCAGCGTGAGCCGGCCGGTCGGCGCCCGGCCGTCGGGGTCGGGCGGCAGGAACAGCTCGTACTGGCCGAGCACCCGGCTGGCCATGTAGGCGAGGATCGAGCCGACCTGGATGCCGGTGACCCGTGAGCCCACCGCCTGCATGACCGCCCCGCCGGCGCCGCCGCCGAGCAGGCCGGTGCCGCCGCCGCGCCGCTCGGCGAGCTGGTCCATCAGCGGCTCGAGTACGACGCGGAAGCCGTCGACGTTGGCCCTGATCCAGCCGGGCCGGTCCACGACCTGCGCGGGCGAGGGATCGAGCGCTCCGTCCATACCGGTGAAGTCGCGGACGTGTCCCTGCGCCACCTGGGACAGCTCGCGGAGCTGCGCGACGACCTGGTGGGCTTCCTCCGGGCTGACCTGCGGGCCCGGCCGCACCAGCCGGATCCCGGTTTGGACCGCGACATTCCAGTCGATCATCGATGTGGTCACTTACCCGCTCTCTCTCTTCGCGCGGTCCACTGCCCCGGCCCGATCAGTACGGGACCGTCGTCAGACCTCAGAATTCCACCGTACGTTCCGTACCCTGCGACGAGGCAGTTTTCCTTCCCCGGTTCCCGCCGCGTATCCCGCCGCCGGTCGAGTCTCTTCCCACGGCCAACGAACGGGCGGCGTGGGGAACTCCCGTAGGCGATCAGCCCCGGCAGCCGCAGCCGGCGACGGCGGAGGCGAGCCGGTCGAGGGCGACCCTCGCCATGTCGACCGACGCGACGTCGTTGACCATGAAGGCGAACGCCAGCAGCCGCCCGTCGGTGTCGTAGGCGAGCCCGGCGAGCGTGCTCACGGCGGAGAGGGTGCCGGTCTTGGCCCGTACCGCGCCGGCGCCGGCCAGCGTCGTATCGGCGGTGTAGCGGTCCTCGAGGGTGCCGGAGAAGCCGGCGACCGGCATCCCGGTGATCACGGCGCGCAGCTCCGGATGCCCGTCCGACGCGGCCAGCGCGATGATCCGCGCCAGCGCCGCAGGGGTAATCCGGTTGAGTACGGAAAGGCCGCTTCCGTCCTGGAGCTGGACGCCGCCGCCGACCCCGAGCCCGGCCAGCACGTCCTGGACCGCCCTGCTCGCGCCGGCGAAGTCGGCCGGCCGGTGCCGCGCGATCGCGACCTGGCGGGCCAGCGCTTCGGCGAGATCGTTGTCGCTGCACTCCAGCGTGTGCTCCACCAGCGCGTCCAGCGGCGGCGACCGGACGGCGGCCACCCGCGGCGCGTTCTTGGGCGCCACCACCTGCGCGCCGACGCGGGCCGTGATGCCGTACCGCGCGAGCGCGTCGGCGAAGCGCCGCGCGGCGGCCAGCGGTGGGTCGGCGGACCGCGGCGCCGTGGCGTTCTCTTCACAGGCGTTCTGCCGGTCCCTGGCCTCGTCGACGGCGAGCGCGGTGACCGGCGCGACGCTGCCCTCGGGCACGTAGTTGGGCTTCCAGCCGGGAGCGGTCCGTGGCCCGTCGTACAGCGAGGTGTCGTAGTCGAGCCTGACCCGCCGCCGGCCGGCCGCCTTCAGCGCGGTCGCGGTGCGGGCGGCGAGGTCGGCCAGCGAGGCGTACCGCGGGTAACCGCCGTCCGCGGCGCGTCCCGCCATGGTGGTCAGGGTCGGGTCGCCGCCGCCGACGAGCACGATGCCGCCGGCGGTCGAGACGACCTTGGTGGTCAGCTGGTGGTCGGGGCCGAGCGCGGCCAGCGCGGCGGTCGTCGTGGCGACCTTGGTGGTGGACGCGGGTACGAGCGGGAGCTGCGACCTCTGGTCGTACAGCACCCGCCGGGACGCCGGGTCGATGACGACCGCGTTGATCGGGGCGCCGGCCGCGCGCATCGGCCCGGCCAGCCGGGCCGCGAGGACCGCGGGGTTGGGCAGCGGCCCGCCGTCGCCGCCGGCGGGCGTCGAGGTGCCGCCGCCGGGGGTGGAGGTGCCGCCGCCGATCGCCGGAACTCCCGTGCCGGGCGTCACCACGGCACGGGCGGCCACGGAGGGCGGCTGGAGCGCGAGCTCGCGCTTGGGGGTGAGGTGGACGACCGCCGCGCCGGCCACGACGACGAAGGCGTTGAGCAGGCAGAGCGTGACGACGGCCAGGATCGGCTCGCGCCCGATGACGGTCACGATCGGCTCGCGCCTGGCCACGCGACCACCCTCCTCGCGCCACGGCACGCGGACGTGCGACATGCTTTGTATGAGGCGATGACGACGGGGAACGCCACAGTCGGGGCCGCGCCCCGCCGTCGGGCCCGCCCCGGCGTCCCGGGAAGATTTTCACAGATGAGTTTCACAGGTACGAGCGCGGGGTGAGCGGAGGACATCGTGGAATTCGAGGTCGTCATCGAAATCCCCAAGGGGCAGCGCAACAAGTACGAAATGGATCACGAAACCGGCCGCATCAGGCTCGACCGCATGCTCTTCACCTCGACGCAGTATCCGGCGGACTACGGCTTCATCGAGGGCACGCTCGGCGAGGACGGCGACCCGCTCGACGCTCTCGTCCTGCTCGAGGAGCCGACGTTTCCCGGCTGCCTGATCCGCTGCCGGGCGATCGGGATGTTCCGGATGCAGGACGAGGCGGGCGGCGACGACAAGGTGCTGTGCGTCCCGGCCACCGATCCGCGCCACCGGCACCTGCGGGACATCCACAACGTTCCCGAGTTCGACCGGCTGGAGATCCAGCACTTCTTCGAGGTCTACAAGGATCTTGAGCCGGGCAAGTCGGTCGAGGGCGCCGCCTGGGCCGACCGTGCCGAGGCCGAAGCCGAGATCGAGCGCTCCCGCAAGCGCGCCACCGGCTCCCCGCTCGCCTGACGCCCACCGCCGCGCCGGCGGGGCGGCGCGCGGCGGTCGCGACCCTTACGGCGAGCCGGACGGGGGCGCGGACGGCGGGGCGGACGGCGGCGTGGCCGTGCCGCAGGTGCCGGACACAAGGCTCGACGAGGCGAACCCGCCTGGCCGCACCGGCGCCGGCCGCACCCGGACGGTCGGCGTCGGGCCGAATGCGACGGCGTTCCCGCCGTCGTGCGCGGGCAAGGAGTCCGCCCAGCGCACGAGCGTCAGCACCGTACCGGCGATGGCGGCGGTCGCCGCGACGCCGGCGGCGACCCGCCCGATGCGCCGCCAGGGGCCGATCGCGGCGCCCGCGGGGTCGTACGGGTGGCGCTGATCCCAGCCGCGGCGCCGCGCCACGGGAAAGCCGGCCTTCGTGAACCCGTCCACCCTGTCGGCCACGAACGTCCTGTAGGCCAGCATCCCCGGATCGGTGAAGCAGCAAAGCGTCCGCCCGCGCAGGCCCGGCGCCGGCGTGGCCAGCGGAAGCAGCCCGTAGACCTTGGCGGGCGAGACGGCGTCGATCACGAAGACGCCGCAGGCGTCACACTCCTTGGCGTGCCGCAGCAGCCTGGCGCGCAGCCCGGGGGCCGGCTCGGTCGGCCTGGCGCGCAGCAGGGCGGCCCGCGCCGAGCAGCCGTACGGGCCCTCGTGCGCCAGGATCTCGGCGGTCAGCGCGGCCTGGAGCGCCGCGCCGGCTCCGGCGAGCGTCGCCTCGACCTCCTTGGGCGACACGGCGCACACCGCGGCCAGATCGGGGATGGCCAGCCGGTGCGTGAACCGCAGCTCGAGCAGGTCTCTGGTGAGGGTGGGCAGGCCCATGACGGCATTCCAGGCGACGATCCGCTGGTCGACGTCGTCCTGATCGTGGCGGGCGATGGGGATGTCGGGCCGCCGGCCGGGCGGCGCCGGGCGGCGCGCGCACTCGACCCGCGCGATCGCGTACAGCCACGCGGCGAACCTGTCGTGGTCGCGCAGCCTGCCGACGTGCGCGTACGCGACGATGAGCGTGTCGCGCAGCGCCACTTCGGCGGCCTCGCGGCTGCGCAGCAGGAACCAGCAGAACGCGAAGACGCGCTCGGCATAGGCGTCGTAGACCGCATCCATCGCGGCAGGGTCACCAGAACGCAATGCCTCGACCAGGAGCCGGTCATTCATAATGCCGACGTTAAATCGACGACGGCATTCGCTCCACCGCTTTTTCAGATCTCCCGTACCGCGACCCGGGCCCGCACCATCTCGTCGAGTGACATGCCCGCCGAGCACCTTCTACGCTCGCATCAAGGGCATCGGGTCAACTCCTCTGTCAGCAATCTATTTTGTGCCAAATGGGTAAAAGCCATGGCAACTCGGGTGGCCGCAATGGAGGGAGAAATCGCACCGGGAGGCGCCGCCTTTATCCGCTCTTTTAGTGACATGTCGCTCCCCCCGCCATGGTCGTCGTTGACACTGTCATGATGACAGTGTCACCATGGTCCTATGGAGGGCACCTGGACGATCGGCGAGCTGGCGGAGTTGGCCAGCGCCGCGCTGGCCGACGAGCCGGCACGGGCGAACGGCCGCGTGCGCGACCTGCCCAACGAGCGGCTCATCCGCTGGTACACCACGATCGGCCTGCTCGATCCACCGGCCGCCCGCCGCGGGCGCAACGCGCTGTACGGGCCGCGCCACCTTCTCCAGCTCGTCGCCGTCAAGCGGCGCCAGGGCGCCGGCCTGGCGATCGCGGACATCCAGGTCGAGCTCGCGGGCGCGACGGACGCCACCCTCCGCGAGATCGCCCGGCTGCCCGAGGGCGCCGCCGTGGACGCGCCCGCGGCCGCTGGGGCCCGGGCGCGGCGGACGCAACCCCGTGCCCGGTTCTGGGCCGCCGCACAGCCCGCCGCCACGCCCGACCCCGCCGCCACGCCCGACCCCGCCGACCCCGACGGCCCGGCCGATCCGGTCGGGGCCGCCGGGCATGCGGAGACGCCGGCGCTCGTCCCCGGCATCCGGCTGGCCGCTGGCGTGGCGCTGCTGCTCGACGAGGCGCCGCGCGCGCTCGAAGCCGCGGATCTGGCGGCGATCCAGGCCGCCGCCCGGCCGCTCATCGACGAGTTGCGCCGCCGCGGCCTCGGCCGGGCGCCCACCCGAACCAACACGTCCTCATCGACAGGACCGACAGAAACCACCGGTTCGGCAGAGCCGGCCCCGCCGCAGTCACCTGGAAGGCATTCGACATGACCGTGCGCATCGCACCGCTGCCAGACCAGACGCCGGCGCGGCCGGAGGCGGGTCTGGGCGCGCTCAGCACCGGCAGGGGCAACCTGCCACTCGACGTCGTGGACGTCCACGCCGCCATCACCGGCCTCGCCGCCCGGATCGAGGTCACGCAGGGCTACCGCAATCCCTTCGACGAGCCGCTGGAGGCCACGTACGTCTTCCCGCTGCCCGACCGGGCCGCGGTGACCGCGATGCGCATGGAGGCCGCCGATCGGGTCATCGAGGGCGTGCTCAAGGAACGCGGCCGGGCCAGGGAGGACTACGACGCCGCGATCGCCGCCGGCCACCGCGCCGGTATCGCCGAGGAGGACCGGCCCGACGTCTTCACCATGCGGGTCGGCAACATCCTGCCGGGCGAGCGGGTCACCGTCCGGCTCACGCTCGACCAGCCGCTGCCGTACGAGGACGGCGCGGCGACGTTCCGCTTCCCGCTCGTCGTGGCGCCGCGTTACATCCCTGGCGCGCCGCTCGACGACGTCCCGGCGGGCGACGGCGTCGCGGCCGACACGGACGCGGTCCCCGACGCCTCGCGGATCAGCCCGCCGGTGCTGCTGCCCGGCTTCCCCAACCCGGTACGGCTGTCCCTGTCGGCCGACATCGACCCCGCCGGGCTGCCGCTGACCGAGATCCGGTCGGCCCTGCACGTCGTCGCCACGGATGTGGCCCAGGCGCCGGCATCCCGTACGACCGTGCGGCTGGAGCCGGGCGAGCGGCTGGACCGCGACTTCGTGCTCCGCCTGATCTTCGCCGCCGGGGAGACGGCGGCGTCCGCGCTGACCATCACGCCGGATCCGGAGCGCGCCGAGGGGACGTTCACGCTGACCGTCGTGCCGCCCGCCCAGCCTGGCGGCGCCCGCCCGCGGCCGCGCGACGTCGTGCTGGTCATGGACCGCTCAGGCAGCATGGGCGGCTGGAAGATCGTCGCGGCCCGCCGCGCCGCCGCCAGGATCGTCGACACGCTCACGGGCGCCGACCGGTTCGCCGTGCTGTCGTTCGATCACGAGGTGCTCGCGCCGCCCGACCTGCCGTCCGGCCTCGTGGCGGCGACCGATCGCCACCGTTTCCGCGCCGTCGAGCACCTCGCCGGGCTGGCCGCGCGCGGAGGCACCGAGATGCTGACACCGCTGCGACGGGCGGCCGGCCTGCTCGGCGCCGGCCACGACGCCCCTGATCCCGCCCCGCGACGCGACCCCGAATCTGACCGCGATCGCGTTCTCGTCCTCATCACGGACGGGCAGATCGGGAACGAGGATCAGGTCCTCCGCGAGCTGGCGCCGGCGCTCGCCGGGGTGCGGGTCCATGCGGTCGGCATCGACCGCGCCGTCAACGCCGGCTTCCTGCACCGGCTGGCGGCCGGAGGCAGGGCCGAGCTCGTGGAGTCCGAGGACCGGCTCGACGAGGCGATGGAGCACATCCATCACCGGATCGCGGCGCCGCTCGTCACCGGCCTTTCGCTGGCCGCCGAGGGCCTCGACCTCGTGCCGGACACGCTGACACCGCACCGGGTCGGCGCGCTCTTCCCCGGCGTGCCGCTGGTCGTACGCGGCCGTTACCGGGCCACGCCGTCCGACCCGTCCGCCGTCTCAGCCGCCGTCTCAGCCGGCGTCTCGTCCGGCGTCTCGTCCGGCGTCTCGTCCGGCGTCCCGTCCGGCGCGATCGCGATCCACGGCGAGCGACCGGACGGGGCCACGTGGCGACGGCGGCAGCCGGCCGCGGTGAAGGACGACCCGGCGGCCACCGCGATCTGGGCGCGAGCGTACCTGCGCGATCTCGAGGACCGGTACGTGGCGCACGGCTCGCCCGGCCTGGAAGGGCGGATCGTCGACACCTCGCTGCGCTTCGGCGTGCTCTGCCGGTTCACCGCCTTCGTGGCGGTCGACACCAGGGTCGCAACGTCGGGCGAGCTGCCGCACCAGGTCGTCCAACCGGTGGAGCTCCCCGATGGCTGGGCGACGGCCGGGACGGCGCCGATGTTCCTGGCCGCCGGCACGACCGCCGGCGTCCCGCCCACCGCACGCGCCCGCATGCCATTGCGCGCGACCGGCCCGCGCCGCGGCTCGATGGTCCCGCCGGACGTCCCGACCGCCCCTGAGGCTTCGGCCGGCGTCGCGGCGCCCGGGACCGCCGGCCCCCGCGTGCTGGCCGCGGCCCGCCGCCGGCTCGCGGCCGAGCTGGCGACCCTCCGATCCGCCGCCGGCGCGGCCGAGCCCGACCGCCGCCGGCTGCTGGCCGAGCTCCGCGACCGGCTCGCGGCCCTGCTGCGCGAGCTGCGCGCCGCTGGCCTGCCGGAAGGCCGGCCCGCCGGCCGGCCCGATCTCGTCGATCTTCTCTCCGGTCTTGTGACCGACCTCACCGGCTGGCTGGCGGCGGGCGAGGCGTCAACCGGGGAGGCGTCGGCCGCGGTCTGGGACCGTACGATCCGTACACTCGCCGCCGCCACCGGCCGGCGCGGGGATTTCTGGCGAAACCGATCGTGACGTACCCGTAACGATCGTCGCCCATCAATGGTTGGAACGGTGCACGCTCGGACAGGCCATCCACAAAAGCTCCAGGCCAGGCGCCCTCCGTTCGCGACTGACAACAAACCTTAATTTCCGGTATTGCCCTTCTTACAGGCTCAGGTCACGCTTATGCGGACGACCCGCCTTGTGAGATGGGAGCCCCCCGCCATGGCCTCGGCGCACACAATCAGACGTCTGCTGCTCGCCGCGATCGCGGCGGTGGCGCTGGTCCTGGGCCTCGTTCCGAACGCGTCCGCCACACCGGCGATCGGAACCATCCTCAGCGCGCACGGTCCTGGTGCGCTGTCCGGCCAGTACCTCGTGGTGCTCAAGGACACCGCCACGCTCCGCTCGCACGGCGTGCCCACCCTCGCCCGCAGCCTCGCCGGCCGTCACGACGGAACGCTCGGCTACACCTTCCAGCGGGCGTTGCACGGCTTCTCCGTCCGGATGAGCGAGCAGCAGGCCAAGGAGCTGGCGGCCGACCCGGCGGTCTCCTACGTCGAGCAGGACCACGAGGTCCACATCGCCGACACCCAGACCAACCCGCCGTCCTGGGGTCTCGACCGCATCGACCAGCGGAACCTCCCGCTCGACAGCTCCTACACGTTCTCCACCACCGCGTCGAACGTCCACGCGTACGTGATCGACACCGGCGTGCGGATCACCCATCAGACCTTCGGCGGGCGGGCATCGTACGGCCGCGACACCGTGGACAACGACAACGTCGCGCAGGACGGCAACGGCCACGGCACGCACGTCTCAGGGACCATCGCCGGCACCCAGTACGGCGTGGCCAAGGGCGCGCAGATCGTCGCGGTGCGCGTGCTGAACAACTCGGGCAGCGGCACCACCGCCGGCGTCGTCGCCGGCATCGACTGGGTGACCCAGAACGCCATCAAGCCCGCCGTGGCGAACATGAGCCTGGGCGGCGGCGCCGACACCACCCTCGACAACGCCGTGACCAACTCGATCAACTCCGGCATCACCTACGCCATCGCCGCCGGCAACGGCGACGCCCTCGGCCGTCCGGTGGACGCCTGCACTCAGTCGCCCGCCCGGGTCCCGGCGGCGATCACCGTCGGCGCCACCCAGCAGAACGACGCGAAGGCCTCCTTCTCCAACATCGGCACCTGCGTGGACATCTTCGCGCCCGGCGTCGGCATCACCTCGTCCTGGAACAGCAGTGACACGGCGACCAACACCATCAGCGGCACCTCGATGGCCACCCCGCACGTCACCGGCGCGGCCGCCCTCATCCTCGCCGACAACCCGACGTTCACCCCGCAGCAGGTCCGCGACACGATGGTGAACAACGCCACGACCGGCGTGGTCGGCAGCCCCGGAAGCGGCTCGCCCAACCGCCTGCTCTTCACCGGCAGCGGCTCGAGCACCCCGCCACCGCCGCCGCCTCCCGGCTGCTCGGGCACGAACAGCACCCCGGTCGCCATCCCGGACGCCGGCCCGGCCGTGACGAGCAACATCACCATCTCCGGCTGCGACCGCAGCGCGAGCAGCAGCTCGACGGCCGAGGTGCACATCACCCACACCTACCGCGGTGACCTGGTCGTCGACCTCGTCGCCCCGGACGGCTCCACCTACCGTCTCAAGAACTCCAGCGGCTCCGACAGCGCCGACAACGTTAATCAGACCTTCACCGTGAACCTGTCCAGTGAGGCCGCCAACGGCACTTGGCAGCTCCGCGTCCAGGACGTGTTCGCCCTCGATTCGGGCACCCTCACCTCCTGGGCCCTCACCGTCTGACGGCAGAAAGAGATAGGCCCCGGCCGGAGTCCCTCCGCCGGGGCCTTGTCGCGCAGCCGCGGGAGTCACGGGGCGCCGCGCCCCCCGACCGGCGCCTGGTTCAACGGATGCTCGGTCACGGAAATCGATACGCCGGCCGCCCATCGCGCCCACCTGGCCCACGGTCCTGGCACGAACGGGGAGAGCATGTCCCAGCGGCTGGCGATGGCGAAATACACGAGGAAAACGGGGACCGCAACAAGCCCGGCCAGGCCAACGACGATCGGGGTCATGATTAACCTCTCTTGTTCCGAGGACCGGTTCCCCTGTACCGGGGACCGGTTCCGGGGGTGTTTTGACTTTCGCTCGCGGATGCGTCCTCGTCTGTGGCGCCTGACGCGCAGCGGCATAAAAAAACCGCGCCCGCCGTGCTGGGCCCTGCCGCCCGCGGCCGGGCACGAACCACGCAGGCGTGCGAATCGCCTGCCGACGGGCCGGCGCCCCTTCCGTGAACCCTTCCGTGCGCCGGGAGACCGATTGCTTCCTGCGGTTTCAGCGGCGAAACTCGCATGCGGGAAGGGAACCGACATGCGGAACAACCTGGCGACCGTGAATCTGAGCAGCTCTCACCTGGCGACCTTGTTCGAGATCGTCGCGGACGTGGCCGGCGAGCGCCCCGCGGTCATTCAGGGCGACGTCCGGCGAAGCTGGCGCGAGCTCGATGACCGCGCGGCGCGGCTGGCCGGGTACCTGGCCGACGCGGGGGTCCAGCCGGGTGATCGCGTCGCGATCGCCCTGTACAACGGACCGGAGTACGTCGAGACGATCCTCGCGGTGATGAAGCTCCGCTGCGCCCAGGTCAACGTCAACTATCGCTATCGGGAGGCGGAGCTGCGCGCGCTGCTCGCCGACTCGGGAGCGCGCGCGCTGGTGATGGACGCCGCGCTGACGGAGGTCGCCGCCGCGGCGCTGGCCGAGCTGCCGCAGGTCGCCACGGTCGTCCGGCGGGGCGAGCCGCCATCGCCGCCCGACCCCCTGGCCGGGCGCGCGACCGACTACGGGCGTGCAATCGGCGAGTCGGAGCCGGCGCCGCGGGTCGAGCGCTCCCCCGACGACGAGTGGCTGACGTTCACCGGCGGCACGACGGGCCGTCCCAAAGGCGTGGTCTGGCGGCACGCCGACCTGGTGGCGCACGTGCTGAACTCCGGATACGGCCAGCTGGGCCGCCCCAAACCGGCCGACATCGAGGAGTTCCGCGCCGCCACCCGGGAGGCGCTGGACGACCCGCGCCGGCCGGTCACGCTGGTCGTGCCGCCGCTGATGCACGGCACCGGCATGTACAGCGCGCTCGGCACCCTCATCGTCGCCAGCACCGTCATCTTCTGCACCACCCGCCGGCACGACCCGGACGAGGTGGCCGGGCTCATCGAACGGCATCCGATCACCGACCTGTGCATCGTCGGAGATGCCTTCGCCCGGCCGCTCGCCGACGCGCTCGACAAGGCGGCCGCCGACGGCCGGCCGTACGACCTGTCCGGGCTGCGCCGCGTCTTCAGCGTGGGGGTGACCTGGAGCGCCGAGGTCAAGGAACGGCTGCTGCGGCACTGCGACGCCCGGCTCGACGACGTGATCGCGGCGTCGGAGGGCGGCCCGTTCGCCCGGTCGGTGACGTTCCGCGGGGAACGCAGCATCACCTCGCGCTTCGAACTCGTCCCGGGAGCGCGCGTCATCGACGACGACGGCGCCGACATCCCGCCGGGTTCTGGCCAGGTCGGCATGCTCGCCGCGCCGGCCCCGTACCAGCGGCACTACCTGGGAGATCCGGACAAGAGCGCGGCGACCTTCAGGGACGTCGGCGGCCGGCGGTACGTCGTGCCTGGCGATCTCGCCACCATCGAGGCCGACGGGACGCTCGTCCTGCTGGGCCGCGACGGCCGGGTGATCAACACCGGCGGCGAGAAGGTCTTCGCCGAGGAGGTCGAGCAGGTCATCGCGCGCCACCCGGACGTCACCGACGTCTACGTCGTCGGCGTCCCCGACGAGCGCTGGGGCCACCGGATCGGCGC
>DASUWU010000182.1:0-4005 GCA_036378315.1 Streptosporangiaceae bacterium | reverse complement strand
TCTTGGCGATGCCGGAATTGAGGAGCACAGCTGCTGAGGCGGCGTTGATCAGGGACAAAGTCCAATCGCCGAAATCCATGCCTGGCCTTCCGTGTAGTCCGGTCAGCAAAAACAGCATGGACACTCGATTTCGGGCGAATGAAATGGCGTTAAGCCATACCCGAACCGCATGTCAAATTGAGTTTAGAGAGGAAGCCGGGTCTCGGCAACAGCTGACCCAGTGACCTCATCAGGCCACCCAGCCTCTATTGCCAACCAAGATCGCGTATGCTATTAAACGCCGTTACACCGAGATCGCTCGGTAACTCTGCGCAATAGTCACTGGCTGCCCCTGAGACCCGGGCGACCAATTCGAGTAATGATAGAACGTTCAATCAACAAATGGTAGATATTTCAACCGTATTCGGCCCGATGCCATTCTCACAGTAATCGCGGCGCTGCTTTACGCGACCGCCACGGCGGGGCCGATCGGCACGAATGGTCGCGTCGCGCCTATGGGCTGACCGCGTGCGCCGGCTTCTTGATCGTGACGGGGGCGTTGTAGCCGCCAAGGTCGACGTGCCGCTTGCCGCCCGCCTCGGCGATCCGCACCGGGTAGGGGGTGCCCGTGGCCGCGATGTACAACACGGATCGGTCGTCCGTGGCGATCAGGGGTATGACGCGCCGGCCGCCGATCTTCGTGGGCTTCCCTTTGACCGCCCTGCTGTCCTGGTCGAACACCTGCTTGGAGAACGACTGGAGCGACAGGAACAACTGGGTCGGCGCGCCGTGCTTCGGCACGGCCACCCACCGGTTGCCGAGGTGCCGCGCCGCCGCGGACCCGGCGGTGGCCTGCCAGAACTCCTCGCCGCGCAGGTAAAGGGCGTTCGCGGTGGCGATCATCTGCATAGAGACCGGCCGGCCCGCGATCGGCCCGCGCATCGTGCCACGGGCCCCCTGCCTGGTGAGTCGCATGTCGATGGCCACGATGTCGCTGCCGTCCTTGATGGTGCCCTTGACGTGAACCGAGCGCGCGCTGAGAAAGGCCCGTTCGGTGGCGGCGAGGATCTCCCGCGCCGACATGGCGCTCAGCGCCTTGGTCGCCGAAGCCGTGGGGGTCGGCCGGGGGCTGTCGGCGGTCGTGGATGTTCCTGACTTACAGCCGGCGGCGGTGACCAGGGTGACGGCGAGCGCCCCAGCAAGGGCCTTCCGCGGCAGGGTGCGGGACGTGGACAACGGAACCTCCTGATGATCAGGAGAAGACTCTCACCATCTGTAGGGACGAGTCAGTAAAAAGGGTAAACGTTCGCGACCGAGGCGGGGAGGTTCAGCGGCCATCCGCGGCGGCATACGAGGCGAGGCCGCGCACGATGAGGTCGAGCCCGAACTCGAACCGCTCCTCGTCGCCGGGACCGGTGAGGCTCTCCACCATCGACACCAGGGTGGGGAAGCGGTCGGCGGGCAGGCCGGCCAGGTAGCCGTGGATCTGCTCGAAGTACGCCTCGGGATCCCAGCCTTCCTTGACGCGGGCCAGGATGACGGAGCCCTCGAACGCGTCCGCGTCCACGTACAGCGCGAGCCTGTCGACGAAGAGGGCGGCGACGTCGTCGGGGACGCCGCCGGCGCGCATGAGCGCGAGCTGGCGCTCGGCCACCGCGAGCAGGTGCCGGCCGGTGGGGACGTTGCCCAACGAGACACGCGAAATGTCGGGGTACGACGTCCAGACCCGGCGGGCCTCCCGAGCGATCTCCTTGATCTGCTCCTGCCAGCGGGCCGGGTCGGGCTCGGGCAGCCGGATCTCGGCGGCGACGCGGTCGAGCATCAGCTCGAGCAGCTCCTCCTTGTTGGACACGTGCGCGTACAGCGACGCCGGGCCGGTGCCGAGCTCCTGCGCCACCCGGCGCATGCTCACCGCGTCGAGCCCCTCCGCACGCAGCACCCGCAGCGCCGTGTCGACGATGAGCTGCTGGCCGAGCGGCTGCCGGGGCGGCGTGGCCCGGCGCCGCTTGCGCCACGGCGGGACGGGGACATCGCCGCCGTGGCCGCCGGTCGCCCCCTGCTGGACGGACACCGCGCAGCACCTCCCACCGCCGACTCACGTGTCTTGACTTCCTCTAAAAGCGAGATACTCTAGCCGTACGGCTCGCGTTATATCGCGAAGTTGCCGTACGGGCCCGGATCCGCTGACGAACATCGTACTTGACACGATCGCCGTTCCACGCTTAGAACAGCGTTCGTAGAGAACGAACACTGTTCTAACCGACCGACATGGGGATTCTCCACATGACTGACACATTCGACACCGGCGCGGCTTCCGGCCCGAGCGGGGCGGCGGCGGGCGCCTACCGGTGGCGCTGGGCCGCCCTCTTCGTGATCCTGGCTGCCGAGGTCATGGACATGCTCGACGCCCTGATCACCACGATCGCCGCGCCCACGATCCGCGCCGAGCTGGGCGGCGCCGAGACCACCATCCAGTGGCTCACCGCCGGTTACACCCTGGCCATGGCGGTCGGACTGATCACCGGTGGCCGGCTCGGCGATCTGTACGGTCGCCGGCGCATGTTCCTGATCGGGGCCTTCGGGTTCACCGCCGGTTCACTTCTGTGCGGGCTGGCGCAAAACCCGGAGATGCTGATCGGCTCCAGGGTGATGCAGGGGTTGTTCGGCGCGGTGATGCTTCCCCAGGGCCTCGGCCTGATCAAAGAGATGTTCCCGCCCAAGGAGATGGCGGCCGCGTTCGGCGCCTTCGGCCCGGTGATGGGGATCTCCTCGGTGGGCGGCCCGACGCTCGCGGGCTGGCTGGTCAAGGCCGACCTGCTGGGCACCGGCTGGCGGATGATCTTCTTGATCAACCTACCGCTCGGGGTGGCAGCGCTGCTCGCCGGCCTCAGGTACCTGCCCCAGCCGCCGGCGGTCCGCAGGGCCTCGAGCGCGGCCTCGAGCGCGGGCTCGGGCTCGGGCGCGGCAACGGCGCAGGCACCCGCACCGGCCGCCAGGCTCGACCTGGTCGGCGCCGCGCTCGCCGCGCTCGGCGCCGGACTCGTCGTCTACCCGCTGGTGCAGGGCAGGGAGCTCGGCTGGCCGGTCTGGACCTTCGCCATGATGGCCGCCTCCGCCGCCGTCTTCGCCCTCTTCGCGTGGTACGAGATGCGCGTCCAGCGCGCCGGCGGCGACCCGCTGGTCGTCCCCAGCCTGTTCCGCAAGCGCGCCTTCAGCGGCGGCCTGGTGGTGGGACTGGTGTTCTTCTCCGGGATGACCGGCTTCGTGCTCGTCTTCAGCATCTACACCCAGCTCGGCCTGCACTATTCGCCGCTCAAGGCAGGGCTGTCGCAGATCCCGTGGTCGGTCGGCATGGTGGCCGGGTTCGGTGTCGCGCAGGCCGTCCAGCGGTTCGGTCGCAAGGTCATCCACGTCGGCACCGCCATCATGGCCGGCGGCGTCGGCGGCATCGTGATCACGCTGCACGCCGCCGGGCTCGCCGTCACGCCGTGGCAGCTCTCCCCCGCGCTGGCGGTGACCGGCTTCGGCATGGGACTGCTGATGGCGCCGTTCTTCGACATCGTGCTGGCCGGCGTGGAACCGCACGAGACCGGCTCGGCCGGCGGCACGCTCACGGCGGTGCAGCAGCTCGGCAGCGCCCTCGGGGCCGCCGTCCTCGGCACGATCTTCTTCGGCATGCTGGGCGCGCCGACGCCGGCGCACCCCGACGGCGGGTTCGGCTCGGCCATGACGACCACCCTGTGGATCGAGGTCGGCATGCTGGGGCTGAGCTTCCTCGTCACCTTCCTGCTGCCACTGCGTGCGCGCAGGGACGGCGATCCGGCGCCCGAGCCGGCGGCCGCACACGTGGCCGCCTGAGCCACCCGCCGCCAGGCGCGGCCGGCGCGAGAATCATGCGGTGGTTCCCACGCCTGCACCGGGAACCACCGCATGATCATCTTAGCGGGGCGTCCGTACGGGCGAGATCAAACCTGCGGAAGCACGGCGGCGGCGAGGAGCTCGATGTGATCCAGGTCGGTCGGATCG
>DASUWU010000181.1:0-22874 GCA_036378315.1 Streptosporangiaceae bacterium | reverse complement strand
CCGATCTACACCGACCGCGACGCCAACGGGCACCACCACGCCCCGGCCCACCGCACGGCCGACGCGGGCCGGGCCGTCCCGCCCAGCGGGAGCGGGCGCCCGCGGGAGCCGCGGCGGCCTTGGCAGCGGATTCGCCGGCGGCGGCCGCGGCGCCGGTTCGTGCGGGAGCGGTCGGCTCACCCAGGCACAGGCGGCTGCCCAGGTCGTCCAGGCCGAGGTCACCCTGGCCCAGGCCAGGCGGGCGCTGTCCGGCACCACCCTCACCGCCCCTATCGGCGGGGTGGTGCTGTCGGTCGCCGGCCGGGTCGGCAGCCAGGTGTCCGGCCCGGGCGCGGCCGGCTTCGTCACCCTCGGCGACCTGAACGAGCTGCAGGTGGTGGCCGACTTCTCGCAGACCGACGTGGCGAAGCTGCGGCTCGGCCAGCGGGCGACGATCTCCCTCGCCACCCGGCCCGGCGGCGCCTACCCGGCCAAGGTGACCCACATCGACGCCGCCGCGACCACGTCGGGCAACCTCGTCCAGTACGGCGTCCGGCTGGCGTTCGACGACCAGCCGCCCGGCCTGCTCGTCGGGCAGTCGGCCGCCGCGCAGGTCGTCACCGCCGCGGAGGCGGACACGATGTACGTGCCCAGCGCCGCGCTGCGCCCGGGTGCCGGCGGCACCTTCACGGTGCAGGTCGAAAGCGACTCAGGCGTCGCCACCCGCACGGTCCGGGTCGGCATCAGGAGCGACCGCTACGCCGAGATCCTGGCCGGCCTCGATCCCGGCGACCGCGTCGTCCTCACGCCGGCGTCCGGCGCCACCCCCGACTCCGGCTTCCCCGGCGCCTGACGTGGAACCGCATCCCGTCGTCGTGGCGCGCGACGTGGCGCTCGCCGCGCTGGACCTCGTCGGCTCGCGGATCGGCCGCTGAGCGGCCGGCGCGCGTCAGTGCGGCGCCAGCCCGCGCAGCGCGGTGTCGACGAGACGATCGGCGAAGTCGTCGGGGACCGGGCCGACGCCGTACGCCTTGGCGCGGTGCACGACCGCGCCGATGATGAGCCACATCACGAGGTCGACGTCGATGTCGGGGCGCAGCTCCCCCGTCTCGATGCCGCGGCGCAGCACGGCGCGCATGACCTCGCGGCGCGGTTCGACGACGTCGCGGCTGAACCGCCGGTAGAGCTCGGGATGCTTGTCGCCGTTGCCGAACACGTTCCAGTAGACGCCGACGCGCCGCCGGTCGCCCTTCTCGACGCCCAGCGTGCGGGCCAGCGCGACCAGGTCGTCGCGCACCGAGACGCCGGCCAGTTCGGGGTCGGGCTCCTTCAGCGAGGCGAGCGCGTCGAGGATCAGCGCCTCCTTGTTGGGCCAGCGCCGGTAGATCGTGGTCTTCCCGACGCAGGCGCGGGCGGCGACGGCCTCGATCGTGACGCCGGCCACGCCGCCCTCCTCGACGAGGAGGGCGAGCGTGGCGTCGATGATCGCTTTGTCGGCCCGTTCGCTGCGCGGCCGGCCCGGCGGGCGGGTGGCGGCGGGGCGCGCGCCGGTCATGGAGTCGGGGACGGCGCCGGTCGCGGCGTCGGTCGCGGCGTCGGTCGCGGCGTCGGTCAGGGCGTCGGTCACTGGGCTCACCGTTTTCCTCTACCCGGTTACACCCGGGTGGTCTCCCGCTCCGCCGGAGCCGGCGCGTCCTCCTGGGCCGCCGATCGGCGTCCCGGCATCCATTTGAACACCATCAGCGCGCCGATGAAGGCGACGACCGCCGCCGCGGCCGCGGCGGTGTGTACCGAATGCACGAACGCGGCGTGCGCGGGCTCGATCAGCGCGCGGCCCGCCGCGCCCATCCGGGACGCGACGGCCATGGTGCCCTCGATGGACTCGCCGGCCAGGTGCCGCGGCCCCGGCGGCAGCGCGCTGAGCCGGTCGGCCATCTCGTGGCGGTAGCCGGCGGCCACCACGGACCCGAGGACGGCCACGCCCATCGCGACGGCGACCTGCCGTGCCGTGTTGTTGATCGCCGAGCCCGGGCCCGCCTTCTCCCTCGGCAGCGCGGACATGACCGACTCGGTCGCGGGCGGCATGACGTTGGCCATGCCGACGCCCTGCACGAGCAGGATGAGGCTCACCACCCACAGCGGGCTCGACTCGTTGATGAGCTGGTAGCCGATGAGGGCCAGCGTGACCATCAGCAGTCCGGCCGTGCACACCGCTCTGGCGCCGAAGCGGTTCACCAGTGCGGCGCTGCGCGGGGCGAAGCTGAGCTGTGCCACGGCGAACGGCAGCACCATCGCGCCGGACTCGAGCGGAGTCAGGCCGCGCACCGACTGCAGGTAGAAGCTCATGAAGAAGAACACGCCCGCCGCCGCGAAGAAGCAGAACGTGATCGCGGCCACGGCCGCCGACAGCCGGGGGTCGCGGAACAGCCGCACGTCGAAGGCGGGGTGCTCGGTCCGCGCCTCGTGCCACCCGAACAGCGCGAGCACCGCGAGCCCGGCGCCGACCGGGCCGAGCACGGCCGGTTCCAGCCACGACCCCTTGTCGCCGCCTTGGATGATGCCGTACGACAGCGCGACCAGGCCGGCGATCGACAGCAGCACGCCGACCGGGTCGAGGCCGCCGGGCTCGGGGTTGCGGGACTCGGGCACGAGCGCGAACAGCGCGACGAGCCCGGCCGCGACGACCGGAACGTTGATCAGGAAGACCGAGCCCCACCAGAAGTGGTCGAGCAGCAGGCCGCCGGTGACCGGGCCGATCGCGACGCCGAGACCCACGGCGCCCGCCCAGATGCCGATGGCCCGGCCGCGCTCGCGCGGCTCGAAGACGTTCGTGATGATCGACAGGGTCTGCGGCATGATCGCCGCGCCGCCGAGACCCATGAGCGCGCGGCAGAAGATGAGCTGGGCCGGAGTCTGGGCGTAGGCGGAGGCCAGCGACCCCAGGCCGAAGGTGAGCATGCCGGCCGCGAGCAGCCGCCTGCGCCCCAGGCGGTCGCCGATCACGCCGAACGTGAAGAGCAGCCCGGCGAAGACCAGCGTGTAGGAGTTGATCGACCACTCGAGCTGGCTCTGGGTGGCGCCGAGCCCCTTCGCCGGGTCGGCGATGGTCTTCAGGGCGACGTTGAGGACGGTGTTGTCGAGGACCACGACGAGCAGGCTGACGACCAGCACGCCGAGGATGTACCAGCGCCGGCGCTGGATCGATGCAGGATGCATGGGCTCCCTTTTGCGGATGAAGAGGGGAAACTATCGATACGCTCTCGTATCGCAACCGCAGGGGCCATCCCGCTATTCCGACGATACGACACTGATTCGTATCGTAATGGGAGCACTCCCCACGGCCCCCCATCCCGTGGCACAGTGGAATCATCGATCACGTCCGGGGACGCCACCGCGGCGCCTCGAGACTGGAGGTTCTCGATGTCTGTTCCGCAGTCCGTTTCGCGCGCTGTTCCCCCCGCCGGCCGGCCGACCGCTCTGTACGGCGGCCAGGTGGGACGCCGAGTGACCGTGAGGGACATCGCCGCCGCCAAGGAGCGCGGCGAGCGATGGCCCATGCTCACCGCCTACGACGCCATGACCGCGCGGGTCTTCGACGAGGCCGGCATCCCCGTCCTGCTCGTGGGCGACTCGGCCGCGATGGTGGTCTACGGCTACGAATCCACCATCCCGGTCACGGTGGACGAGCTCCTCCCGCTGACCGCCGCCGTGGTGCGCGGCACGTCACGGGCGCTGGTCGTGGCCGACCTGCCGTTCGGGTCCTACCAGGCCGGCACGGCTGACGCGCTGCACGCCGCCGGCCGCTTCCTGAAGGAGGCCGGGGCGCACGCCGTCAAGCTTGAGGGAGGGCGGCGCGTCCTGCCGCAGGTCGAGACGCTCGTCGCGGCCGGCGTGCCGGTCATGGCGCACCTCGGGCTCACGCCGCAGTCGGTACACGCCTTCGGCGGCTACCGGGTGCAGGGTCGCGGCGAGGCCGGCGAAGAGCTGATGGCCGACGCCAAGGCGCTGGAGGCGGCCGGGGCGTTCTCTGTCGTGCTGGAGTGCGTGCCGGAGGAGCTGGCCGCCAGGGTCACCGCCTCGCTGTCCATCCCAACGATCGGCATCGGCGCGGGCGCCGGATGCGACGCCCAGGTGCTGGTCTGGCAGGACATGGCCGGGCTCACCCCGCGGACGGCGAAGTTCGTCAAGAAGTACGCCGACGTCGCCGGCGTGCTGGCTGGCGCGGCCACGGCCTTCGCCGACGAGGTCGTCGGCGGGGAGTTCCCCACCCAGGCGCACTCCTACCGCTAGCCGGGCCCACCTGCCGTATCCACGCGGTCATGCCCTCGGGCCCGCCGTACCGGGAACGAGGGCATGATCAGGCGAGCCCGAGCTGGCGGGTCAACACGGCGCGGGCGGCGACGAGCGACGGGCCGTACCACTCCAGGTACCGGCCGCTGACGAGGGCGACGGGCAGGCCGGGAAACGCCTCAGGGCCGTCGGCCGGGCCGAACGCGTACGGCTCGTCGGGCAGCACGACGAGGTCGGGGCCGCGCCCGACGATCTCCTCGACGCTCGTCCTCGGATACCGCTCGGCGGCATCGTCGTAGGCGTTGGCGACGCCGAGCCGGCGCAGCACGTCGCCGGCGAAGGTGTCGCGGCCCAGCACCATCCACGGCCGCCGCCAGATCGGTACGGCCGCGGTGCGGGCCGGCGCCGGCGGCTCCCCGCGCCAGACCGCGGCGGCCGCGCGCAGCCACGGCGGCTCGGCCAGGCCGCAGGCGGCGAGCATCCGGCCAAGACCGGCGATCGCCTCCGGCACCGTGCGGACCACCGTCACCCAGACCGGAACGCCGGCCGCCCGCAACGCGTCGAGATCGGGCTCGCGGTTCTCCTCGAAGTTGGCGACGACGAGGTCGGGCCGCAGGTCGACGATCAGCCGCACGTCGGGGTTCTTGGTGCCGCCGACCCTTGTCGCTTCGAGATCCGGCGGGTGCGTGCACCAGTCGGTGGCACCCACCAGCAGCTCTGGCGAGGTGACCGCGATCGCCTCGGTCAGCGAAGGGACGAGCGACACCACACGCCGCACGCGGGCCGGCATCGGAACCGGCCTGCCGAGGTCGTCCCTGCCGAGGTCGTCCCTGCCGAGGTCGTCCCTGCCCAGGTCGTCCACGGCGCGCACGGCCCCGCACCCGGTGGCGGCTGGCCCGGTGGCGGCGGGATCAGACGTCGGTGACCCGGAAGCCGGCATGCGCCTTGTAGCGGCGGTTGATCGAGATCAGGTTCGCGGTGAGCGCCTCGATCTGGCCCGCGTTGCGCAGCCTGCCCGCGTACACCCCGCGCATGCCGGGGATGCGGTTCGCCAGCGCGCACACCAGGTCGGTCGCCTCCCGGTCGTCGCCGAGCACGAGCACGTCAAGGTCGACCTCGCCGACCTCGGGGTCGAGCAGCAGCACCGCCGAGACGTGGTGGAAGGCGGCGACGACGCGGCTGCCGGGCAGCACGGCCGCCGCCTGCTCGGCGGCGCTGCCCTCCTCGACCGGCAGCGGATAGGCGCCCCGCTTGTCGAAGCCGATCGGGTTGACGCAGTCGATGACGATCTTGCCGGCCAGCTCGTCGCGCACCGACTCGAGCGTGGCCAGGTGGCCCTCCCACGGCACCGCGACGATCACCACATCCGACGCGCGGGCGGCGGCCGCGTTCTCCGCGCCGCGCACCAGGCCGGGCCCGGCGGCGCCCAGTCCGGCTGCCAGTTCGGCGGCGGCGCTTTCGGCACGTTCCGCGCGCCGGGAACCGATGATGACCTCGTGCCCGGCCAGCGCGAACCGCCTGGCCAGGCCATTGCCTTGGTCGCCGGTGCCGCCCAGGATGCCGATCGACAGGCCGCCGACATCCGGGAGGTCGAGGCTGGGGCGCTGCTGAGTCATACGCCGATCCTCGCAGCCGCGCCGGCGCGCCCGGCCACCGGCCCGGACGTTGCGGTACGCTCACGACCCCGTGAATTAACGTGCCGCATACATGCCGATGACCCCGACAGGGGTTGAATACCTCCGTGCGAGATCACATGGCGTGGCCGGTCGATCGCATCGACGTGTTCTGCGATGCGGTGCCGCGCGACCGGGGACGGGCAGAGGAGTACGGGCCGTTGACGCTGTTCGTCCGGGTCGGCGCCGGCTGGCCGTACTACGCCCGGCCCACCCGCGGCGCGCAGGACGTCACCGCCGACCACGTCAGCGCCGTCCGCGACCGCCAGCGCGCGCTCGGCCTGCCCGAGTCCTTCGAGTGGATCGACGAGGTCACGCCGTCGATGCGGCAGGCGGCGGAGAAGGCCGGGCTGCGGGTGATCGCCCATCCGCTCATGGTGCTGTCCGGCCCCGTCCCGCCCGCCCGCGGCGGCGCGGCCGGCGACGTCCGGATGATCGGCGCGGACGACCCGCAGCTCGCACGCATGCAGGCCGTCCAGATGATCGCCTTCGGCGCGCCCGGCATGGCGCCTGGACCGGGCGACACGGCCGACCGCGACGTCATGGTCCCCGCGGTCGATCCGGCCGCGCTGGAACTCGTCCGCGACCGGATGCGCCGTGGCAGGCTGCTGCTCGCCGCCGGGTTCGCCGCGGGGCACGACGGGCCGGTGGCGGTGGGCGGCTGCCAGTTCCTTGCCGGGGTCGCCGAGATCGTCGGTGTCGGCACCCTGCCCATCGCGCGGCGGCGCGGTCTCGGCACGGCGGTGACGGCGCGGCTGGGCGCGGCGGCGCTGGCCCGCGGCGCCGAGACGGTGTTCCTGTCGGCGGCCGACGACGAGGTCGCCCGGATGTACGAACGGCTCGGCTACCTGCGGGTGGGCACGTCGATGGTGGCCGGCCCGGCCGCCATCTGACCCGCCGTGCCCGGCCCGCGGCCCGCCGTGCCCGGCCCGCGGCGGGGCGTGCCCGCCGCGGCCGGGCTGCCCGACCGGCCGCGCGAGGCGCCGGCGTACGGCACCATGGGCATGTGGACGCCGACCAGGTCGCGCTGTTGCGCGCGGTGCTGTCGTCGACCGGCTGGCTGGAACGTACCGGCGAGTTCGCCCGTGCCGTGCGGCTGTCGACGAAGGACCGCGGCGGGCTGCTGCTCGTCGGCACGCCCGACGACGAGCCCTGGCACCTCGCCGCGCACCTCGACGAGGAGAGCCGGTGGGCCGGCATTCCCGAGTTGGCGCCCACGCTGGTGCGCTGGACGCCGCCCGCCGGGGCGCCGGCGCATCTGCGCGTGGGCATCGACCGGCTGGCCGCCGCTCGCCGGGGCGAGACCCTCCTCGTGGTGTCGGAGATAGCGGCTCCCGTGCCGCTGCTCGAGCGGGTCGACGACGCCCGGCGAACGGGCGCGACGATCCTCGCCCTCGACACCGGAGACCGCGAGCTCGAGGGTCTCGCGCACGACGCGCTCGTGGTACCGGCGCGGGACCGGCTCATCACCTTCGACGGCGCCCAGCACCTGGTCAGCGCGGCCGCCGGCGAACCGCCGGCGTCCCGTCCCCGGCTGCGCGGCCGGCTGGCCCGCCTGCTCGACGCGATCAGCGGCCCGGTCGCCGACTGAGGAGCGGTCATACCGGGCGCGGCGGGCGATATGCACAATGCACGTATGAGCTGGACGCGTTTCGTCGCCATCGGCGACTCCTTCAGCGAGGGCCTCGGTGACCCCGACCCGTCGGCCCCCGGCGGCTGGCGTGGCTGGGCCGACCGCGTGGCCGACGCGCTCTCGCAGGGCACCGACGCCTTCGCCTACGCCAACCTCGCGGTCCGCGGCAGGCTGCTCGGCCGGATCGTCGACGAGCAGGTGCCGGCCGCGCTCGCGCTGCACCCCGACCTGGTCGCCGTGTCCGGCGGTGGCAACGACCTGCTCAGGCCGGGCGCGGACGTGGACTCCCTCGGCGCGCTGCTGGACGAGGCGGTCGGCCGGCTGCGCGACGAGAACATCGACGTGATCCTGTTCACCGGGGTCGACCCCGCCGACTCCCCGGTGATCAGACGGCTGCGCGGCCGGATCGCCGCGTACAACGAGCATGTCCGCGCGATCGCGGAGCGCCGCGGCACCTTTGTCGTCGACCTGTGGACGATGCACGTCCTGCGCGACTGGCGCATGTGGGCGGAGGACCGGCTGCACATGTCCACTCCCGGGCACCGGCGGGTGGCGCTGGCGGTCCTGGAGACGCTCGGGCTGCCGGTCGAGCCGGCGACGTGGCGGGAGCCGCTGCCGCCGCTGCCCGAGCTCAGCTACAGCGCCCGGCTCCTCCGGGAGGTGCGCTGGGCCAGGACCTACTTCGCCCCGTGGCTGATGCGGCACCTGCGCGGCCGGTCGACCGGCGACGGCCGGACCGCCAAGCGGCCCGCGCTGGCCCCGCCGGGCGCCCGGACCTGACGCCCGGACCTGACACCCCGACCTGACGCCCGGACCCGACGCCCGTACCCGACGCCCGGGCCCGAGGGGGGAACTAGACTCCACGTACATGACGACGCAACTCCGGCCAGGTCGCATCTCGCCGCAGCGCAAAGTGCCCGCGCACATCACCCGGCCGGAGTACGTCGGCAGGCCGCGCCCACGGACCGGCGAGCCGGACGTCAAGACACCCGAGATCATCGAGCGGATGCGGGTGGCCGGCAAGATCGCCGCGCAGGCGCTCGAAGAGGTGGGCAGGCACATCAGGCCGGGCATCTCGACCGACGAGCTGGACGGCATCGGGCACGAGTTCATGATCAGCCGGGGCGCCTACCCGTCGACGTTGGGCTACCGCGGCTTCCCCAAGTCGCTGTGCACGTCGCTCAACGAGGTCATCTGTCACGGGATCCCGGACGACACGACGCTGCGCGACGGCGACATCATCAACATCGACGTCACCGCCTACATCGACGGGGTGCACGGCGACACCGACGCCACCTTCCTCGTCGGCACGGTCGACGAAGAGTCGCGGCTGCTCGTCGAGCGCACCCGTGAGGCGATGATGCGCGGCATCCGCGCGGTACGGCCGGGCCGGGCGGTCAACGTGATCGGCCGCGTCATCGAGTCGTACGCCCGCCGCTTCGGTTACGGCGTGGTGCGCGACTTCACCGGGCACGGCATCGGCACGACGTTCCACTCCGGCCTGATCATCCCGCACTACGACGATCCGGGCGCCGACCTGATCATGGAACCGGGGATGACCTTCACGATCGAGCCCATGCTGACCCTCGGCACGATCGCCTACGACATCTGGGGCGACGGCTGGACGGTGGTCACCAAGGACCGCAAGCGGACCGCGCAGTTCGAGCACACCATCCTCGTGACCGACGACGGTCACGAGATCCTCACCCTGCCCTGACCATCGGGGGCGCCGTGGCAGCACGCAAGGAGCGCGACGACCGCGAGGACGGCACGGGCGGCGGACCCGACCGGCTCGCCACCTACCGCCGCAAGCGCGATGCCGCCAAGACCCCGGAGCCGGTTCCCGAGTCGGCGGCCGGGTCAGCGCCGGCCGGCGAGCCGCGGTTCGTCGTCCAAGAGCACCACGCGCGGCGGCTGCACTGGGATCTGCGCCTCGAACGCGACGGCGTGCTCGTCTCCTGGGCGGTGCCCAAGGGCATCCCCCGCGATCCCAAGACCAACCACCTCGCCGTGCACACCGAGGACCACCCGCTGGAGTACGCCACCTTCGAAGGGGAGATCCCCAGTGGCGAGTACGGCGCGGGCACGATGACGATCTGGGACCGCGGCACGTACGAGACGGAGAAGTGGACCGACCGCGAGGTCAAGGTGGTGCTCCACGGCGCGCGGGCGGCCGGCCGCTACGTCCTGTTCCAGACCGGCGGAAAGAACTGGATGATCCACCGGATGGACCCGCCGGCCGACCCGGACGCCGAGCCGCTGCCGGTCGGGCTGCGGCCGATGCTCGCGGCTCCGCGCGCCCGCCTGCCCCGTGACGAGGACGCCTACGGCTTCGAGTTCGCCTGGGGCGGCCGGCGCCTGCTCGCCTCCGTCGAGGGTGGGCGGGCCAGGTTCTCCGACGCCGAGGGCCGGGAGGCCGGCTCCCCCGCCGGGCTCGCCATGCCGCTCGGGGCCGCCCTTGGCGCCCGCCCGGCCCTGCTGGACGGCGAGCTCGCCGAGCTCGAGGGCCGCGAGATCTACCTGATCTTCGACCTGCTGCATCTCGACGGGCATCCGCTGCTCGACGAGCCGTACGAGGAGCGGCGCAGGCGGCTCGACGAGCTGGCGCTGTCCGGCGCGCGCTGGCAGACCGCGCCGTGGTTCCCCGGCGACGGCGCCGCGGTGCGGGCGGCCGCCGAGCAGCAGGGTCTGCCGGGCGTCGTGGCCAAGCGCCTGGACTCCCCGTACCGGCCTGGCGTCAGCGACGGCGGCTGGCGGTACATCCCCGTGGGCTGAACCCTTGGTCCGGGCCGCGAGACCGGGCCGCGAGACCGGGCCATGAGAACGAGCCGCGGCTCGTCGGCGTGCCGCGCGGCGTGACGGCGCCGGGCGCGTTACAGTCCGGCCGTGCCGGCGAACTGGCTGCGCCTCCCATGATGGGGCATACGCATGCGCTCAGCGGCGCCGCCGTCTGGCTGGCCGCGACGCCGCTGCTCGGCGACCCCCGGCTGCTCGGCGGCCACGCGGTCCACCTCAGCCCGGCCCAGATCGCGGCGGGCACCGTCGTCTGCGCCGGCGCGGCGATGCTGCCCGACATCGACCACCACGACGGCACGATCGCGAACGCCTTCGGCCCGGTGACCCGCCTGCTGTGCCGGCTCGTCGGCGCCGTGTCCGGCGGCCACCGGCACGCCACCCACTCGGTGGCGTTCGCCGCCCTCGCCGGCTTCGGGGCGGGCTGGCTGGCCAAGCACACGCCGGGCCGGGGCTGGCTGATCGCCCTGTTCCTCCTGATCGGGCTCGGGCTGCACGGCATCGGCATCCAGGTGCGGGCGCGCGAGCACTTCTCCGCGCTGCTCAACCTGGTCATCGCGGGTGCGCTCACCTACGTCATGCGCGACCTCGACATGCGCTTCGCGGGCTACGCGGTGGGCCTCGGCTGCCTCGCGCACCTGCTCGGCGACTGCCTGACGCCCGACGGCTGCCCGCTGCTGTGGCCCGCGCAGTGGCGGATCAGGGTGCCGCTCATCCCCGATACCGACGGCGTGCTGGAACGCTGGGTGCTGGCGCCGCTGCTCACCCTCGGCGTGGTCATTCTCGCCGTCCGGTCCACGCTGGGCGTGGAGGCCGCCCGCTGGCTGAAGTCCTGACGGCGCGGTCGCGGCGCGGTCGCCGCGCCGAACGCGTGCGACCGGCCCGGGCCCTCAGCCGGGCGGGCGCAGGACGAGCCGTTCGTGCCTGTAGTCCACCGTGACGGCGCCGAACCGGCGCAGCTCGTCGGAGCCGAGCAGGCCGCTGACCTGGCCGTCGCCGAAGTCGGCGCCGAGATCGAGCACGGGCAGGCTGCGCCCGTGCAGCCGCTGCCCGCCGAGCGTCCAGCGGCCCACCGTGACCAGCGGGACCTCCGTGGCGCCGGCCACGCCGCGCACGCGGGCGGTGTCACCGTTGCGCGGCAGGCGCAGCTTGCGCATGAGCGAGCGGCTCACCGTGGACGACGACGCCCCCGTGTCGAGCACGAAGTCGTACGGCCCGCGGCCGTTGACCTTCACGGGTACCAGCACCATCGTCTCACCCTGCGCGCTCAGCACCCGCACCGGCACCGACACCTGACCCGCCTTCGTGGCCGTGTGGTGTTTGTGCTTGGGCGGTTTCGACGACTTCGTCGATGTGACCGCCGGCGCGGCGCCCGGCTGGCCGCCCACCTGGCAGTCGGCCGCCGTCACGCCCAGCAGGGCGAGCACTGCGACCGCCGTGGCCGCCGCCCGCCGTCCCCTCACAATGATCACCGCCCGGTATGCTCCATAGAATCTGGACATTCCCGGCGCCGGCCCCAACTAACGAAACCGTTCGATCACCGGGCCCAACGTGTCCATGTACTGACCGTGCACGGTGATGTAAGTGAAGCCGTAGCGCTCCCTGCCCGCCCGGATCTGCTCGGCGATCTGCGCTTCGGTGCCGATCAGCAGGAACGGGGTCTCCAGCGCGTCGTCCACCGTGTAATACGGCATGTCCTCGGCCACGAGCCGCTCGGCCACGCCGCGCCGGTCGTCGGTCACGACGACCATCTGCACGAGCGCGCTGAACTCGACCGACGCGGCCCGGTCCCCCGCGTGCTCGCGGAAGAACCGCACCCGCTCGTCGGCCTCCGCGGCCGTACCGAGCCGGAACGTCCCCGGCGGCTGGCCCTCCATCTGGTACACCCCCGCGATGCCCACGGTGTCGGCGTACCGCGCGGCCAGCCGCAGCACCGTGTCGCCGGTGCCGCCGACGAGCAGCGGCGGGCCATGCCCGCCGAAGCCGCGCCTCTGGACGGGCCGCAGCTCCGGCAGGTCGTAGCGCTCCCTGAGCGCCGCGCGCTCCTCGTAGCCCGGGTTCGCGAACAGGCGGCCTAGCTCTTCGATCGTGCGTTCGAGCCGCGCCACCCGCGCGGCGAACGGCTCCCACGGGATGGCGGCCGCGTCGAACTCCCACTTCATGTGGCCGGCGCCGAGGCCGAGTTCGAGCCGGCCGCCGGTCAGCATGTCGGCGGTCGCCGTCTCCCTCGCCAGCAGGTGGGGATTCCAGAACCCGACGTTGAGCACCAGGGTGCCCACCCGCAGCCGCTCTGTCGCGTCCGCGGCGGCGAGCATCATCGCGAAGGGCGCCTCCCCGCCCACGTGGTCGGCCGCGAGGAAGACGTCGAAGCCGTACGACTCGGCCCTGCGGCAGAACTCCGTGAAGTCCCGCCGCGAGCGCAGCCCGAAACTGTTGAACCCGAACCGGAATTCCGTCATGACTCGCGCCTCGTGGGGTGGGGTCAGCGGAGGGGGGCGGCCGGCCCGTCGGGCCGCTCGCGGCGGGCGTCGATCATCGCCCGGGTGAGCTCGCGCACCTCGTCCTCAGGCAGCCGGCGGTAGCCGTCGGCGGTGGCGGTCGCGATGACCGGGTACAGGTCGCGGGTCAGGTCGGGGCCGCCGGTGGCCGAGTCGTCGTCGGCCGCGTCGTACAGCGCCTCGACGCAGACCTGGGCCGCCTGCCGCAGGGCGAGCCCCGGCCGGTGGAGCTTCTTCAGAGCGCCGCGCGCGTACGGCGAGCCGGAGCCCTCGGCGTAAAAGTCCCGCATCTCGTACGGGCCGCCGACGACCTCGAAGCTGAAGATCCTGCCGGTGCCGACGGCCAGGTCGTAGCCCGCGAACAGCGGCACCACGGCGAGGCCCTGCATGGCCAGCGCGAGGTTCTCGCGCAGCACGGTGGCGAGCCGGCGCGCCTTGCCGTCGAGGGACAGCGGGGTGCCGTTGATCTTCTCGTAGTGCTCGAGCTCGACCTGGAAGAGCTTGACCATGTCGGCGGCCAGCCCGACGGCGCCGGCAAAGGCGATGATCGAGTACTGGTCGGCCCGCTGCACCTTCTCGAGGTCCCGCTTGGCGATCACGTTGCCGGAGGTCGCCCGCCGGTCGCCGGCCATCATGACGCCGTCGGCGAAGGTGAGCGCCAGGACGGTCGTGCCGTGCGGCACGCCGGCCGCCGCCGCGGCCGGATGGTCCCGCCCGCCGGGGGTCAGGCCCGCGCGGGCGGGCGGGATGGCCGGCTCCCGCCGGCCTGACTGGTCCCCCTGAGCGCCCTGGACACCCTGGACACCCTGGACGCCCTGGACACCCTGGCGACCGGGCCCCGCCCGTCCGGCCCGGTTGGCCGGCAGCAGCTCGGGCGCGTACCCCTTCAGCAGCTCGACGAACGACGGCGGGCCGACGCCCAGGAATGCGGCGGGCAGCCCCTGGCCGGGGTCGAACTCCGTCATACGGCTCCTTCCTGCGGCCCCGCCGGCGTCAACGTGGCCGTCGGCTCAATCGTGCCTGGCGCGCCTGGCCAGCGCGGCGAGGTAGGCGTTGTAGGAGGAGAGCTCGTCGTCGCCGGTGCCGGCGGCCGCCGCGCGGTCGGCGGCCCGGTCGGCGCGCCTGGCCAGCCGCTGGTCGTCGGCGAACCACTGGAAGACGAGGGCGAGCAGCACGATGAACACGGGGATCTCGCCGAACGCCCACGCGATGGCGCCCCCGGTGTTCACGTCGGCGACGAGCGAGGATCCCCAGGTCCTGTGCAGCGCGCCGTACCACTGCGGGGCGATCGGCCGGCCCACGTTCATCAGCGCGATGCCGAAGAAGGCGTGGAAGGGCATCGTGACGAACAGCACGAGCAGCCGCCCCACGTACGGCAGCCGCCTGGGTGCCGGATCGACACCGATGATCACCCAGAAGAACAGCGCGCCCGACGCGAGGAAGTGGACGAGCATCGCGATGTGGCCGAGGTGGTTGCGCATGAGCGCGCCGAACAGCCCCGTGAAGTACAGCGTGTAGGTGCTGGCGACGAAGACGAACGTGGCGACGAGCGGGTGCGTGATGACCCCCACGGCGCGGCTGTGCAGCGCGATGGTCAGCCATTCGCGTGCCCCGCGGTCCCCCTTGACCGCGGCCGGCCTGAGGGCCCTGAGCGCCAGGGTGACGGGAGCGCCGAGGACGAGGAAGACGGGGGTGAGCATGGACAGCGTCATGTGCTGGACCATGTGCACGCTGAACAGGACGGGCGCGTACCTGCCCACGCCGCTGAGCGTGGCGACCGCGATCGTGGCCAGCCCGACGAACCAGGCCGTCGTGCGGCCGGCCGGCCAGCTGTCGCCACGCCGGCGCAGCCGCACCACGCCGCCGGCGTACGCCGCACCGAGCGCCACGACGACCACGACCCAGAACAGATCGAACACCCAGAGGGTCGCCAGCCGGCCCGTCGTGACCGGTGGCGGCAGCGGGTAGCCGAGGAGCTCGCGCGCGCTGTCCCCCGCGGTGTCCACGGCAGGCGGAGCGGTGCGGGCCAGCGCCACCGCGACCCCGATCGTGCCCGCCATGATCGCCGCTTCGACCGTGGCCAGCCTGGCGAAGGCGCGCGGCCGGCCGGCGGCGACGGCGGGCAGCGTCTGGCCCCGGTGCAGCCAGCCGGCCCAGCCGAGCACGCAGAACGCGGCGAACTTGACGAGGATGAGCCTGCCGTAGTCGGCGGTGAACAGCTCCGCGGGATCGGGCAGCCTGGACACCGCGTTCGCCACCCCGGTGAAGCCGACGGCGGCGTAGCACCACAGCGCGAGCCTGCTGAACCGGCCGGCGACGACGGCCAGCCCGGCCCGCCCGCGCAGCGCGTGCCAGCCGAGCACGGCGAGGCCGCCGACCCAGGGCACCACGGCGCAGACGTGCAGCGCGAGACCGACCACGGCGACCGTGTGGTTGGGCGATGAGGCCGAATGGCCGGTCAGCGGGGGCGGCAGCAGGGCGATGACCGCCAGCGCCAGGAGGCCGAGCGCGCCGCCCGCCGTGACCGTCGTCCGTGCCATGAGGGCGATCATCACGGCCAGCAGGACGACGAGCATGAGCGCGAGCCCCTGCGGCAGCTGCCCGGCGTAGCTGCTCAGCTCGCTGCCGGCGACGACCCGCCCGACCGGCTCGCCGAGGACGTCGGAGACGGTGAAGACCAGGGAGGCCCCGGCCGCCGCGGCCCAGCCGGTCGCCAGCCATGACGCCGCGCGCAGGTAGCCGGCCGCTGCGGGGCCCAGCCGCCCCTGGTCGGACGGCAGCAGGACCGCCGCGGCGAGCAGGGCGCCCACCGTGAGCGCGGCCCCGACGTCGAGCGCGAGCCGGGTGAGCGGCAGCCCCCAGCGGGTGAGCGTGCCCGCGTCGCCAAGCCCTGGGATGACCTTCTCGGTGACGGCTCCGCCGGCCACCAGCGCGATCAGCAGCCCGGCGGTCGCCGCGGCGAGCACGGTGATGGCCGCGGCGGCCGCGGTCCTGAACGGCGCGCGCACCTGACCGCCCAGGGCCTGGGTGCTCCGGGCCTGCGCGCCGCGCGCTGGGGTGCCGGGGGCCGGCGTGGTGCTGGTCACCTGAGGCCCGCCGGCGACGTGGCGGATGCTGTCATGGCGCTGGGGTCATGGCGCTTGTGTGATGGCGCTGGTGTATGGGAGCTGGTGTCATGGCGCTGGTCTCGTGGCCCTCGGCTGGTGATCGAGATGGGCCTGGCATGTCGACTCAACCATAGTGACACCCGGCAAACCCGCGCTCGCGGGTGCGGTGCTGTCGGTCACCGCAGCCCGACGCAGGCGCACGCCCTGCGGTAGGCGTCGGCCCGCTGTTTCATGTCCCCGGTGCGGCCGAACAGCTCGGCGAGATCGAACCACGCCTGGGCGGCCTGGCGGGACGACCGCATGCCTTCGAGCGTCTCGGCCGCCTTGCGCAGCGCCTCGGCCGCCTCCTCGTGCAGGTCGAGGCTCATGTAGCCGTCGGCCAGCGCGATCAGCGCGTCGGCCACGGCGAACCTGGGCGCGTCGCCGCCAAGGTGTTCGATGGCGCCCTTCGCCAGCTTGACCGCCTCGGACGGCCGGCCGAGGGTGATCTCGGCCTTGGCCAGGTTGGTGGCGTACTTCGCGTCGTCGATCTCGCTGGCGGCGCCGGCGGCCAGCGCGCTGCGCGCCCGCTGGATCAGGTCTCGCGCCCGTTCCGCCTGGTCGGGCCGGGCGCGCAGCAGCAAAAGACCGCAGTCACCGCGCAGCCGGGCCAGGTTGCGCGCGTCGTCGCTCTCGCCGAGCAGGGCGAGCGCCCGTTCCTCGAGCCGCAACGCCTCGTTGAGGTCGCCGCGGCGGCCCATCGCGATGCCCGCGTTCCAGTAGGCGGCGGCCCTGGCCCGCGCGCTGCCGACCTCTTCGGCCCGGTCGATCAGCCGCTTGGCGAACTGCTGCGCGTGGATCAGGTCGCCGCGCTCGTAGTAGATGCTCAGCAGCGTGGCGCCCAGCATCACCATGGACTCGGTCCATCGCGTGTGCGCCTCGGTGAGGTGGTGCAGCCCCCGCTCGCCCGCCTCTGCCCCGGCGCCGAAGTCACCGGCCTCCCGGTGACAACGGCACAACGCGATATGCAGGAACGCCCAGCGGTCGGGATCATGCCTGGGTGAGAGCGTCGTCGCCAGCCGTTCGAGCTCGGCCACCGCCGGCTCGAGCTCGCCGGCCGCCTCGAGCGCCAGCGCGTGCCCCCAGCGCGCGTCGTAGACGAGATCGGGGAACGCGTGCAGGTCGCGGTGCCCCATCACCTCGGCGAAGCTGGCGCGGGCCTCGTCGACCTCGCCGTTCTGCAGTGACATGTGCCCGTACTGCAACGTCATCCGCAGCTCGGCGACCGTCTCGTCGGTCACCCCGCTGGCCAGGTACGACGCGGAGCAACCCAGCTTCTTGGCCAGCAGCTCGACCACCGCGGGGGCGGGCGTTCGCTTATCGCTCTCGATCAGCGAAACGTAGCTGTCCGACAGTTCCGGGAAAGCCAGCTGAGCTTGTGAGATGCCCCGGCGCATGCGAAGGTCACGCAGTCGTTGCCCCAGCGTTTCTTGACTCTTCATTCTCACTGACTTTCACTTGCAATTGCATGGAGGCATCACTGGAGGTGATTTAGTGTCTCGTCGTACGAAGGTGCTCGCATTTATCCTAGCGCTCATGAGCAGCCTGGTCCTCACGGCCCCCATGGCTTCCGGAGCCATGAGCCTGCCATTGGAGCATAGCTGCTGCGCAGTCTGATGAGGGTCCGTACCTAGAGTCCCGGAAAGAGGCAACCGAGCGCAAGACCGACGGAGCCGCCCGTCTCCAAGGGCTTGGAGGCGGGCGGCTCCACTCGCGCCCGGGCGTCCGCGCACCGGGGGCGCCGTGATCGTAACGGTGCGTACGCGCAGGATCATGCTCAATTCGATCACCGCACCCGCACCGCTGGGCAAGAGGTTTCCGTCGCGCCTGATAATCGGCGCCCGCGCCCCCGCCGGTCGCGATATCCACGCCTCGAGATTGCCCACCGATAGCATCGCGGGCGCGCCCGGCCAGGGGGCCGCCTGCGGGACGCCAACGGTGAAATCGACGGTATTTACCGCTGGCTTTGGCAACACCCTTAAGGGTTACTTGTAAGGGGTGCGGAGATGTGCGGTAAACCCGCTTGCGGAGGCCCCGGAATCCGAATTCCCGACCGCACCGGGTGCCGGCCTGCGGGCCGCGGGCGTCCATCGACCGCGAAGCGACGGGCCGCGGTGGCGGCGGTCCGGCCCCGTCCGGGCCGGCCCAGTCCCAGATCAGCGGCCGGGTCCGCGGCGCATGCGGGATCCGGCGCGGCGGCCGCAGGACGGCACGCGCCGCCGGCCGCGCGCCGGCCCTGTCCGGGCCACCCCGGAGCGGCGTCCCCCGCGCGCTTCGCGGCCCGCCGTCCCGCCGGCTGACTACTCAAAGTCCTCGAAATTACCAAGGGGCCCGGGAAAGCTCGCATTTACCGCGCGGCGGGCGACGGGCGGCCGCCTACCACAACGACGACCTATTTGACCAGCGTCGGCGGCCGTCTTACTCCACGGCCATCAGCAGGCCATCCCGGCGCCACCGGTCCGCCGCGAACGTGATCTCCCTGCCGTCCCCCGCCGCACCGAAGTCATGCGCCGGCCCACACGGGGTATCCCATAGGTCAGGCTCTAGTGGCACCCGAGGTGACCTGTTCTACTGGACCAGTGACGAGCGGCATCGAGTGGCTGAACGCGCTCCCGCCCGGCGACGCGGAACGGGAGCTGCGGACGTGCTGCGCGTCGAGCGCGTGGGTCCGGCGGGTCACCGCGGCCCGCCCGTTCGCCGACTACGCCGCGCTCGACCGCGCGTGCGACGCCGCCTTCACCGAGCTCGGCTGGCCGGACATCGAGGAGGCGCTGCGGGCCCACCCGCGCGTCGGCGACCGTCCTCGCGGCCTCGACCGCGAGTCGTCCTGGTCGAGGAGCGAGCAGTCCGGGATCATCGACTCCTCGCGGGACGCCGCCCACGAGCTCCACGAAGGCAACGTCGCCTACGAACGGCGCTTCGGCCACGTGTTCCTCATCTGCGCCACGGGGCTGTCGGCCGAGCGGATGCTCGCCGCGCTGCGCGAGCGCCTCGGCAACGATCCCGGCACCGAACGCGAGATCGTCCGCGCCGAGCTGTTGAAGATCACACAGCTGCGGCTGGTCAAACTCCTGGAGCGTCCATGAGCCTGTCCACCCACGTCCTCGACACCACGCGCGGCCGGCCGGCCGCCAAGGTGGCGGTGCGGCTCGACCGCTACCTCGGCGGCGGGTGGCGGCCGGTCGCCGAGGCGAGCACCGACGACGACGGCCGGCTCACCGGCCTGCCCGCCGGCGAGCCAGGGACGTACCGGCTGCGTTTCGGCACGGGACCGTACTTCCTGGCCTTGGGGATCGAGACGTTCTATCCGGAGGTCAACGTCGTGTTCACGGTGACCGACGCGGACGAGCGCTACCACGTGCCGCTGCTGGTCAGTCCGTACGGCTACTCGACCTACCGGGGCAGTTGAGGGGGCGGCTGGATGGTCACGCTCGGGCCGAACCAGTACGGCAAGGCGGAGGTCCGCGTCGTCCACGTCCGCCGCGACGTCCGCCGCGACGGCGAGCGCCACGAGATCCGCGACCTCAACGTCAGCGTCGCGCTGTCCGGCGACATGGAGGCCGTGCATCTGACCGGCGACAACGCGGCCGTGCTGCCGACCGACTCGCAGAAGAACACGGTGTACGCCTTCGCCCGCGAGCACGGCATCGGCGCCCCTGAGGACTTCGCGCTGCTGCTGGCCAGGCACTTCGTGGCCGCGCACCCGGCGATCCACCGCGCCAGGGTGAGCGCCGAGGAGTACGCGTGGGACCGCATCCCGGTGACCGGCCACTCGTTCGTCCGGCGCGGCCAGGAGGTCAGGACGGCCCGGGTCACCCACTCCGCCGCCGGCACCCACGTCGTGTCGGGGCTGCGGGACATGACCGTGCTCAACTCCACCGGCTCCGAGTTCCGCGGCTACGCGAAGGACGAGTACACGACGCTCCCCGAGACGGGCGACCGGCTGCTCGCGACGACCGTCCACGCCGGGTGGCGCCACCGTGGCGTGACCGCGGACTGGGACGCCGCGTACGCGGGCGCCCGCCAGGCGCTGCTCGATGCGTTCGCCGGCACCTACAGCCGGTCGCTCCAGCAGACGCTGTACGCCATGGGGCGCCAGGTGCTGATCGCCGGCGGCGAGGAGATCTGCGAGGTCAGGCTCGCCCTGCCGAACAAGCACCACTTCGCCGTCGACCTCACGCCGTTCGGCCTGGACAACCCGAACGAGGTGTTCCACGCCGCCGACCGGCCGTACGGGCTGATCGAGGGGACCGTGCTGGCCGACGGCGCGGAACCCGCCGAGGAGGCCTGGTGAGGGCGCGATGCGCGGGCCGGCGGCCCGGTGCGCGAGCCGGAGCCCGCATACGGGAGGCCGGATAGTGGACTTTCTGCGACCCACCACATGGGCGGCCGCGCTGGCCGCCAAGGCCGAGCGGCCGGATGCCAGGCCGATCGCCGGCGGCACCGACGTCATGGTGGAGCTCAACTTCGACCGCGCCAGGCCGGCCGCGCTGCTCGATCTGACCGGGATCGACGAGCTGGCGGACTGGGAGCTGGACGGCGGCCGGGTCAGGATCGGCGCCGGCGTGCCGTACGCGCGGGTCATCACCGAGCTGGGCGGCCTGCTGCCCGGCCTGGCGATCGCCTCCCGCACGGTGGGCTCGCCGCAGATCCGCAACCGGGGGACGGTCGGCGGCAACCTCGGCTCCGCGTCGCCGGCCGGCGACGCGCACCCGCCGCTGCTCGCCGGCGACGCCGAGGTCGAGGTGGAGTCGGTACGGGGCGTCCGCGTGCTCCCGATCGACGGCTTCTTCGTCCGGCCCAAGGTGAGCGCGCTCGAGCCGGACGAGCTGATCCGCGCGGTCAGAGTGGGCCGGGCGACCGGGCCCCAGCAGTTCGCCAAGGTCGGCACGAGGAACGCGATGGTGATCGCCGTCTGCTCGTTCGCGCTCGCCCTGCACCCCGCGACCCGCCGTGCCGGCACCGGGATCGGCTCGGCCGGCCCGACTCCCTTGCGGGCGCCGGCCGCTGAGGAGTTCCTATCGGGCACGCTGGACTGGAATGGACGCGGGCCGCTCGACGAGGGGGTGGGCCGGCGGTTCGGCGCGCTCGTCGCCGCGGCCGCCAGCCCGATCGACGACGTGCGCGGCACCGCCGGGTACCGCAGGCACGCGCTGGCGGTGCTGGCCGGGCGCACCCTGGCCTGGACGTGGAACGCCTACAGGAAGGGGGACGCCGCGTGCGCGTGAGGTTCACCGTCAACGGCGAGGAGCGCGTCGTCGACGACGTGTGGCCGGGTGAGTCGCTGCTGTACGTGCTTCGCGAGCGGTGCGGGCTGCCGGGCTCGAAGAACGCCTGCGAGCAGGGCGAGTGCGGCTCGTGCACGGTCTACCTGGACGGCCGTACGGTCTGCGCCTGCCTGGTCGCGGCCGGCCAGGCCGAGGGCCGCGCGGTCCGTACGGTGGAGGGCCTCGCGGCCGGCGGGCGGCCGCATCCGCTGCAGGAGGCGTTCGTCGACGCCGGCGCCGTGCAGTGCGGGTTCTGCACGCCCGGTCTCATCATGCAGGCCCATGACCTGCTGGAGCGTACGGCCGGAGCGCCGAAGGACGCCGAGATCCGCGAGGCGCTGGCCGGCAACCTGTGCCGCTGCACCGGCTACGAGCAGATCATCGAAGCCGTCCGGCGCGCCGCGGTGGCGATCACAGGATCGGGCGCGGACCGGGGCGCGGGAGCAGGCGGCGGAGAGGATGCGATGTCGTGATCGTCATCGAGAACTGCGCGATCGCCCCGGTCGCCGGCCCCGAACACTCCTCCGGGCACATCGTGATCGACGGCGCGCGGATCGTCGCGGTCGGTCCGGGCGCCGCGCCGGCCATGATCGGCGCGGGCGGCGCCGGGCGGGTCGAGCGCGTGGACGCCTCCGGGTGCCTCGCCACTCCGGGTCTTGTCAACACCCACCACCACCTCTACCAGTGGGCGACCCAGGGGATGGCGGCACAGGCCACGCTTTTCGAGTGGCTGACCGGGCTCTACCCGGTGTGGGCCGGGCTGGACGCCGAGGTGGTGCGGGACGCGGCGGGCGCCGCACTGGCCTGGCTCGCGCTGTCCGGCTGCACCACCACGACCGATCACCACTACGTGTTCCCGCGCGGCGCCGGCGACCTGTTCGAGGCGGAGATCGCGGCCGCGCGGCTGGTGGGCCTGCGCTTCCATCCGTGCCGCGGGTCGATGGACTTGGGGCGATCGCGGGGCGGGCTGCCGCCGGACGAGATCGTCGAGGACACCGAGGCGGCGCTGGTCGCCACCGAGGAGGCCGTGACCCGCTACCACGACCCCTCCCCCGGCTCGATGCTGCGCGTCGCCGTGGCGCCGTGCTCGCCGTTCTCGGCCACCGAGACGCTGATGACCGAGACGGCCGGGCTGGCCAGGCGGCTCGGAGTCCGGCTGAACACCCATCTCGCCGAGACCGTGGACGAGGAGGAGCACTGCCGCGAGCGGCTCGGCGTCACCCCGGTGGAGTACATGGACCGGCTCGGCTGGCTCGGCGACGACGTGTGGTTCGCGCACTGCGTGCACCTGCGCGACGCCGACATCAAGCGGTTCGCCGAGACCGGCACCGCCGTCGCGCACTGCCCGAGCTCCAACGCCCGGCTCGGCGCCGGCATCGCCCGGATCGCCGATCTCCTCGCCGCCGGCGCGCCGGTCGGCATCGGGGTCGACGGGGCGGCATCGGCCGAGCTGGTGCCCCTGGCCGGCGAGCTGCGGCAGGCGCTGCTGTTCCAGCGCGCGACGGCCGGGCCGGCGGCGCTGACCGCACGGCAGGCGCTCGCGCTCGGCACTGTCGGCGGGGCGCGCTGCCTCGGCCGGGCGGACGAGATCGGCA
>DASUWU010000180.1:0-94358 GCA_036378315.1 Streptosporangiaceae bacterium | reverse complement strand
TGGAGCTCAACGAAGAATTCGACGTGGTCGTGATCGGCGGCGGCCCGGCGGGTTCGGCCACCGCCGGGCTGCTGGCCCAGCAGGGCCACCGCGTGCTGGTCCTGGAGCGCGAGAAGTTCCCCCGCTACCACATCGGCGAGTCGCTGATCACCGGCGTGCTGCCCGCCATCGAGGACCTCGGCCTGTCCGAGCGCCTGGAGAACTTGGGGTTCACCAAGAAGTACGGCGGCACGCTGCTGTGGGGCAAGAACGTCACGCCGGCCGCCGGCTGGCGGGCGCTCGGCCCGAAGGAGGACGGCGCGGGGCGGAACACCTGGGAGTTCCGGTTCGCCGAGGCCTCCAACTACGAATACTCCTACCAGGTGCGCCGCGCCGACTTCGACGCGCTGCTGCTGACCAGGGCCCGCGAGCTGGGCGCGCGCGTGGTCGAGGAGGCGACGGTCAAAGAGCTGCTGACCGAGGGCGAGCGGGTCACCGGCGTGGTGTACGCGTACAAGGGCGATTCGAACGAGCGCACCGCGTCCTCCAAGCTGGTGGTGGACGCCTCGGGGCAGACGCACCTGCTCGCGCGGAAGTTCGACCTCGTCGAGTGGCACGACGACCTGCGCAACATCGCGGTCTGGAGCTACTGGCAGGGCTGCCGGCGCTACCTGGGCACCCGGGCCGGCGACATCCTCACCGAGAACCGTCCGAACGGCTGGTTCTGGTTCATCCCGCTGTCGGACGGCACGGTGAGCATCGGGTACGTCACCCCGATCGACGAGTACAAGAAGTCGGGGCGGACCCTGGAGGATCTGTACGCGGCGGAGATGGCGGCCTCCGAGGAGGTCAAGATGCTGACCCAGGACGCCTACCGGGTGAGCGGCTTCCGCACCATCAAGGACTGGTCGTACACCTGCCGCCGCTTCCACGGGCCTGGCTGGGCGCTGGTCGGGGACGCGGCCGCGTTCATCGACCCGCTGCTGTCCACCGGCGTGACGCTGGCGATGCGCGGCGCCCACGGGCTGGCGCGCACCGTCGACGCGGCGCTGCGCGAGCCGGCCGCGGCGGAGCGGCTGCTCGACCGGTACGAGCGCGACTACCGGAACTTCCTGGACTCGCTGCTCGAGTTCATCAGGTTCTTCTACGACCGGACCCGGTACAAGGAGGAGTACTGGGACAAGGCGCAGGAGGCCCTTGCGCCCGACCGGCGGCGGACCCGCAGGACCGGTTTCGCCACGATGCTGTCCGGCCTCACCGGAATCAAGGCCATCTTCCACGATTCCGAAGCCGCCGACGGCGCCGATGGTGCCGAACCCGCCGCCTGACAAAGGCTCCCCGGCAATTCCCGAGATGCGGCGCGGAAAACCGCCGCCGACAATTGATCGCGGGCCGGCGACAGGAGATGAATGTGTTTGCGGATACGGACGGGACCGGCGCCGAACTGTGGGCCATGGCCCAGCTCGCCACCCCCATGGCGGTGCGGGTGGCGGCGACCCTGCGGATCGCCGACCATATCGCGGCCGGTGTGCGCACCGCTCCCGAGCTGGCCAGCGCGGCGAACGCCGACGCCGACGCGCTCGACCGGCTGCTGCGGTATCTCGCCACCCGTGGGGTGTTCCGCCGCGGCGAGTCCGGCGAGTACCACCTCACCCCGCTGGCCGAGCCGCTGCGCGACGACCATCCCACCCGCGTTCGCGGCTGGCTGGACATCGAGGGCGCCGGCCGCGCCGAGCTGTCCTTCGTCCAGCTCCTGCACAGCGTCCGTACGGGCGAGGCGGCCTTCCCCGTCCAGTTCGGCCGCTCACTCTGGGAGGACCTGGCGACCGACCCCGACAGGACCGACTCGTTCAACGCGTCGATGAGCTCCAGCGTCCCTGGCCGGTCGCCCGAGCTGATCGCCGGCTACGACTGGGGTTCGCTCGGGCATGTCGTCGACGTCGGCGGCGGTGACGGCTCGTTCCTCATCGACCTGCTGACGCGCTACCCGCGGCTGCGCGGCACGGTCGTCGACCGGCCGGACACGGCCGAGACCGCGCGCAAGGCGTTGGCCGCGGCCGGCCTCGCCGACCGCGGCGAAGCCGTGGCCGGCAGCTTCTTCGACCCGCTGCCCCCGGGCGCCGGCGGCTACCTGCTGTCGCTCGTGCTCCACAACTGGGCGGACGAGCCGGCCCGCGCCATCCTGCGCCGCTGCGCGGAGGCGGCCGGCCGCGACGGCTCGGTGTTCGTCGTCGAGCAGGTGCGCGCGGACGGGTCGCCACGCAGCGGGATGGATCTGCGGATGCTCGCCTACTGCGGCGGCAAGGAGCGCGGGACCGCCGACCTGGCCGCGCTGGGCGCCGCGGCCGGGCTCCGCCTGGCCGCCGTGCACGGCGCCGGCACGCTGTCGATCTTCGAGCTGGCCCCCGCCTGAGCGGGGGTCACGGGGAGGAGCCCCGCCATGCGACCGAACGAGGCCATCGCGGCGTTGGTGGCGCCCGAGGGGCGCCGCGACCCGTACCCGCTGTATGAGGTGCTGCGGTCGTACGGCAACCTGGTGCCGATCAAGCGGGGCCTGATCGTGGCGGTCGGGTACGCCGAGTGCGACCGGGCGCTGCGCGAGCCGAAGCTGCGGGTCCAGGACGGGCGGAGCTACGACGCCATCTACCCGGAGTGGCGGGCGCACTCGTCGCTGCGCGGCTACACCAACTCGATGCTCTACCGCAACCCGCCCGACCACACGCGGATGCGGCGGCTGGTGAGCGGCGGGTTCACCCCGCGGCGGGTGCGGGAGATCAGGCCCGCGGTCGAGGACATGACCGACCGGCTGCTCGACCACATGGCCGAGGCCGCCGGCGGGGACGGCACGCCGGTGGACTTCATCGCCGAGTTCGCCTCGCGGCTGCCCATCGCGGTGATCAGCGCCCTGCTCGGCGTGCCGGAGGACGACCACGCCTGGTTCCGTACCGTGGCGGCGGACCTGACCCTCGCCCTGGAGGGGATCACCAACGCCACCGAGCTCGGCCCGGCGGACCGGGCGATGGACGATCTGACGGCGTACTTCACCGACCTGATCGCGCGGCGCCGGCGGCAGCCGGTGGACGACCTGGTCAGCGCGCTGGTGCAGATCTTCGATGCCGACGGCGACCGGCTCGGCCACGACGAGCTGGTGGGCAACATGATGCTGATGCTCACGGCCGGCTTCGAGACCACGAGCTTCCTGCTCGGCCACGGGCTGCTGCTGGCGTTCGAGCACCCCGAGTACGCGGCGCGGCTGCGCGAGGAGCCGGACTTCGCCGTGGGCTACGTGGAGGAGGTCCTGCGGTTCGAGCCGCCGGTGCAGGCCACCAGCCGCTGGGCGGCCGACGAGATCGACCTCATGGGCACGCGGGTGCCGGCCGACACCAAGGTCGTCGTGATCATGGGGGCCGGCAACCGCGATCCCCGCCGCTACGACCGGCCCGACCGGTTCGACCCCGACCGGCGCGACGTCCAGCCGCTGAGCTTCGGCGCCGGCGCCCACTTCTGCCTCGGCTCGCCGCTGTCGCGGATGGAGGCGCAGATCGCGCTGCCGCGGCTGCTGCGCCGCTTCCCCGACCTGGCCCCGGCCGGCGCCCCCGTACGCCGGGACACCTGGGTGGGTCGCGGCCTCGACCACTTCCCCGTCGCGCTCGGCCGGCCGGTGCTCGCGCGTACCGGCATGGCAGCAAGCTGACAGATGCCGGACCGCCTCGGCAGCTTGCTGACGGCGTTCTCCCTGGTCAGCGGCCCTTCTGGGGCTGACGATGGTCCTATAGGACCCGTCGCAGCCAGCCAGAGGACTGAGGCCAATGACCGCGTGCAGCTACCAGTCGGCCGCCGACCACCCGCGATCCGCGCGGGCGCACCTGACGGACGCCGTGACCGCGGCGCCGCCGGCCGTCCGCCAGGAGACGGCGCTGCGTTACCTCGAGCGGCTCGGCATGGAGCATCCTGGCGCGCCCTCGGTCGACGCGCTGTTCGCCCTGCACCGCGCGCACGTGGCGCGGATCCCGTACGAGGCGCTGGACATCCAGCTGCGCCGGCCGACGTCCGTGGACCCGCAGGAGGCGGTCGCCCGGGTGTTACGCGGCCGTGGCGGGTACTGCGTCCAGCTCAACACCGCGTTCTCCGGGCTGCTGACCGCGCTGGGGTACGACGTGACCTGGCACCGGGCCGGCGTGCAGGGCAGCGCGGCGGCGCCGCCGTCCGACGCGTCCTTCGCGCCGCACCTGGCCCTGACGGTACGCGTGGGCGGGACGCGCTGGCTGGTCGACGTCGGCCTCGGCGACGCGCTGTACGAGCCGCTGCCGCTGCGGGCCGGCACATACCGGCAGGAGCCGCTGACGTTCGGGCTCGGCCCGTCGCGAGTCGAGCCGGGCGGCTGGCGGTTCGACCACGACCGGCGCGGCTCCATCGCCGGCATCGATCTCAACATGGACCCGGCCACCACGGCCGACTTCGCCAAGTGGCACCCGTACCTGGCGAGCTCGGCCGAGTCGCGCCTGGTGCGGGCCGTGGTCGTGCTGCGGCGGGACGCGGCCGGCGCCGACAGCCTGGTCGGGTGCATGCTGCGCCGGGTGGACGGGACGGGCAGGACGGTGCGGGAGCTCGCGACGCGCGAGGAGTGGTACGGCGCACTCGCCGATGTCTTCGGGCTGTCGCTGGCGGAGGTCGACGCGACCGAGCGCGCGGCGTTGTGGACGAAGGTGCGGGCCGCGCACGAGGCCTGGGTGGCCGCGAAAGCGGCCGCCGCCGCCACCCCGACTTTGCCCTGAATTACCGGTAAAACTGCTGGTCAGTGGCGACCGTCGCACGACGGGAGATGCGAATCGCCACAGAAAGCAAGAAACTGATCGCGTCGACCAACCTATAAGGCGTCAGAAGGGCGGATGCCATGGTGGCAGTTGCCAATGGAACAAATACGGGGGCCAAGAAACGCGTACCGGTACTCGACGGAATTCGCGGTATCTGCGCGCTCGGCGTCGTCTTTACCCACGTGGCCTTCGCCACGTTCATCAGGAGCTCCACGGTGGGGCCGAAGCACCATGACATCTGGTCGATTCTCGCGGCCGGCCAGTTATCGCTCGGCCCGTTCTTCCTGATGTCGGGAATGCTGCTCTACCGGCCGTTCGTGCGCCGCACCTTCGCCGGCACGCGGCGCCCGGCGCTGGGCAAGTTCTTCCTGCGCAGGGCCTCCCGCATCATCCCGGCCTTCTGGCTGGTGGTGACGGTCGACCTGCTGGTGCTCAACCTCACCGCGTTGCATGGTCCGTGGGACGTGCTGCGCCCGTACCTGCTGCTGCACATCTACAACTTCCACTACTACGCGGGCATGGACGTCCTGTGGACGGTGCCGGTGGAGATGCAGTTCTACCTGGCGCTGCCGGTGCTGGCGTGGATCACCCACGTCCTGGCGCGGCGGGTGGACGACCCGGTCCGCAAGTCCCGCCGGATGCTGATCCCGCTCGGCGTGATGGTGCTCATCGACTTGGGTTGGAACGCGTGGGTGCACTGGCACTACCAGATGTGGCCGTCGCAGTACTTCTACCCGTTCGGCGTGGCGGGGCTGTTCGCGATCGGCATGGCGCTCGCCATCTGGTCCGTGCGGGCCGAGGTGGCGCCCGAGCGGGCGCCCGGCTTCTGGCGCGTGGCGACGAGGCGGCCGAACCTGTTCTGGCTCGGCGCGATCGTCGCGTACGCGGTCAACAGCGCCCAGCCGTTCGGCGTGCCGGGCACCGCCGACTGGCAGACCTGGCCGGCCGCGCTCGTCCGCGACGCCATGATGATGGCCTTCTCGTTCCTGATCATGGTGCCGCTCGTCGTGCCGAACGCCAGCTCGCGGTTCATGCAGATCACCCTCGGCAACCTGCCGATGCGGTATCTGGGACGCATCTCCTACGGCATCTACCTGTGGCACTTCACGATGATGTACTTCGTGTTCCGCAGCGGCAGCGCCTTCGGCAAGATCGTCCCGGTGCAGATGCTGCTCGGCAAGTACGGCTTCTGGGAGCTGCTGATCCCGGTGCTGCTCGGCACGGTCGCGATCGCCTCGATCAGCTTCTACGTGCTCGAGCGGCCCGTCATCAACCTGGTGGAACGCTGGGTCAAGTGGAACAAGGAGCAGACCGCGTCGAGCTCGGCCGCGGTGCGGGCGGCCCAGCCGGCCACCCCGTCCCTGGTCCCGGCGCCCGCGGAGGCGCCAGCCGTCGAGTCGATCGAGCCCAAGCCCGCATCGCTCTGACCCCGGCAGCCGGGTATCCGGGCGTCCGCGCCGGCGCCCGGGCGCCCCAGCCGCCGGCCGGCCCGGGTGGAGACGTCACCTCTCCGCCCGGGCCGGCCGCGCTTCCGGGCCAGGTTGGTCAGGGCGCGATCCGCTGGAAGCGCAGTGACGTGAAGCCGTTCGCATCGGAGAGCAGCTGCGCGACGGACGACGCGCCGAGCGCGTTGGCCCGCATCGCCTGCAGCCCGATGACCGTCGGGCCGGTCACCGTGACGCGCTCGCTGATCGGGGCGGTCGTGTTCTGACCGGTCGGCCTGGCGCCCGCGTTGGTGTCGAGGACCTGGTTGGCGATGCGCGCGCTGTTGGGCAGGACGGTGCCGGTCGTGGCGTTCCTGAGCCTGGCCACGATGAAGGTGTTGACCGGCGGCGTGCCGGCGAGGACGGAGCGGACGTTCGCGTCGAGCGCATAGGTGCCGGCCACGGGGAGCAGCACCGCGGGGCCGGTGTTCACCCACGTCCCCGACGCTGTGGGCTGCAGGTTGGCGATGCCGGCAAGGTAGGCGACGCCCGAGAGCGCCAGTGCGGCGGCGTGCGGTGCGGCGGCGTGCGGTGCGGTGGCGTGCGGTGCGGTGGCGTGCCGTACGGCGGCCGGCGCCGGCCGGTGCGACGAGGCGAGGGCGGCGCCCGGGTGGGCGGTGGTGGCGACGAGTCCGAGGAACGCGGTCGTGGTGAGAGCGGCGGCGAGCCGGCGCATGGATAACCTCCCTGGATCAGTGGGCTGAAGTCGCCGGAGCTCTACCCAGGGAGGTAGGTGACTACCACGCAGTGTGGTTAAAGAATCACTGAGTGTAATGAGGGATGTCGGCCGGTGCGTTACCGTATCGGGCCGCGCCAGGCCACGTCGACGACGTACGGGCGGGCGTGCGGCCAGGCGGCGACCTGGTGCCAGCCGTGCCTGAGCATGTAGGCGGAGATGCTGTCCAGCGTGGAACCCCCGTCGTAGCGGGCCCAGGTGCTGCCCTCGATGACCGCCAGGTCCAGCCGGTCGAGATCGGTTCCGGCCAGGACGTCGAGCTCGGCGCCCTGCGCGTCCACGACCAGCACGTTGCAGCCGAGCTGCACCTCGCGCACGGGGATGACCGGGGTGGTGTCCTGGCGGGTGACGACCAGCGGCAGCATCGGGGGCAGCAGGCTGGCCTGCTGGTCGTACTCGGTCACGTGCAGGATCGCCCGGCCGCGCTCCCGGCCCGCCGCGGCCGGCACCACCTCACGGGCGGGGAGCCCGCCCAGCGGCGCGGGTAACCCGGCCAGCTCGTGGTGGCGCAGCCGGCGGCGCAGTTCGGTCACGTGGTCCTGGTTCGGCTCCATCATGACCAGCCGCCGGAACCCGCACCGGGTGAGGGCCTCCACTTCCTGCCCGGTATGGGCGCCCACCTGGATGACGCCGTCGGGGGGCACTCCGAGGCGGGCGAGCAGTTCCGGCAGATGCGTCTCCCACCGTTCGTACGTCGCCAGCTCGTCCCCGGTCTTGACGGCAACGGCCGATCCAGGCGAATCAAGCATTGAACTGCCTCCCATTTAGGCGGACTACGCACTGACCAAAGGTGGTATTGACATATTCGACCGGCGGACTTCACCGGGCATCTCCTCCGTTGCTCGATATTCTGGGCATTCAGGAAGATGTGCCGCGGCCGATCCGGCGGGACGATGATGAGGTGGCGCAGCCGGGTCCCGGACACGAGAAATCGACATTCCTGATGCGATACGAGGACGTTCCACGCGAGTTCAATGTGGCCACGCATTTCCTCGACCGCAACAATGGAGACCGGGTCGCGCTGGTCACCCGCGAAGGCAGGACGACCTACGCCGAGCTGGCGAGCCTGGCCGGCCGCGCCGGAAACGCACTGCGCGCGCTCGGCGTGCGGCAGGGCGATCGGGTGCTGATCGCGCTCCGCGACGGCGTCGAGTTCGTGGCGACGTGGTACGGCGCGCAGAAGATAGGGGCCATCACGGCCGAGGTCTACACGTACCTCCAGCCGAAGGACTACCGCTACTACCTCGACTACGCGGCTCCGGCGGTCGTCGTCGCCGACGCGGTCACGCTCGACAGGTTGCGCGCGGCGGGCGCCGCGAACCTGCTGGTCGTGGGCGTCCCGGCCGGGGACCTGGCGCCGGGGGAGCGTAGCTTCGAGACCCTTGTCGCGGCGCAGCCGGCCGCGCTCGAGCCCGCGGCCACGACGAGCGACGCGCCCGCGATCTGGAAGTTCACCTCGGGGAGCACGGGCCGGCCCAAGGCGTGCGTGCTGCCCGCGCGCAGCCCGCTGCTGAGCTTCGAGTGGTACGCCCGCGGGGTCCTGGGCATCCGCGAGGACGACGTCGTGCTGCCGGTGCCGAAGCTGTTCTTCGGCTACGCCCGCGACCTCACCGCGCTGTTCCCGTTCGGCGTGGGCGCGGCGGGCATCGTCTTCCCCGAACGCAGCACGGTGGAGCGCATGTTCGAGCTCATCGCCGCCCACCGCCCCACGATCTTGGTCAACGTGCCGACGATGATGAACGCGATGGTGTCGCACCCGGACGCGGCGGCCCAGGACCTCAGCTCGCTGCGGCTGTGCACATCGGCGGGCGAGGCGTTGCCGGCCGAGCTGCATCGCCGCTGGCTGGACACCTTCGGCGTGGAGGTGATCGACGGCATCGGCTCATCCGAGGCGTACCACATCTATGTCTCCAACCGGCCGGGTCGTGCGCGTCCCGGCAGCCTCGGGCAGGCCGTTCCCGGGTATCGCGTCCGGGTCGTCGACCGGGACGGGACGCCCGTCCCGGACGGCGAGGTCGGCGTCCTTGAGGTGACCGGTGAGACGGCCGCGCTCGAGTACTGGCGCGCTCCGGACCGGTCGGCCGAGACGTTTCCCGCGCCGCACACCGTACGGTCGGGCGACCTGTTCAGCCGCGACGCCGACGGGTTCTTCCACTACCGCGGCCGGGTCGACGACCTGCTGAAGGTCTCCGGCGTGTGGGTGGCGCCGACCGAGATAGAGAACTGCCTGCTCGCCCACCCGTCGGTGACGGAGTGCGCCGTGGTCGGCTACGAGGTGGACGGGCTGACCCTGCCGCGCGCCTTCGTGGTGGCCGGCGCGCCGGTGTCGGGGCGGGAGCTGCAGGACTTCGTGCGGTCGAGGCTGGCCCCGCACAAGTATCCGCGGGACGTCCGGTTCGTCGACGCGCTCCCGTACACCTCGTCCGGAAAGCTGGACCGCCGGGCCCTGCGGGCGCCGCTGGCGGCATAGCAAACAGCGCGCGTCTTTCTTCCTTTTTCTTCTTCTCCATTGCCGCATATTCCGGCGGGCGCCGGCTGGTACGCCGTCATCGCGCGGGGCGACGTATCACCCCGCGCCGGCCGCGCGATACGCCCGCGCCACGCTCAGTCCCAGGTGGTGCCGCTCGCCATTGTGATCCTCCGTGAAGCTTGTTTTTTGCAACTACTCACTATGCTACGGGTGGCGGTTGCGAAAAACAAGTCAAGAGGCCATGTGCAAGGCGACTTTCTTTGCGCCACTCTCGGGTAGAATTGACCTATGACGAAGCGGAGCTATGGGCAGTACTGCGGGCTCGCGCGCGCACTCGAAATCGTCGGCGAACGGTGGGCATTGCTGCTCGTCCGCGATTTGCTCGTCGGTCCGCGGCGCTTTACCGACCTGCGCAAGGGGCTGCCGCATATTCCGACCAATATCCTGTCCGCCCGGCTCAAGGAGCTGGAGGGGGCGGGCGTCGTGCGCCGCCGGGTGCTGCCCAGGCCGGCGGGCTCCGTGGTCTACGAGCTCACCGAGTTCGGCGCCGAGCTGGAGGCCGTCGTGATCCGGCTCGGTCGGTGGGGGGCGCGGCTGCTCGGCGAGGCCAGGCCGGACGAGATCGTCACCGTCGACTCACTGATCATGGCCATGCGCACCACCTTCGACGCCGAGGCGGCGCGCGGCGCGCGGCTGGGCTACGAGCTGCGCGCTGGGCAGATGGTCATCCACATGCGGGTCGACGGCGGGCGGCTCGACGTCGCCGCCGGCCCGCTGCCCGGCGCCGATCTGGTCATCGAGGCCGGGCCCGCGCTGCGCCCACTGATGGCCGGAGAGGTGAGCCCGGCCGAGGCGATCGAGAGCGGCGGCGTCCGCCTGACCGGCGACCCGGAGCTGCTGGCCCGCTTCGTCGAGATCTTCCGTATCCCCGGCCCGCCGGCGGTCGCCGTCCCCGCCTGATCCGCGGGGCCGCGCGCACTACTCCTGGACGGCGCGGCCGACGTGGTCGTCGACCCAGGTGAGGATCGGGCGCAGCGCCCGCCACGCCGCGGCCACCTTGTCGCGGGCCTCGGGCGTGTGCAGCCACGGCTCGTCCGACCAGTTCATGTAGGCGATCAGGGCGCGGTGGCGCAGCAGCTCGAGGCGCGGATGGTCGGCCGGCACGCCGCGCGGGCGGGTCTTGAGCCGGTCGCCGCCGATCTCGAACCCGCCGGCCACCAGGTCGTCGATGATCGCGGTCAGCCGGCCGCCGGGCCCGGCCGCGTCGACGGCGGCGCGATAGCGGGCGAGCTGCTCGGCCGCCGGCGCGTACATCCCGCCGGCCACGGTCAGGCCGCCCGCGTCGAGGGAGAGGAAGCAGCCGGTCTCGGTGAAGCCGTACTGCCGGGTCTTGTACGGCGACGCGGCCTTGCTGAACCGCATGTCGCGGTACGGCCTGGCCAGCCTTCCTGCCCCGAACTCGGGTGCGAGCTCGGCGAACAGCTCGGCCATGGGCGCACGGACCGCCGACTCGTAGGTGTCCTTGTGCGCGGTCCAGTAGGCCTTGGAGTTGTCGGCGCACAACCCCGTGTAGAAGTCGAACGCCGCGGCCGGAAAGCCGGAGAAGCCCATGTGTCTCACCCTATGTTTCCGGCCGCGGCGTGCCGGGTCAGGCCGGGTGGTAGACGTTGACGACGACACCCGTGGCGAACTCCTGGCTGCTCTCCAGCTTCAAATCGATCGGGTCCTTGAACAGCGGCAGCCCGCCGCCGACCACGGTCGGGTGGATGAGCAGCCGGTACTCGTCGATGAGCCGCTGCGCCGACAGCGCGTGGACGAGGCTCGCGCCACCGGGAACGTAGATGTCACCGCCCGGCTCCTCCTTGAGCCGTGCGATCTCCTCCGCCGGGTCGCCCTTCGCCAGGCGCGAGTTGTTCCAGTCGGTCCGGTCGAGCGTGCTGGAGAAGACGATCTTGGCCGAGTCGTTCATCAGCGGCGCGAGCGGCTCGGTGGAGGACGGCCAGTAGCCCTCCTGCTCCTGGTAGGTGACCCGGCCGATGAGCTGGGTGTCCATGCCCTGGAGCGAGCCGACGATGTAGGCCATCAGGTCCTCGTTCATGCTGCGCGCGATCCAGCTCAGGTCGCGGTTCGGCCCGGCGATGTACCCGTCGAGCGAGACCTGGAGTTGCAGGAAGACTTTTCTCATGCGATATCCCTTGTTGTCTGTGCTCCGCCATCGCTTGTTCTCTGTGCTTCGCGACAGAAGGCGTCGGTTCCGATCTGCCGCAGTTCTTCGAACCCGGACAGGTCGGGCGCCTTCCATCCGTCCAGGTCGTACTCGCCGAGGCATTCGTCGACGAAGGCCTTGTACTGGTCGACCTGGCCCGAGCCGAGCTGCCCGTACAGCAGTTCCACCCGGGTGTTCTCGTGGTTGCCCGCGTAGTTGCGCTCGTACAGTTCGTGCCGGCCGCCGAATTCGGTGCCGACGGCGTCCCACAGCAGCTTCATGACCTTGACGCGCTCGACGGCGTCGACGCCGCCGGAGCCGCGCACGTACTTGTCCAGGTACGGCCGGATCGCGGGATTCTTGAAGTCGTCGGCGCTCGAATTGAGATAGATGAGTCCGCTGGCGACGTCCTGCTGGACGATCTCCTTGATGCGCGGGTAACCCACCTGCGAGAACCAGCGGTACGCCATGCCGTACTGCGGGTTGGGCAGCAGCGCGCCGTTGCGCCAGGCCACCGGGTTGCGGGCGGCGGCGTCCGACAGGCCCCAGAAGAGGTTGCGCCAGGCCAGCACCTCGCCCAGCCGGGTCTGCACGCCGCGGAAGTCGGCGGTGCCGGTGATCTCCAGCGCCTTGGCCAGCAACCCGGCGATGAACTCCAGCTTGACCGCCAGCCTGGTGCAGCCGTGGAAGGTGAACCGCTCGATGAAGCCGGAATGCCCGGTGAACAGTTGCACCTTGCCGACGTCGCCGTAGATGAAGACGTTCTCCCAGGGGATCAGCACCTTGTCCAGGACGAGGATGGTGTCGTTCTCGTCCAGCCGCGACGACAGCGGATAGTCGAACGGGCTGCCCATCACCGCCGCCATCGTGGTGTACGAAGGGCGGCAGATCAGCTTCATCCCCCGCGCCCCCATCGGCACCGTGGCGACCAGGGCGAACTCGCGCTTCTTGATCGGCAGGCCGTAGTGCGCGATGAAGTTGTAGTGGGTGAGGGCAGAGCCGGTGGCGACCACCTTGGCCCCGCTCACGATGAGGCCGTCGTCGGTCTCCCGCTCGACGTGGACGAAGACGTCGCCCACCTCGTCCGGCGGCCGGCTGCGGTCCACCGGTGGATGGACGATCGCGTGGTTCCAGTAGAGGACCTTCTCCTGCGACTCGCGGTACCAGCGCCGCGCGTTCTCGGTGAACGGGGCGTAGAAGTCGGCGTTGGCGCCGAGCGTGCCGAGGAATGCCGCCTTGTAGTCGGGGCTGCGGCCCATCCAGCCGTACGTCATGCGCGACCATTCGGCGATGGCGCGCTGGTCGGCCACGAGGTCGTCCACGGTGTGCGGGGTGGTGAAGAACCGGTGGGTGTAGCCGGGGCCGCCGCCGGCGTCGGTCGGCGCGGTCAGCACGTCGCGCCGCTCGGGATCGTGCAACGCGTCGTACAGCCGCGCCGTCATCCTGATCGGGTTGCGGAACGCCGGGTGCGTCGTGACATCCTTCACGCGCTCGCCGTACAGGTAGATCTCCCGGTCGTCGCGCAGGCTCTCGATGTATTCGTCGCCGGTGAGCGGCCGCGTCGCCGGCCCCGTGGGGGAGGCCGTCGCTGGGGCGGGCCGATGGTCGATCATCGGACGGTCATCCCCTCTTCCCTCGTGGCCGAACGCGCCCTCGGCAACGCTCCGGACCTCGGTTTCCCATCGTGGCAGCGGCGCGGCGGGGGAGGCTTCTTTCAAATTGCCGGGATGGGACGAGAACGGCGCCTCCTATGTCACTATTAAGTGTAATTCCTCCGGATTCATTCAGGAATTTCGCAATACGGGAGATGTGACGGTTCGCGGCGGCTGCGAGCCTGGTCATGAGCATCGTCGGACGGCCATGCCTCGACTGCGGTTCCGCGCGATTGCGGCTTTCTATTCCTTTCCTATCCGACTCCGCCCAATTCCACGCACTTCCTAGGAGAATATGGTGTTGGCGACCGGTGTTCCGACCCGAGAGCAACTCGTCCAGCGCGCGGCCGAACTGGCGCCCGTGCTCCGCAAGCACGCCGCCTGGGCCGAGGCGAACCGGCGGTTGCACGACGAGACGATCGAAGCGCTGGCCGACGCCGGCATTTTCAAGATGAGAGTGCCGGCCAGGTACGGCGGCTACGAGTGCGACACCCGAACGCTGGTCGACGTGGCCACCGAGCTCGGCCAGGCCGACGGCTCGGCGTCGTGGACCGCGTCGGTGTACTGGATCCCGACCTGGATGGCCTGCATGTTCCCCGATGAAGTGCAGGACGAGGTGTTCTCCACCCCTGACGTGCGGGTCTGCGGCACGCTGAGCCCGAGCGCGATCGCCGCGCCCGTGGACGGCGGCGTCGTGGTCAACGGCAAGTGGGGCTTCATCAGCGGCGCCCACCACAGCCACTGGCAGGAGATCATCGCGATCCTGGCCGGCCCGGACGCCGAGCCGTACCCGATCATGGCGCTGGTGCCGATGTCCGACGTGCTGATCGTGGACGACTGGCACACCGCCGGCCTCAAGGGCACCGGCAGCGTCAGCACGGTCGCCAAGGACCTGTTCGTGCCGCAGGAGCGCATCCTGCCGCTGCCCGCCGTCCTGCAGGGTCAGTACGCGTCGCTGCTCAACGCCGAGTCGCCGATCTACCGGGCCCCGCTGCTCCCCGTCGCCTCCGCGTCGTCGGTCGGCACGGTGATCGGCCTGACCAAGGCGGCCAGGGACGTCTTCTTCAAGCGGCTGCCCAACCGCAAGATCACCTACACCGCGTACGAGAGCCAGCGCGATGCGCCGCTGACCCACCTCCAGGTCGCCGAGGCCACGATGAAGGCCGACGAGGCGCAGTTCCACGCGCACCGCCTGGCCGCGCTGGTGGACACCAAGGGCAGGGAGGGCGCGACCTGGACGGTCGAAGAGCGCGTCAGGGCCCGCGCCGACATGGGCGCGGCGGTCCGCCTCGCCAAGGAGGCCATCGACATCCTCGCGCTCGCCAGCGGCGGCTCGTCGATCTACACCGACGTGCCGATCCAGCGCATCGCCCGCGACATCCAGGCCGTCAACCTGCACGCCCTCATGCACCCGAACACCAACGCCGAGCTGTACGGGCGCGTCCTGTGCGGGCTCGAGCCCAACAGCCTCTACATCTGACCGCCGGCACAGAAGCGACCAAGCGACCAAGCGAGGGAACCATGACCACGACCACGTCCGCCGCCCCCGTCGCGGGCCCCACCGACGCCGACAAGGCGGCCGTCGCCGCGCTCACCCAGCGCGTCATCGCCGCGTGGGCGTACGCCGACGCCGATGCCTTCGCCGACGTCTTCACCGAGGACGGGACCATGATCCTGCCCGGCATGTACCGGAAGGGGCGCGAGGAGATCAGGGCGTACCTCAAGGACGCCTACGCCAACCAGTACAAGAACACGCAGGTGACCGGGAAGCCGCTCGACCTGCGGTTCCTCGCCGCCGACGTGGCGCTGCTGCTCACCCAGGGCGGCGTGCTGGCCGCGGGGGAGTCGGAGGTGTCCGACGACCAGTCCATCAGGGCGGCGTGGCTCGTCGTCAAGCGTGACGGCCAGTGGAAGCTCGCCGCCTACCAGAACAGCCCGGCGACGAAGGCCCTGCCCGCGCCCGGCACATCGGGGCGGTGACCGGGGTGGTGACAGGGATGGCCGGATCGACGACCGGACAGGTGGGCGACCGCGCGGTCGTCCTCGGCGGCAGCATGGCGGGCCTGCTCGCCGCGCGCGTGCTGGCCGAGGCGTACGCCGAGGTGATCGTGGTCGACCGCGACAAGCTGCTCGGGGTGACCACCGCCCGCCGCGGCGTGCCGCAGGGCCGCCACGTCCACGGGCTGCTCGCCCGCGGGCAGCAGATCCTCGAGGAGCTGTTCCCCGGCTTCACCGAGGGCGCGATCGCCTCCGGGGTGCCCACCGGTGACCTGGGCGAGCTGCGCTGGTACTTCAACGGCAAGCGGCTGAGCCCGGCGCACGCCGGCTGCCTCTGCGTCTCGGCGGCCAGGCCCGTGCTGGAGCACCTGGTGCGGACCCGGGTGGACGCCCTGCCCAACGTGACCTTCGCCGAGCAGCGCGACATCCTCGGCCTGGTCGCCACGCCGGACGCCGGCCGGGTGACCGGGGTACGGGTGCGGCGCGCCGCCGACGGCGACGCCGAGGAGGTCATCGAGGCCGACCTCGTCGTCGACGCCACCGGGCGCGGCTCCCGTACGCCCGCGTGGCTGGAGGAGTTCGGCTACCGGCGGCCCGAGGAGGACCGGGTCAGGATCAACCTGAGCTACACGACCCGGCACTACCGCCTGCCGGACGAGTCCATCCTGAACGGCGACCTGTCGATCAACCCGGTGTCCACGCCGGTCACGCCGCGCGGCGCGTTCTTCTCGCGGATCGAGAACGGCCGGTGCGTGCTGTCGCTCACCGGCGTGCTCGGGGACGCCGCGCCGGCCGACCCGGACGGGTTCCTCGACTTCGTCAGGTCGCTGCCGGTCCCGGACATCTATGAGGTGATCAAGGACGCCGAGCCGCTCGACGACCCGGTCTCCTTCCGCTATCCGGCGAGCGTGCGGCGCAGGTACGAGCGGCTCGACCGGCTGCCTGAGCGGCTGCTGGTGACCGGGGACGCCGCGTGCAGCTTCAACCCGGTGTACGGGCAGGGCATGACCGTCGCCGCCCTGGACGCGCTGACCCTGCGCGGCCTCCTGCGCGAGGGTGCGGCGCCCGACCCGCGCCGGTTCCAGAAGGCCATCGCGAAGGTCATCGACGTGCCGTGGGACATCTCGGCCGGCGGCGACCTCAGCTTCCCCGGCGTCGAGGGGGAGCGGCCTGCCAAGGTCAGGATGGGCAACGCCTACATGGCCAAGCTCCAGGCGGCGGCCACCCAGGACGGCCAGATCACCAGGACGTTCATGCGCGTCGCCGGGCTCGTGGAGCCGCCGACGGCGCTCATGCGGCCCGGCATGATGGTCAGGGTCTTCCGCAACGCCAAGCGCGGCGCGGCGCTGGACGTGCCGGCCTGGCTGCCGGTCGGCGAGGAGGCCCGGCAGGTCGAACCGGCCCCGGCCCAGGCGGCATCCGGCGAGTGACGTAAAAACCTCCGCCCCCAGCCCGATCGGGCTGGGGGCGGAGGTTTTTACGGGGGGTCAGCTCACCGGCGCGCCGACCGGGACCGCCGCGGTGAGCCGCACCGGCAGCGCGCGGTGGCCGTTCATGATGAACGTCGGCAGCGGCAGCAGGTCGTCGGCGGGGACCGCGAGGGCCAGGTCGGGGAAGCGCTCGAAGAGCATGGACAGGCCGGTCGTCCCGATCAGGTGGGCCACGCCGCCGCCGAGGCAGAAGTGCGGGCCGTGGCCGAAGGACAGGTGCTCCTTGTCCTGCCGGGTGAGGTCGAAGACGTGCGCGTCCGCGCCGTGCAGCGCCGGGTCGCGGCCGTACGCGCTGTAGTTGATCAGGATCGGGTCGCCCCGCGGGATCGTCACGCCGTCCACCTCGATGTCGGTGACGGCGTAGCGCAGCGGGAGCTGGGCCAGCGGCGACTCCACTCGCAGCGTCTCGTCGAAGACGTCGTCCCAGGTCACCTGGCCCGACCTGACCAGCTCGAGCTGGTCGGGGTGGGTGAGCAGCAGCGTGATGGCGTTGTCGAGGAAGTTGATCGTGGTCTCCGAGCCGGCGCCGAGGATCGCGAAGATCGTGTCGGTCAGCTCGTCCTCGCTCAGCCGCGAGCCGTCCTCGTCGCGGGCGGCGATCAGGTCGCTGGTGATGTCCTCGCCGGGCTCGGCGCGCTTGGCGGCGATGAGGTCGGCCATCGCGCCGCGCCAGCCGGCCAGGACCGCCTGGGCCTGCTCGGGAGTGACGGTGGTGTCGACCATCATGTCGATGACCTTGGCGGTCTTGGCCCGCGCCTCCTCCGACATGCCGATGAGGTCGGCCACCAGCATGGCCGGCAGCGGGTAGGCGTACCGCTCGCGCAGGTCGACGACCTCGCCGGGCCCGGCGGCGGCCAGGCCGTCAAGCAGCGCGTTGATGAGCTGGACGACGCGCGGCCTGAGCGTCTCGACGCGGCGCGGGGTGAACGCCTTGCCGACCAGCCTGCGCAGCCGGACGTGGTCCTTGCCGTACGCGGTGACCATGTTGTCCATCGCGATCCAGCTGATCATCTCCCAGTCCGGCGGGATCTCGCCGTTGATGAAGGCCGGCCAGTGGTTGCGCGCGCTCTTGGTGACGTTCGGGTCGGTGAGGAGCCGCTTGATGACGCTGTGGCTGTTGATCGACCAGGCGTGCACGCCGCCGGGGAGCTCCACCAGGGTGGCCGGGCCCATCGCGCGCAGCCGGTCGGCCTCGGCGTGGATGTCGGTCCCACTGGTGTCGAGGACGACGGGACATCTGTCCATGGGTTCTCCAGATCTTCGGTACGGATGTGGTTCTGACGGGGTGCTGTTCACTCGATGCCGAACGTGGCCCTGGCGAGCTCGCGGTTGGCCATGCCGGTGAGGACGAGCGCCACGCCGGCGTGGCTGTGCAGCGTGGACATGTCCCGCCAGACACGCTCGACCCGATCGCCCTGCCGTACCGAACTCGAGCCGGCGAGCGGGAACAGGTGCCCTTCCACCGCGTTCCAGGCCAGGTTGATCACTTCCCGGCTGATGGTGGCGAGCCGCCACTCGAACGCCTTGGTGAAGGTCGCCGGGCCGCGGCGGCAGGCGTCGCTCCACTGCCTGATGGCGTCCAACAGGGCCGCCTCGGCGGTGGCGATCTTGCCGGCGGCCGCGCCGTACCGGTACTGGTAGTCGGGGTCCTCGGCGCGCCCGACGATGGGCGGGTAGATGGTGGTCCTGGTCCGCATCAGGTCCTCGAACGCGTCGAGCGCGCCGCGCGCCATGCCCACCGCGAGCGCCCCCAGCTCGAAGAGCATGAAGCTGAGCTGTCCGCCTCCGTATTCGGGGTTGGCGTGCAGCACCCGCCCTGGCGTCTCCTCGGTGATGGTGAGCTGGCTGAGGTGGGCGTTCAGGGTGAAGTGGTCCGGGATGCGGCCGCCTTCGATGGTGATGCTGTGCGACCCGCTGCCCTTCAGGCCGAGCTGGCCGCCCCAGTCGTCCAGCCGCCGGAACTGGTCGCGCGGGATGATGAAGAGCATCGGCTCCGGTGGCCGCCCGTCGCCCGGCGAGACCAGCGTGTGGCCCATGAAGTGGGTGGCGTACGGGGCGCCAGAGCAGTAGTTCCACGTGCCGTCGAGCGCCCAGCCCCCGTCGGGGGTGCGTTCCGCGCTGCCGCTGGGCGCCACCGTGGCCGGGCAGATGAAGTCGCCGCCGGCGAACAGCTCGGCCTGCGCCCGCTCGTCGAACAGCGTGGCCACCGCGAGCGCGTGGACGGCGCCCAGGCAGTACATCCAGCCGGTGGACGGGCAGCCCCTGGTCAGGGCCATCACCACGCGGAAGAACGTCTCGACGCCGAACTCGTAGCCGCCGTACCGCCTGGGGACAAGGATCCGGTAGAAGCCGGCGCGGGAGAACTCCTCGTGCGTGTTCCGCGCGTAGAAGGTGCGCCGCTCGGTCTCGGCCTGGCGGGCGACCAGCGCCTCGGCGATGGCCTCGGCGCGGGCGATGATCTCGGCCGGGGTGAGGCCGGGCTCGGGCGGCCCGGCGGCACCGCCCGGAGCGGGAGAGACGTCGGAAGCGTCGGAAACACTCGTGGCGACTGTCATCGCTGGCCAGATCCTTTGTTCCGGGGCTTTCTTCGGGTGCCGACTTCGAGCGTTTTCGGGGCAGCGGCTCTGGTGGCCATCGGGCCGGTCCGGGCGACTTTCGTGCCCCCGGTCGGATTCGAACCGACACGTAGGCTCTTTTAAGGAGCCTGCCTCTTCCGTTGGGCTACGGAGGCGGGCGGGACACCGGTTCGGTTATTCCGGTGTCCCCCTTTTTCGCGCCACCCCTATTTCGCTCGATTCAATCGTCACATCCGGTGCGCCACCGGAACATCTTTGAGAGTGCCGACGCGGAGCGCGCCGCGCGCGGCCTACCCGCGGCCGGCGACCAGGTGGGCGAACTGCCCGGGGCGACGGCCGGGGCCGGCCGGGCCGCGGTAGGCCTGGGCGATGTTCAGCCACTGGTCGGCGTCCGGCCCGGTGGCGGTGACGGCGAGGTCGTCACGGTGCCGCCGCCTGGTCACCAGCAGGCAGAAGTCGAGCGCCGGTCCGGTGATCTTCTGTTCCGCGTCGGCCGGGCCGAACGTCCACAGCTCACCGGACGGGGCGGTCAGCTCGTACCCGAACCGCACGTCCGGCGGGGTCAGGCCGCGCGCCTGGTAGCCGAAGTCCCAGGTGAGCGTCGCGAATCCGGCGATATGGCGGATCCGGTCCGTGCGGTCGGGCGCGACGCCGAGCGCGTCGGCGATGTCCTGCCCGTGCGCGAACAGCTCCATCATCCCGGCGCAGGCGAGTACGGCCGCCGGCAGCGGCCGGACCAGCCACGGCACGACCTCCCCGGCCGGGACGGCGGCCAGCGAGTCGGTCGCCTCCGTGGTCTCCTTGCGCCAGCGGGCCAGCAGGTCCTCCGGCGCGCACGGCAGGTAGAGGCCGATCGCGGCGTTCACGGCGCCGTTGAAGTCACCGGCCGCGCCGGCGACCACGGCCTTGAACGTCTCGGGGTCGGCCGCCGCGGTCCCGGCGAGGGTGAAGACGAAGGACAGGTGGGCGATCTGGTGGGCTATCGTCCATCCCTCCGCCGGGGTGTCGGCCGTCCATTGCGACGCGTCGATTTCGGCCACCATGCGGTCGACTACATCGCGTTCCGCCGTCAGGTCTGCGAATACGTCCGGCAACTCGGTCACCCCTAAACGCACTGCGTTGGTCGCTTATATCGCCATACCAAGCATGTGCCGGAGAAAATGCGGCGTCATCTTTGTGCGTGCTCTTGCCCGAGTTCGGCGAGCGCCCAACCGCCCACCCGCCGCGCCGCGGCCATGCTCGCCCACGAAGCGAGCTCGACCAGCGCCCGGTCGCCTGGATGGTCACGCCGGAACTCCTCGATGGCCGAGGGGCCGACCTGGTAGGAGGCGAACGCCACGAGCAGCGCCAGCCGGCCGGCCGAGCGGTCGGCGGCCGGCAGCCCGGAGACCGCGTCGCCGACCCAGGACATGCCGAGTCCGGGCGGCTCTCCCGTCCAGCCGGTCAGGGCGCCGTGGACGAGATCGCGCACCGCTGCGGGCACCGACCCGGCCCCCGCCGCGTCGATCGCGGCGGCGGCGCGCGCGAAGGCGCCGGCGACGTGCGCGGCGCCGGCCGCCCACGCCAGGTCAGTGGGGAGCGGCGCGGCCGGCAGCAGGCCGAGCGAGCCGCCCGGCTCCCTGTAGCGCCTGGTCGTCGGGCCCAGGATCTTCACCAGCAGCCGCAGCAGCCCGCCACGCGCCCCCGCGGGCAGGCTCGGCGGGAAGGGCGACTCGCGCAGGAACACGTTGACCATGCGGTTCAGGTAGTGGAACGTCACCACGACGCCGATGAGCTCCGCGGCCTGCTCGCCGGGGAACGGCGCCGCCGTCCTGATCGCCCCGGCCGCCGCGGCGGCGCCCGCGTCGCGCGTTCCGCACGCCCGTGCCCACGCGGCGATGTCCCGTACGGCCGGATCGGTGAGCGCCTCCGCGCGGCCGCCGGCGAGCGCGGCGGCCTCGCCGGCGTCCAGGCCGAGGCCGGCGAGCGTGGTGCTGTGCACCTGCACGCAGTACGGGCAGGCGTTGCCGAACGAGACGGCGGTGCCGACCGCCTCCTTGACGGCCCGGCCGGCCAGGCCGGTCGCCAGCAGCGTCTCGCGCAGCATCAGCCAGGACGCGGCGAGCATCTCGGGCGCCGGGGCGTGCAGCGCGATCGGCGGGGCCAGCATGCCGAAGTCGCGTTCGACCTGCGTGTACACCCGGCCGACCAGGTCCGGCGCGGCGGCGCGGGGCGGGACGGGGGCGACGTGCCTGATCTGCGCCAGCGCGCTGCGCCGCGCCCCCCGCAGGAACATCTCGTTCATCGCGCGTGCCCGGAGGCGCGGACGAGGGTGGGCACCAGCTTTTCGGTGCCGCGCCGGCCGCTGATGGAGCCGTCGGGGGCCGGCGCCCCGTAGGAGACCTCCACGCCGCGCCGCCGGACCGCGTCGACGATGCCCGGCATGGCCCGCTCGGCGAGCGCCGAGATCGTCATGGCCGGGTTGACCGTCAGCGAGCACGGCACCGCCGACCCGTCGGTCACGAAGATGCCCGGGTGACCGCGCAGCTCGTGGCGGTCGTCGAGCGCGGAGGTGCCAGGATCGTCGCCGATGCGGCACGAGGCCAGCGGGTGCACCGTGTAGGCGCCGACCGGGTCGTTGGTCCACGGCGCCACCTCGGCCAGCCCGTCCTTTTCGAGGATCTCCTTGCACGCCGCGTCGGCCAGCTCCCAGCCGCGCAGGGTGTTCGGCGTCGGGTCGTAGGAGAGCGTGCCGTGCCCGAGCATCTGCTGAGAGATGCGGACCGAGTTGCCGGTGGGCGGCGGCGGGCCGAAGACGCCCTCGTTGTCATCCTCGATCATCTGGAAGATGATCAGCCAGGACCGCCACCGCTCGAGCATCTTCTTCTTCTCCACGCCGAACCACGTGGGGTCGGCCGCGCCCGGCACCTGCGCGAGGATCGTGCCGAGCCCGGGCGGGAAGTACAGCTGCTCGAGCGAGAAGCGGGTGTACTCGGGCCGGGCCCCGTCGAGGTAGTCCCAGCACGCCACGGTCGGGCCCTTGCCGATCTGGAACGCCTCGTACGCCCTGCCGTCGCCGCGGTCGAGGCCGAGCACCTCGCGCACCCGGTCCTCGTTCATCACGGCCGTGTTGAGCCGCTCGCCGTTGCCGGAGAAGTACCGGCCGACCGCGTGCGGCATCGCGCCGAGGTGCGGCTCGGACCGCTGCAGGATCACCGGCGTGGCGCCGGCGCCGGCCGCCACGACGACGACCTTGGCGTCGATCGTGCCGCTGCCGGCGTGCACCCGGTAGTCCTCGCCGTCGATCACGTTGTAGTGCACCCGGTAGCCGCCGTCGTCCGTCCTGGACAGGTACTGCACCTCGTGCAGCGGCCGGATCGTCGCGCCGTGCGCGACCGCGGCCGGCAGGTAGCTGAACAGCAGCGACCGCTTGGCGTCGAAGTGGCACCCGGCGGCCATCCAGTTGCAGTTCACGCACAGGTCGTTGTCGACGCCGACCGGCACCGGGTTGGCCGTGTGCCCGGCGTTGTCGCAGGCCGCCGCCCACAGCCCGCCGGGGTAGCTGACGTCGTCCCACGTCTGCGGCCTGGCCGGGATCGCCTCGGCCACCCGGTCGTACCACGGGTCGAGGGCGTCCCTGTCGATCCCCGCCGGCCACATCCGCCGCCCGATGCTCCCGCGCCGCTCGAAGACGAACCGCGGCGCGCGCGGCAGCGCGGCGAAGTAGACGACGCTGCCGCCGCCCACGCAGTTGCCGCCGAGCACGCTCATCCCCTTGCCGGCGACGAAGTCGAACACCCGCGTGTAGGACGAACCCAGCAGGTAGTCGTGGTCGAAGTCCTTGCCCTCCAGCCAGGGCCCGCGTTCGAGCACGACGACCCGCGCGCCGCCGGCCGCCAGGTGGTACGCCGCGATCGCGCCGCCGAAGCCGCTGCCGATGACGAGGACGTCGGTCTGCTCCGTGGCCTTCCCGTTGAGGGTCATCCGAGGCTCCCTGAGGCGATCGTGTCGGGGTGGAGGCGGGCCAGCGGCCGGCGGTAGGAGGAGGCCGGGAAGCGCCAGCGGCCGTCGGGGTCGGGCCGGGCGAAGCCCATCGCGGTCAGGCCGGGGTGCCCGGACTCGATCGCCTCGGTGGTGTGCAGGTGCGCGGCGCTGTCGAAGGCCATATTGCTGAACAGCGCGAGCAGCACCCAGAACTCCTTTTCCGGATGCCCGGGCGCGGTCAGCCGCTGGACCAGGGCGGTGCGGTGCTCGAACGGCAGGGCCACGAACGGCGGCACCGACGCGTCGAGCTCGAGGCCGAGCTCGGCGGCGTACTCCTCCGCGTGCCCGTTGACCAGGTCGGCGAGGCCGTCAAGACCCTCGGTCATGCCGGTGGCCGGCCAGCGCAGCAGCTCGATGGACCCGGCCGCCACGGCGCCGCCGCCAGGGGCAGCGCCCGCGATCGCCCGGTCGCCCGGCCACCGCTTCTCGCCGGGGACGATCGTGTCGGCGTAGGCCTCGAGCGTCATGGTCCTGGCCTGCTCGATCTGGTTGTCGTCGGGCGTGTCCGGTCGCATGTGCGTCCCTCCTGGTCGTGCCACCCGTTCGGGGCGCCAAGGAGCCTGGATCGGGCACCATCGTCCGCGCGCCGCCGCCGAGCCCGCATCTTCCGGATTGCGGCGCGCCGCAATTGGCTACCCGGATGGCTACCCCGGCGGTAGGCCAAGGGGCAGGTCGGCCGGGTCTTGGCCCGAGATTGCGCTTTCTGCACTCTGAGATGACTGCCTTAGCGTCGCTAAGCACGGATTTGCGGAGGCGTAATGCAGGAAGTCGAACGGGCCGTGGAGCGCGTCATCCAGAGTATCCACGAAAATTACGGTGAGCAGATCACCGTGGATGACATGGCCCGCACGGCGATGTATAGCAAATTCCATTTCACCCGCATCTTCCAGCGGGTGACCGGGCTCACGCCCGGCCGGTTTCTGTCGGCCGTGCGGCTGCAAAAGGCCAAGCAGTTGTTGACGTCCACGTCGTGGAAGGTCACCGACATCAGCCAGATCGTGGGCTATACCAGCGTCGGCACTTTTAGTTCCCGTTTCGCGTCCAGCGTGGGGCTGCCGCCCACCGCATACCGGGAGCTGGGCGGTTACCGGCCATGGACGTCGGTCCACGACAAGGCGCCGGCGGGCGAGCGGGTCGACCCGGAGCGGCGGTCGGTCATCCGCGGCCACATCTCGTTCCGGAGCGCGGAGCCGGACAACCCGATCTTCGTGGGCCTCTTCCCGGAGCGGATCCCGCGCGGCCAGCCGGTCAGGTGCACCGTCCTCAGCCGCCCCGGGCCGTACGTGCTCGAGGACGTCCCGGCCGGCTCGTGGTACGTGATGGCGTGCTCGCCGAGGCCCGACCGCGACGCGGCGGCCCAGGCGGCCGGCCAGGCCGCCGGCGGTCATCGCCGGAACGGGCGCGGCGAAGGCTACGCCGCCCTGCTCGACGGGTGCGTACAGCTGTCCCGCGAGCAGGCGCTGTGGGTCGGGTCGAACGGGCCGATCACCATCCAGCCGGGCATGGTGCGGCTGGCCGACGTACGGCTGCGGCCGATGAGCCCGCTCGACCCGCCGGTGGTGCTCGCCCTGCCCGACATGCGCCCGGAGAACCTGGCCGCCCGCGCGGACAGCGCCGCCTGAGCCGGCGCCCGACGGCGCCGGCTCGCCCGGCGCCGTCGTCGCGCGGGGGACGCGATCCATCAGGCGGGGGATACGGTCATCGGCAGCCCGCCGCGCACCCGCAGGGACAGCATCGGCTCGGGCACCACGGCATAGCCGGGCACCTTGGTGAGCCGCAGGTCCCTGGCGACCATGGCGGTGACGAAGGTGGCCTCCATCAGGCCGAGGTGGTTGCCGACGCAGAACCGCGGGCCGGCCCCGAACGGGATGTACGCGTAGCGCGGCCGGTTCGCCGTACGGCCGGGGTCGAAGCGGTCCGGGTCGAAGCGCAGCGGGTCGTCCCAGAAGGCCGGGTGCCGGTGCAGGGTGTACGGGCAGATGAGCACGTCCACGCCCGCCGGCACGTGGTAGCCGCCGACCTCGTCGTCCCCCTGCGCCAGCCGCGACAGCATCCACACCGGCGGGTAGAGCCGCATGACCTCCTGGATGACCATCGACGTGTAGGTCAGGCGGTGCAGGTCCTCGTACGCCGGCGGCCGGTCGCCGAGCACGTCGACGGCCTCGGCGTGGAGCCGCTCGCGCACCTCAGGGTGCCGGTCGATGAGATAGAACGTCCAGCCCAGCGTGCTCGCCGTCGTCTCGTGCCCGGCGAGCAGCAGGGTGACGAGCTCGTCGCGCATCCGCTGCCGCCCGACCCGCGGATCGGGCTCCCGCCCCGTCGAGACGATCAGCCGCGACAGCACGTCGTCGCCGCCCGTGTCGCCGCGCGCGATCCGGTCGGCCACCAGCCGGTCCACCACCCGCTGCAACTCGCGCCGGGCCCGCCGGAAGCGCAGCTGCTTGGGCAGCGGCAGCCACACGGGCACCTTGCTCAGCGACATCGCCTCGAACATCGCCTGGTCCTGGACGGCCTCGAACGAGTCGCCGATCGAGTCGAAGGCGCCGAGGTCGGCGTCGAGCAGGGTGCGGCCGAGGACGCCGAGGGTGAGCTCGGTCATCTCCCGCAGCACGTCGACGGGCTCGCCGGCCGTCCCGGGGCCGCCGGCCCCGCCGCGGGCGCGCAGCCGGTCGACGAGACCGGCCGCCTCCGCCACGACGATCCCCGCCTGCCGCACCATCCGCTTGTGCTGGAACGCCGGCTGGATCACCTTCCGCTGCTTGCGCCACAGCGCGCCCTCGCTGGTCAGCAGGCCGTCGCCGAGCGCGCGGCGGGCCTGGGCGAGCCCGAACCCCTTGTGGTAGTTGGCGCTGTTGTCGGCCAGGACGTGCTTGGCGTGGTCGGGGTGGTTGAAGAAGTACAGCGCGACCGGGCCGATCTTCATCAGCACGGCGTCGCCGTAGCCGGCCGCGGCCGACGTCATCAAACCGAGCCGGTCCCTGACCAGCTTCCTGAGCAGGCCCGGCGTCGCGCTGAACGGTGGCCCCGGCGGCGTCGCCCCGCGGGGCGGGGCGAGAAGATCCGTGGCCCCGGTCGCGTTGGTGGTGATGGTCATGGGTGCCTCCCGCGCAGGTCCTCGGCGCGTGCGTTCATGCCGTGGCCTCGCTTCGTTCGGGTCCGAGCCGCCGGAACCGGCCGTGGACGAACAGCAGGGCGTCGTCGGCCTGCCGGCCGAGCGACACCAACCTGCCGATGAAGATCGAGTGGTCGCCGCCGTCATAGCTGCGCCACAGCTCGCACTCGAAGTGCGCCATCGCGCCCTCGATCATCGGCGCCCCTGTGCACGGACCTGGGCGCCAGTCGACGGCGTCGAACTGCGCCAGGCCCAGCGGCCGCCAGCGGTCCGCGAAGTGGCGGGCCACGCCCTCCTGGTGGGCCGCCAGCACGGACACGCCGAACGCGCCGGCGGCCAGGAGGTTCCTGTGCATGAGCGCGTCACGGTCGACGCAGATCAGCACCAGCGGCGGGTCGAGCGACAGCGAGGCGAAGGCGTTCGCGGTCATGCCGTGCGGGGTGTCGCCACCGGTCGTCACCACGGTGACGCCGGTGGCGAAGGTCGCGAACGCCCGCCGCAGCAGCTTCGTGTCGACGATCTCGGTCGCCGCCGCCGCCGGCGGCGTGCCGCCGGCGGGATCGGCGATGGTGGCGGCGTCGGTGATGGAGTTCATGATCGACGTCATGCCGCACGGTCCTGCGTGTACGGTTCCAGCGCGCGGGCCAGCGAGTCGGGGACCCGGCTGGGAACCGTGCGGTTGTTCGGGCCGCGCATGCAGGCCACCCGCTGCCGGCCGCGGGCGATCAGCCGCTCGTTCCCGTCGCGATCGAGCCGGTAGTAGTCGAAGCTGAACTCGACCTGGGTCTGCGCCAGCTCCACCAGCCGCATCCGGACGGCGAGCTGGTCGAACGCGGTGATCTCGGCGTAGAACTCGCAGTCGACCTTGAGCGTGAAGAGCTTCAGGTCGTCCTGCAGGTCGGCGAGCACGTCCGGGGCCCGTTGCTGGAGGAACAGCTCCCTGCAGCGGCCCTGCCAGCGTAGGTAGTTGACGTAGTAGACGTTGCCCACGATGTTCGTCTCTTCGAACCCGACCGTGTGCAGGTATTCGAAGTACTTGTCCATGGCCTATGACCTCCCATCGACGAGGACGGCGAAGGCGACCGGCGCCGGCGCGTCCCGCAGGCCGGTGACGAGCGTGGCGATCCGCAGCGGGCCCGAGACGAACACCGCCCAGCCGTCGCGGCGCGCAGGGGTGAGGGTGAGCGGCGAGCTCACCGGCAGGCCGGCCTTCTGCAGGCACTCCATGGCCGTCCACACCCGGGTCCCCGCGGTGTCGCGGCTCTCCCCGAGCTCGGCCTGGAGCAGCCCGGCGAGCGCGCCGTGCGCGCCGAGCAGCCCCTCCCACGTCTCCGCCGGCCGCTCGGCCACCGGCTCGACGTCACAGCCGACCGTGCCGGCGGCGGCGACGCAGAGCGTGACCCCGCCGCCGTGCGCGGCCGAGATCGCGCGGTCGCCGTCGACCTCGGGGCGGCCGTCCGGGCGGTACCGCACCTCGACCGGGCGGCCGAGCGCGCGGCCGGCGGCCACCGCGGTCACGGCCCGCCGCGCCGCGGTACGCGGCCGCTCGTCCGCGCCGGCCTGGCTCTCGCCGCCGTCGCCGTCGCCGCCGCCGTCGTCCGGCTCCACGGCCACCGCGACCGCGGCGCCGTCGAGCAGGTCGCCGACGGTCCGCTCGATGTACGAGCCGAGCAGCACCGGCGCCCACGGGCCGCGCCCGTCCTTCTTGCGCACCGCGCGCAGCCGCAGCCCCTCCCACCGTTCGACGACCTCGTCGCCGGCGCGGACCGCGATGTCGTAGACGTAGGTGTCGCCGTCGCGGTACCGCTCGGTCGCGCAGTAGCGCAGCTCGCCGGCCGCGGCGAGCCGGGCGCCGGCGGGGTACACCCGCTCGATGCCCTGCGGCAGCAGCGTGGCGTCCGGCACGCACACCTGGTTGCCGTGCATGAGCGCGTCCCGCATGCCCGGGTCGCCGAGCAGCAGCTCGCCGGGCAGGAAGCCGGCGAACCAGTCGCCGTCGGCGACGGCGGCCACGTCGGCGTCGACGTCCCTCGCCGCGGCCCGGTGGTAGCGGCGCAGCCGCTGGAACCGCTCGCCCTGGAACAGGACGTCCCCGTACATCTCGGCGGACGGGTCGAGCGGCACGGCCGGCAGCCCGGCGCCGATCTGGTCCGGCGGGCCGCCGGGCGCGCCCGCGCCGCCGTACGTGAGGCGGGCGCGGAAGTGCTCGGCGGCGAAGTCGGTCTCGGCGCTGCGGATGGCGACCTCGACCACGTCGTCATCGGTGACGACGGCGGCGATCCTGATCGTCGTGCTGCCGTCCGGCGGCACCACGATGGGCCTGAGGAACTCCGCGTCCTCGATGACGGGGGCTTCCTGCCGCCCGGTCGTGGCCGCGGCCACCTGCGCCATCGCCTCCATGCCGAACACGGCGGGGAACAGCAGGTTGCCGTCGAGGCGGTGGTCCTCGAGGTAGCGGTCGGTCCCGACATTGAGCTCCACCTCGGTGACCAGCTCGACACCGTGGTAGCGGACCAGCGGTTTTTCGACGAAGCGCAGCAGCGGCAGCGCCGGCAGGTCGCGGCGCACCGTGTCGATGCCCTCCGTCCTGCCGTTGATCACCACGACCTGCGGCGCGTCGGGATCGGCGAGCAGCCTGCGCATGATCTCCACGCCCTCGTCGGGGTGGATGGCCACGACGCCGTCGCGTTCGAGGCCCTCGACCACCGACAGCCGCTCGCCCATGCCGACGCCGGACCACACCGACCACTCCATGCACAGCGCGCGGCAGCCCGGGTGCCGGCCGGCCGCCTCCTGGGTGAGGCCGGCCAGCCACTCGTTCGCCGTGGCGTAGTGCGCCTCGCCGCGCAACCCGGCGCGGCCGATGATGCTGCCGAACGTCACGAGCAGCCGCAGCCGCCCCGGCTCGACCGCGTCGAGGACGTTCCGCAGCCCGTCGACCTTCGGGGCGAAGGTGCGCAGGAACGCGTCCATGCCGAGACCGGCCAGGCCGCCGGGCTCGTTGCGGCCGGCGCCGTGCAGGACGGCGGTGACCGGTCCGAGCGCGGCCGTGGCCTCGGCGACCGCCGCGCGGACCTGGGCGGCGTCGGTGACGTCCGCCCTGGCGTAGTGGACGGGCACGCCGGCCTCGGCCATGCGCGCGAGGTTCGCGGCGAGCTCGGCGTCGGCCGCCGGGTCGGACCGGCCGAGCACGGCCAGCCTGGCGCCGCCGTCCTTGGCCATGGCCAGGGCGCACTCGGCGGTGATGCCCTTCCCGCCGCCGGTGACGAGCAGCACGTCGTCGGCCGACAGCGGCGGCGCCGTACGGGCGGGCCGCACCGGCATGGCGCGCAGCGTCGGCACCCGCCGTACGCCCTCGTCGTCGTAGTAGACCTCGGCGAAGCCCGCCGTGGCGGCCACCTCGGCGGTCACCCAGCCGATCGCCTCGGGCCGCACCGGCACGTGCGCGATGGTGACCCGCAGGTGCGGCGCCTCGAGACGGAGCGTCTTGGCGAGCCCGGCGGCCCCGCGGCCACCGGCGAGGTCGTGCTGGACCAGCACGAACCGGCCGCCGGCCGCACCACCGGCGCCGCGAGGCAGCGCGAGCGCGGCTTTGGCGCCGCGCAGCGCCTGCTCGATGTGCTCTTCCGCGCAGTCGGGCGGCAGGCACACCAGGACGCCCGCGCCGACGTGTTCGCGTTCCAGCGCGCGGCGCAACGGCTCGGCCAACGGATGGTCGCCCGCCGTGAACAACTGCCACTGCCCGGCGTCCTCGGCCGCGCCGCGGGCCGGCGGCGGCAGCTCGTCCAGGTCGATCCTGAACGCCCTGGCCCAGGTCGCCGCGCCGGCCACCACCGGCGCCCGCGCGGCGTCGCCGGCCCGGCTGGTCTCCGCCAGCTCGTCGAGCGCCTCGGCCAGCTCCCGTACGGTCGCGGTGGCGAAGTTCGTCGGCGTCTGGGCCGCCGCCACGCCACGCCGCCGGCCGGCCTCGTTCATGATCTGGCCGACCGTGATCGAGCTGAGGTGCAGGTCGTCGAGCAGCCGGCTGTCGTCGCGGACCATGTCCACCGGCAGTTCGGCGCGTTCGGCCGCCAGCCTGCGGAGCAGGTCCAGGGTCGGTTCGCCGGTGCCCGACTCGCCCGTGCCCGAGTCCGTGCTCGAGTCCGTGCCGGGCGCGCCCTCCGTCGCCGTGCCGGCGTCCGCCGCCGGCTTTGCCGCCGTCCTGGCCACCCCGTTGATCTGCACCGACGGTGCCTGCTCGCAGGGGCTGGCGAAGAACGAGAACTCGGCGCCGATCTCCAGCGGCCGGACCAGCCTCCCGTGGAAGAGCGCGGAGTGGTCGACCGGTGCGCCCACGACGTACGCCGCGCCGGCCACCCGCAACAGCCCGGCCAGCGACTCGGAGTCGGTGTCGAGCGCGACGGCCGGCACGTCGGTCAGCCCGGCGGCCAGGGTGCTCAGCACCCGGCCAGGGCCGACCTCGACCAGCAGGTCGAGGTCCTTGGCCGCCAGCTCGACCGCCTGGGCGAACAGCACAGGGTCGGTGATCTGCCGGCGCAGCAGGGCCGGGACGTCGGTGCCCGCGGCCAGCTCGGCCCCGGTGACCGTGGAGACCAGCCGGCCATCGATCGGGCCGAACTCCTCCTCCGCCAGGGCCGCGCCGAAGGCGTCCGCCGCCGGCGCCACCAGCGGCGAGTGGAAGGCGTGCGACACCCGCAGCCGGGTGACGTTCAGGCCGGCGTCCGCCGCCGCGCGGCTCGCGGCCTCGATCGCGTCCACGGGCCCGGCGATGACCGTCTGTCCCGGCCCGTTGTAGCCGGCGATGACGGCGGGCAGCTCGCCGATCAGCTCGATCACCCTGTCGGGCGGCGCCGCGACGCTGGCCATCGTGCCGCCCGACTCGCTCAGCTCGCCCATGATCTTGCCGCGGCGGCGGGCAAGACGCAGGACGGTGTCCTCGTCCATCGTGCCGGCCCAGTGCAGCGCGGACAGCTCGCCGAGGCTGTGGCCGACCGCGACGGCGGCATCGACCCCGATGGCCGACAGCGCCCGCAGCCCGGCCAGCGAGCCGGTGACGATCCGCGGCTGGGCGACCGCGGTCGCCACCATGTCGCCGCTGGTCGGCAGCGCCGCCTTGGCGTACACCTCCTCCACCTCGGCGAACCGCCGGCGCAGCGCGCCGCCGCCGGTGCCGCGGCCGGAACCCTGGCCGGGGAAGAGGAACCCGATGCGGGCCTCCTGGCCGGCGTGGCCGAGCAGCGCGCGGCCTTCCTTGCCGACCAGCGTGGTCCGGCCGGCGTCGAGCGCGGCCAGCACCTCGCGGAGACGTTCCTCGGCGTCCTCGGGGGAGGAGACCACCACGGCCGCGCGGTACGGCAGGTCGCGCAGGTCCCGCTGCAGCACGGCGGCCAGGTCGGCGAGCTGGGCGTACGCGAGCCGCGGTACGAAGTCGATCAGCCTGGTGAGCTGTTCGCGCAGCTCGTCCGGCGAGCCGCCGTCGACCAGCAGCAGTTCGGCGTCCTGGATCGAGGTGGCCAGCATCTTCGTCCGGTTGCCGAACGCGGCCCGCCGCCGCCGGCCCGGCTTGTCCAGCACGACGTGGGTGTTGATGCCGCCGAAGCCCATCGCGGTGACGCCCGCGCGGACCGGCAGGTCGGCCGGCCACTGCTCGGCCTGGCGCAGCACCCGCAGCGCGCGCGGCTCCTCGCTGAGCACCTCGTGCGGCTCGACGCAGCCGATGGTCGGCGGCAGCACCTCGTGCTGGACGGCCATCGCCGCCTTGATCAGTCCGGCGACGCCGGCCGCGGCCTTGGTATGCCCGATCATGCCCTTGATGGAGGTGATCGCCGCGGGCGGGGCCGTGGCGTCCGCCGCCGCCCTGGCCCGCGACAGCGCCGTGAGCTCGGTCGCGTCGCCGACCGGGGTGCCGGTGCCGTGGCCCTCGAACAGGCCCACGGTCTCGATGCCGAAGCCGGCCCGCTCGTAGGCCCGCCGCAGGGCGAGCTGGTAGCCGCTGACCTCGGGGCGGGTGATCCCGCCCTTGCCGTCGGACGAGATGCCCCAGCCGGCGATGGTGGCGTAGATGCGGCGCCTGGCCTCCCTGGCGTCCTCCTCTCGCATCAGGACGACCATCCCGCAGCCCTCGCCGGGCCAGAAGCCGTTGGAGCCCCGGTCGTACAGCCGCATCTCCCGCCTGGCCAGGGCGCCGGTCTTGGCGAAGCCGATGATCTCGAACGGGTCGATGGACAGGTCGACGCCGCCCGCGATGGCGACGTCGACGTCGCCGTCGGCGAGCATCCGGCCGGCCGTCGTCACCGACAGCAAGGACGACGAGCAGGCGCCGTCGACCGTGTAGCCACCGCCGTTGAGGTCGAAGTAGTTGCACAGCCGGCCGGCGATCGTGTTGGCGAGGCCGCCGGCCAGGGTGTCCTCGTCGATCGCGGGGAACGGGCTCTTGTAGCGCTCCTCCAGGTCGGCGAGGAACTCGGCCAGCCGGTCGTCGTCCCAGCCCTGCTCCTTGAGCGCCGCGCCGACCGTACGGCGGACGTACGGCCAGCGCAGGCGCATCACGTTGGCCCGGGAGAACTCCCCGGTCAAGGTGTTGCCCACGACCGCCCCTGTGCGCTCGCGGGGCAACCCGTCCGCCATCGGGAAGCCGGCGTCGGCGAGCGCGCGCGCCGCCGTGTCGAGCGCCAGCCAGTGGGTCAGGTCCGTGGACCGGAACGTGCTTCCAGCGATCTTGTACCCGACGCGGTCGAACTCGTAGCCTTCGATGACCGCGGCCGTGCGCGCGTAGAAGCGGTCCGGTGCGGCCGGGTCCGCGTCCCAGTAGTCGGCGAGCCGCATCCGCACGTCGGGCAACCGGCGGAAGGCGCGGCGGCCGGCGAGTGAGTTCTCCCACAGCTCTCTCGGTGACGTGGCGTCCGGGTAGCGGCACGCCATGCCCACGACCGCGATCCTCGTCATGCGGGCACGACCTCCTTTCCTGTGTCGATGGACTCGCTCCCTGAGTCCTGGACGAGCGCGATGGCCTCGGCCTCGGCCTCGGCCTTGGCCGCGGCGGCGGCCGCGCGCTCGCCGGCCAGGCGCTGCTCGGCCGCCTTGTTGACGAAGTGCAGCGCCCAGAAGAACCCGCCGCGGATGAGGCAGACGGCGGCGGTGGCGAAGAAGAGCCCGTACGCGACGTGCACGATCATGAAGAAGGCGTAGAGCGCGGCGACGCCGCCGCCGAAGACCATCTGCGCGGGGCGCTTGGACGGGCTCGTCCCCGGGTCGGTGATCATGTAGTTGCTGTAGAGGACGAACGCCACGCCGGTCATCGGGGCCAGCGCCCCCGGGATCGACGTGTCGAAGATGAGGCCGCGGACGACCGCTTGCAGGGCGAAGACCGACACCCAGGCGATCACCAGCGGCATCCGCCCGGTGAGCTTGCCGTTGAGCATGGTCCCGCCGAGGATGATGATCGCCGGGATCAGCCAGTCGAGCGGGCCGCCGATGCGCTCGGTGAAGTGGTAGGGCGGCGCGATACTGGCCCACGGGAACAGCAGCAGGATCACGGCGATGCCGAAGTTGGACGGGTTCATGTAGTGCCGCATCCGCCCCCGTACCGGCGCCCTGAGCACCCATTTGGCGCCCACCGCGATGCAGACGCCGAAGAGCATCACGGAAAGCCGGTCGTTGACGTACAGCAGCATGTTCATCGCGAGGCTGGTGATGTGCGCGGGGTAGAGGAACTCCCGCAGCCCGCGCGGTCCGTTGCCGCGGAAGCGCGGCTGCCGGCCCTCGACCTTCGCGCTGATCGCCTCCAGGACGATCTCCAGGGTGTAGCCGGTGGCGAGGGCGAAGAAGGGCCACAGCCACGGCTGCTCGAATCCGAGGACGACGTAGCCGACGATGTTGAAGACTGAGATCGAGATCGCGAAGTTGCGTAACGCGGTGACGACCTTGGGGTCGTGCCGCGGTCCGGCCGCGGCCGCGGGCGGACGGCCGCCCGAACTCTTCGTCTCGGCCATTTCCCTGGTCACCCTTCCTTTGCCTGAGAGCCGAGCTGAAGCGAGTGCCAGCCCGTGGTCAGTTGCAGATCCTGCTGCCGCACCTGGCCGGTCCTGTCCCGCCACTGCAGGTGGACCGCCAGCGGTCCCGTGACGTTCTGGCCGAGGCCGATGTGCACGTCGTCGCTGCGCCGGCCCTGGCCGCCGCCGCCGTCCACGTGCGAGATGAACGTCCGCCCGTTCGGGGTCCTGACGGTGACCTGGGCATCGATCACCGGCGAGCCGGGAGCCGGCAACGTGCCGCCGGCCGCGGGGGCGCTGGTGTTCTCGTGGGTCAGCCGCAGCCCGAGGAACGCGCCGGCCGACGGGCTGTCGTTGTGGTAGAAGATCGGCACGTCCCACTGCCTGGCGACCGCGAAGTCGAGCCGGCCGTCGCCGTCGGCGTCGCCGGGCGCGATGCCGCGGGTCGGGACGGGCACCGCGAGGCCGAGCTGCTGGGCCAGGTCGACGTACCGGCCGGTGCCGGTCTTGACGAAGAAGTGCAGCCGCTGGTGCCCGGCGACGTCGTCACCGTCCCTGACGTGCGGCCACCACAGCGGCTTGTCCAGCAGGTTGTCGTTGGCCATCGCGACTTCCTGCAGGTTCGGCCAGCGGTTGACCTGGCCCTTGACGAACCCGGTGGCCTGGGCCACGACGAGATTCCCGCTGTTGTTGAAGTCGTCCATCTTGACGTCCCAGCCCCAGCCGGACCACGCCAGGCCGAGCGGCGCGCTGCGGTCCTGCCAGGGCGCCTTGCCCTCGCTGAGCTGCCGGGTCAGGTCGGCCTTGTTCTTGGCCGTGCTGATGAACGCGAAGTGGCTCTCCTGCAGGCCGAACGAGGTGGTGATGTTGCTGACGAACATGTCGTAGATGCCGTCGCCGTTCAGGTCGCCGAAGTCGACGCCCATGCCCTTGAACGAGTCGTGGCCGATGCGCTTGGACTTGGGGGTGAGCGCCCGGCTGCGGGCGTCGTCCACCTCGGCGAACGAGATGTGCCCCGGCGTCGACCTGTTGTACAGCAGCCGGTCGGGACCGAAGTCGTTCGCGAGGTACAGCTCGGGCCGCTGGTCGCCGTTGAGGTCGGTCGCCGACGCGGCGAGCGTCCAGCCCTTGGAGACCTTGCGCGTCATCGCGCCCGTGACCTCCTGGAAGGCCACCGTCGGGCGCCCGCCCGTGGTCGACTCGGCGTAACGGAAGAAGTAGTCCTCGCCGCCGTTCTGCGCGTTGGACATCGACCGGTTGAGGGTGACGCCGCCGTTCTTGGTGCCGTCGAGCACCGGACCGTTCGGGAAGTAGTTGCCGATGTAGAGGTCGTCGTGCCCGTCGCCGTCGAAGTCGGCGAACGTCGCGGCGTTGGTGTTCCACTGCGGCCCGGTGTAGACGCCGTTCGTCGAGTTGCGGCCGGGCACCAGCTCGGTCGGCTGGTACGCGGCGGCGTCCAGCCTGGTCGCGGTCGCCTTCTGCAGGTAGACGATGGGGGTGCGGCCCCACATGTAGACGAGCAGGTCCATCCGCCCGTCCTCGTTGAAGTCGCCCGGCAGGCAGCCCATGGGCGCCATGTGGTCGTTCATGGGAAGCGAGCCCGGGTCGAGCACGAACGGCGCGTACCTGTTCGCGCCCGCCCCCGGGGTCGGCGTGACCACGGCCTGGTCGATGCGCGGGTCCACGAGGCACAGGTCGTTCGACAGCCCGTCCCCGTCGAGGTCGTTCATCGCGATGCCCGCGCCGACCGACGAGATCCAGGCGCGGACCTGCTTGTACTCCTTGTTGACCGTGCGGATGGTCTGCTGCTTGTAGCCGGCGGGCAGCGCGATCGACAGCGGGGTGAACCGGTAGGTGTCGGCCAGCCGCTGCTTTTCCGCCTTGGACGTCGTCGGCAGCTTCACCGCGAAGAACAGGCTCACGACCAACGTGAGCGCGACGACTCCAGGTAACTGCCTGCGTAGGAAGCCCAGTGCCCTGTGTGCCCTGGTCATGTACCGACACCTCCAACAAATGACGCGAACTTCTCGGCGATGCGCCGCCGCCACACCTCGTAGGCCGGCGGCTCGCCCTCGGGGACGGGCTGGACGGATTGGTCGAGCGGGTCGGGGCGGACCTCGTGGGTGATCCGCGCCGCCTCGGACGGCGACATTCCGCAGAGGACCTTCGTCGCGACGTGCGTGTGCGGGACGACCAGGCCGGCCCGCACCCGGGCCTCCGCGGCGAACGCGCTGCCCTGGGCGAGCTGCGGCCGGTACTCGCCGGCCCGCCGCACGAACGCGGCGAGCTCGTCCTCGTCGGCGCCGCCCGCGTAGGTCGCCGCCAGGCCCGCGCCGCTGTAGAGGTCGGCGCGCCGCGGCTCGGGGAACTTGTCGATCAGCGTGGCGACGACGTCGGCGTCGGTGCCGCCGACGAACCACAGCGCCCGGCCGATCCCCTGGTCGATGGCGCGGTTCGCGTACGCCCGCTCGGCCTCGGTGGCGCCGTCCGGCCACGGGAACCGCGGGTCCTGGAAGTGCTCGTGGACGTACCGGGCGGTGCGGAAGTACGCCTGGTGGAAGCCGTATCCGTCGAGCACCAGCCAGCGCAGCAGCGGGTCGGTGGCGCGGCTCTTGGGCCAGCGGAACCTCGGCACCCGCGCCATCGCCCAGCCGAGCCCGACGTAGGCCATGTACACGTGCGGGTCGCCGGGGCCGTCGAGAAAGCGGGCGAACCGGCCGGCGCCTCCCAGGGGCAGCGCGTCGCGGACCGCGAAACCCATCGCCGCACCCTCATAGGCGAACCCGCGGAACTGGACGGGAACGCGGTCGATGCGGTCCGCCGCCTCGTCCGGCGTCCGGGCCTCGGCCGCATGGCCATACCCGGTGAGAAACGTCTCACCGATCTTTTCCAGCAATTCTCGGGCGGCCGGGCTCTTTTCGTGGAAGCCGCGCGTCTCAAGCTTTGTCGCCGCGATGCTCGGGGTCAGCAGGCGGCGTCTCAACGCTCGCCAGTAACGTGCCAATTTATTCTCCCTGAAACAGTGACATGGCGGTTCTCGGGATGGTAGTAATATGATCCTCACAGCCATGAATATTGGCTGTCCACTTCAGATTTGCGCACCGCCGTGGTCGCTCTTCTGGGCAGGCCGAGAATCTGCTCGAAATACAATTGTCAAAAGCGTGCGCTGGCGCCGCCGGACGCGCGCCGGATTATTTGTTCTGGTTCGGTCGCTGCCGGACTTGCTGGGCCACTTCGGGTCAGCCGGCGATCCGTTCCGCGGGGGACTGGAAGTAAGCGCTGACACGCCGCCGCCACAGTTCGTATGCCGGCAGCCGGTCCGTGCCGCCAGGCGCGACCGCCGAGTCGTCGGCGAGCGCGACGGCGGATTCGACGGAAAGCCCGGTGAGCGCGGCGGTGGCGACCTCGGTATGGGCCGGGACGAAACCCGCGTAATCGCGTGCCTTGGCGGCGAAGACCGCGCCCTGCGCCATCTCGGGACGTGCGTCCCCGGCGGCCAGGCGCAGCGCGGCCAGGCTCTCGGTGTCGCCGCCGCCGGCGAAGGTCGCGGCCAGCCCCACCCCGCTCCACAGGTCCGGCTGCCGGTGGGCGGCGAAGCTCCCGACGGCGGCGGCCACGCCCGGCGTCCGGGCGCCGTGGATGAACCACAGAGCCCGGCCGATGCCCTGATCGATCGCCCGCAGGTAGTAGTCGGGGTCGCCGTCCCACGGATAGGGGTCGGGCACCTTCTGCTCATCCACCCAGCGCCGCGTGTCGAAATAGGCGCGGTCGAACCCGTACCCGTCGACCGCGAGCCAGTTCATCGTCGGATAATAGGGAGACCCGCTGAGGTCCGGCATCACTTTCTTCCACAGCGGTTTCGGCAGCCGCGCCATGGCGAAGCCTATACCTATATAAGTGAGGAAGATATGCGGCCGTCCCGGGCCGAGCAGCAGGTCGCGAGCGCGTTTCCCGCGGCCCATCGCGTCGAGCACGGTGCAGGCCATGGTCGCCCCCTCGTAGGCGAAGCCGCGGTGCTCCGGAGTGACGATGTTCAGCCGGCGCTCGACCTCCCATTGGTCGCGGGCGTCGATGCCCCACTCGAATCCGCAGATCACCGCCTGCGGAATCGCCTCGAGCCGTTCCGCGACGGGTGAGGAAGCGCCGGGAAAGCCGCGCGCGGCGAAGGTGACCTCCGCGAGCGAGGGGGTCAGTACGAGCCGGCGCAGCGAGCCCAGGATGGTCGGCATGGTGGTCCTCCTTGTGCCAGCCACCGCAGGTGGCATGCCCCTGTCACCCTTGTGAACGAGTCCATCGTCATACTTTCGATACCCCCGCTACATCTTCCGGATTGCGCGCGCCGGGGAGGCGGTTCCCTACGGATGGCGACGAACGAATATAACGGTGTTATGAACGGCATTCCATGACGCCGTTATAAAATGGCTGACCGGTCGATTGGCAACATCAGAGAAGCACCCGGATCGCCGGTCGGGCACGCTGATCGCAGCGCATTAGGGAATTGGACGGCCGCGGTGCCCGCCGTGCCGTTGCCCCGAGCGCGAAGCAGAACCGCAGGGAGACCTATAGTGACTGCGCTCGACAATCGTCCGGCCATCCTCCTCGACCGCGCGGAGCCGGAGCCGGACCCCCGCGATCCCTGGATTCGCCTCGAGGTGCTCTTCGACGACGAGAGCCTGCGCCCACTGGCCGCCGAGGACGGCGGCGGCGTGTTCGCCGCCCGTGGCCGGATCGAGGGCGTGCCGGTGGTCGCCTTCGCCAGCGACGCCCGCGTCCAGGGCGGCGCGATGAGCGCCGACGGGTGCGAGCGGATCGTGCACGCCTACGACGTGGCGGTGCGCGAGCGCATCCCGATCATCGGCCTGTGGCACTCGGGCGGCGCCCGGCTGACCGAGGGCGCGCAGAGCCTGCACGGCGTGGGCCGGGTGTTCGCGGCGATGACGCACGCGTCCGGCGTGGTCCCCCAGATCTCGGTCGTGCTCGGTCCGGCGGCCGGCGGCGCCGCCTACGGCCCGGCGCTGACCGACATCGTCATCCTGTCCGAGTCCGGCCGGATCTTCGTCACAGGCCCGGACGTCGTACGCAGCGTGACCGGCGAAGACGTCGACATGGAGCAGCTGGGCGGACCTGCGCCGCACGCCCGCAACGGGGTGGCGCACATCGTTGCGCGCACCGACGAGGAGGCCTACCTGGCCGCCAGGCAACTCGCCGTGCTGCTCGGCCACCAGGGGCGGCTGCGCCCCGGCGAGGTGCACGAGAAGGACTTCGCTGCCCTGCTGCCTGAGTCCGCGCGCCGCGCCTACGACGTGCACCAACTGGTCGACCGGCTGCTCGACCCCGGCGGTGCCGGCGTCGAGCTGCACCCTCGATGGGCGCCCAACATGGTGACCGCCCTCGGCCGGCTGGGCGGCAGGACGATCGGGGTGCTCGCCAACAACCCGATACGTCTTGGCGGCTGCCTGGACGCCGCGGCGGCGGAGAAGGCCGCCCGCTTCGTCCGGATGTGCGATTCCTTCGGAGTGCCGCTCGTCGTGCTGGTCGACGTCCCCGGCTACCTGCCCGGGGTAAGCCAGGAACGGGACGGCATCGTCCGCCGCGGCGCCAAGCTGCTGCATGCCTTCGCCGAGTCGACCGTGCCCAGGGTCACCTTGATCACCCGCAAGTCGTACGGTGGCGCCTACATCGCGATGAACTCCCGGGCGCTCGGGGCCACGCGGGTCCTCGCCTGGCCGACCGCCGAGATCGCGATCATGGGTGCGCCGGCCGCGGTGCGGATCCTGCACCGCCGCACGCTGGCCGCGGCGCCCGCGGACGAGCGGCCGGCGCTCGAGGCCCGGCTGGCCGAAGAGCACGAGCGCACCGCAGGAGGGCTCGACCGCGCGATCGACGTCGGCGTCGTCGACGAGGTGATCGCTCCGGAGGAGACGCGGGGAGCGATCGCCCGAGTCCTCGCGGGCGCGGCGCCGGCGCGCGGACGGCATGGAAACATTCCGCTGTGACCGGAGGCAAAGGGGGCGGCCATGGGAATTCCGGAGCCAATCAACTGTCTGGTGGTGGAAAACGCGCCGATGGCGTTCCGCTGGCGCGGCGTGCTGTACGAGGTGACCGGCGTGGTCCGTTCGTGGTGCGCCGGCGACGAGTGGTGGAATTCCTGTTATTTCGCGGACACCAAATTCTGGCTGGTGACGGTGCGTAACTCGGCCGGCCGGTTCGAGTTGCGGCACGACCCGGACGGGCGCTGGTGGTTATTGCGCGACCGGGAGCCGGCGGAGGTGGCGGCCTGATCGCAGGCGCGGCCGCGGATCATGGTGCTGCTACTTCCGATATCCGGTATTCCAACCTTCTGGTGATCAGCTTGAAAAGGCGGCAAACCGGCTTATAACGTAACTGCTGGGCCTGGGTAGATGGGGGACAGGGAGGGCGGCCGTACGCGTCACCCAATGACGGGCGATGGCGGCCGGATGTAAAGGGGTAGCCATGTCATCCGTCATGGAACGGCCTTTCGAAGAAGGCCGGGCGGCGCAACTCTCCGCATTCCGGGTCGCGATTCTCGTGCGCAGCGAGATCATGCGGCAGGGCCTCACGGCGATGTTGCGTTCACTGTCGATGGTGGACGGGGTCGACGTCTGGGCGTGGCCGGCGCTCTCCCGGCCGCAGGCCGGGCCCGATCGCCGCCCGGACGTGCTCATCCTGGGGTGCGACGGCGCCGAGCTCTCCGTGATCGACGGGCTCGCGCGGGACGCCGCCGGCCGCGGGGCCAAGGTCTTGCTGCTTCTCGACCAGGTGCCCGAGGAACTACTTGACGCCATTGCCATGATCCCCGTCAATGGTTTTCTGGTCCAGCACGACCTGAACTCCGATTCGTTGGCCGAGATTTTGACGGTGATCGCCGACGGCGGCACCGCCGTGCCGCCTGCAATGGCGCAAAGGTTGCTGACCAGGGCCCGGACGGGTGGCTTCGGCGCGGCTCCGCCGAACCCCAAACTCACCCCCCGCGAAAAGGACGTGCTCGCATTGCTCGTCGCGGGCCTGAGTAACAAGCAGATCGCCCGCCGCCTGAACATATCGCAACACGGTGTCAAGCGCCTTGTGTCCAACGTCCTGGCCAAGCTCGGCTGTCCCAACAGGACGCAGGCCGTCGCTCTCGCGATCACCGCGCGAATCCTCTCCGACTAGGCCGTCCTGCCCTACCCGTCCGGCTACTCCGATCGGGTCTTGTCCACGACCGGCAGATATGTAATCCTCAGAAGACTGCGTTTAACGGGTTTCATTCGATAATTTAGCGAACAATCAAATGACGGGGCTAAAGTCGACTGATAATGGCCGGCGCAGTCAGGCATGTCACAACGCCGTGGAGTGATAGACGCCGAACAAGTTGGAGGTTCACCATGACGACCACGCCGGCCACGCCGGGGCGGCTCCGCAGCGGCCTCACCGTCCTCAACACCCACGGCCACAAGCTGAGTTTGCAGGTCTTCCTCTTCATCGTCGTGGCGCACTGGGCCGAGCACGTCGTGCAGGCGATCCAGATCTGGGCCCTCGGCTGGCCGGTGCCCAAGGCGCGCGGCCTCCTCGGCGAGCCATTCCCGTGGCTGGTGAAGTCAGAGGCGCTGCACTACGGGTACGCGGTGATCATGCTGATCGCCCTGCTCGCCCTCCGCGCGGGCTTCACCGGCCGGGCCCGTACCTGGTGGAACATCGCACTGGTGATCCAGATCTGGCATCACTTCGAACACCTGCTGCTGCTCATCCAGGCGCAGAGCGGCTGGCATCTCGCCGGGCGGCCGGTCCCCACGAGCATCCTCCAGATCTTCTTCCCCCGGGTGGAGCTGCACCTGTTCTACAACACCGTGGTGACCATCCCCATGGTGATCGCGATGATCATGCACCGCCGGCCCGCCGCACCCGCGCCCGGCCGGCGCGCGGCCGCCTGCACCTGCGCCTACGCCAGCGCATGATCGGCGCGCCTGAGTCCAGCACCGAGGGCGGCTCGGGAGCGCGGCGCCGGCGGCGCCGGCCGTCCGCGTTCTCGCTGACCCTCACGACCATCACCGGGATCGTGCTGCTCCTGATCTCCGTCCCCAATCTCGGCCCGGCCGTCCGGGCCGGCAGGGCCCAGGGAACGCCGGGCACGTTCGTCGCCGCGCAGCGGGCCTGCGTGCACCACCTGAGCCATGAGTCCTGCTCGTGGCGGGGGACCTTCACCTCTCAGGACGGCCGCGACCGGCGGCGCGACAGCTACCTGTACGGGGACGTCGCGCTGAACCCCGGTCAGCGGATCGCGGCCATCGACGTCGGCCGCCCCGACCGTGTCTACACCGGCCCCTCGCGCGAGTGGATCCTCACCGCGGGTCTGCTGCTGCTCGGTGCCGGCCTGCTCCTCGTCCCGTTCGCCCGCGTCCTCGTCCGGCGCTCGTAGGGTGCCTCCGTCCAAGCGTCCGAAGGGTTTTCCGCGATGACCTTCTCCGGTTTCCGGCCACCGGCGAGCGCCGCTCGTCCACGGCGCCTTGCGCGTTTCTCGAGCGGCTGCTGAGACACTACGAGTCCAGGTTTCGTGCGGTCATGACGGAAAACGGGATGAGCGTCGGGAATTTCGGCGAGCGCGATCCGAGCTGGCCCCCGATAGGGCTTGGCTGCGGCGCCTTCACCGGTGGGTACGGGGTGGTCGACGAAGAAGAGATCATCACGACGGTGCAGCACGCGCTGAACATCGGCATCACGATGTTCGACCTCGCCGATTTCTATGCCGCGGGCGAGGTCGAGCGGATCGTCGGCCAGGCGCTCACCGGATACCGGGACGAGGCGTTCATCGCGACCCGGGGCGGGCTTCGGTTCGACCCGAGGGGGCGGCCGATCGGCATCGACGGCAGCCCGGAGCATTTATCACGCGCCTGCGACGCCTCGTTGCGCCGCCTCGCCGTCGATCAGATCGACCTCTACTACCTGGCACGGGTCGACCCGCACGTGCCGGTGGAGGAGAGCGTGGGGCGTCTCGGTGAGCTCGTCGACGCCGGGAAGATCAGGTATATCGGTATTTCGAAGGCGACCGCCGACGAACTGCGCCGCGCGCACGCCACCCGCCCCATCGCCGCGTTCGCCGGGGAGTACTCCCTGCTGGAGCGGGGAATCGAAGCCGAGGAGCTGCCCGCCGCCCGCGCGCTGGGTATCACGGTCGTCGCCTGCCGCCCCCTCGCCCGCGGCCTGCTCACCGGCCGCGTCAGCTCGGTCGAGCACCTGGCCGCCGGTGACCTGCGGCGGCACGACCGGCGCTTCGGACCCGAGAGCGCGGCGCGGCGCAAGGACATGCTCCTCGCCGCGGAGGCCATGGCCGCCGAGAGGGACGTCAGCCTGGGCCGCCTCGCCCTCGCCTGGCTGCTGGCCCAGCCGGGCGTCGTGCCGGTGCCGAGCACCCGCAGCCGCGTGCACCTGGAGATGAACGCCGCCGCCGTGGCCGTACGCCTCACCCGCGACGAGCGCGACCGCCTGTCCGCGATCTTCCCCCCGAAATGGGGAACCGACGGCCCGTGAGCCGGTATGGCCAGGGGATCAGGTGTCGGCCTCGGGCGGGGAGATCTTGAGCTTGCGGGGCGCGGCCGGGCGGTCTTTGACGGTGATGAGGGAGGCCGCGGTGGCCTTGTTGACGGCATCGATCCGGGAGACCGCGCCCAGCTTGACGAAGATGTTGCGGAGGTGCCGCTTGACGGTGGCCTCGGTGAGGCTGAGCCGGGAGGCGATCTGCGTGTTGCTGAGGGCCTGGGCGGTGAGCTCGAGCACCTCTCGCTCCCGCGCGGACAGCAGGTCGGACGCGGGCTCCTGGGCCTGGGCGAGGCTCTCCCTGGACACGGCGAGGACGATGCGGCCGTTGTCGGAGTGGGCGCTGCGGATGGCGGTGACCAGCTCCTGGCGGTGCACGCTCTTGAGCAGGTAGCCGCGTACGCCGGCGGCGAGCAGGCTGCGGAGCAACTGCGGGCCGTCGTACATGCTCAGGATGATGACTTTGGAGTCGGGCGAGAGCGAGCGGATCCTGTTCACCGTGGTGGTGACGTCCTCGCCGGGGATCTCCACGTCGAGGAGGATGACGTTCGGCCGCTTCTCGGCGACCAGCGCGATGGCGGTCGCGCTGTCGCCCGCCTCACCGACGACCATCATGTCGTCCTGCGCCTCGAGGATCTCCCGCAGCCCCTCGCGGAGGAGCGCGTGGTCATCGACGATCAATATCGTGATGCGATCATTGGGTTGTGTCATCGTGATTTCCAGTGAGTGGGACCAGCAGCTCGACCAGTGTGCCGTGACTTTGAATGCTAGATACGGTTACCTTCCCGCCGATCAGCATCGCGCGTTCCCGCATCGACAGCAGGCCCAGGCCGCGCGAGCGGGTACGCCGGGCGGACTCGAATCCGGTGCCGTCGTCTTCGATGCGGGCATGCAGCCCGTCGGGGGTGATGTCCACGTCGACGAGCACCGTGCCGGGGGAGCCGTGGGTGAGCGCGTTGTGAATCGCCTCCCGGATGACGAGGAACGACTCGTCCCGCACCGCGGGCGGCGCCCAGCTCTCGTCGCCGCTGACGCGGAGCCGTACGTCGACATCGCTTGAGCCGATGGTCTCGAGATAACTGGTCAACGCCTTTTCCAGGTTTCCTATCGCTTCTTGCAGCCGCAGATCCGACGTCACCGCATGCAGGTTCTCCAACGATTCCACGATGGACCGCTGCGCCGTCTCGATCCGCCCGGATGGCGCGATCGCCGCGGTTCCCTCGTGGAGATGGTAAAGCTCAAGTTGACGATACGCGACGCTCAACGTTCGCTCGATACGCTCATGCAGCTCACGAGCGATCCGGCGGCGCTCGGCGACGTGCGCCTCCTGGAGCTTGCTCAGCAAAAACCCGGTGTAGGCGGCCGTCATCTCGCTCACGTTGGTGTTGATGCTCCGGTTCAACGCGAATAGAACGATCATGAGCAATTGGGTCGGCAACGCGTCGGTGACCAGGTAACCCATCACGAAGGTGGTGGTCACCCGGAAGAACACCGTGGCCGCCTGGAGCGCCTCATGGGCGTGGTGACCGCGGGCGGCGTTCTCGGTTCCGGTGTCCCACGCGGCCAATCTGCGCCGCTCCGACAGCTGGACGCGTCCGGCCCGCAGGCTGCGGGTGACGTCGGCGAGCGCCCGATCCCCATCGGTGATCGCCTGCCGGCGCACCGATGCCGCACCGCCGATTTCCTCCAGCGCCCGCGCATAAGCCGCGAGGATCCGTTCACGATCGGCTTCTATACGTGCAGCAAGTGCTTCCCCACCCGACGCTGAGCCCCCAATGAATTCATCAGCCACAGGTTCCTCCCGGGGAACCAGCCACCATCCCGGATGCGCAGGAACACCCGGGCGCCGGGTATCCGGGAATATCCGGCTCCCGGCCATACTGGCGAAAGTTGCCATGCCAGGCAACAGCGAACTGCCCGGGCGTGCGTCGAACTCGGCGTTTCGACGCGACTTACTCCGGCCTTACCGACAGACGGTAGTTCGCTTGTTGCTGCCCGCGACGATCATTGGTGGGCGCACGCTGATGACCGGCCAAAACGATCATCTCGACCCGACCGGGGACGGTTCCTCGGGCCGGGTGGTCCACACCGGGCATCTCGTGAATTGCGGACAATGGGGTTGGCCGGGCGCGGCCATATTGAACCGTCCGACGTGGGTGCTATACCGTGGGACTAATGGACGAGCGTTTAATGGTCCAGATCTCTTCGGTATTCCGGGAAATTGCGGTCGCCGAGCGGGTCGACCATGACCAAGAATGGGTACACACCCGGTTTTCGCTCTGCACTGACCCCTATCCACTGGTCGTCGACGTCGTGGCCGGCACCACCGCCGAAGCGACGCGCATTGTTTATATGTTGCCCGGTGGCGGTCTGAACTTTCGCGGCAACTTCTTCACCCCGCGCGAGCACAACCTCGCGCACTTCCTGCGGCGGCACGGTTATCTGGTCGTCGGAATCACGCCCCGGGAGGACGCGCTCGACCATCCTGGCGACGATCCGGCGGTCGCCACGTGGGGGCTGGCGAAGCGCAGACGCGACAACAGCAAGATCATCGAGATGATCGACCAGGCGCTGCGCATGCCGTACGACGTCCTCGGGCACTCGGTCGGCGGCATCCAGGCGCTCGACTACGCGGCCGGCCGCGCCGGCCGCTCGGGCCGGCTCGGCAGGGTCATGGTGCTCGACACCACGGGCCCGTACGATCCGGTCGCCGAACCGGCGCTCACCCGGCGGGCCAGGGAAACCGCGGCCGGCTTCCGTGACCTGCTCCACGCGCCGTCACGGTTCTCGCTCTCCTACACGATCGATCCGAGCCTGAAGGCGCTGGTCGGCGCGGCCATCGATGACCCCGCCGGCCGCTCGGCCGGCGCGCCGCGTCCGGACGGCTCCCCGTTCACCAACGCCGGGATCGCCCACTACGCGCTCATCAAGACGGCCGAGCTGCCAGGGCCGCTGAACTGGATCTACGAGCAGGGCCTCAGCGCCGGCACGTACACCTGGGGCGCGACGGCGGCGCACGACCGGTTCGCCCTCCACCAGACGCCGCTGTCGACCTGGGCCAAGGCCCTGGCCCAGCTCGGCAGCGGCCTGATCGTCACCGCGCAGCTCCGCGACCTGGCCGCCATCCTGGCCGACGACCGCTCGATCTATGCCATCGACTGGGCCGGGATCGACGTCCCTGTCGTCTGGGTCAACATGGCGCTCGGCCGCGGCGACCATTCCCGTGGGGCCGACCTGATCAGGGCCGGCGGCAACCCGGACGTCAGCTTCACCGTGGTGCAGGGCTACGGTCACGCGGATCCGGCTTGGGGGAAGCACGCGCGGGATGACGTCTGGCCGTTGCTCGTGCCATGCCCAGCGGGCCGCGACTGCTGGTGCCGCGAGTCCGCCCGGTGACCACGCCCGGCTATCCGGCGAAGGTCGCCACCAGGTCGTTGAAGGTGTCGGGCTCCTCGTAGAACAGCAGGTGCGCCCGGTCCTTCAGCACGGCGAGGCGCGAGTCGGGAATGGTGCGGTGCAGCCATTCCTGCACGGACAGTGGGACGTGGCTGCGCCCTCCGCCCACGATGAGGGTCGGGACGGCGATCCGCGGGATCACGTCGCGCCAGTCGGTGAAGACGTAGTCGAACATCAGCGCCGCGACCGCCGCTGGAGGCGTCTTCAGCATCTCCGTGATGATCTGCTCGGCCTCGTCCCGCGGTTCGGTGAAGAACACGGACGCCAGCTGCCGGGTGACGTTCTCCTGGTCGTGGCGCAGCGCGTCGACGACGCCGGCCGCCCCGGAGGGGTCCCAGGCGGCGCCGGTGTCGGCGACGTCCCGTTCGGACATCTCCGGGGTCCGGCACAAGAAGACGCTTCCCTCCACCAGGACCAGCCGGCCGAGCCGCTTAGGCCCGAACATGTCGTAGTAGCTCCAGGCGACGGCGCAGCCCAGCGACCAACCCACCAGCGTGACGTCGTCCAGGCCGAGGCCTTCGAGCAGGTCGTCCAGGTCCTTGGCCAGCCGTGCGACGCGGTAGCCGTACGCCGGCTTGTCCGACTCGCCGTGCCCGCGCTGGTCGTAGACGATCACGCGATACCGGTCGCACAGCCCCGTCAGCTGATGGGCGAACAATGACGCCGGCTGGGAGATGCCTGGCACGATCACCACCGGCCGGCCGCTTCCGACATCTCGGTAGGAAAGCCGCACCCCATCATTTGTCATCAATTCGGGCACTATCGCTCTCCTCCCCGACCGGCCGTACTCGAAGCCCACAATTGGACTAAAGGCACCTTGACGGCGGCCGCCCTCCCTGATCGGCTACAGTGCAGCGGTTCCACGGTGAAGTGTCAATCAGCTCGACGTCATCAAGGGTGGGGGGCGATGACTTCTCAGCCCGGCGCCGAGAGCGCCCACGCCGAGCGGCAGGCCTCGGCGGAGGGCCCGGATCCGGACGACCGGACCCAGGCCGACCGATACGCAAGCGGCATTTTCAGCCACGAGCTGCCGACGGAGCTCGCCCGGCTGCAACTCATGGAGCGGATGCTCGATCCGGAGGAGATCAAGGTCCTCGACGGCCTTTCGATCCAGCCGACCTGGCACTGCCTCGAGATCGGAGCCGGCGCCGGATCGATCGCGCGCTGGCTCGCCGAGCGATGCCCGGCCGGCCGCGTGGTCGCCACCGACATCGACCCGCGCCATCTCGACCCGTCCTGGTTCCCCCACCTGGAGGTGGTGGCCCATGACGTGGAACAGGACGACTTCCCGCCGGAGTCGTTCGACCTCGTGCACGCGCGGGCGCTGTTCCAGCATCTCGCGGAGCGGGACGAGATCCTCAGGAAGGTGGTGCGCTGGCTCAAGCCGGGAGGCTGGCTGGCGGTCGGCGAGGCCGACATGTTCCCCGTCGACTCCTCCCCGTACCCGGCCGTGAAGCTGATGTGGCAGGCCGCCGAGCAGCTCTTCGTCGCCCAGGGCTCCGATCCGCGCTGGGCGCGCCGGATGCCGGTCGTCTTCGCCGAGGCCGGGCTGGTCGAGCTGGGCATGTCGGTGACCCTGGACATCCTCGGCGGCGGCGGGATGACGGACGAGTTCTGGCGGTTCTCCTTCGCCCAGGTCAAGCCGTTCCTGATCGAACGGGGGCTGGTCAGCGAGGCGGTCTACGCCGAGGCGGCCGCGCTCGTGAACGATCCGAACTTCAGGGACACCATGTGGGCGTACGTCAGGACCTGGGGTCGCCGCCCGGCCTGACCGGCGGAAGGCACGGCCGCCCCGTGCTCAGGGCGCGCCGGCGGAACGGGTGGCGTCCTCTCTCTGCTCGGGCAGCGGTACGACGAGCTCGACCTGCGTGCCCTGACTCGGGTGGGACAGCACCGACAGGGTGCCGCCGAGCAGCGCCGCCCGCTCCCGCATCGACGACAGGCCCGTGGCGCCGCCCGCCATGGCCTCGGCCTGGTCGAAGCCGCGGCCGGTGTCTTCGATGATCGCGCGCAGCTCGTGCGGCGCGATGTCCACGCTGATGAGCACCATGCCGGGATCGCCGTGGGTGAGCGCGTTCCTGATCGCCTCCCTGATGACGAGGAACGACTCGTCGCGGACCGTGGCCGGAACCCAGGTCTCGTCGCCGTTCACCCGCAACCGGAGCGTCACGTCGTCGGCTGGGACCGACTCGACGTAGCTCGCCAGCGCCTTCTCAAGGCTCTTGAGCGGCACCTCGAGCCGCAGGTCGGAGATCACCCCGCGCAGGCTTTCCATCGACTCCATGACCGCCTGGTGCGCGCGCTCGGCCCGGGTCATGCCCTCGACCGGCACCTTGTCGTGGAAGTCCTGGAAGAGCTCGAGCTGGCGGTGCGCGACGCTCAGGCCGTTTCCCACCCGGTCGTGCAGCTCGCGGGCGATCCGCCGCCGCTCGGCGACGTGGGCCTCGTGGATCCGGTTGAGGAGATAGCTGGTATAGGCCCCGGTGGCCTCTCGAATTCGCAACGTGGTGCTTTGGTTGAGGGTCAGCAGGACGATTCCGAACACGTCCAGCGACTCGTCGTTCACATGGCGCATGACCGAGCCGACGACCGTCTCGACGAACACCATCGCCGCCCGCCAGGATTCCTGCGTCGGGATGGCGTTCGCGGCCCGGGTCTCCCCGATCTCCCAGGCGAGCAACGTGGAATTCTCGTCAATCTGGACTTTGCCCGCGCGTACACTCGCCACGATGTCGCTGAGGGACTGGTTGGCGTGCGCAACCGTTTGTTGGCGTGCCACCGGGTCACGGACGACCGAGCTCCCCACCGCGTCCAGCGCTTGGACGTAGTCGGCCAGAATCTTCGGGCGGTCCGCCTCGATCTGCGCTGCGAAGTCATACCGTATGGCGTCCGAGGTCTCGCGGAAGTCGTCAGTCATGGCCCTTCCCCCGGCTACGAGCCTCCCATGGTCCGTGGGCACCCGGTTATCCGCCATCCTGACGAAGGATGGTCAACTGGACAACAAGAAGTGAGCGGTCAGCCCGAGAAGTGCGGCTATATGCATCAGGTACTGCGTCGTCATGAACACCCGGTACGGTAGCCGCCGGCGGGCCCGAACTCCTACGGAGAAACCACTTACGCACACTACCGCCATCGCGCCCGCACCGATGAGCATGCCCGCGCCCGGCCAGAGCAGCATCGGCGCGACGCGTGCCGCGACCGCGCAGAACGCCATGGCCAGAGCGAGCGCGACCGCCGCCACCAGGCGCTTTGCGGTGTGCTCCCCGTAGACGGCCGGGATGGTCCGCCTGCCGGCCGCCACGTCGCCCGCCACGTCGGACAGGTCCTTGGTGGGCGAGCCCACGAGCCCCACCCACAGGATCGCGCCGCCGGCGAACGCCGCCAGCTGCACCCCGGGCCGGGCCCAGTGCGCGCCCCCGGACGCGGCGAGCCCCGCGTAGTACGTCAAGAGCACCAGTGATATCCCGGTGAGCGCCGAGGTCAGGGGCTGGCGCTTGAGGTAGGCGGGTGGCCCGGAGTAGAAGAAGCCGAAGGCGAGCAGCAGGACCACGGCGCCGGTGATGGCCCTGCCCAGGGCGGCGGCGCCGGCGACGGAGGCGACCGCCGCGCCCGCGGCGACCCAGGCCGCGACCGTACGGGAAAGCGCGCCGCTCGCGATCGGCCGGCGGGAGCCGTTCACCCGGTCCTCGTGCACGTCCATGACACCGTTGAACACATAGGCGGCGAACACCGCGAGCACGCAGACGACCGCGCCGGCGCCGGTGCGGGCCAGCCGCGCCTGGTCGAAGACCTGCGCCTGGCCACCCTGCGCGGACATCGCGGCGCCGGCCACGAACCGCAGGAAGAAGATGAGCATCACGCTGGGCCGGGCCTCGACGAGGCACAGCCGGCAGACGGTGAGCAGGCTACGCGCGGTAGCCGTTCCTCGGCCGGCATCGACGCCGGCGGCTGGCGCGCGGCTAAGCGCGCTTGTCGCGGGACCGACACCGGAACGGGGTCGGCGCAGACCTACTTCTATATTCGCCACGTGCGAAATTGTGACTCACCTGCCGACCTACAAGAAAGAGGTTGGTTTAAACGTGGCACTCGGATATCGCATCGGAGTATTCCGGAGATGCTTCTTCCGATACTTTTCTGGTCCATCACGTTAATCGCAGGTGTGTCGCACGAGCCTCGCGGCGCCGAGACAAAGAGCATGATTATAGTGCAACTTCGCCGCAGCCGGTCGAGCCGATTGTGACCTCGATTGGTCGCTTCTGGCAAGAGCAGGTAAGCACATCACGACCGGGCTGGGCCGCTTCCGGACAGGGTCTTGCGGTAGGCTGGCAGGTGTGATGCGGCGGCGTCCGCCGAGCTGGGAGGGCGATCCGGAGGTCTGCCGGACACATCGGCCGCCCTGGTGGTTAAACTGGGTTAATGGCCGCGCGGGAGCCGGTTTCCGGCCCGCGAATACGCGATCCCGCCAAAGTTGTAGAGGGACTACAACTTTCGATATCCCCGCTGAATCCTAGAGATCAGCGCAGGTGACTTTGGCCGGACAAGCCTTGCCGAACCGGGCAAAACGTGACTAGCTTCGGTCGTGCTCGGGGGCAATGGGGCACGGGCAAGTCGATTCAGGAAATCTCACGACTACGGCGAATAACCGTGTCCTGTCGCGAGGTGATAAGAAACATGACCGAGTTCAGGGTTCTCGGCGGGTTCGAGGTCCGCCGCGGCGACCGCACCTGTGCGATCACCGCGCCGAAGCTGCGGCAACTGCTTGCCCTCCTCGCGCTGTCGGCGGGCCGGCTCGTCCACCTCGAGCTCCTGATCGACGAGCTCTGGGACCACCGGCCGCCCAAGAGCGCGGTCTCCACCGTCCAGACGTACATCTACCAACTCCGCAAGATCTTCGCTCAGGAGGGGCTCGACGAGCCCGGCTCGGAGCTCCTGGTCACCGAGACCGCGGGCTACGTGCTGCGGCTGGACCCCGAACAGGTCGACGCGAACGTCTTCAGGCGGCTCGCCGCGCACGGCCGCGCGCAGCTCGACCAGGGCCGCCACGACGAGGCGCGCACGGTGCTGCGCCGGGCGCTCGACCTGTGGACAGGCCCCGCGCTCGCCGGCGTACCCCAGGGCCGTGTCCTGCGCGACCGCATCATCCCGCTCGAAGAGCAACGCCTGCACGTCCTCGAACTCCGGATCCGCGCCGACCTGCAGGTCGGGCTGCATCGTGAGCTGATCGGCGAGTTGAGGTGCCTCGTGGCGGCGCACCCGCTCAACGAATGGTTCAGCGAGCAGCTGATCTGCGCGTTGAGCCGGGCCGGCCGGCGGCACGAGGCGCTCCAGGCGTACCACAACCTTCGCTGCACCTTGAACGAGGAGCTGGGGCTGGAACCCGCGCCGACGCTTCAGCGCCTCCATCAGGAGGTGCTGAGGGTGGGCTACTTCCCGATGGACGACCAGCGCGGGGTTCCACAGTTGCGAGCTGCCGGCTCGTAACCGGATCGCCGGAGGGGCGATCCGGGCGTAAGGAGGGGACGAACATGGATTCCTACCGGCGCTACAGTCCATTCCATCGCATCGATCTTCCGGACCGTACCTGGCCGGACAGGGTGGTCACCCGCGCCCCGCGTTGGCTTTCCACCGACCTGCGGGACGGCAACCAGGCGCTGGCCGAACCGATGAGTCCAAGCCACAAGCTCATGATGTTCGAGCTGCTGACCGGCATGGGCTACAAGGAGATCGAGATCGGCTTTCCGGCCGCCAGCCAGGACGACTACGACTTCGTCCGGCTGCTGATCGAGGATGACCGGATCCCGGACGACGTCCGGATCACGGTCGGCGTGCCGGCGCGGGACGAGCTGATCGAACGAACGGTCGAGAGCCTGACGGGGGCACGCCGGGCCACGGTCTGCATCTATAACGCGACGGCGCCGCTGTTCCGCAGGCTGGTATTCGGCATCGACAGGGCGGAGTGCAAGGATCTCGCCGTCAAGGGCACCCGCTGGATGCTCAAGTACGCCGAGGCGCACCTCGGTGACTGCGACCTCGGCTACGAGTACACGCCGGAGATCTTCAACGAGACCGAGCCGGAGTTCGCGCTCGAGGTGTGCGAGGCGGTCATGGACGTCTGGCAGCCGGAGCCGGGCCGGGAGTCGGTCCTGAACTTCCCGTCCACGGTGGAGCGCTCAGGCCCGCACATGTTCGCCGACCAGATCGAATGGATGCATCGCCACCTGTCCAGGCGCGAGCACATCTGCCTGTCGGTGCATCCGCACAACGACCGCGGCACCGCGGTGGCCACCGCCGAGTTGGCCGTGGCGGCCGGCGCGGACCGGGTGGAGGGCTGCCTGTTCGGCAACGGCGAGCGAACCGGCAACGTCTGCCTGGTCACGCTGGGCATGAACCTGTTCAGCCAGGGCATCGACCCGGAGATCGACTTCTCCGACCTGAACAAGATCCGGAGCACGGTCGAGTTCTGCACCAAGATCCCTGTGCATCCGCGCCACCCGTACGGAGGCGATCTCGTCTACACGGCGTTCGCCGGATCGCACCAAGACGCGATCAATAAGGGGTTCGAGTCGCTCGCCAGGACGGCCGCGCGATCCGGTATGTCCCCGTCCGCCGAGCGGTGGGAGGTGCCGTACCTGCCGATCGACCCCCGCGACATCGGCCGCACGTACGAGGCGATCGTCCGGGTGAACAGTCAGTCGGGCAAGGGCGGCGTGGCGTACGTGATGCGCACCTGGCACGGGCTCACCCTGCCGTACGGGCTGAAGGCGGATTTCGCGAAGGTGGTACAGGTGCACTCGGAGGCGCTCGGCGGTGAGGTCAGGCCGGCGTTGATGTGGCGCATCTTCGCGGGGGAGTACCTCAGGGACGAACAGCCGGGGGAGCGGCCGGCGGAATGGCCGGAGGAAGTCGCCACGCTCATCGTTTCGGCTTCGCTGTTCGTGGATCGCCGTACGCGTACGGACAGCGACCGGGCCGCGGCGGACCGGGCCGCGAAGATCGAGGCGGCGCTGCTGGCGCGAAACGTCGACGCGCGCGTCGTGTCCACGGACGGGTCCGACGGGGAGCCGGCCACGCCGGGAACCGCGGTCGCCGAATGGGCGGCGGACACCTTCGCGGTCTACGCCGAATGCCGGGTGCCAGGGGCGCCCGAGCCGACCTGGGGAGTCGGGCTCGACCGCGACGTGGTGGTGGCGGCGGAGGCCGCTGTGCGCTCGGCCGCGGCCCGCGCCGCCCGGCGCGTCGCCGCGGAGTCGGCGGCCTAGGCGGGCCTGACTGCGAACGTCGCACGGCGGGAGATGTCCCATATGCGGGGAAATGTGACGATGTGGTAGGTGAGCCCTCGGCGATCGGACCCGGCGATCCGGCCGACGCTGGTCGACATCGCGGCCAGGCTGCTCGTCACTGAAGGTCCGAAGGCACTGTCCACCCGCACCATCGCGGCCGCGGCCGGTAGCTCGACGATGGCCGTCTACACCCACTTCGGCGGCATGAGCGGGCTGGTGCGCGAGATCGTACACGAGGGCTTCGCCCGCCTGCAGCGCAGTCTCATCGGGGTCGAGCGCACCGACGATCCGGTCGCCGACCTGGCGCTGATGGGCCGGGCGTACCGGCGCAACGCCGCGGCCAACCTTCACCTGTACGCGATCATGTTCGGTGGTTCCACGCTGGCCGGGTTCTCGCTGACCGAGGAGGACCGTCAGTGCGGGCGGTACACGTTGGCCACGGTGGTGGACTGTGCCTCCCGCTGCATGGCGGCCGGCCGGTTCAGGCAGGGGGACCCGGAGCTGGTCGCCCACCAGATGTGGATCGCGATCCACGGGCTCGTGAGCCTCGAGCTCGGCGGGTACCTGATCGAGCCGAACCCCGCCGATCGGTGCTTCGAGGCTCAGCTCGTCGGTCTTATGGTGGGCGCCGGCGACTCCGCCGGCGCCGCCGCCCGATCGGTGGCGCTGTCCAGGGAGCGGCTGGCCGAAGCCGAGCCGGAGGACGAGCCCGAGGGCGAGCCCGAAATCGAAAGTATGAGGCGGGTTGTTCCTTTTGATCGCGGTACCGGGCCGTTCGATCGGTGACCTTCCAGGATTTCCCGATATGTACTTATCGTACTCCTATCGAGATCCGCCGCGGCACGCGGCGCCGCGGCGCAGCGAAGGAGCACGGCATGGGCCAGATCCGGATACCGAAGAAACGGCAGAAGCAGCGCACCGAACCAGCCCTTGACCTGCGCACGCCGGCCGGGCGGCTGTTGCCTTTTTAGGGGGATCGGCATGCCAGTCAAGATTGTCTCCGCCGGCGCGGTCCCGACCCCGGCGGCGCACCAGAAGGCATTGCGGCTTTTCTGCCTGCCGTACGCCGCCGGGTCGGCGCGCATCTTCCGCGGCTGGCACCGCCACCTGCCCAGATTCGTCGATGTCTGTCCGCTGGAGCTGCCCGGCCACGGCCGCAGGAACAGCGAGGAGCCGGTCGGCGAGCTGGAGCCTGTCATGACCGATCTGCTCGACCAGGTGCTGCGGAAGAACGACCTTCCCTGCGCCATTTTGGGCTACGACTACGGTGCGTTGCTCGGCTTCGAAATGGCTTATCGACTGGAGCGGGACCATGGCGTTTCGCCACGGCATCTCTTCGTGGCCGCGATGCGCGCCCCGGTCTGGCCGCGCCCGGTCGATCCAGTCTCGGAAATGCCGGAGGAACGGTTCAGGGAACTGTTGCGCAGGCCGGACGGCGGCTCGTCGGGCGGCCTGCTCGACATCGACTCCGTCATGGAATTCGCCATTCGTGTGCTGCGTGCCGACTTCCGGGTCGCCGACAATTACCGGTGCGTCCCCGGCCAGCAGGTGAGCTGTCCCGTCACCGCGTTCCGCGGCCGCGACGACGCCGGCGTCAGCAGCCAGTCGGTGCGAGCATGGAGCGTGTGCACCTCGGACGCCTTCCGCTGGCACGAGATCCCGGGCGGGCACTATTTCCTGTACCCCGCCAAAGAGCTCTTCCTGCACCGCCTCGCCGCCGGCCTGCGCGCCCACACCAAGCAACCGGCCGTTCCCGTGGCGTGACCATCCGCACCACCTGCACGGATGCCAAGGCCCGACGAGGGGCCGCCCTTCCTTTCGGCGATCATTGCGCCGACAATGGATGACAGGAATGGTGCACAAGTGTTGTGGTGGTGTCATGGTGATGCGGGAGCGGCCGGGGAGCGCCGCGACGACGGGAACGATGGTCTCGGCGACGACGCCTGAGGCGCGCGGACGGTTCGAGGGCACGCAGTGACCGTCATGCTCAGGCCCCGCGGCATCGATGCCAACACCCCGAACGTCGCCCGGATCTACGACTACTGGTTGGGCGGCAAGGACAACTTCGCCGCCGACCGCGCCGCCGCCGACAGGATCAGCGAGATCGTTCCCGAGGCGCAGGCGGCGGCGCGGGCCAACCGCGATTTCCTGCGCCGCGCCGTGCGCTTCCTGGCCGAATCCGGCATCCGCCAGTTCATCGACCTCGGCACCGGACTGCCCACCCAGGCCAACGTCCACGAGGTGGCGCACGAGATCGTGCCCGACGCCAAGGTGGTGTACGTCGACTACGACCCGGTGGTCGTCGTGCACGGCCACGCGCTGCTGCGCACGGTCGACTCGACCGCCATCGTCGAGGCCGACATCCGCGAGCCGGAAAAGATCCTCGAGCACCACGAGCTGCACGCCTTGATCGACTTCGCCCAGCCGGTGGCCGTGCTGATGGTCGGCATCCTGCACTTCATCACCGACGCCGAGGATCCGTACCGGATCGTCGCCCGATTCCGGGACGCCATGGTCCCGGGCGGCTACGTCGCCATCTGCCATGTCACCGCCGATCCGCGGCCGCAGGCGGTGGCCCCGGTCACCGCGATCTACGACGAGAGCACAGCCCCGATGGTGCCGCGCGGCCGGGACGAGGTGCTGCGCCTCTTCGACGGGTTCGACCTGGTGGATCCCGGCCTGGTCTACGCGCCCGACTGGCGTCCGGAGGCGACCGGCCGGCCGGCCGACTCGGTCACCTCGTTCGTCTTCGCCGGCGTCGGCCGCAAACGTCCATAGCGGCGAGGCGGCGAGGCGGCGAGGGGCGCTGCCTGGTCAGGTTCCGACGTCGGCCACCGTGTGCAGGCGCACTCTGCCCGCCCGGGGTCCGCCGGAGTGGACGATGACATCGCAGGTCAGCGAGGAGCCGCCGAGCGCGTCCAGCTCGCAGAGCAAGATGCCCTCGCGCAGCGCCCACGGGCAGATGTCCAGGTGCTCCAGGCCGAGCGCGCGCATGGCCGCCTCGGCGACGATCGCCCCGGCGAGGATCTGCCTGGCCCGCGGCTTGGACACCCCGCGCAGCTTGGCGCGCCGGGCGGCGTCCATGCTCGCCAGCCGGGGGATCCAGTCGTGCAGCCGCGCGCGTTCCAGCCGCCGGAGGGCGTAGACGCCCGCCTTGGCCTTCGGCGCGCCGGTCATCCTGGCGAGCTGGGCGAACGTCTTCGACGTGCCGACGGCCCGTACGGGGCTCGGCTGGTCGCCCAGGTCGCCCGCGATCTCATCGAGCGTCTCGCTGACGTACCCGCGCAGCCGCCGCACGTGCTTGCCGCGCGGCGGGTCGCCCGGCAGGTGTTCGCGGGTCAGCCGGCCGGCGCCGAGCGGCGCCGACAGCGCCACCCGCGGCTCCGAGCCGTCGCCGGCGGCGATCTCGAGCGAGCCGCCGCCGATATCGAGCAGCAGCATCTGCCCGGCCGACCAGCCGTGCCAGCGGCGCGCGGCGAGGAAGGTGAGGCGGGCCTCGTCAGCCCCGGAGATGAAGCCGAGATCCACCCCTGAGGCGGCGCGGATCCGGGCGACGATCTCGTCCCGGTTGGCGGCGTCCCGCACCGCGGAGGTGGCGAACGCGACCAGCTTGTCCACCTGGTGCGCGTCCGCCGTCGCCGCCGCCTCGGCGATGACCTCCGCCAGCCGGTCGATCGCCTCGATGCCGATGGCGCCCTGCCGGTCGATCGCCTCCGCCAGCCGCGTCGGCCGTTTGATCGTGCGCACGGGAAGCGGCGGCTCGCCCGCCACCAGGTCGACGATCTTCAGATGAGCAGAATTGGACCCCACGTCCAGCACCGCGATACGCATAGCCTGCGCACTACCCGCGTCACGGGGGTTAACCGGGCGCCGCCGGGCGGCCGCGCTACGGCTTCCTGGCGACGCCGCCGAGGGTGCGGTGGAACACCCCGCTCAACGTCCGGCGGCCGGCCACGTCCGGGCGCCACGCCGGCATCGGGACGAGGCCGGGGTCGACGAGATCCCAGTCCCCGAAATAGGCACGGATCTCTTCGCGGGTGCGGAACCGGCCGGTGCCGAACTTCTCGTTGAACTGCTTCTCGCTGGCGAGCGCGATGGCCGCGTCCTCTGGCCGCTCCGGGCCCGGGTTGTGGAAGTGGGTGATCGCCATATGGCTGCCGGGCGCCAGCGCGCCGCGCAGCGTGGCGGTGATGGCGACCGGGTCCTCGTCATCGTTGATGTGATGCAGGATGGAGATCATCAACATGCCGATCGGCCGGTCGAAGTCGAGGAAGTCGCGGGCGACCGGGCTGCCGACGATCTCGTCGGGTCGGCGCAGGTCGCCCATGATGACCGTGGTCGTGTCGCGGTTCTCGAGCAGCGCCCTGGTGTGCACGAGGACGACCGGGTCATTGTCGACGTAGACGACCTTCGCCCGCGGATTGAGCTCCTGGGCGATCTCGTGGACGTTGCCCTGCGTGGGCAGGCCGGAGCCGATGTCGAGGAACTGGTCGATCCCCGCCTCGTTGACCATGTACCGCACCGCCCGGCGCAGGAACGCCCGGTTGGCCTTGCCCGACTCCCTGGCATCCGGCACCAGCCGCAGGATCTCGTCGCCGACCTCGCGGTCGATGGCGAAGTTGTCCTTGCCGCCGATCAGGTAGTCGTACACCCTGCCGATGTTCGGTTTGGTGGGATCGATGCCCGCAGGCGTCCACTCCTCGTCAACCACGCAGGTCCTCCCGTGTCCCCCGTTGGATACGGATGAATGGCGGCGGCCGGTTCGGCGACGCGGGCCGAACGTCAGCTGAGCGGTGCGAGAACGTCCACCAGTGAGCCGAGGATATCGGGCTTGGCCCGGTGCGGGAGGTTGATGATGACCAGATCGGCGCCCGCGGAGCCGTATCCGGCCACGGCCTCCGCCAACCGCTCGAGGCCGTCGACCGACTCGACGCGGACGTTGGCCGAGCAGGTGATCTCCTTGGGGTCGCGGCCGATGGCGGCGCAGTGCTCGAGCAGGATCTCCTTCGTCGCCCGCCACTGCTCGGGGGATTCGGTGATCGCGTTCCAGTGCTGCGCCCAGCGCGCCGCCGTACGGAGCGTGCGCTTCGGCCCCCGGCCGCCGATGGCGACCGGCGGATGCGGCCGCTGGACCGGCTTCGGCTCGCAGCGGGCGTCGGTGAGCCGTACGTACCGCCCGTTGAACGTGGTGGTCGTCCGGCTCAACAGCGAGACGATCGTCTCGACGCCCTCGTCGAACCGGTCGAAACGCTCGCGCAGCGGCGGCAGCTCGATGCCGTACGCGTCGCATTCGTGCTGGTTCCAGCCGGCGCCGAGCCCGAGCTCGAGCCGGCCGCCTGAGATGATGTCGACGGTGGCCGCCATGTTGGCGAGCACCGCCGGATGCCGGTAGATCATGCCGGTGACCTGGCAGCCGATCCTGATGCGCCGGGTCGCCTGCGCCATGGCGGCGAGCATCGTCCAGCCCTCGAGGTTGGGGCCGGTGAGGTCGCCCGTCAGCGGGTAGAAGTGGTCCCAGTTCCACGCCGACTCGAACAGCTCGATCTCGTCGGCGGCGACCCAAACGTCGCGCAGCTCCTCCCACGTCGTGTGCTCGGGCCTGGTCTTGATGGCGAACCGCACGGCTGTTTCCTCCCGCTTCTCGGCCTTTCGGGCGTGCCCGTCGTATGGGAGGAACCTAGCCCTTTCTGGCGACGCCGCCGAGGAACAGCCGGTACGTGGGGTGGACCGTGAGGTCGTCGCCGAGCTCCGGCCGCCATTCGGGCAGCGGGACGAGCCCGGGCTCGATCATGGTGAGGTCGCCGAAGTAGGAGCTGATCTCGTCGGAGGTCCGCCACCGGCCGGTGCCCAGCTTCTCGTTGAAGATCTTTTCGCACATGTCGGCGCGCGCGGCGTCCTCGGGGTACGCGGCGCCCGGATTGCAGAAGTGCGAGATGGCGAGGTAGCTGCCGGGCGTCATCATCGAGCGCAGCCGCGCGGCGATGTCGCCCGGGTCGTCCGCGTCGTTGATGTGGTGGAGGATGGCGAACAGCAGCAGCCCGAGTGGCCGGGACAGGTCGACGAAGTCGCGGACCGCCGGATGGGTGAGGATGTCGACCGGCCGGCGCAGATCGGCCGTGATGACCCGGGTGGTCTCCGTGTTGCCCAGCAGCGCCCGGGCGTGCACCAGGACGATGGGGTCGTTGTCCACGTACACGACGCGTGCCTGGGGGGCGATGTCCTGGGCGATCTCGTGCACGTTGCCCTGGCTGGGCAGCCCGGATCCGAAGTCGATGAACTGGCGGATGCCGGCCTCGACCACCAGATAGCGGACCACGCGGCGCAGGAAGGCCCGGTTGTCGAGGCCGCCGCGGGCGGCGTCCCAGTCCGGCGGGAAGATCTCCTTGGTCTGCGCGACGACCTCGCGGTCGACGGCGAAGTTGTCCTTGCCACCGAGATAGCAGTCGTAGACCCGGGCGACGCTCGGCCTGCTGATGTCGACGCCGGGCGGCGCCCACTCCGGAGCAGCCATCGCCTTACCCCCGCCTCGTTTCATGAAAGTTTCGGAAAACGTATGATAACCCGTCGAGTCAGAGTCGTCGCTGGGAATCCTCGTCTTCTTGCGCGACTCCTTGGTCATCGCAGGTCAGTCCCCTTACCCGAGGTCGAAGGCCGGCCTGGCCCGAAGTCAATCATTAATTGAATCTTAAACTTCGTCCAGGCGAGTTTACAGCAGATTTTAAACCTCTCTGGTTATTCATGGAAAGCGGTCTCCACCTGCACTTATCGGCCGCTGCACAGTCCTGCCCGGCGCCGATATCGAGTGTCGGGATACCGCTATTGCCGGATTTCTGGAAAGGCGCTATCCCAGATGGGCGGGAAACGACCTGGGGTTCGCCGCAAAGAAGGCCAGAGATCGCCGCATCGGCCGCCGCTGCCGGCCCCTCCGCCGCGGGTGCCATGGAAGGCCAAGTTGCCTCTTTTCATTCCAACCACCCCCTCTGAACTGCGATGATCTTTAGCCGCGCTGGCCGCTGTTGGCCTCCACCGCACTCGCATGCGACGGTCGATTTCGATGCAATGGAGCCGGTTGAAAGCGCACCACGATTGGCACGCGCTGCGGATTTCGAGGGATCCGGCCGCCGGTCTCCGTATGCACCGGCAGGTGCCGGCCGACGCCGGTAGAAACCCCCGAGGAGGAAACCCCGCATGATGTCCCACCCTCGGCGCGAAACAGTCGGAGCGCGCCTACGCCGCGGCCTTACGGCGTTCGTGCCCAGCGCCGTATCCCCGAGGCGGATCCGCCCCGGATTGGACCCGTTGCGTGCCAAGTGGACGCGTTCTCGCCGCACATTGGCGGTGGTCTCGGCCGGCACGCTCGTCACCGGGTTGGCCGTGGTCGGCGTCGCCGGCCCGGCCAGCGCGGCGCGGGTCGCCAACCCGTTCGCGGGCGCCAAGGCGTACGTGAATCAGGAATGGGCGGCCAACGCCACGGCGTCCGGCGGCGCCGCCGTCGCCAACCAGCCGACGTTCGTCTGGATGGACCGGATCGCGGCGATCCAGGGCGCCAATGGAGCCATGGGGCTGCGCGCCCACCTCGATGCCGCCGTGGCCCAGGGCGCCAACCTGTTCCAGATGGTCACCTACGACCTGCCAGGACGCGACTGCTCCGCGCTCGCCTCCAACGGCGAGCTGAAGCTCGGCGAGCTCAACCGGTACAAGAGCGAGTTCATCGACCCGATCGCCGGCATCCTCAGCGACTCCAAGTACGCCAACCTGCGGATCGTGAACATCGTCGAGATCGACTCGCTGCCGAACCTGGTCACGAACACCAACGGCCGGCCGACCGCCGCCGGGACCAGCTGTGACCAGGCGCTGCAGAGCGGCGACTACGTCAACGGCGTCGCGTACGCGCTGGGCACGCTGGGCGCGATCCCCAACGTGTACAACTACGTCGACATCGGCCACCACGGGTGGCTCGGCTGGGACGACAACTTCCAGCCGTTCGCCAACCTGATGGGCCAGGTGGTGCGGACGAGTCCGGCCACCCCGGACGACCTGTTCGGCTTCGCCTCGAACGTGGCCAACTACGGGCCGCTGCACGAGCCGTTCTTCAGCGTCAACGACGTCGTGGGCGGCCAGCCGATCCGCGAGGTCTCCGGCGGCTGGATCGACTGGAACCGCTACATCGACGAGGTGTCCTACGTCCGCGCGTACCAGCCGGTGCTGTCCTCGGCGGTGGGCCACAACGTCAGCATGATCATCGACACCTCCCGCAACGGCTGGGGCGGGCCGAACCGACCGACGGGGACCAGCACGTCGACCGATCCGAACACCTACATGAACCAGTCGCGCGTCGACCGCCGGTTCCACCTCGGCAACTGGTGCAACCAGTCCGGCGCTGGGCTCGGCGAGCGGCCGGCCGCTTCCCCGGAAGCCGGGGTCGACGCGTACGTGTGGGTCAAGCCCCCGGGCGAGTCGGACGGCTCGAGCACGTCGATCCCGAACGACGAGGGCAAGGGCTTCGACCAGATGTGCGACCCGAACTACGGCGGCAACGTGCGCAACGGCAACCACATGTCCGGTGCGCTGCCGAACGCCCCGCTGTCCGGCCACTGGTTCGACGCGCAGTTCCGGCAGCTCATGGCGAACGCGTTCCCGCCGGTCCAGTGATCGGTGATGGCGTGCGACGCCTCGACGCACGCCTGACCCCGGCCTGATCGGCCTGATCCGCCGGATCGGACCCGATCGGACCCGATCGCGCGGCGCGGCGGCCTCCCAGGAGGCCGCCGCGCATCGCCGTTCCCCCCGGCGACCATCGCCGGCCCCTGTCGAACCGAAGCGGCCGGCCGCGCGTATCCGTCCCTTGATGAACGAAATACAACAGCCCGTGCGGTCGCCCGTCTCATCGGCGATCACGGTTCCCCGCGTAGTCGCGATCTTCGTGCTCGTGTTCGGCGTGACGGCTCTGGCCGTACGCTGCGTCGCCATCGCGTCCCAGTCCCCGCACGGATCGGCGTCGGCGGACCATTCAGGACATTCCGCTGTAGTCGCCGGCCCGCCGCTCACCCTCGAGCAGCTCGGCGCGAAGGCGGGCTGCCACCCCAAGGTCCAGACCAATGCGGCCGAGCTGCGGCAGGGCTACTGCACCACCGCGTCCGGCCGCTTCTTCCTGACCACCTTCGCCACCGCGCAGGGCCAGCAGGCATGGCTGGAACAGGCGAAGGACTACGGGGAGGTGCTCATCGGCAACCGCTGGGCGGTCGGCGCCAGCCCGCAGGTGCTGACCCAACTGCGCGCCAAGCTGGGCGGCGAGATCTACGGCCACGCGCACGGCCAGGGCCACGCCTGACCCCGGCCGGGCGGCGCCGTGGCCAGTGCGCCTCAGGTGAGTCCGGCGCGGGCGGCGGCCGCGGCCCACGCGGCGGCGGGCGACAGCGTCTCGTGCCTGAGGGCGCTCATCTCCGCGCCGAGCTGTGAGCTCAGGTACGGCTCGATCCTGCGATCCCACGGCGTCGGCAGTGCGTCCACCACGAGCGGGGCGATGAAGAGGAGCCCGAACAGCACGGCGACGGCACCGGCGGAATGTCGCGCGATCATGCCGACGCCGAGTCCGATCAGCGCCACGAAGCCCAGGAACAGCCCGGCCGCGAGCAAACCCGCGCGGCACGCCCGGCGTCGAGATCGCCACGTCGACCTGCCCGCTCGCGAGCACGGGCCGCGCGCCGACGAACGCGAGGAGCGCGGTCACCGTCCCGGTGGCAAATGCCAGCGCGCCTACGGCGGCGGCCCGTCACCGCTGGCGACGCGCTGCTCGACCCGGCGATCACCCGCCGGCTCATCGCCGAGTTCGCCAGCCGCCCGGAGCCGGCCGTACGGCCCGCCGCCTCGCTGGCCGACGTCACCGACCGGGAACGCGAGGTGCTGACCCTCATCGCCCGCGGCCTGTCCAACGCCGAGATTGCCGAGCGTCTCCACGTCAGCCACGCCACGGCGAAGACCCACGTCAGCCGCCTGCTGATGAAGCTCGACGCCCGCGACCGCGCCCAACTCGTCATCGTCGCCTACGAGACCGGCCTCGTCCGCCCCCGCTGACGGTCCCCCGCAGATCGGTCCGGTCCGGCCAACACAACCTGGGCGTCCGTGCGGTCCGCACCCTCTGCGGAGTGTCGGCTGGTTTCTTGGCCCCGCTTGAGCGACGCTGACCGGTCGGCTCTTCAACAGCGACGGAGGACCAGTGCGTGAGGTTGAGGTCAAATATCACCTCAAGGACGCGGAGACACTGCTCGTAGTACTCAAAGCACGCGGGATCGAGCTGGGCGCGCCAGTCCACCAGGATGACCAGGCGTACGCCCCCGAGGGTTGGTCCTACGGTGACAGTAAGCTCGGCGTCTCGTTCGTACGCCTCCGCACCATTGCCGGGCGGCACACCTTCACCCTCAAGCGCCCGACCCAAAACGCGCTGTCGTGCGAGGAGTACGAGACGGCCGTGGCGGACCGCGAGCAGATGCACCGCGCCATCTTGGCGATGGGCTTCCGGCCGACCGTTCGTATCGCCAAGGTCCGCCGTACCGCAGAGCTGCCCGACCTCTCGCTGTGCGTGGACGAGGTGGCCGGCCTCGGGACATTCCTGGAGCTGGAACGTATGGTGCCCGACGACGTGCCCGGGGAGGCGGTGCAAGCCGAGCTGGCTGCGTTCGTCGCATCCCTGGACATCGAGGCCGAGCGCACCGATGAGACGTACGACTCTCTGGTGCGCGCCGCACTGGCGTCAGCCTGACCGCACCACCGCCGCCGAGCGCCGGTACTGCTCGCGGGACAGTTCGGTGAGGCGGGCGCGTACCTCGGCCACGGTGGCCTCGCCGAACTGGATGCCGACCGAGAAGTTGAACTCGTCCCGGCCGCGCATGGCCTCGTCCAGGCCGCCTGCCGTGAGGTCCACGGCCGTGTAGTCGAGGAGCTGTTGCCGGCTGTACTTGCCGCTGCCGATGAGCCGGTGCCACTCCGGCGTGCCGGGGTACGGTCGGAACTCGAAGACGCTGGCGCGGAACCGCCCGGGCTGTCCATCCGCGATGTCCCACAGCTCGTGCACATGCCGCACCGTGACGTTCAGCTCGTCGCGGGTCTCGGTCGGGAAACCGAGGATGAAGTAACCCTTGACCGAGATGCCGCGCTCGGTGAGTCGCCGCACGACCGAGCGTGTCATATCGGGCGTGATGCGCTTGCCCATGTACGTCAGCAAGCGTTCGCTGCCGGACTCGATGCCGAGCGCGACCTCTTGGCAGCCGGCGGCCTTCAGTAACCCCAACATGTCGTTGTTCATGCGGTGCAGGATGTTGATGCGCCCCGTGGCGTCCCATACGAAGCACGCTCCGATCTCCGCGGCTGTGAACTCTGCCATGCACGTGCGGATGAAGCGCTCGTAGCCGAGGAACAGGTCATCCACGAAGCGGAACGCCGTCACGCCGTAGCGGGTGTGCAGCTCGGTCATCTCCTCGATGATGTCTCCCGGCGTGCGCGTGCGGATCGTGATGTCCGGGTTGGCCGACACGGCCGCGCCGCAAAACGAGCAGTCGTACGGACAGCCGCGCGCGCCGACCATGTTGGCCTCCAGCCGACCGTCGTCGGCGAGGTACGGGTCCTCGGCCAAGAATGTCCGATTCACGAACGGCAGACCGCCGATGTCCGGCGCAAGATAGTGTCCGTCGCCCATGCCGCCGCCGCCCGTGACCGGCCTGTTGAGCACCGGATCCAACCACATCACGCCGGGCAGATGTCTCCGTCACGCGTGCGGAGTAGCTCGTCCAATCCGGCCCGGTCGTTTAAGGGAGGCCGATGCGGGCGGCGGCGGTGGTCCAGGCGGCCTCGTCGCCGGTGGGGTCGTAGCGGCGCAGCGGTTGGGTGTCGGCGACCAGGGCGCGCATCGCGGGCAGGTCGGCGACGAGGCCGTACGCGCGGGCCTGCACCAGGATGTTGCCGATGGCGGTGGCCTCGACCGGGCCGGCGATGACGGGCAGTCCGCAGGCGTCGGCGGTGAGGCGGCACAAGAGATCATTGAGGGCGCCGCCGCCGACCAGGTGCACGGCGCGGAGGTCGCGGCCGGACAGCGCGGCGGCGGCGCGCACGGCGGCGCGGTGGCCGAGCGCCAGGCTGTCCATGATGCAGCGGACGAACTCCGGGCGGGTGCGGGGGATGGGCTGCCCCGTGGCCGCGCAGCAGGCGGCGATCCTGGCGGGCATGTCGCCGGGCGGGAGGAACTCGGGTGAGTCGGGGTCGACGACGGAGCGGAACGGCGGCACGTCCTCGGCCGCCCGCAGCAGCTCGCGCAGGCCGGGGGAGCCCCACGCGCGCAGCGACTCCTGCAGCAGCCACAAACCCATGACGTTGCGCAGGTGGCGGACGGTGCCGTCGATGCCGGCCTCGTTGGTGAAGTTGGCCTCCCTCGAGGCGGCGCTGAGCACCGGCGCGGGCAGCTCGGTGCCGACCAGTGACCAAGTGCCGCAGGAGATGTAGGCGAAGTCGTCCGCCGTCGCGGGCACCGCGGCCACGGCGGACGCGGTGTCGTGCGAGGCCACGGCGACCACCGGGGTCGCGGACGGCAACCCGGTATCCGCGGCCACGTCGGGGCGCACGGCGCCGATGACGTCGCCGGGTTCGCGCAGCGGCGGCAGCAGCCGGCGGGGGATGCCGAGCCTGTCGGCAAGGCCGTACGCCCAGGTCCTGGTGCGCACGTCGAGCAGGCCCGTGGTCGAGGCGTTGGTCAGCTCGGCGCCGATCCGGCCGGTCAACCAGTACGCGATGAGGTCGGGCACCAGCAGCATCGTTTCGGCGGCGCGGGCGGCCCGGTCGTCGGCGACGAGCTGGTAGATCGTGTTGAACGGAAGGAACTGCAGGCCCGCGACGTCGTAGAGCGCCGGGGCGCCCAGGTCGGCGACCACCGAGTCCATGACGCCGTCCGTACGGCCGTCGCGATAGTGCACGGGGTTGCCGACCAGCCTGCCCGAGCGGTCGAGCAGCCCGTAGTCGACCCCCCAGGAGCAGACTCCGACGGAGGCGACCGGCCCGGCGTCCCGCAGGCCGTCCAGGATGTTCCCGTACAGGCCGAGGATGTCCCAGTGCAGGGTGCCGGCGATCCGCACGGGGCGGTTGCGGAAGCGCCGCACCTCGGCCAGCTCCAGCCGGTCGCGGCCCACGGTGGCGGTCATGACCCGCCCGCTCGCGGCGCCGAGATCGACGGCCGCGAAGGTGGCCGCCTCGCTCACCGGGCCGCCTCGCTCACTGGGCCGCCCCGCTCATGGGGCGGACTCCCGTACGACGAGCTCGGGCTGGAACATCACCTGCTGGTGCGCGTGCCCGGCCGGGTTGTCGCACTCGTCGAGGAGCATCTCGGTGGCGATGCGGCCGAGCTGGTACATCGGCTGCCGGATGGAGCTGAGCGGCACCGCCGCCGCCGCGGCGAACTCGATGTCGTCGTAACCCATGAGCGCGACGTCGCCCGGCACGTCGACGCCCGCGAGCAGCAGAGCCCGCAGCACGCCCATGGCGAGCAGGTCGTTGGCGCAGAAGATGGCGTCCGGCGGCTGGCCATCGGCGAGCAGCCGCTCGGCCGCCTGCTGCCCGGCCCGCGGGGTCATGGTGGGAGCGACGACCTCGCGCAGCGCGGCCGCGGGCCGGCCGGCGGCGGCCAGCGCGCGCCGCGCTCCGGCGCGCCGGTCGGCGCACTGCCTGATGCTCAGCGGTCCGGTGACGTACGCCACCGTGCCCGCGCCGCGGGCGAGCAGGTGAGCGACCGCCAGGTCGGCGCCGGCGACGTCGTCCACGGCCACCGCGCACTGGTGCGGCTGGGTGGCGATGTGGTCGAGCATGACGGCGGCCACCCCGCGCTCGCGCAGCCGGTCGAGCCGGCCCCCCGCGTCGTCCACCGGCGTGATCAGCACCCCGCGGACCCGCTGCTCGGCCAGCATCAGCATGTTGCGCTCCTCCCGCTCCGGGGAGGCGGCCGAGCTGGACAGGATGACGGCGTAGCCGCGCCCGCTGCACTCGTCCTCGACCCCGCGGGCCACCTCGGCGAAGAACGGGTTGCCGATATCGAGCACCATCAGACCGATGGTCCGGCCCTGGCCCGCCCGCAATGTGGAGGCCGAGCCGTTGCGCACGAAGCCGAGGTCTCTGATCGCCTGCTCCACGCGGGCGCGGGTGTCCGGGGCCACCCGCTCGGGACGGTTCAGCACGTTGGAGACGGTGCCGGGGGATACGCGGGCCAGCTGGGCGACCTGCTTGATGCCCACCGGGCCGCCCGCGTGCCGGCCGCCAGGCGAGAGCGGGCGGGCCGCCGCTGACCGGCCGCCGTCGCTCATTGCTCGCTCCCTGGCCTGATCGGTGTGCGCTGGGCTTACTTTGGCCGGGCGGTTAAAACGTGTCAACCCGGACCGCTCGGCCGCACATTGGCTCTTGACGAGTGTGCCACGTCACATCTACCGTCCTGCGCAACGCTGGCTTAAAACGTTTTTCTGCCGGCGGCATCCGCCCGTCGGCGCCGCGGCGACGATCCGGAGGTAGGCATGGTCACGGACCGCCCGACGCTCGCCCTGGCCGGCGCGAGCAAGTCGTTCGGCGCCGTGCGGGCCTTGCGGGACGTCACGCTCGAGCTGTACGCGGGCGAGGTGCACGGGCTGGCGGGTGAGAACGGCGCCGGCAAGTCCACCGTCGTCAAGACCTTCGCCGGCGTGCACCGGCCGGACTCCGGCGAGGTGCTCCTGGACGGCGAGCCGGTCGCCTTCCACGGCCCGGCCGACGCCCAGCGCGCGGGCGTGGCGGTGATCTACCAGGAGCCGATGCTGTTCCCCGACCTTTCCGTCGCGGAGAACATCTTCATGGGCCGCCAGCCGCGCGGCCGCCTGGGGCGCATCGACCGGCGCGCGATGCACGCCGCGACCGCCGAGCTGTTCCGGCAGCTCGGCGTCGCGATGGATCCGCAGCAGCCGGCCCGGGGCCTGTCCATCGCCGACCAGCAGGTCGTGGAGATCGCCAAGGCGCTGTCCAGGAACGCCCGCGTGCTCGTGATGGACGAGCCGACCGCCGCGCTGACCGGCCAGGAGGTGGCTCGCCTGTTCGCGGTGACGCGGACCCTGCGCGACCGCGGCTGCGCGATCCTGTTCATCTCGCACCGCCTGGAGGAGATCTTCGAGCTGTGCCGGCGGGTGACCACGCTGCGCGACGGCCGGCTGATCGCCACCGAGGACGTCGCCGGGCTGACCGCCGACGACCTGGTGCGGCGCATGGTCGGCCGCGAGCTGGGCGCGCTGTACCCCCGGCCGGAGCACGGAACCCGTGGCCAGGCAACCGATGGCCACGGGGCCGGTGAGGTGGCTTTGAAGGTGTCCCGGCTGACCAGGGAGGGCGTCTTCACCGACGTGTCCTTCGAGGTGCGCCGCGGCGAGATCGTGGCGCTGGCCGGCCTCGTGGGCGCCGGCCGCAGCGAGGTGGCGCGGGCCGTGTTCGGGGTGGACCGCTGGGACGCCGGCCGCGTCGAGGTCGGCGGGCGGGCGCTGCCGGCGGCCAGCCCGTCCGCGGCGATGTCGGCCGGCATCGCGCTGGTCCCCGAGGACCGCCGGCAGCAGGGCCTGGTCATGGAGCTGTCCATCGAGCGCAACATCGGGCTCACCCAACTGCGCGCCATGCGCCGCGGCCCGCTGATCTCGCGCCGGATCGAGCGCGACCGGGCGGCCGACTGGGCGCTGCGGCTGCGGCTGCGGTTCGCCAGGCTGGCCGACGCCGTCGGCGTCCTGTCCGGCGGCAACCAGCAGAAGGTCGTCCTCGCCAAGTGGCTGGCCACCGAGCCGTCGGTGCTGATCGTGGACGAGCCGACCCGCGGCATCGACGTCGGCACCAAGGCGGAGGTCCACCGGCTGCTGTCCGAGCTGGCCGCCGGCGGGCTCGCGGTGCTGATGATCTCATCCGACCTTCCCGAGGTGCTGGGCATGGCCGACCGCGTCCTCGTCATGCACGAGGGCCGCCTGGTCGCGGAGATCCCGCGCGGCGAGGCCACCGAGGAAAAGGTCATGGCCGCGGCGACGGGGCAGGCCGGGCGGGCGGTCGCATGAGCGAGCAGGTGATGGCCGCCGCTACTGGGCGCGCGGTCCCGCCCGCTGGGGGCAAGCCTCCGGCACGGCGGCTGCTGGACCGGCTGACCCGGTTCCGCGAGCTCGGCCTGGTGGTCGCGATCGCCGTGCTGTTCGGCGCGACCGGGGCCGCCAATCCGGGCTTCCTGTCGGCGCAGAGCCTGCGCGACATCGCCCTCAACGCCTCGATCACCGTGCTGCTCGCGGTCGGCCAGGCCCTCGTCATCGTCACGCGCAACGTGGATCTGTCGGTCAGCTCGATCACCGGTCTCACCGCGTTCGGCAGCGGGGTGCTGCTGGCCGACCACCACGGCCTGCCCGTCGCCGCCGTCGTGGCGCTCTGCCTCGCGGTCGGCGCGGTCTGCGGCGCGGTCAACGGAGCGCTGGTGGCCTACGCCCGGGTGCCCGCGCTGGTCGCCACGCTCGGCACGCTGTACGTCTTCCGCGGCGTCGACTACGCCTTCGCCGGTGGGCGGCAGGTCAACGCCGCCGACATGCCGTCCGGTTTCCTGGCGTTGGGCACCCGCGACGTCGCCGGCATCCCGGTGCTGGCCATCGTCGCGATCGCGGTGCTCGCCGCGGCCGGCTGGGTGCTGGCCAACCTGCGCGGCGGCCGCGAGCTGTACGCGATCGGCTCGCATCCCGACGCCGCGGTGCTGGCCGGCATCCCGGTCGCCCGCAGGATCCTCGTCGCGTTCATCGTGAACGGCGCCATCGCCGGGCTCGCCGGGGTGATGTGGGCCGCCCGGTTCGGCACGGTGGACGCGACCGTGGCGACCGGCAAGGAGCTCGACGTCGTCGCCGCGGTCGTGGTCGGCGGCGTGGCGATCTTCGGCGGCAGCGGCACGGTGTGGGGCGCGGCGCTCGGCGCGCTGCTGCTCAGCTCGATCGGCAGCGCGCTGGCCGTGCTGCGGGTCGACTCGCTCGCCCAGTACGCCATCAACGGCCTGCTGCTGCTCGCCGCCATCGTCCTCGACCGGCTGCTCGCGCTGCGGGTGACCGCCACGCTGCGCCGGCGCAGAGCGGAGGTGCGGGCCGGATGAGCGTGCCGGAGCGGATGACAGAGGTGCGGCGGCGGCTCGCGTCCTGGGAGGGCGCGCTCCTCGTGCTGATCGTGGGGACGTGGGCGGTCGCGTCTGCCCTGGTGGACGGGTTCGCCGAGACGTCCAACCTGTCGTTCATCCTCATCGACGTCACCGAGATCGCGATCATGGCGATCACGCTGACCCTGGTCGTGATCGCCGCGGAGATCGACCTGTCCATCGCCTCGACGCTCGGGCTGAGCTGCGCGGTGATCGGCTACCTGTGGAACGCCGGCTGGCCGATCGAGCGGATCTTCCCGGTGGCGCTGTGCGTCGGCGCGCTGTGCGGCGCGCTGAACGGGGTGCTGGTCACGCGGCTCGGGCTGCCGTCGCTGGCGGTGACGATCGGTACCCTCGCGCTCTACCGCGGGCTCGCTTACGTGATCCTCGGCGACACCGCGGTCGCGGACTTCCCGCCGCGCTACACGGGATGGGCGACGGGCCGGATCCCCGGCACGCCGATCCCGTACCCGATCCTGCTGGTCGCCGCGCTCGCGGTGATCGTCGGCGTGCTGCTGCACGCCAGCCCGCTGGGCCGGGCCATCTACGCACTCGGCTACAACGAGGAGGCGGCCCGGTTCGCCGGCGTGCGGGTCAAGCGGATCAAATTCTGGCTCTTCGTGGCCTCGGGGGTCTTCGCCGCGCTGGCCGGCATCGTCTACACGCTCAGGTTCTCCAGCGCCCGCGCCGACAACGGGGCGGGTCTCGAGCTGGCCGTGGTGGCGGCCGTGCTGCTCGGCGGAGTCTCGATCTTCGGCGGCCGGGGCACCCTTCCCGGCGTGCTCGCCGGAGTGCTGCTGTTCGGCATCGTGCGCAACGCGCTCATCCTCGCGGACGTGTCCAACGAGGTGCTCAACTTCGTCACCGGGGTGTTGTTGATCATTTCCGTCCTGGCGCCCAACCTCGCCGGGGCCATCCGGCGCGGCCGAGCCGCGACTCCCACCCCACCTCCGACGACGATCAACACAGAAGGGACCCCAGCCTCATGAAAGGCTTCTCCTTTTCCGCCGCGGCGGTGGCCTCGGTCACCTCGCTGACCCTGGTGGCGGCCGGCTGCGGCGGCACCACGAAGAACGACGTCAAGTCGCAGGGCGGCCCGGCGCCGTCCTCGGCCAAAGCCAACCCGAACGCGCCGATCAAGAAGGGCCTGAAGATCGCCTTCCTGCCCAAGCAGATCAACAACCCGTACTTCACCATCGCCGACAAGGGCGGCACCGGCGCGGTGTCCGAGCTCGGCGGCGCGGGCAAGGAGGTCGGGCCGTCCGACGCCGCGGCCTCCTCCCAGGTCTCCTACATCAACACGCTCATCCAGCAGCGGCAGGACGCGATCGTCATCTCGGCCAACGACCCGAACGCCGTCGCGCCGTCGCTGAAGCAGGCCATGGGCCAGGGCATCAAGGTCGTGACGTACGACTCCGACGCCGCGCCCGACGCCCGCAACCTGTTCATCAACCAGGCCAGCGCCGAAGACCTCGGCCGGACCGAGGTCCAGCAGATCGCCAAGCAGATCGGCGACAAGGGCGAGATCGCGATCCTGTCCGCCACCCCGAACGCCACGAACCAGAACAGCTGGATCAAGTTCATGAAGGACGAGCTGACCAAGCCGCAGTACGCCGGCATGAAGCTCGTCAAGGTCGCGTACGGCAACGACGACGACCAGAAGTCCTTCACCGAGACGCAGGGCCTGCTCAAGTCGTACCCGAACCTCAAGGGCATCATCTCGCCGACGACGGTGGGCATCGCCGCCGCGGCCCGGTACCTGTCGAGCTCGAAGTACAAGGGCAAGGTCAAGCTCACCGGGCTCGGCACGCCGAACCAGATGCGGAAGTTCGTCAAGGACGGCACGGTCGACGCGTTCGAGCTGTGGAACCCGGCCGATCTCGGCTACCTCGGCGCGTACGCGGCCGCCGCGATCGCCTCCGGCCAGATCACCGGCGCGCCGGGCGAGAAGTTCAAGGCGGGCAAGCTCGGCGAGAAGGCCGTCGGCCAGAACGGCGAGGTGTTGCTCGGCCCGCCCACCGTGTTCACCAAGGACAACATCGACGACTTCAACTTCTGAGGACAAGGTTCTGAGGACACGGTTCTGAGGACAAAGCAGCCCGGCTCGACCCAACTCGGGGACCACATGACGACAGACATCGCACAGGTCAAGGCGGCCTTGCGGCGGCAGGAGATCGAGACCCCCTCGTGGGCGTACGGAAACTCCGGCACCCGCTTCAAGGTGTTCACCCAGCGGGGGGTGCCGCGCACCCCGCAGGAGAAGATCGACGACGCCGCGCAGGTGCACCGCTTCACCGGCGTGGCGCCGAGCGTGGCCCTGCACATCCCGTGGGACGCCGTCGACGACTACGCCGCGCTGGCCGGTTACGCCCGTGACAGGGGCGTACGGATCGGCGCGATCAACTCCAACGTCTTCCAGGACGACGACTACATGCTGGGCAGCGTCACCAACCCCGACCCGGCCGTCCGCGGGAAGGCGCTCGACCACCTGCTGGAGTGCGTCGACATCATGGACCTCACCGGGTCCGGCACGCTCAAGCTGTGGTTCTCCGACGGCACCAACTATCCGGGGCAGGACGACATCCGGGCCCGCCAGGACCGGCTGGCCGAGGCGCTCGCCGCCGTTTACGAGCGGCTCGGCGACGGCCAGCGCTTCCTCCTCGAGTACAAGCTGTTCGAGCCGGCCTTCTACACGATGGACGTGCCGGACTGGGGCACGGCCTACGCGCACTGCGTCAGGCTCGGCCCCAAGGCCCAGGTGGTGGTCGACACCGGGCACCACGCGCCGGGCACCAACATCGAGTTCATCGTGGCCTTCCTGCTGCGCGAGGGGAAGCTCGGCGGGTTCGACTTCAACTCCCGCTTCTACGCCGACGACGACCTGATGGTGGGGGCCGCCGATCCCTTCCAGCTGTTCCGGATCATGCACGAGGTCATCAAGGCCGGAGGCTACGGACCCGATGCCGGCGTCGCGTTCATGCTGGACCAGTGCCACAACATCGAGCCGAAGATCCCCGGCCAGATCCGCTCGGTGATGAACGTGCAGGAGGCCACGGCGAAGGCGCTGCTCGTCGACGCCGCCGCGCTGCGCCGCGCGCAGGACGCCGGGGACGTGCTCGGCGCGCACGCCGTGTTCATGGACGCCTACAACACCGACGTCCGGCCGCTGCTGGCCGACCTGCGCGCCGACATGGGTCTCGACCCGGACCCGCTGGCCGCCTACGGCCGCTCCGGCTACTTCGAAAAGATCGCCGCCGAGCGCGTCGGCGGCACCCAGGCCGGCTGGGGAGCCTGAGAGCTCGAGGAGCACGAGAAGACATGAGACCCGACCCCGCCACCCCGCCTCGACGCGGGCTCTCCCGGCGCGAACTGCTCGGCGCGACCGCCGTGCTCGGCGGCGCCGCCCTGGCCGGCGGTACGGCCGCCGCCCGGGCCGACGCCGCAGGGGCGGCCGTGGCGCCCGCGCCATCGGTGACCCGGCTCGGCGACACGTTGCTCGACCCGGCCGCGATCTACTTCGTCTCGTTCGACGGGCTGGTCAACAACGAGTCGTTCCAGCTCAACGGCATCATGACGTACGCCGGGCACCAGTACACCGGCTGGTACGGCGCGGACCGCACGGCGATCCTGGCCAGGCGGCGGCTGCCCGCGGGGCCGTGGGAGACGCTGCGGCTGCCGCACCAGCTCAGCACGGACGACTCGCACAACGTGATCTCGCTCGGCGTCTCCCCGGAGGACGGCCGGCTGCACGCGGCGATGGACGTCCACAACACGACGATCTCCTACGTCCGGTCGGTCGCCGGCCTGGCGGCCAACCCGGCCGCGCAGCCGTGGACGGCCGCCGCGTTCGGCCCTGTCCAGCGGACGCTCGGCGGGGTCGACCTCGGCGGCATCAGCTACCCGCAGTTCGTGCTGACCCCGGAGAACCGGCTGCAGTTCAGCTTCCGTACGGGCGGGTCGGGCAACGGGACCAACGAGCTGGCCGAGTACGCCGGCGGCATGTGGACCAGGCTCGGCAAGTGGTCGAGCGCCACCGGAACGTTCACCTTCAACGGGGCGACGAGCACGACCCGCAACATGTACCTGCACGGCCTGACCTACGGCCGGGACGGCCGGCTGCACGCGGCGTTCACCTGGCGTGAGGGCAACACCGCCGTGCTCTGCGACCAGGGCGGGCTCGCCAACCACGACACCGGCTACGTCTACAGCGACGACCGCGGGCGGACGTGGCGCAACGGCGCGGGCACCGTGGTCGGTACGACGGGCGGCACGCTGGTCTCGGTCACCTCGCCCGGCCATGTGGTCGACCCGCTCACCGTCGACCACGCATTGATGAACCAGGAGAGTCAGGCGGCCGACTCGGCCGGCCGGCCGCACGTGATCATCAGCTACGTGCCAGGCCGGTTCACGCAGTGCGTGACGGGCTCGTACGCGGCGCAGCGCACGCGGTTCGGCCGGACGTTCCACGTCCACAGGGACGCCGCGGGGGCCTGGCACAAGATGGAGATCCCGATCGCGCCGAACGCCACGGGCCGGTCGCGGCTCGTCTTCGACGCGGCCGACAACGCGTACGTGGTCATGCCGTTCGGCCGCATCGTCGCGGCGAGCGCGGGCAGCGCCTGGACCGACTGGACCCTGCTGTTCGACGGCGCCGGGCTTTCGGCCTTCGGGGAGGTCGTCGTCGACTATCCGCGGGTCGCCTCGTCCGGCGTCCTGTCGATCCTGTACCAGCAGGCGTCCACGGGAACGACGCCGTCGGCCGTCCGCGTCGTCGACTTCAGGCTGGGAGGGTAGTACGTGACCGCCACACCGCCCGAGGTCGAGCGGTTGCTCGGCCGCTCGCACGCGCTCGGCGCCGACCCCCGCAACACCAACTACGCGGGCGGCAACGCGTCGGCCAAGGACGCGGTCGTCGACCCGGTCACCGGCCGCGACGTGGAGCTGATGTGGGTGAAGGGGTCGGGCGGCGACCTGGGCACGCTCACCGAACGCGGCCTCGCCGTGCTCCGCCTGGACCGGCTCCGCGCGCTCGTCGACGTCTACCCGGGCGAGGAGCGCGAGGACGAGATGGTCGCCGCGTTCGACTACTGCCTGCACGGCAAGGGAGGTGCGGCGCCCAGCATCGACACCGCGATGCACGGCCTGGTCGACGCGCGGCACGTCGACCACCTTCATCCCGACTCCGGGATCGCCATCGCCGCGGCCGCCGACGGGCCCGAGCTGACCCGGCGGATCTTCGGCGACCGGGTGGCCTGGGTGCCGTGGCGGCGGCCCGGCTTCCAGCTCGGCCTCGACATCGCCGCGATCGCGAACGCCTCGTCCGGCGCGCCCATCGGCGTGATCCTCGGCGGCCACGGCATCACCGCCTGGGGCGCGACGAGCGAGGAGTGCCAGGCCAACTCGTTGGAGATCATCCGTACCGCCGAGCGCTACATCGCCGAGCACGGCAGGCCCGACCCGTTCGGGCCGGTCGTCCACGAGACGCCGGCAGAGGCGGTCCGGCGGGCCAGGGCGCGGGCGCTGTTCCCCCTGCTGCGCGGGCTGGCCTCCACCGACCGGCCGCAGGTGGGCCACTACACCGACGCGCCTGACGTGCTCGACTTCGTCGCCCGCGCCGCGCATCCGCGGCTGGCCGCGCTCGGCACGTCGTGCCCCGACCACTTCCTGCGGACGAAGGTCAGGCCGATGGTGCTGGACCTGCCGCCGGACGCACCGCTCGACTCCGTCCGGGCCAGGCTGCGCGAGCTGCACGCCGCCTACCGGGAGGAGTACGCCGCCTACTACAGGGGGTGCGCGACCCCCGACTCGCCGCCGATGCGCGGCGCCGACCCGGCGATCGTGCTGGTGCCGGGCGTCGGCATGTTCAGCTTCGGCGCCGACCGGCAGACCGCCCGGGTCGCGGGGGAGTTCTACGTCAACGCCATCCACGTGATGCGCGGCGCCGAGGCGCTGTCGTCGTACGCCCCGATCGACGAGGCGGAGAAGTTCCGCATCGAGTACTGGGCGCTGGAGGAGGCGAAGCTGCGCCGCCGGCCGGCGCCCAGGGCGCTGGCGGCCAGGGTGGCCCTGGTGACCGGCGGCGGCTCGGGCATCGGCGCCGCCACCGCGCGCCGGCTGGCCGCCGAGGGCGCGTGCGTCGTGGTCGCCGACCGCGACGTCGCGGCGGCCGAGAAGGTCGCCGCCGAGATCGCCGACCGGCAGCGGCCGCACCGGCCGGCGGACGTGGCTGTCGCTGTGGACGTGGACGTCGCCGACGAGGTGCGGATCGTGGCGGCGCTGGACGCGGCGGTGCTGGCGTACGGCGGGGTGGATCTCGTCGTCAACAACGCCGGCCTTTCGATCTCCAAGTCGCTGCTCGACACGACGGCGGGCGACTGGGACCTGCAGCACGACGTCATGGCGCGCGGGTCGTTCCTCGTCTCGCGCGAGGCCGCCCGCGTCATGGTCGAGCAGGGCATGGGCGGCGACATCGTCTACGTCTGCTCCAAGAACGCCGTCTTCGCCGGGCCGAACAACGTGGCGTACGGGGCGGCCAAGGCCGACCAGGCGCACCAGGTGCGCCTGCTGGCCGCCGAGCTGGGCGAGCACGGCATCAGGGTCAACGGCGTCAACCCCGACGCGGTGGTGCGCGGGTCCGGCATCTTCGCCGGCGGCTGGGGCGCCGAGCGGGCGGCGGTGTACGGCGTGCCGGAGGAGAGGCTCGGCGAGTTCTACGCGCGGCGCACCCTGCTCAAGCGCGAGGTGCTGCCTGAGCACGTCGCGGCCGCCGTCTACGTCCTGGCCGGCGGAGACCTCACCCACACGACCGGGCTGATCATCCCCGTCGACGCCGGCGTCGCCGCGGCCTTCCTCAGGTAAGGGGCGAAACCGTTGACGCACGCGCGTGTCCCGCGCCGGCCCGCTGAGCAAGCGCTTTCCACAAGGAGAAGGAAAGGCGGACGAACACCGATGAGATCCCACCCACCCCGCCGGGTCCGGCGACTCCGGCGATCCCGGAGATCCACGATCCTCGTGGCGGCCGTCGCGTGCGCCCTCGCGATCATCCCCGCCGCGCCGGCGCGCTCGGCCGCTGAGCGCCCGCCGCAGGCGCCGGCTGGCCTGACCGTCGGCGACCAGACCCGGCCGCTTGCCGTCCCCGGCGCGCCCGCCTTCGGCTGGCGGCCGCGTGACGTCGATCCGGGGGAGACGCAGAGCGCCTACCAGATCCGGGTGTTCCGCGCCGCCACCGGCGGCGCCGGGAGGACCGGCTCCGGCCCGGTCTGGGACAGCGGGAAGGTGGCGTCGGCACAGCAGTCGTACGTCGCGTACGGCGGCCCGGCGCTGGCGCACGGCGAGAGCTACGCCTGGACCGTCCGCACCTGGGACAAGGCGGGCAAGGCTTCGCCGTGGGCGCGGCCCGCCGCGTTCGACACCGGCCTGGCCGACGCCGACTGGCAGGCGAGCTGGATCCGGCGCACCACCGCCGAGCCCGACGACTACACGCTCGCCCGCAAGGAGTTCACCGTCTCCGGCAGCCAGGTCGTACGGGCGCGCGTCTACATCGCGGCGAGCCAGCAGTACGAGCTGCACCTGAACGGGCAGGTCGTCGACGGCGGCCCGGCGTTCAACTACCCCGACGACGGCTACTACCGCGCGGTCGACGTCACCCGGCTGCTGCGGGCCGGCCGGACGGCCGCGGTCGGCGCGATCGTGCACTACTACGGGCCTGGGCAGGGACGGCCGGCGGCCCAGCCCGGGCTGCTTGCGCGCGTCGTCGTCGACCACGCCGACGGCACCCGCCAGGTCGTGGTCACCGACGGCACCTGGCAGGTCGCCCGCGGCCCGTGGCAGGTCGCGCCGCGCCGCAACGGCGACGGCCGCGACTGGGACGAGTACATCGACGGAACCGCCGACCCGGTCGGCTGGGACAGGCCCGGATATGACACGGCGTCGTCCCCGACGGCGTGGACGGCCCCGCAGGTCGTCGGCGTCCATCCGGCGGCTCCGTTCACCCACCTGCGGGCCCAGGAGACCGACCTGGCGCACCGCGCCGTCCATCCGGTGAAGGTCACGACGCTGCCGTCCGGATCGGTGGTCGCCGACTTCGGCGTGATCATTCCGGCGGTGCCCGTCGTGCGGTTCAGGAACGGCGCCGCCGGCCGCGTCGTGCCGATGACGGCCGGCTACCTGCGGGGTGCCGACGGCACGGTGTCCAACTCCCCGGACGACAACCAGGACACCGACCTGTCGTACCGGTACACGGAACGGGACGGCGACCAGACGTTCAGGGCCTTCACCTACGAGGGCTTCCGCTACCTCCAGATCGACGCGCCCGGGGTGACGGCGGACGACATCTCCGCGGTGGTCCAGCACACCGAGGTGCCGGACGCCGCGACGCTGCGCACCTCCGACCCGGGCGTGGACGCCGCGTTCGACCTGATGATGCGCTCGGCGCTGTACGACTCGCAGGAGCAGTTCCTCGACACGCCGACCAGGGAGAAGGGCCAGTTCCTCGGCGACAGCGTCGACGTGTCGCTGGCCACCATGACCGGGTTCGGCGAGCGCCGGCTGACCCGCAAGGCGATCGGCGAGTTCATCGCCTCGCAACGCAGGTACTGGCCTGATGGACGGCTCAACGCCGTCTATCCGAACGGCGACGGCAAGCGCGACATCCCCGACTACACCGAGATGTTCCCCGGCTGGGTCTGGGAGTACTACACGCAGTCGGGCGACGCCGCCACGCTGGCCGCCGCCTACCCGGTGATGAAGGCGGTCGCCGGCTACGTGCGCACCTACATCGACCCGGCCGACGGGCTGGTCACCAACCTGGCCGGCGGCTCAGGCCCGTACCTGTTCGGCATCATCGACTGGCCGAACCGCTACGGCTACGACACCGACACGGCGGCGCGTACCACGGTCAACATCCTCGCCGTCGACGTGCTGGCCGCGACGGCGCGGGCGGCTCAGGCGCTGGGCCGGCCGGCCGACGAGGTCGCCGGGCCGCAGGCGGACGCGCGGGCGCTCACCGACGCCGTCAACTCCCGGCTGCGCCGCCCCGACGGCATCTACATCGACGGCCTGAAGGCGGACGGGACGCAGAGCACGCACGCCTCGCAGATCGCCAACGCCTACGCGGTCGCCTACGGCGTCGCGCCGCCGGAGGCCCGCGCCGTCGTGACCGACTACGCGGCGGGGCTCGGCATGCGGATGAGCCCGATGACGGCGCACTGGCTGATGGCGACGCTGGCCGCCAGGCCCGACCAGTTCGTCCGGCGCCTCACCGACGCCGGCAGCCTGGGCTGGGCGAAGATCCTCGCCTCCGGCGGCACGTTCACCTGGGAGTCGTGGGAGGCGCCGGAGACCGGCGACAGCCTGTCCCACGGCTGGGGCGCGGCCGCGCTCGCCGACATCGTGCGGACGCTGCTCGGCGTGACGGTCACCGCCCCCGGCGCGGCCCGGGTGCTCGTCAGCCCGCCCGCGTCCGGGCTCGCCGCCGCGGCCGGCAGCGCGCCCACGCAGCGCGGCGACGTGGCGGTGCGCTGGCGCCGGTCGGGGTCGCATTTCACGCTGTTCGTGGACGTCCCGGTGAACGTCAGCGCCGAGGTGCGGATCCCGGTCGCCGCGCCGGCCGCCCGCGGCGTCAGGGTCAGCGGCCGCGGGGAGGCCCACTTCACCGGCGTCCGCGACGGCCGCGCCATCTTCGCCGTCGGTTCCGGCGGCCTGACCTTCACGACCTGAACCACCTGAACCAGGAGAGATGCCGGTCAGCCGGGAGGACGGCATCGCTCAGGGATACGACGCCGCCGGGAGCCCCCGTCAGGCCCGCCGGCTCGCCAGCGGTTTCCCGGCGGCGTCGTACGACAGGATCAGGTCATGCCCGCCGCGGTCGCCCGGCCGCTCGTCGACGAGCTCGACGGCGAACACGCGGTACGGGCCGGCCCGGACGATCCTGGCGGGGACGGTGCGGCCGTCGGCGAGGCGGAGCGCCACCGCTGCCATGCGCGGCGACAGGAACCCGTAGATCCACGGGTGGTCGATGCTCTTGTCCACCCTGCGCACCGAGCCGAAGTACTTCCCGCGGCCGGGGACGGCGGGAAGTGCGCCGCCGTGGCCCAGCTGCAGGCAGGTGCCGTCCACGAAGACATGCATGGTGACGGTCTGCCCGGCCGCCCGGTAGCTGAAGGCGGGCACGCCGGTGGTGAGCGGCCGGGGACTGAGCAGGGGATACACCTGCCGCGCCGGCTTCCCTGGCAGGGCTCCCTGGGCGTCCGACACCACCGTGCTCTCCGCGTCGCGGGTGAGGTCGCCCATCTCGCGCGCGTAGACGATGCGCCAGATCCGCCACGGCCGGCCGGGCACGGTGATGGCGTCGCCGGTGTGCCGCGTCCCGCTCGGCAGCGTCGCGGTGACCGGGCCCGACCGGCCGTCCGTCACCCCGTACGTCATGACCAGTCGCAGCGAACCGCCCCGAGCCGCCGGTCCCAGGTCGGCCGTGCCCACGTAGGCGGCGTGCCGTCCGTGTGGCGGCGCCGGCCAGCCGCGGCAGTCGCCGCCGCCGGTGACCAGCCGCCAGCACAGCAGCGTGTTCGCGCCGCGACCGGCGAACCACCACGCCATGGGCCGGCCGTCCGTGGAGGCCACCGGGGTGCCGGCCGGCCGGTACTTCGGATCGAGGTCGGCCGGCAGCGCCGCGGCCACCGGGCGGTCGGGTCCCTGGCGGCGCCCGCCGTGCTCCGGATGCACGGTGAACGCCAACATGATCACGGCCGCGGTCGCGGCGGCCGTCGCGGGAATGGCCAGAAAGCGGCCGAGAAACCGCCGTCGCCGGCCGGTCCCGCGCAACCGCCGCATGTTCTCGGCCCACGCGCAGGAGTGCGGGGCGGTGCGTGCGGCCTCCGCCCCGAAAGCGACCCGCAGCCGCTGCTCGAGGTCGATCTCTCGGGCCATCACCCGGCCTCCCGCACAGCGCTCACTGGGCCTCCCGCGCGGCGATCGGAGCATCCAGCTTCTTGCTGAGGTTGGCGATGGCCCGTGAGGTGTGCGCCTTGACCGTGCCGACGGCGATGCCGAGAACGTCGGCGGCCTCCCGTTCGCTCAGCTCGAGCCAGTAGCGCAGCACCAGCGCCTCCCGCTGGCGTGGCGGCAGCTCGGCGACGGCGGCCAGCAGCTCGCGGACCGACTCCCGGTGGACGACCTGCTGCTCGGCGGACGCGACGTCCTCGACCACGCCGAGCTGGAGGTGCCGGCGGGCGGCCATGGCGAGATGCCGCAGCCGGCTGCGGCACAGGTTGCACACGGTGCGGCGCAGATAGGCCAGCGCCGCACTCTGGTCGCGCAGCGTGTGCCGCTTGCGATGCAGCCGGACGAACGCCTCCTGCACGACGTCTTCGGGATCGTCGGCGCGCAGCAGCCTGGCCAGAGCCACTAATCCCCAGAAGTGGTCGTCGAAGAGCTTGGCGTACTCCGCGTCAACCGGCGGCACGACTTCGTCGGCCGGCCGCCTGGCCCCCTCGGCGGTCGACAGCCGGTCCTCGTCGGCCGGCTCCAGAGCAGCGGGGCGGAACCCTCGGCGGGTCTCCATCACGGTCCATAGACGCTCGCGCGGTGGAAAGGTTTACCTCATGCTCAGGTAAACCCCGGCCGGCGGGTTCGTCTATGGCACGTCCCACACCCGCCCATGCCGGAAGCGTTCGTGGGCGCCCCGTGGCCCCCGTCCGATCGGCTTGCGGCGTCTGATTGGCTGAAGCGGTACGGGGAAGCCATCCTTGATCCGGGACATGATCCGATCCGGAGCGTTTCCCGGTCTTGACGCACGCGACGACGGCAAGGACCACTATGTCTGATGGCACGACCGGCAGCGCGGGCAGCCGCCCGCAGACCCTCGACGAGGCGGAATGCCTGCGGCTGATCTCACCCGGTGGCGTCGGGCGGTTGGCGTACTCCGGGCGCTACGGCCTCACCGTGTTCCCGGTCAACTACGTCCTGTACGAGGGCACGATCGTGTTTCGCACCGCGCATGACAGCCCGATGGACGAGGATCTGCGCACTGGCATCGCGAACGCCGAGTACAAGGTCGCGTTCGAGATCGACGACATCGACCGGGGCGGGCAGGGCGGCTGGAGCGTGCTCGTGCAGGGCGCGGCGCATCACGTCGAGTCCGAGGCGGAGCGGGCGGCGGTACGGGAGTCGGGCGTCGAGCCGTGGGCGGGCGGCGCCAGGGAGCTCTACATCCGGATCATTCCCACCCGGATCACCGGCCGCCGCATCCGCCGGGTCTAGCACAGGCTTCTCCGGCGTCGCCGGTCATCGGTCATGGGTCGCCGGTCATGGGTCCGTCGGTCATCGGGCGTCGGTCATGGGGAGTGAGCCATGCGTGTGGTGTCGGAGCAGCAGCTCGCGGCCGTGCTGTCGGGGCTGCCTGGCACGCCGCGGGTCGTGGTGGGCGGCAACTTCGCCACGCCGCGGCGGGCGGTGGCGGTGCTCGACGGCGCCGTCCCCGAGTACCGGCTGTTCGCGCTCAACGGCCAGCCGGGCCTGCCGGACCGCGACGGGGTGCTGCTCGAGACGCCGTTCGTGGGGACGGGTATGCGCGGCAGGAAGGGCCTGCGGTACTTCCCGTCCCGGCTGTCTCTCGTCCCGAACCTGCTGAAGGGCGCGCTGCCGCCCGATGTCGTCATCGCGCAGACATCGACGCCGGTCGACGGCACGGTCTCGCTCGGCGTCGAGGTCAACGTCCTGCCGGCCGCGATGGAGGCCGTACGGGCGCGCGGCGGGCTCGTGATCGCCGAGCTCAACCCTCGCATGCCGTACACCTACGGCGACGCGGTGCTGGCCACGGGGGAGATCGACTACGCGATCGAGAGCGACGAGCCGCTCGCCACGCCGCCGCCCCGGCTGCTCGGCGACATCGCGCGCACGATCGGTGAGCGGGTCGCCGAGCTCGTCCCGGGGAACGCGACCCTGCAGCTCGGCATCGGCGCGGTCCCGGACGCCGTGCTCCACTCGCTGCGACCGCGCCGCGGCCTGGCGATCTGGTCGGAGATGTTCAGCGACGGGGTGCTGGCCCTGGAAAAGGCGGGGGCGCTCGCCCCCGACGTCCCGATCACCGCATCGTTCGCGTTCGGCAGCGAGGAGCTGTACGACTGGGTCGACCGCAACCCCCGGGTCAGGATGCTGCGCACGGAGAAGACCAACGATCCCGGCCTGATCGCCCGGCAGCCGCGGCTGATCTCGGTGAACTCCGCCCTTCAGGTCGACCTGTTCGCGCAGGCGAACGCGGCTCGCGTGCACGGCGTGATCTACTCGGGTTTCGGCGGGCAGACCGACTTCGTGGTCGGCGCGCTGCACTCGCCGGGCGGCCACGCGATCATCGCGTTGCCGTCGTGGCATCCCAAGGCCGACGTGTCGACCGTCATCCCGCGGCTGGCCGGTCCTGTGACGTCGTTCCAGCACAGCTTCATCGTGAGCGAGCAGGGGACCGCCACGATCTGGGGCGAGGACGCCACCACCCAGGCGCAGCAGATCGTGGACCAGGTGGCCCATCCCGACGCCCGCGACGAGCTGCGCGCCGCCGGGCGCGCCCTGGGCTTTCCGCTGCGCTGACCCGGTGGGACCTCCCGCCGGGCGAGGTGGGACCTTCGGCCCCAGTGGTCTAGACCACTCCGGCCGATAGTGGAGGTGACAGGGACGTACGGAGGTACAAGGTAATGATGACGGTGATCGGGGCCGCTGTCCGGGACGCGACCGGTGCGGGGATCGAGCCGGGTGCGGCGTCGGGAGGACCGGCGGCGTGGCGGGGGTTCCGCGGTGCCGCCTGGCGCGACCGGATCGACGTCCGCGCGTTCATCCAGGCGAACCACACGCCGTACGAGGGCGACGCGTCCTTCCTCGCCGGGCCCACCGAGCGCACCCGCGCGGTATGGCGGCGGGTGAGCGCGTTGTTCCCCGAGGAGCGGCGCCGCGGCATCTACGACGTCGACGCCTCGACGCCGTCGTCGATCACCTCGCACGCCCCCGGCTACATCGACCGCGACCGCGAGCTGATCGTCGGGCTGCAGACGGACGCGCCGCTCCGCCGCGCCATCATGCCGAACGGCGGCCTGCGCATGGTCGAGGGCGGCCTGGCCGCCTACGGCCGCGAGCTCGACCCCGCCGTCCGCACCATCTTCACGACCTACCGCAAGACCCACAACGACGGCGTCTTCGACGCCTACACCCCGGCGATCCGGCGGGCCCGCCGCTCGCACATCATCACCGGGCTGCCCGACGCGTACGGGCGCGGCCGCATCATCGGCGACTACCGGCGGGTCGCGCTGTACGGCGTGGACCGGCTGATCGAGGCCAAGGAGGCCGACCGGCGGGGGCTCGACGACCGGCCGGCCACCGAGGCAGTGATCCGCGACCGCGAGGAGCTTGCCGAGCAGGTGCGGGCGCTGCGCGAGCTCAAGCGGATGGCGGCCGCGTACGGGTACGACATCTCGGCGCCGGCCCGGGACGCGCGCGAGGCGATCCAGTGGCTGTACTTCGGCTACCTGGCGGCGGCCAAGGAGCAGAACGGCGCGGCGATGTCGCTGGGTCGCACCTCCACGTTCCTCGACATCTACCTGAGCCGTGACCTCCGCGCCGGCCGCATCGACGAGACCCGCGCGCAGGAGCTCATCGACGACCTCGTGATCAAGCTGCGGATCGTGCGGTTCCTGCGCACGCCCGAGTACGACGAGCTGTTCTCCGGCGACCCGACGTGGGTGACCGAGGCGATCGGCGGGATGGGCGCCGACGGGCGGCCGCTGGTGACGCGGACGTCGTACCGCTACCTGCAGACCCTCTACAACCTGGGCCCCGCGCCGGAGCCGAACCTCACCGTGCTGTGGTCGACGTCGCTGCCGGCGCCGTTCAAGCGGTTCTGCGCCCGGGTCTCGATCGAGACCAGCTCGGTGCAGTACGAGAACGACGATCTGATCAGGCCGCGGCTCGGCGACGACGCGGCGATCGCCTGCTGCGTGTCCGCCATGGAGGTCGGCCGGCGGATGCAGTTCTTCGGCGCCCGGGTCAACCTCGCCAAGGCGCTGCTGTACGCGATCAACGGCGGCCGGGACGAGCTGACCGGCGAGCAGGTCGCGCCGGCTTCGGTGCGGCCGCCGCTCACGGGGGAGCGGTTGGAGTACACGGAGGTGCGGGCCGCGTTCGACGCGATGCTCGACTGGCTGGCCTCCACGTACGTCGACGCGCTCAACATCATTCACTACATGCACGACAAGTACGCCTACGAGCGTATCGAGATGGCCCTGCACGACTACCCCGTGGCGCGGGCGCTCGCCTGCGGCATCGCCGGACTCTCGGTGGCCGCCGACAGCCTCTCGGCGATCAAGTACGCCGACGTCAGGGTGATCAGGGACGGGACCGGGCTCGCGGTCGACTACGAGGTCGACGGCGACTATCCGGCGTACGGCAACCACGACGAACGCGCCGACCGGATCGCGGTCGACCTGGTGGAGACCTTCATGGACAAGCTGCGCCGGCGGCCGGCGTACCGGGACGCCGAGCACACCCTGTCGGTGCTCACCATCACCTCGAACGTGGTGTACGGCAGGCACACCGGCAACACGCCCGACGGCCGCCGCGCCGGCGAGCCGTTCGCGCCGGGCGCCAACCCGATGAACGGGCGCGACCGGCACGGCATGGTCGCCGCCGCGCTGTCCGTGGCCACGATTCCCTACGACCGGGCCCGTGACGGTATCTCGCTCACCGAGACGGTCACCCCGGCGGGGCTGGGCCGCTCGGCGGAGGAACGGATCGACAACCTGGCCGGGGTGCTCGACGGCTACGCCGACGCGGGCGGTTTCCACATGAACGTCAACGTGCTCGACCGAGCCACGCTGCTGGACGCCATGGCGCACCCGGAGCGCTATCCCCAGCTCACCATCCGGGTGTCGGGGTACGCGGTCAACTTCGTCCGCCTGACCCCGGAGCAGCAGCGCGACGTGGTCAACCGGACCTTCCACGAGTCGCTGTGACCGCCGTCCTCGCGCCCGTCCGCGATCCGGACCGGGCGGCCGCCGTCGCCGGCGCCGTCCACTCGTGGGACCTGTCCACCGGCGTGGACGGCCCGGGGACCAGGTTCGTCGTGTTCACCGGCGGCTGCCCGTTGCGCTGCCTGTACTGCCACAACCCAGACACCTGGCGGATGCGCGACAGCCGGCGGGTCACGGCCGACGAGGTCATGGCCGAGCTCGAGAAGTACCGCCGGTTCATCTCGGTCGCCGGCGGCGGCGTCACGGTCAGCGGCGGTGAGCCGCTGCTGCAGCCCGCCTTCACGGCGGAGCTGCTGCGCCGCTCCCGCGAGCTCGGCCTGCACACCGCGCTCGACACCTCCGGTTATCTCGGCGACCGGGCGAGCGACGCGCTGCTCGCCGACACCGATCTGGTCCTGCTCGACATCAAGGCGTGGGAGCCAGGGACGTACCGCCACCTGACCGGCGGGGAGGTCGCGCCGACGCTGCGGTTCGCCCGGCGGCTCGCCGCGCTCGGCCGCCCGGTGTGGGTGCGGTTCGTGCTCGTCCCCGGCCTCACCGACGGCGATGCCGACGTGGACGGCGTCGCGGCGTTCGTCGCGACGCTGCCGAACGTCGAGCACGTGGACGTCCTGCCGTTCCACCGGCTGGGCGCGGCCAAGTACGAGCGGCTCGGCATCCCGTTCCGCCTCGCCGGCGTGGCGCCCCCGGGCCCCGAGCTGCTCGCCAGGGTGCACGCCAGGTTCCGTGCCCACGGCGTCTCCAGCCGCTGACCGGCGCCCCCGACCGTACGGCTCACTCGCGGTGCGGTTGCCCGGTAAACCGCGAAACCGCGGCCACATCCGGCCCTTTCGGGGGAGGAGGTCGCGCGACGGCGGGCCTGTCCCGCGGGCGCGAGGGGTACTAGAGTCCAGTTCGCTGCAGCGCCTCGTCGATTGGGCGTTTTGCCCCATTTGGGGTCGCGCCCGGTCGCGGTGACGACGATATTTCGGCCGCTGCCGGGACGGGAGTCCCGGCCGTCCGATGGATCGTGCAACCGAATCTGCGACAGGAGCTGCCATGCGACTACGACAGTCGTACCTGCGGATCGCGCTTATGATCGTCATGGGATTGGCGCTGGCCTCGGCATCCGTCTTGCCGGGCAGCGTGGCCCAGGCGGACCGCGCGGCCAAGGGCCAGGACCGTCCCGTCATCGACACCGGCTACCTCTACCGGCAGCTGTATGAGATGAGCTCGACGTACGTCTTCCGCGCGTCGGGTCTGGACGGGCCGCCGCAGAACCCGGCGTCGCCGGACAACCTGCCGCCCAACGTCAACGGGTGGCAGGAGTTCTACGCCGCCTGGAAGCAGCAGCTGACCTCGCCGCGGGCGATGGGGCCGATGGCGGCCTTCCTCAAGGTCAGCGACCACTACTTCCGCGTGACCGGGTTCCCGTACGACTCCGACGTCGCCGAGGTGACCATCCCCGGCGCGGCCTGCCCCGGCCAGCGGGTCCTGCTCGCCAGCCACCCCGACAGCACGCCGTCCAGTACCCGGGTCGCCGACCTGATCGACCAGGGAGACTTCACCGGCGCCATGGCGCGGCTCAACTCCTCCAACCTGGGAAACGGTTCTGCGTACGACGACACGAGCGGCGTCACCATGGGGATGGCCGAGTTCCAGGCGCTGCTGCGCTGGTGGGACGCGAACCACACCTGGCCGGCCAGGACCATCAAGATCGGGCTCTTCGACGCCGAGGAGACCGGGCTCAACGGCTCGTTCTTCTACGCGGCCAACCTGATCCCCGAGGGGGCGCAGGGCCAGTACGTCCTGGTGGCCAACATGGACCAGAACGGCCTGGAGTACCCGGCGCTGCACTGGGGCACCGACCACTACTTCAACGACCTGAGGAACGGCGGCGTCGGCCCGTGGTTCACGAACATCAACGCCTCGCCGCTGGAACCCAACAACGTCTACAACGGTGACGACTTCAAGAACATCGAGGCCAACCTGCCGGCCATCAAGGCCTTCCGGGCGGCACTCAATGACTCGGTCACCGAGGCGTTCCAGACGCTCGGCCGCAAGTACGGCTTCCAGGTGCCGATGGAGAACCCGCTGCTCATGGCCAACCTGCGGGCCGGCACCAACCCCAAGCGGAGCGTGCCCGCCTACACCCCGGAGGACCAGCAGCGGTTCTCGCCGGTGCAGGACGACAAGCTGGGCAGGACCGACCAGGTGCCGTTCGTCGCGCGCGGCATCCCCGGCTACGGCGTGCTCGGCGCGTTCGACAGCAACGACGTCGAGAACCCGTATCCGGCCAACTACACGAACAAGCCGGTGATCAGGCAGTACGCGGGATACGACACGCTCGTCGACGACATCCAGCACCTCAACTACTGGGCGTCGGGCACGCCGCACGGCGTGGCCGGGCTCAACGCGCCGAGCGAAGAGCTGCGCAGGGCGCTCGAGCTGCCGTCGACGTGGACCGACTACCTCGTGGCCAGGCCCGAGTACGGCGGCGCCGTGGCGCGCCCGCGCGGCCCTGTCGCCTACTTCGAGACCACACCGGTGCACCCCGGCAGCGGCATGACGGTCGACTTCGACGCGTCGTTCAGCGCCGACGCCGGTCGTAGCGGACGGCTCGCGTACTTCTGGGACTTCGGCGACGGCACGGTGGCCACCGGCCGCCAGGTCTCGCACACCTACGCAGCGCCGACGTTCGCCGACGTCAAGCTGGTCGTCGTGGACCGGCATGGTCACCAGTCGGCCTACCGGCAGGCGGTGCGGGTCGGCGGCACGACCGCCGCCGCACCGGCCACCCCCGCCTGCGGCACCGTGCCGGCCGCCGAGTCGGCCGCGGTGGTGCGGGCGGCAGGGCACGCCCCCGCGCAGACCGCGGCCACCCGCCCGTGGACGCCGAGCCCGTCCGACTTCACCGACGCCCACCCGGTCACGTCGAAGCTGTCGGCCGCCGACGTCGCCCACTGACGAGGAAGGTCTCCGGCGAGGTCGCCTCCATGCTCACCGCCTGCGGCGGGACGAGCCTGAGGCGACCTTGTCGGATGGATATGCGCCGCCAAGAACTACGAGACGGCCACGTGCCTGGTTACGGGCGTCTGGCGATAGCGCAGAGGAGGTGGGCCTGGTTGACGGGTGGGGGAGCGTTGGTACCCCATTCCACCGTGGTGACGAGTCCCGGGCCGACGAGCTCGAAGCCGGCGAAGAAGCGTTCTATCTGGTCCGCGGGGCGGAGAGTGACCGTCGATCGGGTGTTGGCCCACTCTTTGCTGGCCACCTCCGCGGCGTCGAAATTCTCGTCGCCCGTGCCATGGGAGAGGACGAGATAGCTGCCGGGGCGCATGTGCTCGCGCAGGGTGGCGACGATCTCATACGCCTCGTTCTCGTCGGGGATGAAATGCAGGATGGCGACTAACTGGACGGCGACCGGGCGCGACCAGTCGATGAGGCGGTTGACGGTGGGGTGGTCGAGTATGTCCCACGGGTGACGCAGGTCGCCGGCGACGATGTCCACGTTGGGAAGGTCGCAGACCATCTCACGGCTTCGCTCGACGACGACCGGGTCGCGGTCCACGTAGACGACGTGGGGGTCGGGAATGATCCCGGCGGCGATTTCGTGGACCTGGCCATGGGCCGGGAAGCCGCTGCCCAGGTCGAGGTACTGGTCCACGCCCCGGCGGGCTAGATAGGTGACGGCGCGGCGCAGGAAACCGCGGTTCTGCAGCGCGGCGTACTTGGCTTCGGGAGTGAACTCCATGACACGTTCCGCGGCCTCGCGGTCGGCGACGGTGTGGTGGCTGCCGCCGATCAGATAGTCGTAGATCCCGGCCTCCGTCGGCTGGCCGGCGTGGAACGCGGACGGCCCTCCGGCCGCGGGGTTGGAGTCGCTCATCGAGATCATCCTCAGGATGGTTCGGTGCGGTAGGCGGCGGAGGGCCGGCAAGGTCACCCCGGGCCGGCGGGGGGCCCCGGGAGATGCAGGTCCCGAGGGCCATCGGCTGGCGGGCTTGCTTACAGGTCCATATCACCGTGCCTGACGCGGGTGACCAGCCGGGCGAATGCCCGCCGGCTGGTCACGTGCTGGTCGCCACTTCGGCGCAGTTGTCGCCGGTCGTTCGCTCCGGCGGCTATTGCGCCAGGCGACCTCAGGGACGTCCATAGGTGCTTTCACTCCATCGATCGCTTGAGGTGCCTTAGGGTCGCGTCCATGTCTGCCGCGTTCGCGCATAGCCCGTTGAAACCGACCATATAGCGCTCCAGTTCGTCATTTCTCGAAGAAGCGATTGTCGATCGTGGTCTCGAGGTAGCTGAGGCCGCGGGGCCGCTCGGCCATCTCCGGGATGTGGGCGATCTGCTCAACACGCAGATCCGGTCGCTGCTCCGTAGGATCGCGTTCTCGTCGAATCTGGTCTCGAAGTCCCGAATGCTCGACGCACCCGCCTCGAAGCCGGGATATTCGCTGGCGCGCAGCGACATTAGCGAAGGCCGATGTGCTCGCGCCGGACGAGATCGCCGCGCGCATGCATCAACAGAAATACGCCGAGGCGATGACGCGCGCCCAGGCCACCCGTCATGTACGTCCCGCGCCAGCCAACATGGCGGGCTTCGATGGCTAGGGGAGCGGCTGTTGCCGGGCCAGCACCGCGGGAATGTCCGGCCGGATGTAGTTCGACGACTTGATCACCTTCCCGGCCGCGTCCACCTTGGGCCGCCCGTCCGGGCCCAACTTCGACATGTTCGAGCGGTGGACCTCGGTGAAGACCGGATCCAGGTCGATCCCGTAGGTGACCGCGGTCCCGTGGATCACGTACGCGATATCCGCGAGGGCATCGGCGATCGCCACGAGATCACCGGCGTCCATCGCGTCATCGAGTTCCTGCGTTTCCTCCGCCAGCAGCGCCCGCCGCTGCTTCTTGACCTCCTCGGCGACCTGCGCCGACGGCATCGCGTGGCGGGGCAGCCCGAACGCGTCGTGAAAGCGTGCGACCAGCTCCGTGAATCCAGGCACCGACGAACCCTCCCAGACCGGCGAAGTACCCGAGCCTACGGCCACGGGACGATCGTCAGGATCACGCCGGTGACGGGACCGGCAAGCAGCTCGATTCACGTGTGCGGGGACGCCCATGGGCTGTTCATTGGGGTAGGACGATGTGCCAGGTGCCGGCGGGTGCCATCCAGATGAGCAGGCCGGGCCACAGCTGGATCAGTTTCCACTGCCAGTGCTGTTTGAGGACACGGTGATGTGCTCTACAGAGCGGCGCCATGTTGCAGCGGCACGTCCGGCCGCCTTTGTCGTACGGTTTCGTGTGGTCGAGGTCGCAGCGCCATGATCGGCGGTGGCAGGAGGGGTAGACGCAGGTGATGTGCCGCTGCTGGATGAGCCGCTGCAGGGCCGCCGGCGGCCGGTATCCGTTGTGGCCGTGGGGTGCCCGCCCGCGGTCGTCGGTGGGCCCGGTGGTGTGGCTGGTGGTGCGGCACCAGGAGTCGATCAGCGGGTCGAGCGCGTCGCGCATGGCGTCGGCGGCTTGGCTGATGATGCGGGCCATGCCGTCGAGTCGTCCTTCGACTCGGGCGCGTTCGTACAGGCCGGTGAGCCGTTCGTCGGCCGCGTCGGCGAGCGCGTGGGCGATCTGCCGTTCCACCTGAGCGGCCAGCCGCGCGCTGGTCTGCTCGGCCGCGGCGCGGGCGGCCCCGCTCGCCCGGCCGTTTTCCCGGCCGTTTTCTTCGGCATCAGTCGTCTGGTCGGCGGGGTGGAGGCCGCCGTGCCGGTCGTGGACCTGCCGGCGGCCGCTCCGCTGGTCGGCTTCGCCGTCGCCGGTCGGACCCGCGTCGTCGAGATCGTTGGTGTCCTCGGCGGTGGGTGGGGTGGTGATCAGGTGGTGGGTGGCCTCGGGGAGCGGGATGCCGCGTAGCAGATCGCGGAACAAGTCGAGACGGATGTGGTCGAGGGGGCGGGTGTCGCCGTCGGCCCGCATCGCCTGGGCGGCCGCGCTGAGCCGGTTACCGATGGCGTGCGCGTCCACGCTGTTGAGGTGCCGGCCGACCAGGTCGCAGGTGTCGTCGCAGTTGTCCCACAACTCGACGCGGCGCCGGTCGCGGGCGTGTCGGGTGCGCCGGGCGGCGGCGTCGGGATCGGCGCGTTTGACCGCACGGGACACCCGGCGGCGCAGCAACGTGGTGGTGTCCTCGACCGCCGCGCCGATCAATTCGGCCTCCACCCGGCCGGCCAGCTCATCGTCAAGGGCGGCCAGCCCGTCGGCGATGACACAGGCACGGTGGTAGTCGATCTGCCCGGTGCGCAGAGCGACCCACGTGTGCGGCAGCCGCCCCGGCAAGATCTCGGCCAAGAACACCAACTCTTCGGCCTGCCCGGTGGGAACGGTCAACTCCAG
>DASUWU010000179.1:0-25655 GCA_036378315.1 Streptosporangiaceae bacterium | reverse complement strand
CCGGCACCCTCCGCGCCGGCACCCTCCGCGCCGGCACCCTCCGCGCCGGCACCCTCCGCGCCGGCACCATCGGCGCCGGCCGGGAGACCGACCGGCAGGACGATGAGGTCGGCACCGGCCGCGCCGAGCACCGGCGCGGCTGTGCCGTCGAGCCGGAGCCCGCGCTCGGTCCACCGCCCCGACAGCTCGCCGGCCAGCGCCGCCGCCGCGGTGCGGGAGCCGCCGGACAGGCCGGTGAGCAGCTCGCGGCGTCCTGGCGCCGCCGGGTCTGCGGCCGCGATGATCGCGCTGGCCAGGACGGTCGGCACGTACGGCCCGGGCAGCAGCGCCCGGCCGAGCTCCTCGACGGCCACGGCCAGCTCCAGCAGCGAGAAACCCTGCCCGCCGCAGTCCTCGGGCAGGTGCAGGCCGAACAGCCCCTGCGCGGCCAGCGCGGCCCGGTCGTCCCCGCGCTCGGCCCCGCGCGCCGCGGCGGCGCGTACGGCGGCGGCGAGCGCCTCGTGCTCCTCGGTGACGCCGATCGCCATGATCAGCGAGGGACGACGCGGAGCGAGGCGAACACGTAGTTGATGTCGGGCCAGAGGGCGCGGGCGGTGTTGGGCAGGGCCATGAACAGGATGGCCGGCCCCGCGCGGCCGGTGTCCACCACGGCGACCGTGACGACCTCGGCCGTCGCCTTGATGCCCGGCCTGTGGTAGCCGATGTACGAGCCGACCAGCCAGCCCCGGTGCCCGCCGACCGACAGCGGCTGCGACGCCAGGTGGCGGACGGTGTGCGGGAAGCCGTAGAACTGCGCGTCGTACTGGGCGGCGAGCGCGGCCGCCGCCTGCCGTTCCGTACCGGGACCCGCGTACAGGTTCCGCTGCGCCGCGCTCAGAGTGCCGCTGAGCAGCTGGCCGTACCACGCCGGGCGGCCGCCGTGCCGCTCGGTCACCACGACCTGCTGCCCCGACCAGCCGACCCGGCCCAGACCGCTCTTCGGTCCAGGGACCTGCCAGGGCGGGCCGAACAGCGGGTAGGCGATCCCGGAAAGCCGGTCGGCGAACATCCCGGCGGCCGGGCCGTGGTGGCCGCGGAAGCGCATCAGCGCCTTGGTCGGCGGCAGCGCCACGTTCGGCGGCCCGGGGGACGGCGTCGTCGTCGCCGCCTGCCCGCCGGGTGCCGGGGCGTTCCCCTCGTCCGTCCCGCCTCCTGACCGCTTGAGGAGGTAGACCGCACCCGCCGCGATGAGCGCGACCACCAGCAGCCCGACGCCGAAGAACAGCATGAGCCGGGTGCGGCCCTCGTCCTCCTCCAGACGGTCCAGGCCGGCAGGCCCAGGAGGGCCGCCCGCCGGGGCGGTCCCGGCCGGCGGCTCGCCGGCGCGCCCGGCGCCGGGCTCGGCGCCCGGCTGTTCGGCGCCCGGCTTTTCGGCGCCGCGGCCGCCCTGCATCTCCTCGCGCATCCAGTCGGGCAGGCGCAGGTTTCCGCTGCTCGGGATGCCGGGCTTGGGCGGCGTGCGCGGTCCTGACGGCATGGCCGGCTCGTAGCCCGGCACGCCCTGGCCCTGATCGCCGTGCTCGCCGTCGAACAGCGACCGCTCCCAGGCGGTGCGGGTGGCCGGCGCCCCTGGCGCCGCCCCGGCCTGAGCCGGGCCGTCTTCTGTACCGTCGGCCGGCGCGCCACGCTGGCCTTCGAGCTCCCCCTCATCGGACATGCGGCACACGTTACGCGAAGATCGACATCAGGTGCGACGAGTCGTACGAGGCCGGAAATCACACTCGCGCAACGCCTTCGCCGCTTTCCGCGAGCCGTTCGGCGGCGAGCATCGTACCGCCCACGACGGCGCCCGGCATGGCGACGACGGCGCCCAGCGGGATGAGGAAGAGCACGAACGCCGCCGCGCCGAAGCCCACGGCGAGCGGCCGCTCGCGGCGCAGCAGCGCGAACCGCTCGCGCCGCCGCAGCCCCCGCCGCGCCAGCGCGATGCCGGTGAGCTCGCCGCACAGGATGTATCCGGACACGCCGGCGGCCATGACCGGTACGACCGTCTGCCCGACGCCCGGCACGAGTCCGAGCACGAAGAACACGGCGGCGGAACCGAGCGCGACGGCGCCCATGACGATCGCGTCGCCGATCCCGCGCAGTTGGGCCGCCACGAACGGCTCGTCCGCTTCGGGCGGCGCGCCGCCCATCGACTCCTCGGCCCGTACCGCCAGCCGCTCGTAGAACGGCTCGCCGATGAGCAGGGTGAGCGCGGTGAAGGTCAGGACGGCGAACAGCGCGGCCGCCCCGACGATGCCCAGCCCGGCGATGACCCGCACCGCGGCGCGCGGCCCGGCGGACCAGCCGTCGGCGAACGGGGTGAGCGCGGCGGCGAGATCGTCCGCGTACACGACGAGCACCGCGAGCGCCACGGCGTACAGCGCCAGCGCCAGCAGCGCCGGGATCAACCCGAAGAGCCACTGCCTCGGCCGCCTGGCGGTCCAGGCGAGCCCGCGCACGAGGTATCCGGCACCGGCGACGACGTCCCGCACTGCCCTGCCCACGTGCTCACCTTAGGGCGTGCACGTCCTAGAGCCCGGCGACTCCTCCTAAGAGCGACGACGTGGAAGGGTACGAGGTCGACGGATGCTTCCCCGGGTCATCGATGACCGCGGCCCGCATGCGGCGCAGCGCGGGACCCGGCGACAGGCCCATCTCGTGGCGCAGCACGTCGCGCGCCCTGGCGTACACCGCGAGCGCGTCGGCGCGCCGCCCGCACCGGCACAGTGCCAGCATGAGCAGTGCGTACAGCCGTTCGTGCAGCGGCTGCGCGGCGACGAGACGGGTCAGCTCGGGCACCACGTCAAGGTGCCGGCCCAGTGCCAGGTCGGCCTCGATGCGCAGCACGGTGGCGGCCAGCCGCAGCTCCTCGAGCCGGCGGATCTCCGCCTGGGCGGCGTCCAGCATGGCGACGTCGGCGAGTGCCTCTCCCCGCCACAGGTCGAGCGCGGTGCGCAGCAGCGGCCCGGCGTTCGCCGGTTCACCGCGGTCGAGCGCCTCCCTGCCGCTGCGCAACAGCTCTTCGAAGTGCAGCGTGTCGAGCTCGGCCGACGTCGCGCGCAGCATGTAGCCGGGAGACCGGGTGAGGATCACGCCCGACGCCCGCCACGGCGGACGCGTGGGCTCCAGCGTCCTGCGCAGGATCGAAACGTGCGCCTGCAGGGTCTGGATCGAGGTCGGTGGCGACCCCGCCGGCCACAGCCACTCCTGGAGCCGGTCGACCCCGACGACCTCGTTGGGATGGGCCAGCAACGCGATGAGCAACGCCCGGCGCTTGCGGCCGTCGAGGCCAACCGGCCCGTCGGGCCCGATGACGTCGAGCGGTCCGAGGATGCGGAATTGCAGGATGGCCATTTGACATACACGCTCCCGCGCTGACGCGCTCCGCACTCTCAGTACCACTCTCCAGTCAAGAGGGATAGAGATTTTCATGCGAATTGATTGCATGGAGCGCTCCTCGACCGCCTCCCGACGACATGCCCGGGCGGCCTCGGTGGCGTTGACGTGCGCTGCCGCGCGGCGGCAGCGGTGCGCGCCGGACACAGGGCGGACCGCAAGGTTTCCATAGGAATCCACAAAGTATCCGCAAGGTTAAGCGCAAGCGCTGATCCGCATTCTGACTCCCAGTCAGCGGCCGGCCCCGAGGCCGCATGGACGAAGGCGAGACAGATGATCAGTGATGTGCGCTCCCTGCCCGCGACGGTCCCGACCGCGCGGGACGTCTTCGACCCCACCGGTCCGGTACGGCCGACCGACGCGGGAACCGCTTTTCCGCCTCTGTGGAGGCTCGTCACGGGCTTCTACCGCGACCCGCTGGCTCGCCGGGCGCTGATCGCCTGCGGCATCGTCCTCGCCTACGGCGGCGGCGCGGTGATGTTCTGGTTGCATGCCATCTACCTGGGCGAGCAAGGCCCGGCGATCAGCCCGTACCTCCATTGGGCGCTCGACTCGACGGCCGGGTTCATCGGGCTGACCCCGGCGCTCGCGGTGATCTTGCCGCTGGCCGCCCTGGCCGCCGGCGGAGGGTCGAGGCGGGTCAGCCCCGGGGCCTTCACCGTCATCGGCGGCGCGGCGTTCGCACTGGTGACCGCGGCGGGGCCGATCGCGCACGACGCGTTCATCGCTCGCGGCACCTGGATCGCCGACCGGGTCACCGACCTCGCCGGAGGCGGCGCGGCGGCGGAGACGCCGGTGGCGCCCGACGACGTGTCGCACGCCGTGAGCGTGGCGGCCCAGCTCGTCGTCGGGCTGCCAACGTACACGGCGCTCCTCGGGCTGACCCTCGTCCTCATCCGGAGAGTCATGCGGGCCCGCCAGGCGCGGGCGCGGTACGTGATGAAGCGGCCCTAACGCTTCCGGCCGACGCCGCACCACATCGGCAGCGGCCCGTGGCGCGGCGTCTCCGGATCCGGCCGCCACTCCGGCAGCTGCACGACGCCCGGGTCGAGGAGCTGGAGGCCGTCGAAGAAGCGCATGACCGCGGCGCGTGACCGCGGGGTGGCCGCGACCGCCGCTCGCTCGTTGTAGCGACGCATGGACGCGGCCACCCGGTCCGCGCCGACGTCGCTGGCCGGATGCGAGATCACCAGGTGACTGCGGCTGGGGACGGTCGCCATGAGCCGCGTGACGACACCGTACGGATCGTCGTCGTCCGCCAGGTACTGCAGCGTCGCCACGAGCATGACGCCGACCGGCCTGGTGAAGTCGAGGGTGCCGGCCGCCGCGCGCAGGATCGCGTCGGCGTACCTGAGGTCGCCCGAGATGTAGCTGGTGCGGCCCTCGGGCCCGCTCCGCAGCAGGGCATGCGCGTGCGCGAGCACGATCGGATCGTTGTCGACATAGACGACGCGGGCGCGCGGCGCCGCGGACTGGGCCACCTCGTGGACGTTTCCCTCGGTCGGGATGCCGGTGCCGACGTCGAGGAACTGGTCGATCCCCGCCGCCGCCAGATGCCGTACGGCTCGGTTGAGGAAGGCACGGTTGGCGCGGACGGCCGGGATGATGTCGGGGTTCGCGGCGACCGACTGCTCCGCGGCGGCGCGGTCGGCGGCGAAGTTGGTCTTACCGCCCAGCCAGTAGTCATACACCCTGGCGGGATGGGCGACGCTGGTGTCGATATCGATGTCGATCGGCACCCGGACGGAGTCGTCGGTCATCGTGCGCTCCCACCGGGACAGTCCAGAGATCTGGTCGTTGCAGAGTATCTAGCTGTGATCAGCGCTCCGCAACCGGAGACCCCGGCGAACCTTGACAACGGGGCTACGAGGCTGTGGGCCAGATGGTAAGCGGATGTCTTTCGATACGGGCTAGGTAGTCGAGCCTCATCCGGATATTCTGAACGTGCAAAGATTCCGTACCGTCCAGACGTGGCTGTTGTCCGGAGGACGACGATGATTAGTCCTTACGTACGTCGCCTGCGACTCGCCGCTGAGTTGCGCAACCTGCGTACGGACGCCGGGCTCACGCACGAGCAGCTGGCGAAGCGAATCGGGCAGTCCAGGGCGCAGATCTCCAGGTTGGAGAACGGGCACGTCGTGGACCAGGCCGACATCATCCAGATCCTCGACACGCTCGGGGTGGACGACGAGCGCTGGACCCAGATCCTGACGATCGCGCGCGAGGCCGGCGAGCGCGGTTGGTGGGAGTCCAACAAGGCGATGGGCGAGCGTCAGGCCCTGTTCGCCAACCTGGAGGCTGGTGCGGAGACCATCCGCGAGTTCCAGATGACCTTCATCCCCGGGCTGTTGCAGACCCCCGAGTTCACCCGCGCGCGGGTGGAGGCCGATCGGCAGATCGGCCCGGTCGGCTACAAGCCGAGCAAGGCGGTGGAGGCCAGGATGGGCCGGCAGCGGATGCTGCGCCGGCCGGGCGGCCCCACCTACGAGGTCCTCATCGACGAGGTCGCCGTGCGCCGGCTGGCCGCGCCGACCGAAGTGGTGAAGAAGCAGCTCTACCAGCTGGCCGCGACGGTGAACGGCCATCCGAAGATCACGGTGCGGGTGCTGCCGGTCGACGCGGTGATCAGCGATTTCAGCGTCCCGCGCTCGGCGTTCTCGCTCTATACCTTCCCCGACCCGGGCGACCCGGCCGTGGTCGCCGTCGACACCGTGACCGACGACCTGGTGCTCACCGACGTCGACGCGGTGCGCAGGTACGAGGACCTGTACAGCAAGTTGCGCGAGGCGGCCCTGCCCATGGAGGACAGCCTCGAATTTCTCATCCAAGCAGCCAAGATGCTGCCTGACGATAAGGAAAAGACACCGTCATGACTCACAACACCACCTTCACTCACTGGCGCAAGTCGAGCCGCTCCAGCGGCGGGGACAACTGCGTCGAGATCGCCTCCGCCGCGCGCGGTGGAGCGGTGGGCGTCCGCGACTCCAAGCAGGGCGGCAACGGGCCCGTGCTTGAGTTCACCTCCGGAGAGTGGGCCGGCTTCCTGGCCGGCGCCAAGACCGGCGAATTCGACCTGCGATAACGACCGGAGCCCGATATGGCGATGTTCGGCCAAAGCCCTTGCAGGCGTCAGACTGCCGATAGATACTCAGAACGTTCAACAAGTCTGGACTGTCCAAGGGATCGCGACACTCGCGATGCCGGCCGGTATCGGGCAGAGCAAAGAGGATGACGTATGTCGATCGTCACCGACACCACACTGGCGGGCCTCGGCGACCGAGTGCGCGAACGGCGTACGCAACTCGGGATGTCTCAGGCGAGGCTAGCCGAGCCTGACTTTTCCGATAGCTACATCTCGCTGATCGAGTCAGGCAAGCGAGACCCGTCGCCCGCCGTGATCAGGGCGCTCGCCAGGAAGCTCGGCTGTTCGCCCACCTATCTTGAGTGCGGTGTCGGCGAAGAGGCGCTGGCGGACCTGAAGGCGGGCGTCAGGCAGGCGCACGCCGCACTGGCCGCCGGCCGGACCGACGAAGCCCTGCTGCGGTTCACCGACCTGCTCGACGCCTACGGCGTCGACGCCTTCCCGCAGCTCTACCGGGAGATCCAGCGCGGCCACGCGATGGCGCTGGAGTCCGCCGGGCGGCTCGACGACGCCGTCGCCGAGCTCGAGCAGATCGCGGCGGGCGCCCGCGGCGTCGACTGGGACGAATGGGCGACCATCCAGATCGCGCTGTGCCGGGTCCACCGCAAGCGGGACGACCTGGCCGCCTGCGTGGCCACCGGCGAGGAGGCGCTCACCACGCTGCAGTCGGCGGGCGAGGGCTCGGCCGACCCGGCGATCAGGGTGGGGGTCGCGCTGCTCGACGCCTACCTCGAGGGGGGCGACATGCTCGCCACCCGCCAGCTCGCCGCCCGCCTGGTGCGGGCCGCGGACGAGGGCGGCAGCCCGAAGGTGCGGATCGCGGCCTACCGGCAGGCGGCCATCGCGGCGGAGGTCCAGGGCGACTACGACGCCGGTGTCCGGCTGGCCGAACGCGCTCTGGCGGTCCTCAGCGAGGACGAGGAGTTCCGCGCGATCGGCTGGCTGCGGGTTGAGTACGCGAGCCTGCTGCTGCGGGCGCGTCCCGAGTCCGCCGACCAGGCCCGCACGCTGCTGCTCGCGCACGAGCGGGAGATGGCCGTCACCACGACCGACGAGGGGGACCTGGCCGACTGCGTCATCGAGCTGGCCCGCGCCGAGATCGCACTCGGCCGGCCCGAGCAGGCGGTGAAACAGGCCAAGCGGGCCATCGAGCTGATCGGCCCGGTGCCCTGCCGGGCCAGCGCCCAGGCGCTGGCCGTGCTCGGCGAGGCGTACGTGCGGCTCGGCCAGCACGACGAGGCGGTGGAGACGCTGACCAGGGGGGCGGAGTACCTCGAGACCGCCGGCCTCCCCCGCGAGGCCGCACAGGCCTGGTTCGACGTGGCCGAGCTGCTGCGGCACACCGGGTCGAGCGAACGGCAGCAGGCGCACACGTACCGGCGGGCGCTCACCACGATCGGGCTGCGGTCCGCCGGCGAGTAGCCGTGGCCGGAGGAGAGTGATTCCCGGTGGCCGGTGTCGCGGAGGGGCTGGCACCGGGCACCGGGAATCATGTTCGCCCGCCGGCCCTTCGCCGGTTGGCCTTTCCGGCCGTTCGCCGGTTGGCCTCCCTGGCCGTCAGAGGCCGTTCTCCCACTTGTAGCTCGACGGCACCTTCACGTTGGTGGCGCCCTTGGGGCCGTAGACGAGCGCGATCTCCTGGTGCGCCGCGAGCTGGATGGCGGCCGGATCGCCGGTCTGCGGCTTGCCGTTGACGTACGCGGTCAGCGTGTGCGTGGCGTCGGTGGTGAGCCCACCGATCTGGGTGGGGCTGAGACGCACGTTCCACTCGGCGAAGACCTCGCCGAGGGTGAACTTCTTGTCCTTCGACGGGGACTCCATGTGGATCACCCCGGTGTCGTCGTGCGTGTGCATCTCGGCCAGCTGGGAGCCGTCACCGGCGATGCCGAGGTTGGCGGGCACCGGCACCTTCTGCCCGTTGGCCCAGATGTCGACATGGGCGTGGATGTGCTGGGCCGAGCCCTCCATCGGCGCGATGTTCAGCCCGGCCCGCCTGGCGTTGTCGACGGTGTCGGCCGGCACGGCCCACGGCGGCTTCCCGGTGCCGGCGTTGGCGGCGGCATGGTGCTGCTTGTTGCCGTTGGCGGTGATCGCCCACGCGGCGCCGGCGCCGAGGGCCACCACGATCGCTCCGGTCGTGCCGAAGGTGATGAGCCACCGGCGGCGCTCCCGCCGGCGTTCGGCGGCGCGCGCCGCGGCGACCCGGTCCCGGGCGCTCAGCTTCTTCTGCTGCGCGCTCTTCGGCGCGTTCTTCTGCGCGCCCGGCTGCTTCTGCGCGCCCGGCTGCTTGGTTGGCGTAGTCGCCCCCTGCTGCCCGTTCGACGCCTTGCGCGCGTTCGCGCGCTGCTGCTGTGACCGGGTTCTGGACGACGACTGCTTTTTCGAGCTCACCACGCACTCCGCTGCCTGACCTGATTTGTGAGGAAGTCTCCAGTGATGCTATCTCGCCGCCGCGGTACGGCGGATTACGCCGTGAAACTGTGAAATAGGGTCATCCGGTATTCGCTATCCGGAGAAGACGCCGATCAGGAGCAGCACGACGATCACGCCGACGACGACGGCGACGATGACGGCCGTGCGGGATGCCCAGGCCGGTTCGGCGGCCGGTCCGGGCCGCGGCATCCCGGGCTGGGTGACCGTTGGCCGCGTCTGCGGCTTGGGCACCGTCGGATCGCGCTGCGGCACCATGTTGAACAGGTCCTGGCCGGTGGCGTGCACCCGGGCGCACCAGGGGCAGGCGTCCAGATGCGAGCCGTAGGTGTGCAGCGGCCGGTCGGCGCAGACCCGCACGCGGGGACGCTCCTCGCTGAGCGCCCGCAGCCACTCCCGCGCCGCCGGCCTGGCCGCTGGATCGTCCACGCCTGGCCCGAAGGCCCGGCGCGCGAGACCGAGCAGCGCGGGCGGCAGCACCCCGGGGTCGACGACGGTGCGCGGCACCACAATGCGACCGGGCTCGACCACGTATGAGCAGCTCGCGGCGATGTTGTCCTTGACCGTCGCGTCGGAGTCGCTCTCGTGCGGCACGCCGCCGAACGGATGGTTGCCGCCCGTCAGCAGCTGGTAGATGAGCACCGCGAGGGCGAAGTCGTCGCTCTCCGGGGTGGCCGGGCCGCCCTTGTGCCGTTCCGGGGCCGAGTAGTCGGCGGTGTGCATGAGGCAGGGGAAGTACTCGCCGGTCTTCGGGTCGGTGAAGGCGATCGAGTCGCAGTCGAGGAAGGTGACGAAGCCCGAGCCGTCGACGACGACGTTGTTGCTGGAGAAGTCGCCGATGACGAAGCCGCCGTGGTGCAGCCTGGCCGTCATGAAGGCGAGGTTCCAGCTCACGCCGAGCAGGAATCGCCAGTCGCCGCGCCCGGGAAACAGCCGCGCGCGCTGTGACCGGGTGAAGAGCCCGACGATCTGGACGTGCTGCGGTTCGCTGAACTGCCGCATGGCGTACCCGAGGAACGCGCCGCCGCGGTCCCGTACCAGATGCGTGGGCCAGGCGAGCTCGGGCGGCTGCGTCTCGTGCGTGGGCCGGTCGCCCAGCGGGTGCAGGGTGAGCATCCGTTCGAGCCGGCGTTCCTGCGCCGCGTCCTGCGACTCGCGGTAGATCTTGACGACCGTGCCGGCCAGGCCCTGGACCGGGTAGACGGCCGCCTGGCCGCCGCTCTTGAGCGGCCGCTCGGCGAGCCGCACCGGCTCCCCGCCCATGAGGACGTCCCGTCCGGTCATCGGCGTCCCGTTCGTCGCCGTCCCGCTCATCGGCGCACCGCCCGCAGCAAGGTCTTGTCGTCGGCGTTGATCGCGGTGAACCGGTCGGACCGCAGCAGCTCGGCCAGCGCGGCGTCGTCTCCGGCCGGGTCGTGGCCTGGGTTGTCGATGGACCTGAACACCGCGGCGGCGAAGGATTCGTTCGGCCGGTCCGGACGCCCGTCCCGCCACGACAGCGCGATCTGCGCGAGCCCGTCGGTGGACAGCAGCACGCCGTCGATCGCGTAGTCGCGTACGCAGGCGGTACGCAGCCAGGACTCGGCGTTCGCCGTGGTGATGAAGACCGTCTCGTTGCTGTACTCGCTCGGCGCGTCGGCCTGCGGCAGCAGGTGGAACTGCGGTTGGCCGTCCTCGACGCCCGCGCGCAGCACCACGAAGCCGTCGCCGACGCTGAGATGGCCGACCCAGGTCGAGGCGAGCACCACCACGGTGAGCGTGGTGGCGTAGTCGTCGGCGTCGTCGCCGGTCTGCCGCAGGAACGCCTCGCGTACGTCGTGGAAGGCGGCGCGGAGCTGGTCGTGCACGGCGTCGGCGCCGGGGAAGGCCGGCGTCGCCCGCCGCCCGAAGTGCGTGGTGGCCAGCCTGGCCGCCAGCTCGGCGCCCTTGTCGGAGCAGGGCCGGCTGCCGGCGCCGTCGGCGACGGCGAGGACGGTCACCGGGTCGCGCGCCGGCCCGGTGACCGCGAAATGCCAGGCGTCCTGGCAGGGCACGCCGCCGCGCAGGTGGCGGTATCCCTCGACGCTCAGACCGTGGACCCGCCACGGCCCGCGCCGCCCGTCGCGCCCGCTCACCGCGCTCACTCAGGCTTCCCAGGCCGGGCGCTGGGTCTTGAACTGGCTGAAGATCTTTTCGAAGACCTCGTCGCCGGCGCCCTTCTGCTCGGCGTTGGCGCTGGCCGACATCATCTGGAGCAGCTCGCGGAAGGGGAAACCCTGCAACCGCGCGTTGAACTTCGGGGCGAAGGCGCGCAGCACCTCTTCGCCCAGCTCCGAGATGCCGCCGACGCCGATCGCGTACAGCCGGAACCGCCGGGCGTGCTGCTCGTCGGCCAGCACGGGGATCAGCCGCCGCCATGCGTCCGTGAGGTGGCCGGTCGCGTCGGTCGGCTGCCCGTCGGTCACGAGGCAGATCTGCGGGCGGTAGTACTGCAGCCCGGAACGCCGTAGCTCGGTCTTGCGGGCCGCCACGATCCGCATCGACAGCTCGAGCGCCTCGGTCATCAGCGTGACGCCGGACGCGGCGAGCCGCGGCGGCTGGAACATGTGGGCGGGGACGAAGGGGCTGACCGGCGCGTTCGGCGGCAGCGCGTGCGGCCCCTGCCAGGCGTTGACCCCCTGCCCGCCGAAGGTGACGAGGGCGACCTCGACGCTGTAGCCGAGGCTCACGTCGTCGTGCAGCTCGTGGGTCCAACCCTGCAGCGCGTCGTTGAGCGCCCGGATCGGCGCCCCGGCCATGGAGCTGGAGGTGTCGAGGCACAGCACCAGGGGCATGCGCTGCGCGTTGTTCTCGATCTCGATGTCGGCGTACTCCACCGGAACGTCTCTGAAGGGGCGGTCCCTGCGCATCGGGGTCTACTCCTGGTCTCGGGCTGCTGGTCTCGGGCTGCTGCGTGGCTGGTCTTCTGAAGCGGCGGGCGTCAGTGCCGGGTGCCGGGGGTCGGTGGAAGGGCGAGCAGGATGTCGGAGTCCGGCCCGGCGCCCTGCACGACGTCGACGGAGTCGCCCAACCCGGGCGCCGGCGCCTGGTGGTCGGCCCAGACCGCGCGGAACAGGCAGCGGTCCACCTCGACGTATCCCTGGGGATGCAGGCCGGAGCGGACGACGGCGGCGCGCCGCGGCCCGGGTGGGATGTCCACGTACCGCCCGTACCGGTGTCTCGCCCGGCGCCCACCGGCCGGCGCGGCCGGCGCGGCCGGTGCGCCGCGCGCTTCCTGGCGGTGCGGCGCGTAAGGCTCGGTCGGCTCGTCGGCCGCGCCGAGATCGGTCGCGACGCGCAGCCGGAGGGTGCGGCGGACGCTGAAGCCGAGCAGCCCGAGGAGCAGCAGGAGGACGACGGGGAAGGCGACCCGCCACGCCGATCCGCCGCGATCGGAGGGAAGCGGAAGGGCCAGCTTGTTGTCGATCAAGGATTTGCCGGGAACCTGCCCACCGCCGGCGGCGGCCGCGTTGACAGCGGCGCACAGCGCGTCGCAGACGGGCGCGATGGCTTCCACCGTCGCCCCCGGCAGCGCGGTGATCTTGCTGTCCTGGGCGACGAAGCGCTGCCCGCGCTCGCCGGCCAGGATCAGCAGCACGGTCCCTCCGGCCCCGGACTCCCCGCCGGCGGGGACGGTCACCGTAAACGGGCGCCCGGCGAAGGCGTCCTGGTACTGCGACCAGTCCAGGCGGTCGACCGGCCCGTCGAGCGGCAGCGGCCGCGACAGCGACACCTCGACGCGCTTTCCCTCTTGCGTTCGCTTCCGCCAGCACCGCAGCCGGGTCGGGAAGTCGCCGTCGCAGCCGGCCACCGGCGACGACGCGAGCGACCCGGCCGAGGCCCGTGCGGGTGACGCCGGATGCGGCGGGAACGACCCGGCGGACGCCGGCCGTGTCACCGCCGGCGTGCCGGCGAGCAACAGCGCGACGAGCACCGACAAAAGGGAAGCTCGACCCATGATTGCCCCCGCAGCCTCGAAAACGGATCAATTGTAAGTGGGACACGATGGCCTGTCATCCGGGAAATTCCGCAATTTCCGGCCGGGGTTTGTACCCGCACTAGAGGCCGAACACCTCCCGGCACCGGGCGAACATCTGCCGGCCGCGCTCCGTCCAGTCGGTGGCGAGCGCGGCGAAATCCGGTCGCGTCATCCGGCAGCTGAGCGGCAGCGAGCACACCCCGCCAAGGCACGGCCGGGGGCCGCGCACATCCCATACCGAGAGCATGGGGATCAATTGTTCGGTATTCCACGCGTTCGCGGCCGCGGCCGCCACCGCCAACTGGTCCGGCCGAAGAAATCGATCATCCGTCATGAACGCGACCAGCAATCTGCTGGTGTTGGTGAACCGAACCGTCAGCATCCGCTCGGCCCCTGGGATGTCGAACTCGACGGAAACGGCGTCCCCGTCCGCCCGGGAATGGAGATCGTTGCGGGTCACCCAATCACCGACAAGCGACCGCCAATGCGCGCCGAGCTCGAGCTCCACCCCCGGCGGCGCCGCTTCAGGCCCTGGCACGGGCCACCGCCTCGACGACCAGCTCGTCCGTCAGCCCCGCCTCCAGCAGCGTTTGGGCGTGCAGCAGCAGGTTGGACCGCATGGCCATGCCGCGGCCGCCCGTACCCGACCGCCGCGCCGCGGCCTCGGCCGCGTGCTGATGGATGTTCTCGGCCACCGCCCGCGGCCACGGGCTGGCCGCCATGCGCCCGGCCGGCCCCGCGTGCCCGGCCCGGCCGGCCAGCTCGGCCAGCAGGGCAGGCAGCGACTGCCGCCGCGCCGGATCCTTGTCCAGGCAGCGGGCGAGCACCTCGCGCAGGCCGGCGGGCGCCGCGCCCAGCGTGGGCTCCTCGTGGACGATCCGGTAGAACACGTCGCTGCCGCCCCCGAACGGCGACTCCCCCGTCGCGGCGAACGCCAGCACCCCGCCGAGCGAGAAGACGTCGCCGGCCGGGCCGACCCGCGCCGCCCTGACCTGCTCGGGCGCCATGTACGACGGCGTGCCCATCACCACCCCGGTCCCGGTCAACGTGGTCGTCCCCGCGACCAGCGAGATGCCGAAGTCGATGACCCGCGGCCCGTCCTCGGCCAGCAGCACGTTGGACGGCTTGAGGTCGCGGTGGACCACGCCGGCCGAGTGGATGGCCTGCAGCGCCCTGACCAGCCGGACCCCCAACAGCCGTACCTCGGGCTCGGACAGCGGCCCGTGCTCCTTGATCGCCTCCTGCAACGACGGCCCGGCCACGTACACCGTCGCCAGCCAGGGCGGGTCGCCGTCGGTGTCGGCGTCGACGACCTCGGCGGTGTACGCCCCGCTCACCGCGCGGGCGGCCGTGACCTCCCTGGCGAACCGCCGCCGGAAGTCGGGGTCGGCGGCGTACTCGGGGCGCACCACCTTGACCGCAACCGCACGGCCGCCCGGCGACCGGCCGAAGTACACCCAGCCCATTCCGCCCGAGCCCAGCCGCCCGAGGACCTGGTAGGGGCCGATCCGCAGCGGGTCGCTCACCGGCGTCCGCATCGAGGCCCCACCCCACTCCCGCACGTCGTCGGCGGCGGCCGCCGCCGCCCGGATGCGTCAAGTATTCCGTGGCGGTGTGATGGACGAATAGCGATGCGTGGCCGGTTCAGGCCGCGACAGCGACGGAAGCGTTTATCGCGCCACCGATAGATGTGGATTGATTTATCCGGATATGTGGCCGCTGCGGGTGCATACCCAGTGGCCGTTCCGCCAGGTACAGGTCCGCTCGTAGCCGGAGCGGAACGACCCCAGCCACGGGATGGCGTCCTCGAAATGCGCCGGCGGCGGCGCGGCGACGAAGTTGGCCGCGTCGTCCGTGCTGCCCGTGCCGTCGTAGCGCGCGACCAGCGGGTACGGGAAGACCGGCCGGGTGCGCACGACGCTGCCGCCCTGCGTCTCGCTCGCGACGAGCCGGTCCGGCGGCGTCCCCTGCTCCACCCAGCCGAGCATGGGAGTCAGCGCGTCGATCGAGTTGGGCGCCTGCCCGCCGCCGCAGTGGTTCACGCCGGGCAGCATGAACAGCCGCGCGAACCTCTCGGTGGCCCGCTGTCCGCCCATGCGCTCGGTCACCGCGTGGTAGTACGCCACCGTTCCGTACGGCGAGATCGCCGGATCGGCCCAGCCGTGCCACAGGATGAGCTTGCCGCCCCTGGCCCTGAACGCCGACAGATCGGGGTCTGTCGCGTCATAGATGCCGGACTGCTCGGACACGGTGCGGAAGGTCGCGGCGTCGAAGGAGAGGTCGTCGGCGGTCATGGTCGGCCGCGGCGACGCGAACGCCAGGTACTTCAGGGTGTTCGTGACGACGCCCTGGTCGATGGTGGCCGCGCCCGGCGCGGCGGGGACGAGCCACGGCACCCACGCCGACTCGGAACCCACGGCCTGGCCGCCCGGGTAGAGCCGCCTGCCGCGGGCGTCGCGCGGCCCCGCGTACAGCTTCCGCACCGCGTCCACCTGCGCCGCGGTGAGGCAGGACGCCGAGTCGGCCCCCGTGCAGCGGATGGTCGCCGGATCGAACGCGCAGGCCCGCGGGTCGTCGATCTGGCCGTCCACGAGGCCGTCCTTCCCATCACAGTTGGCGAGCACGGCGGCGTGCAGCGCGGGCAGCTTGTCGGCGGTCAGGATCGGCCGGCCGTGGGCGTCGGTGTTGGCCCGCGCGTTCCAGCCCTGGTACATGACATTGAGCGCGATGAAGATCGAGGCCGGCGCGCCGGCGATGATGCCGTCGAAGTCGGCCGGATAGCGCTGCGCCTCCGTCAGGCCCTGGTGGCCGCCCTGCGAGCAGCCGTCGAAGTACGAATGGCGCGGGCCCTGTCCGTAGTACGTGGCGATGAGACGTTTCACCACCAGCGAGACGAGATGGTCGGCCTGGTAGCCGTAGTCGACGCGGAGCTGCGGATCGGTGCCGAACACGCCGTCGAAGCCGCCGGCGCTGACGTGGCCCTCGTTGTTCGTGGCCATCACGAAGTCGCCCCGGGTCAGCGGCACGCATCCGGTCGCCGCCTGCGCGTTGATCGTGACGTTGCCGCAGAATCCGCCGCACCCGGTCTGCAGGTAGCGCTGCCGCCAGGTCTTTGTAGGCAGCAGGGCCTCGAACTGGATCTGCGGGGCCACGGTCCCCTTGACGTCACAGGCCTCCCAGCCGAGCGGCGCGGTTCCGACCGTCGCCGATCCGACCACCGCGGGAGCGCCGGGGACGCCGGACAGGTCGAGCGCGGCCAGCGCGGCACAGTCCATCTTCGGCGTGACCACGGACGGCTCGGCGGCCGCCGCGGCGTGGGCCATGTTCCGGGCTGTGGTCTGGGCTGTCGTCTGGGCGGTGGCCGCCCCGCCGCCGCCCAAGAGCAGCAGGGCCGTGATGATCGGCGTTACCTGGCGGGTGCGGAAACGCATCTCTGGCCTCCCGGAGCCGGAAAACGTGCCCCCGAGGATGTTCGTACTACGAACAAGCGCTCGCAATGCGCGCATCCGGAACGTACGAGCAGCGAGGTCGCGTGTCAATCACCGGAAAGTCGGTTCAGGCGTTTGTCCTGGCGTTACCAGTGAAGGAAAATGAGGATTGCCGATCCCGACAAGAAGCTATAAACGATGCATACTGATCGCGTGCACACGGATAACCCACCCCGCCGGGGCCGCGGCGGGCGGGGTGTCCCACTGCTACGGCCCGACGATCTGTTCAGCGGGCTGCACGCGCGGTTCGAAAACGTCCGCGCCACCCGCGACCGCGTGCACGCCCTGCTCGACGTGGTGGTCTCCATCGGCAGCGACCTCGACCTCGACGACGTGCTGCGCCGGATCACCCAGGCGGCCGCGACGCTGACCGACGCGAGGTACGGGGCACTCAGCGTGATCGACGACAAGGGCGAGCAACTAGTGGACCTCACCGTCGTCGGGCTCACCGAGGACGAGATCGCCGCGATCGGGCCCTGGCCGCAGGGGCACGGCATCCTCGGCCACCTGATGAAAGAGGAGCGCCCGGTACGGCTGGCGGACATCACGGCCGAGCCCGGCGCGTACGGCTTCCCCGAGCGGCACCCTGTGATGCGCCGGTTCCTCGGCGTGCCGCTCAAGGTGCGCGACGAGATCTTCGGCAACCTCTACCTCGCCGACAAGGCGGACGGGACGGAGTTCGACGAGCAGGACGAGATCGTCGTCTCCGCGCTCGCCACCGCGGCCGGCGTGGCGATCGAGAACGACCGGCTGCTCGAGGAGCGGTGGCGCAGGGAACGCTGGCTGGAGGCGTCGGCCGAGATCTCCACGGCGTTGCTGTCGGGCACCGCGCCGGCCGAGGTGCTCGATCTCGTGGCGCAGCGGGCGCGGGAGATCTGCAACGCCGACCACGCCATGGTGTCGCTGGTCGACGAGGACGCCGAGGAGTTCATCCTGACGGCGGCCGACGGCCCGTACGCCGACGACGTACGCGGCCTGCGCATCCCGATCGAGGACGCCATCGCCGGGCACGTGTACCGCGGCGGCGCGTCCGTGCTGGTCCCCGACACCCGCCAGTCGGCGAGCCGGGCCGGGCTGCCGGAGAGCATGCCCGTCGGCGCCACGCTGATCGTCCCGTTGGGCGTGGGCGACGAGGCGCGCGGGGTGCTCACCGTGACCAACCTGCCGGGCGGCCGTGCCTTCACCCAGCCGATCCAGTGGCTGCTCGAGTCGTTCGCCAGCCAGGCGGCCGTGATGCTGGAACTCGCCGAGCACCGCCGCGACGCCGAGCGGCTCGTCGTGCTCGAAGACCGCGACCGGATCGCCAAGGATATGCACGACACGGTGATCCAGCGCCTGTTCGCGGTGGCCATCACGCTGATGAGCGCGCTCAAGATCATCAGGAAGCCGGAGGCGACCGTCAGGGTGCAGCACGCGATCGACGAGCTGGACGACACGATCCGGCGGATCAGGTCGAGCATCTTCGCCCTGCAGGCCCCGACCGGCGAGGGCGGACTGCGCAGCCGGATCCACACGATCATCGACTCGGCGGTGGAGAACCTCGGGTTCGCGCCCTCGGTGCGGCTGGACGGCCTGCTCGACATCAGCGTGAACGACGATGTCGCCGAACACGTGCTCGCCGTGCTGCGGGAGGCGCTGTCCAACGTCGCCAGGCACGCGCGCGCCCACCGGGTGGACGTGTCGGTGGACGTGGCCGGCGACCTCGTGCTCCGCGTGGAGGACGACGGCATCGGCATCGGCGCGAACGTCCAGCGCAGCGGGCTGCGCAACATGCACGAGCGGGCCGAGCGGCTCGGCGGGCGGTTCGAGGTCTCCTCGTCCGGGGACGGCACCGCCCTGACGTGGCGCGTCCCGATGAAACAGGCCGGTCGCTGACCCGCGCCGCATCGGCCGCCGCGGGTCAGTCGCAGCCGACACCGTCGCCGTCACGGTCGAGGTCGTAGATGTCCGAGCCGACGACCCTGACCGGACCCGCCACGTAGGCCGGCCCGTTGCCGCTGCCGCCCGCGCAGTCGACGTCGCTGGCGATCGGCACGCAGGCGCCGCTGTAGTTGGGGTCGCACCGCCGGGCCTCCCGGGTGCCGACCACGACGACCCTGGTGACCGGCCGCCTGATGACAACCTGCCCGACCAGGCGCTTGGCGGTCGGGACGCCGTCGGTCAGCGTCACCTCGTACGTCACCTTCTTGAGGCCGGTCCTGCCCGGCGTCCGCACCCTGGTGGTGCCGGCGGCCAGGCCGGAGTCGCTGACCCTGCGGGTGGTGTACGGGATCACCCGGGTTTCGGTCACCGTGCGCTTCTTGACGGTCGGCGCGGACGTGCGCTCCGTCGGGGCGGCCGCCGCGCCGGAGCTCGCCGCCGGCTCCGTGCCGGCGGACGGCTCGGCGCTGGCGGCCGGCGCGCCGCCCGCGGCGGGCTCGGTCGCGTCCGGTTGGCAGGCGGCCAGCGCGAGCAATCCCCCGGCCAGCAGCACGGCAGCCATCTGACGCCTCATAAGTCCCCCTTTGTCGTCTCATTACTCACTGAGACGCCCCAGTAGCTACCTGAGATGTCGGGAGAGCAGAGGTCGGCCACATCGGGCCAGCGGCCCCAGCGCCGCGTGATGGGCGGCGGTCAGCCGCCCATGTCGCGGTAGGCCACGTCCAGGCGCTGGGCGAGCTGGTCGAGCTGCTCCATGTTGGCGCCCGCGTCGAACTCGGCGATCAGGGCGTCGCGGCTCGTGATGAGCAACGCGCCCTCGTGCTCGCCGCCGCGGGTGGCGGCCTCGGGGACCACGGCGGCCCGCCCTTCGCTGATCACGAGCACGGCGTCGCGGTCCGGCGACTGCAACAGCCGCTCGAGATGCTCACGACGGATCACTGGCGGCATGCCATCTCCTCACGCGGCCCCGGCGCCGGGTACCTGATCGCTCGCGGGATCGGCTGCGGGGTCGGTCGTCGGGTCGATGGCGCGCTCATTTGTGTCCTTTGCCGTGTCCTCCGTGCCCCTTGCCGCCGCCGTCGGGCTCGCGGCCATCGCCGTTCGCCGACGCGGGTTTCTCGTTCCGCGGCTTCTTGCCCTTGTCGGCCTTCGGCTTCGTGGACCGCCCGGGACGGGGCGCGGCGGTACGCGCCGGCGGGTGGGTAGCCTGCGTGGTCCTGCCCGGCATCGAGGTGGGAGCCCGGCCGGCGACGGCGGGCTCGCGGGCCGTCCGGTCGGGCGAGTTCGCCGACACCGTCACGGCGAGCGCCGCGACGAGAACGGCGGCGAGCGCGACGGTGGCGGTGATCACCGCCTGCCGGCGGGACACCCGCCCGGCCTGCGGCGCGGGGTCGGGCGGCACGTGCGGGACGGGAAACGGCGAGGGCGGCGTCATGCGCGCGGTGGACGTCGCCGGCCCGGCGGTCGCGCCGGCCGCGGCGGTGCGACCTGCCCCGTCGCCCCCTGCCCCCTCGACGACGTCGGCGACCTCGGCGAGCCCGGGCCGCGACGTACCCGCGACGACGAACGCCTCGAGCTCCCCGGCGACCTCTCGCGCGTCGGCCGGGCGGCCGGCCGCGTCCTTGGTGAGCAGGGACAGGATGAGCCGTTCGAGGTCGGCCGGCACGCCGGTCCGCAGCCGGCCGGGCGGTGCTGGATCCTGCGCGAGATGCAGGCGCATCACCTCGGCCGTGTCGTGCCCGCTGAACGGCGGGCGGCCGACGAGCAACTCGTACATCGTGCACCCGAGCGCGTACAGGTCGCTCGCCGGGCCGGCCGGACGGCCCATCACCTGTTCCGGCGAGACGTACGCGGTGGTGCCCATGAGCGGCCCGGTGTCGACGGGTCCCGCGGCCTCAGGCCCCGGCGGGGCCTGGACGGCGATCCCGAAGTCGGCGAGCTTGACCAGGCCGTCGCCGCCCCTCTCGCGCCCGGCGGTGTTCCCGCGGGTGAGCAGCAGGTTCGCCGGCTTGACGTCGCGGTGCACGATGCCCGTGGCGTGCGCGGCGGCCAGCGCCCTGGCGGTCTGCGCGCCGATCCACGCGACGTCGAGGGGCGGGAGAGGACCATGCCGCTCCAGCACCGTGGCCAGGTCGCGGCCGGCCAGCCACTCCATGACGATGAACAGCCGCCCGCCGTCGACGCCGACGTCGTACACGGCCACCACGTTCGGATGGACGAGGCGCGCGGCGTCGCGCGCCTCCCGCAATGCCTGTTCCGTGACCGTGGCGCCGTCGCCGCGGGGCGTGACGATCAGCTTGACCGCCACCGGCCTGCCCAGCCGTACGTCGTGGCACCGCCACACCTCGGCCATGCCGCCCCGCCCGACCGGCTCGACCAGCCGGTACCGTCCGGCCAGCAGCGCCGCCGCAGTCGTCATCGGGCGTTCACCGTCCCGTCGATGGAGCCGGTCAAGATCACGCGGGGGCCGTCCCTTCTCCTCATCAGGCACCCCCGCGCTCACCCCGGTACCCGATTCCACGCGGACATCACACGCGGATGTTGGAGGATGGCGACCGAACCCCTGGCGACCGGGCCGGTGGCATCCCAGAACGCCGCGCGAAATCCGGTGATTTGCCCGCATTTGTAAGTAGTTACTTGACCCGCTTTACCGGCCATTCACGGTTTAATTGGTAATTTGTCCAAGTGATCGAGAAACGGGCGATATCGGTCGAATGGTCCCTGGCCGTCCCGATGGTGCCGATGGCGGTCATGCTGGCCGTGGGCCTGTGGGGGCTGGGACGTCCGTCCTACTGGCGCGACGAGTCGGTCAGCGTGGAGTCCGGGCGCAAGCCGCTGACCGAGCTGTGGAATTCCCTCCGCGGCACCGACGCTGTCCATGGCCTGTACTACCTGATCCTGCACCCGGTGACCGCCGTGGGGACGGGCGAGACCGTGACCCGGCTGCCCTCGGTGCTGGCCGCGGCCGCCGCCGCCGGCGGCATCGCGGTCCTCGCCCGCCGGTTCCACTCACCGGCGGCCGGGCTGTCGGCCGGGCTCATCTACGCCGTCCTCCCGCTCGTCAGCCGGTACGCCCAGGAGACGCGGCAGTACACGATGGTGAGCGCCGCCGTCGTGCTGGCCACCTACCTCCTGGTGCGGGCGCTCGAGCAACCACGCCCGCACCTCCGCTGGTACGGCTGGTACGCCGTCGCGCTGGCCGGGCTCGGCTGGCTGCACCTGTTCTCGCTTTTCATCCTGAGCGCGCATGTGGTGACCGTCGTCGTGCTCGTCCGGCACCGGGGGACCACGTGGCGCCCGCATCTGCTCGCCTGGGGTGCCGCGGTGGCCGCGGCGCTCGCGGCGGTGCTGCCGCTCGTCCTGGTCGCGCGGCGCCAGCAGGCCCAGGTGGCCTGGCTGACGGCGCCGAGCCCGCACGCGGTCGTGGACTTCGGCCTGCTCGTCGCCGGCGGATCGGCGATGCTGCTGGCCCTGCTCGCGCTCGCCGGGATCGGCATCGCCGCCCTGCTCGGCGGCTCGGCCGAGGGGGCGACGATCGTGCTGCCCTGGCTCGTGCTGCCCCTCGCCTCGAACATGATCATCTCGCAGGTGCACCCCGTCTACCACCCGCGGTACGTCCTCTACACCGTCTGCGCGCTGGCCATCGCGGCCGGCGTGGGGACGGCGGCCATCGCCGCTCGGCTGCCCCGCCCCGCCTCGTACGCGGTGCTGGCCGCGATCCCGGTGAGCCTCGGCTGGTTGGGGCTCCCCGCCCAGGTGGCGAACCGCGAGCCTGGCAGCCGGCCGGACAACCTGCGGGCCCTCGCCGCGGTGCTGCGCGCCGAGGCGCGGCCCGGCGACGCGGTGCTGTTCCTTCCGCTGTACAGGAAGGACTTCGTGACCGTCTACGGCGACGCGTACGCCCGCCTGAACGCCACGGCCCTGGCGGCCGGCGCTGACGACCTGCCGGCCGGCCGCTTCCGCTCGGCCATCGGCGCCCAGCGCCGGATCTGGGTCGTGGAGGTGCCGCCGCCCCGCCGGCGCTATCGCTCGCCGATCCCGCTGCGCAACTTCGCGGCGCTGCGCGCCGATCATGATTTCATCCGGAACGGCCGGTGGAAGTTCGGCACCGTGCGCCTGGACCTGTTCGTCCGCACCTGTTCCTCCGGCGGCTCCGCGCCTACGGGTGCAGGCCGTAGCGTTCCTGATCCGACGGCCGGGGAGCCTCCGGCCCGTCCTTGCCGAGGCGCAGGAACCGGGACACCCGTACGATCCTGAACCGCCGGCCGAGCACCGCGAACTCGGGCCCCGCGGTGGCCGCGACGCGCTCGGCCGCCGCGGCCCACTCGGCCAGCTCGGCGGGGGTGGCCGGCTCGCCCTGGAACTGGCGGAACCTGGGGAGGAGCTCGGTGAAGTGGGCCGCGAGATTGCGGCGGGCCTCCTCCGGGCCGTCCGCGCCGGTGAACGGCTCCCACGACGTTCCCTTGATCTCCACCACCATGAAGCTGGGCGGGAGCAGGACCACCCCCGGGTGGGTCAGGATCGCATGCCGGGCCTCGGCCATGATCTGGTCGGGCACGGCACCGGGCAGCGGCAGGTAGCCGACCAGGTTCAGCCTGAGCTGGGCCTCCCACCGCCCGGCTGGGGTGAGCGGGGCGATGAGATGGTCGCCGAGCAGCCGAGCAGCCGGCGGCGGATCGGTGTCGGTCGCCCGGGGCGGCTCCATCGCACCGCCGCCGATCAGGGTGAACTTCTCGATCCTGATCACTCGGTAACGCCGGTCGCCGATCTCCCATTCGTCCTTGGCGAGCTGCCGGCCGTCCTCGGGATCGAGCCGGCCGGCCGCCGCGCGCAGCGCCCGCCGGACCTCAGGGTCGGTCTCCTGCTCGGCCGCCCGCTGGCGGAGATGGCTGGCCAGGCAGTACCGCGCGCCTTCCGGGTCCGATCCGCCACCGGTGCCGATCCGCCACGTGCTCCCGGTCTGGAACGCGAACCCGAAGTCCGGCGGCCCGCCGGGGAACAGTTTGGGGTAGGCGCGCATGCGCTGGCCGAGCTCGGCGTCCCGAGCCGCGGAGACCGGATCGAGCTCGGCGACCACGTTGATCTTGTCGTAGTCGCGCATCAGCGGGAAGGCCATGCCGCCATCTTGGCCACCGGCGCGTGCTCACGCAGCGGAACCGGCCGATTCGAAAACTGTTACGTCCTGATTCGTCGCGAAGTCCGGGTAGGTCGTGATGGCCGGTGCGGGCGGCGCCGATCCGGACCGTACGGTCAGCGGCGCCGGGAGCGCCTCGGTGGCCGCGTCGATCATCGCGCGGACGTCGCCGCGGACGTCGCCGCTGGGCCCGGCCGCCCTGAGTTCGCCGGCGACGACGACGGTGACGGTGACGACACCGCCGGCCCGTACGGTGAACGGCACGGGGTGCGCGACGAGGCCGGCGGGCGGATCCACCACGACGGTGCCGTGCGCGCCGCGGCCGCTCACGTCGGCGACCGTGACCCGCTCGCGCAAGGCCACCCGCGCGCCGGGCGGCGCATCGAGCACGGTCGTGGACACGATCCTGACCGGCGAGAACATCACCCGCCAGCCCAGCTTGGGTGCGCGGAAGTACGTCTCGAGCGCCTTGGCGTGGAAGGGCGGCACGGGGTGGGGGTTGCCGCCGCTCCACGCCGGCCGGCACCAGAACTCCGTCGAGGTCCAGTACATCTTGCCGATGAAGTGGGGCCGGTGATCGAGCAGCCGGTTGTAGCCGTCCACGATGAACGCCTGGTACCACTCCCCGCCGCGGGCCCGGCCGGTGCGGCCGGCGACCGCCTCGGCACCGTACTCGCTGATCATGATGGGCTTGCCGGCCCGCCGCTGCACGTCGTCGAGCAGCGGGCCGACCGCGCCGACCCCGCCGGCGTACCAGCCGGCGTAGTAGTTCACGGCGGCGAAGTCCTCGTACGGATAGGCACGGTCGTCGGTGGGATGGGCGGTGACCTGCGTGTAGAGGCGCGCCGGATCGATGCTCCTGCCGTAGCCGGCCACGTCCCGCACGTAGTCGGCCCCCTGCGCCGAGTCGGTCGCGTTCTCGTTCCCGACCGACCAGGCGAACAGGCTGGGGTGGCCGCGGTCGCGCGCCACCATGCGGGCGAGCGTCCGCTTGGCGTAGTCGTGCACGTCGCGCCGGCCGAGGAAGGCAGCCGGCTGCGAGCTGATGTTGTTGATCTCCTCGATGACGAGCAGGCCGTACCGGTCGGCGGCGTCCAGCTCGGCCGGGGTGGTCGGGTAGTGCGCGGGCCGGAAGACGCGAAAGCCCCTGGCGCGCAGCCGCCCGATCTCCCGGTCGGCCAGCCCGTCCGGCTGCGTGCGGCCGAGACCCGGGTAGTCGGCGTGCCGGTTGAAGCCCTGCAGGTCACGCACCGGGCGGCCGTTGAGGTACACGTCGAGGCCGCGCACGGTGACGTCGCGGAAGCCGGTCCGCTCGGTCAGCTCGGTGGGCCCGGCCGGCTCGCGGCGGCCGGCCGGCTCGAGCGGGCGCAGCCGCACGGTGTAGAGCGTGGGGTGGTCGAGGTCCCACGGGCGGGGGCGGGGAAGGTCGACGGTGATGGGGCTCGCCGTGCCGCCGCCAGCCGGGACGGTCGTGGTCACGGTGCGCGGCGGCAGGGCCGGCGCGCCAGGACCGTCGACCGACAGCACCGCGGTCACCCGCCGCGCCGAGCCGGTCGCGTTCACCCCGGCCGGCCGGACCGTGAGCCGGCCCGCCAGGGTGCCCTCCGCGCTGAACCCGGTCAGCGCCACCGCCGGCGTGCGTTCGAGGTGGACCTGCTGCAACAGGCCGCCCCAGTTCCAGTACAGGCGCCGCACCGGCCGGGCGTAGCCGCCCATCGTGGCCACCCTGTTGTCGACGATGACGGCGAGCGCGTTCCGGCCGGGGCGCACCGCACCGGTCACGTCCAGCCGTACGGGAAGGTAACCGCCGACGCTCGAGCCGACCTCGACACCGTTCATGAAATATCGGCACGCCCAGAAGCACGAGTCGAACACCAGGGCGGTGCGCTCGCCGGCCGCCGGTCGGGCGAGGTCGACCGCGCGGCGGTACACGCCGAGCGATCCGGCGTCGTCGTTCCACCTCGCCCGCACCGCGCCGAGGGAGTCGGGCACGGCGACGAGGGACCAGCGGTGCGTGTCGTAGCCGGGGGCGACCGCAGGCGGGGCCGCGCTGCCGGCCGCGCTGCCGGCCGTGGTGTCCAGCGCGCCGGCGGGCAGTTCGGCGGCGGTGGCGAAGCGCCAGCC
>DASUWU010000178.1:0-33392 GCA_036378315.1 Streptosporangiaceae bacterium | reverse complement strand
GGGCACCGCCGCCCCCTGGGACGCCGGCGTCGGCCGCTGCCCGATGTGCAGGCGCGGCACCGCGAGCATCACCACCACCCCGAACACCGCGACGGCGGCGGTGACGGACAGCACGATCGCGACCGAGTGCACCATCGCCAGGCCCATGACGCACGACGCGAGCAGCCCGACCCAGAAGTACATGATCAGCACAGCCCTGCGGTGGGAGTGCCCGAGCTCGAGCAACCGGTGGTGCAGGTGCTGTTTGTCCGGGGCGAACGGCGACTTGCCCTGGTTCGTACGGCGCCAGACCGCGAGCACCATGTCCAGGAACGGCACCGCGACCACCGCCGGCACCAGCAGCAACGGCAAGAAGATCGGAAACAGCTTGAGGGTGCCCACCACGTTGGTGTCGAACTGGCCGGTAAGGGTGATCGTCGACGCCGCGAGCAGCAGCCCGATCAGCATCGACCCGGTGTCCCCCATGAAGATCCGGGCCGGGTTGAAGTTGTGCGGCAGGAACCCGGCGCACATGCCGATGAGGATCGCGGTGATCAGCGTCGGCCCGCTCAGCCTGGTCAGCCCGTAGTGCGCCGACAGCAGGTAGGAGTACCAGTACAGCGCCGAGGCGGCGATGCACACCACCCCGGCGGCCAGGCCGTCGAGCCCGTCGACGAAGTTCACCGCGTTGATGGTGGCGACGACGATGAAGACGGTCAGCGGCACGGAGTACGAAGGCGGCAGGGACAGCGTGGTGCCGCTGGGCAGCGGCAGCCACACCATCTGCACCCCGTTCATGATCAGCAGACCGGCCGCGGCGACCTGCCCGGCCAGCTTGGTCAGCGCGTCCACGCCCCAGCGGTCGTCGGCCATGCCGATGAGCACGATCAGGCCGCCGGCGAGCAGCAGCGCGGTGCCCGCGTCGCTGTCCGCGACGACCTTTCTCATGTCAGGGAGCTGCGCGGCCACCACGAGCGCGGCGATCATGCCCCCGAACATGGCCAGGCCGCCCATGCGCGGCGTGGGGATGGCGTGCACGTCGCGGTCGCGCACCTCGGTCATCGCGCCGAACCTGATGGCGAACCGCTGGATGGCCGGGGTGAGCAGGTACGTCACGACGGCCGCGGTCAGGCTGATCAGGAGGTATTCCCGCATGGCGCCCCCTCCCCTTTCCCGCGCCCGGTGACCCCGCCACCGGTGGTCCAACTCTATTCCGGCGCGCCCGGGCGTGACCCACGTTCCCCGCCGGGCGGGCGGAACTGGGTAAACGGCGCGCCAGCGACCGGCCATTTCGTTCCCGTGCGATCACAATGTGAGACACCGCGCCGTCCGGCGGCGCCTACAGTGAGCCGCGTGTCCAGCGTGGCGCACCTCATCAAGGCCGGTCCTGTCGGCTGCGCGCTCGCCGCCGGGCTCACCGCCGGGCTCGCCACCGGGTGCGCCCGCGGCCCCGGCCTCGCCGAGTCGGCCGACCAGCTGCACGCGGACACCCGCGCGCTGCTCGGTGAAGCCGCCAAGCGCCTCGGCCCCGCCGGCGCCCGGCCGCTGGTGCTCACCGACCGCACCCGGCGCTGCCCCGCCGGCCGCGCCCGCTGGGAGTTCCGCGGGCGGGTGCCGCTGCGCGACGGGCCGGACGGCAGGATCGTGCTCGACCAGGCCACCGACGACTCGCTCACCGTGGCCAGCGCCCGCGGCTACCGCCTCGAGCGGCCGCCCGCCAGGAACCCGGCCGGCCGCAGGACGTTCACCATGACCAGGGACGCGCCGCCGATCATCATGGTCATCCGGCTGCGCGGCGGCCGGCGGGGCTTCCTCGAGCTGGCCGCCAGCACTCCCTGCCTGTCCGCCACCTGAGCACCCGGCCCGGCGGCGGCACTACTCGGCGTGCGCGTCCTTCTGGCCCCCGGCCTGCTCGGCGGCCGGCGCCTGCGGGGACTCCTCGGTTTCCGCCGGCTCCTTCGCCTCCGCCGGCTCCTGAACCCCTGCGGCGTCTTCGGCCTTCGCGGCGCTCTGGGCCTCCTCGGGCTTCTCGACGCTCTCGGCGCTCTCGGCGTGCTCGGCGTGCTCGGCGCCGCCTTCGGCCTCGCCCTCGGCCTCGTCCTCGCCGTCCACGACGAGGACGCCGAGGACGTCCTTGAGCTTCTTCTCCGGGATCGCGCCGGCCCGCAGCAGCCGGGGAACCGTGCCGGTGAGGTCGACGATCGTCGACGGCGGCAGGTCGCCGGACACGCCGCCGTCGAGATAGACGGCTATCGCGTCCCCGAAGGCCTCCTCAGCCTCGGCCGCCGTACGGGCCGGCGCGCCGCCCGTAAGGTTGGCGCTGCTGACCGCCATCGGACCGGTGTCCCTGAGCAGCTCGAGGGCCAGGTCGTGCAGCGGCATGCGAACCGCGACGGTGCCCTTGGTCTCACCGAGGTCCCACGACAGGCTGGGGTTGGCCCGGCACACCACGGTCAGCGGTCCCGGCCAGAACTCGTCCAGCAGGTCCTGGCCGAACGTGCCGAGGTCATCGATGAGCGCGGACGCCGCCCGCACCGACCCGACCAGGACGGGGGCCGGCATCTGGCGGTCACGGCCCTTGGCGTCGAGCAGCGCCTGAACGGCTTCGGGCAAGAACGCGTTCGCGCCGATCCCGTACACGGTGTCGGTGGGCATCACGACGAGCTCGCCGCGGCGCACGCACGCCGCGGCGTCGGCGAGGCCATCGGCCCGCTGCCGCGGATCCGAACAGTCATATCGTCGGCTCACAGCCGCCATCCTCTCAGGCTTCGGTGCCGAACCGGGCCGTCACAAAACGATCCCTGTTCGTGAGATCGCGTCGGTTGCGTACGTCCCGCCAGCCGTTCTCCTCGGGGAACAGCCAGTAGACGGCGTTGCCCTGCAGATCGCTGTGCTCGACCGCGACCACCCCGCCGGGGCGCAGCAACCGCCTGGCCGTCCGTTCCACGACCCTGATCGCGTCGAGGCCGTCGTCGCCGCCGCCCCACAGCGCGTCCGGCGGGTCATGGTCGCGGACGTCATGCGGAACGTACTCCCATTCGCTCATCGGTATGTACGGGGGGTTGCTCACCACCAGGTCGACGGTGCCGTTCAGATCGGGCAGCGCGTCGGCGAAGTCGACCAGGTGCAGCCGGACCCGGCCGCGCACGTCGATCGCCTCGACGTTGCGGGTGGCGTGCAGGTAGGCCTTCGGGTCGCGCTCGACGGCGTGCACCCGGGTCCGCGGCACCTCCTGGGCGATGGACAGCGCGATCGCGCCGGAGCCGGTGCCCAGATCGACCGCGACCGGGTCGCGGACGTCCATGTCGCGCAGCGCGTCGATGCACCAGCCGGCGACCACCTCGGTCTCGGGCCGCGGCACGAACACGCCGGGCCCCACCCGCAGCTCGAGGTAGCGGAAGAACGCCCGGCCGGTGATGTGCTGCAGCGGCTCGCCCGCCTCGCGCCTGGCCACGCCCTCCCAGAACCGGGCGTCGAACGCGCCGTCGGGCACGGCGTGCAGCTCGCCGCGCCGGACGCCGTGGATCGCGGCGGCCAGCTCTTCGGCGTCGGCCCGGGGCGAGGCCACCCCGGCCTCGGCCAGCCGCGCCGTGGCGCGCGCCACCTCGTCGAGCAGCAGATTCATGATCGCTGCGCCGCGGCCAGCCGCTGCTCCATGTCCGCGTCGACCAGTGCCTGGATCACGCCGTCGAGCTCGCCGTCGAGGACCTGATCGAGGTTGTACGCCTTGTATCCGACGCGGTGGTCGGAGATGCGGTTCTCCGGGAAGTTGTAGGTACGGACGCGTTCCGAGCGGTCGACCGTACGCACCTGGCTCTTGCGCTCGGCGGCGGCGGCCGCGTCGGCCTCCTCCTGCGCCATCGCCAGCAACCGGGCCCGCAGGATGCGCAGCGCCTGCTCCTTGTTCTGCAGCTGGCTCTTCTCGTTCTGGCAGGAGACCACGACGCCGGTCGGCAGGTGGGTGATGCGCACCGCCGAGTCGGTCGTGTTGACGCTCTGCCCGCCAGGGCCCGACGAGCGGTAGACGTCGACGCGCAGGTCGCCCGGATCGATCTGGACGTCGACGTCCTCGGCCTCCGGCATGACGAGCACGCCGGCGGCGCTGGTGTGGATTCGGCCCTGCGACTCGGTGACCGGCACCCGCTGCACGCGGTGCACGCCGCCCTCGAACTTCAGCCGCGCCCAAGGACCGTTCTTCCCCTTCACCGCGACGGTGACGTCCTTGTAGCCGCCGAGGTCGGAGGGCTGGGAGTCGATGATCTCGGTCTTCCAGCCGGTCCGCTCGGCGTAGCGCAGGTACATGCGGAGCAGGTCGCCGGCGAACAGCGCGGACTCCTCGCCGCCCTCGCCTGCCTTGATCTCGAGGATGACGTCCTTGTCGTCGTTGGGGTCGCGCGGCACGAGCAGGCGACGCAGCCGCTCGTCGAGATCGGCCTTATGCGCCTCCATCTCGGCGGCCTCGGCGACGAACGTCTCGTCCTCGCGGGCCAGCTCGCGGGCGGTTACGAGGTCGTCGTCGGTCTGGCGGAGCTCGCGGTAGGTCTCGACGATCGGGCGCAGCTCGGCGTAGCGCCTGCCGAGCGTCCGCGCCCGCTGCTGGTCGGCGTGGACGGCCGGATCGCCCAACCGCTGTTCGATCTCGTTGTATTCGCTGATCAGATCGTCGAGGTTCACGTCAGGTCCAGGTGCCGCGGCGGCGCGCCGGCAGGCTGCCGGCGTGGCGGCCGCGGACGGAGAGCACCGGCCGGCCCGTCGCGGGGCCGACCGGCGCCGGAGTGGTCACTTCTTGTCCGCGGCCCTGCTTGCGGCGCCCTTCTTGCCGAAGCGCTTCTCGAACCTGGCCACGCGGCCACCGGTGTCGAGGATCTTCTGCTTGCCCGTGTAGAACGGGTGGCAGTTGGAGCAGACGTCGGCGTGGATGACGCCGTTGGTCGCGGTGCTCCGGGTCTCGAAGGTATTCCCGCAGGTACAGGTCACCTTGGTGACGAGGTACTCGGGGTGGATCTCAGGCTTCACGGTTTCTCCTCGCTGTGGGCGGTCGCCGGGTCATCCGGACGGATGCGATCGGGATGTGAACCGGTACCGCAGCGGTCGCACGTATCAGTGTGCCAGAAAGCTGAACGTACCGAGGTCACCCGGCATTCCCCAGGTAGGCGAGAACCGCCATGACGCGTCGGTGGCTGTTCTCGGCCGGCGGCAGGTCCAGCTTGAGGAAGATGTTCGAGATGTGCTTTTCCACCGCCCCCTCGGTGACGACCAGGTCGCGGGCGATCGCGGCGTTCGACCGGCCCTGCGCCATGAGGCCGAGCACCTCCCGCTCGCGTGGGGTGAGCGCCTCGAGTCGGTCGCCCCTGCGGCGCCGGCCGAGCAGTTGGCCGATCACCTCGGGGTCGATGACGGTGCCGCCCGCGGCGATCTTCCGTACCGCCTCGACGAACTCGGCCACATCGGCCACCCGCTCCTTGAGCAGGTAGCCGACGCCTCGTGCCCCCTCCCCGATCAGCTCGGTGGCGTACCGCTCCTCGACGTACTGCGACAGTACGAGGATCGGCGCGCCCGGCACCCGCTCGCGCGCCGCCAGCGCGGCCCGCAGGCCCTCGTCGGTGAAGCTCGGCGGCATCCGGACGTCCACGATCGCGAGGTCGGGGGCATGGGCGACGACGGCCTCGACGAGCGACGGCCCGTCGCCGACCGTGGCGACGGCCTCGATGCCCTCGTCGGCCAGCAACCGGACCAGGCCCTCCCGCAGCAGCACCGAGTCTTCGGCGATCACCACTCGCATGTGCCTATTGTGGCGGTCGGCGCGGCCCGACGTACGGTGTCAGCGTGAGCGTGGTTCGTCGCGAGACCCGGCGCCGGTGGATCATGGTGGTCGCGCTCGTCGCGGCGCTCTGCGCGGTTCCCGTGGCGCTCGCCGCATTGCCGGTCGCCCGCTCCGCGGTCCCCGTGGGCGCGCTGCGCGACCGGATGCTCGCCTCGACCGCCGCGCCGTACGAGGGCCTGGTGGAGGCGCGCGGGTCGCTCGGCCTGCCCGACCTGCCGGGGCTCGGCGACGTCACCGACCTGCTCAGCGGCACGACCCGGATGCGGGTGTGGTACGACTCGGCGCACCGCTGGCGGGTCGACGTGATCACCCCGACCGGCGAGCGGGACGTGCGCCGTACGCCGGCCGGCACGACGACCTGGGACTACGAGCGCGACCTGCTCACCAGGGTGGTCGGCGAGCCGCCCGTACGGCTCCCGCGCGGCTCCGACCTGACCCCGCCCGACCTGGCCCGCCGGCTGCTGCGCGTCGCGTCGCCGCGGGACCGGCTGACCGGGCTGCCGGCCCGCAGGATCGGCGGCGCGGCCGGGATGGGCGGCGTCGCCGCGGCCGGCCTGCGCGTCACGCCGGCCGACCCCGTCACGACGGTGGGGCATGTCGACGTCTGGGCCGATCCGCGCACCGGCCTGCCCGTCCAGGTCGACGTGGCGGCCAGGGCCGGGGGCACGGCCGCGGGCGCGGCGGCTCCCGTGGTGCTGTCCACCCGGTTCCTCGATCTGCGGCAGCGCCGACCGGCCGCGCCGGCGGTCTCGCCGACGCCGCCGCCCGGGACGCCGAACGTCGAGGTCAGCGCCCCGGATCTGATCTCGAGGCTGTCCAGGTTCCTCGTCGTCAGCCTGCCCGACCGCCTCGCCGGGCTGCCGGCGCTGCCGGTGGCCGGCGGCGACGACGCGGTGCGCGTGTACGGCACCGGGTTCGCCGCGTTCACGGTCGTCCCGCTCCCCGGCCGGTTCGGCCGCCGGACGCTGGAGGCGGCGCGTTCGGCCGGCGCGCGGCAGGTCAGGGTCAGCGGGCCGGTCGGGGTGCCGAACGCCGATGCGTACCTCATCCGCACGCCCCTGCTCACCGCGCTCGTCGTGGCGCAGGACGACGCCGACCGCACCTACCTGCTCGCCGGGACGGTCGACCAGAAGCCGCTGGTGACGGCGGCGCAACAACTGATCATGGAGCCGGGATGATCACTACGCGGGCGCTGACCAAGCGGTTCGGGCGGATCACCGCGGTCGACCAGGTCGACCTGAACGTCCGCGCGGGCGACCGGTACGGGCTGCTCGGCCCCAACGGATCGGGCAAGACCACGGCGGTCAGGATGCTGCTGGGCCTGGTGTTCGCCACGAGCGGCGAGATCGAGCTGCTCGGCCGGTCGGTGCCGCGCCACGCCACCGAGGTGCTCACCCAGGTCGGCGCGCTGGTGGAGGGCCCCGCCGCGTACGGCCACCTGCCGGGCCGGGCCAACCTCGCCCTGCTGGACGCCGCCGGCCCGCGGCGGGACCGCACGTCCAGGCGCACGCGGCGGCGCCGGGTCGAGGCGGCGCTGGACCGCGTCGGCCTCGGCGGGGTGGACAACCGTCCGGTGAAGGCGTACTCGCTGGGCATGCGCCAGCGGCTCGGGCTGGCCGCCGCGCTGTTGGGCGAGCCGCGGCTGCTGGTGCTCGACGAGCCGACGAACGGGCTCGACCCGCAGGGCATCAGGGAGATCAGGGAGCTGCTCGAGGAGCTGAACGCGGCCGGGACGACGGTGTTCCTGTGCAGCCACCTGTTGAGCGAGGTGGAGCACCTGTGTACGCGGGTCGGCATGATGGACCGTGGCCGCCTCGTGCTCGAAGACGACGTGGCGGCGCTGCGCGCGCCGACCGGCCGGGTGGTGATCCACAGCTCCGACGCCGGGCGCGCCGCCGCCCTCCTCGACGGCCGGGTCGAGGCCCGCGACGGCGACCGTCTCGTGGTACGCGGCACGGACCCCGCCGAGCTGAACGCCAGGCTCGTCGGCGCCGGGCTGCGGGTCAGCGAGATCCGGCTCGAGCGGCGCACCCTCGAGCAGGTCATGCTCGAGGTCACCGGCCCGGGCAGCGACCGGATCGACGGGCCGAAGCCGCCCGGGGCGGGCCGGGGCGTGAGCGGGGCAGGGAGATGACCAGAGTCGAGCTGATCAAGCTGGTGCGGCGCCCGCGCACCTGGATCGCGATCGCGCTGCTGTGCGGGCTGCCCGCGGTGGTGGCCGCCTTCCTTGCCGTCACCAAGGTGGGCCCGCAGCCGGGCGAGGGGCCCACGTTCCTGTCGGCGGTGCTGTCCAACGGCTCGCTCTACCCGGCGGCGGCGCTGGCCATGGTGCTGCCGCTGTTCCTGCCGGTCTCCGTCGCGGTGGTCGGCGGCGACTCGGTGGCCGGCGAGGCGGGCGCCGGGGTGCTGCGCTACCTGCTGCTGCGGCCGGTAGGGCGGACCCGCCTGCTCGTCGCCAAGCTGGTGGCGCTGGTCACGTTCACGCTGGTCGCCGTCGTGTCGGTGGCGCTCACGTCGTACGCGGTGGGGGTCACGGTGTTCGGCACCGCGCCCGCCAACGCGCTGGTCGGGTCTGACGTGGTCACGTCGGTGTCGGGCACCGGGCTCGACGCCACGCAGGTGGCGCTGCGCATCGCCTACACGATGCTGTACATCGCGGTGTCGATGCTCGGCGTCGGCGCGATCGCCGTGTTCCTGTCCACCATGACCGACTCCTCGCTGGGCGCTGCGCTCGGCGCGCTCGCCTTCCTCGTCACCAGCCAGGTGCTCGTCACGCTGGACGCCGCCGCCTCGATCCGGCCGTACCTGCCGACTCGGTACTGGCTGGCCTGGATCGACTTCTTCCGCCAGCCGATCCTGTGGCACGACATCGAGCGCGGGCTCGGGATCCAGGCTGTGTATGTCGCCGTGTTCCTGGCCGCGGCGTGGGCCAACTTCGCCACCCGCGACATCACGTCGTAGTTGTTTCCTAGTTCGCCGGCCGGCCCGACCTGAGGGCCGCGCAGTCGGCCGGAACTGGGGCGCGCAGCGGCCCCGGGCCCAGCGCGCGCAGCACGATGCCGGTGACGAGCGGGTCGGTCGGCAGCTCGCCGTGCCCGGTGCGGGCGCCTGGGCACACGCCCTGCAGCGGCACGTCCACCGCGCCGGCGAGGCGCGCGGAGGCCGGCGGGGTCACCGTCTCGTCGCCGGTGGACCAGATCGACATCATCGCCGGGCGGGCCGGCGCCCGGTCGCCGAGCGCGGACAGCAGCGCGCTGCCCGGCACGAGCTCCTGGCAGGCGGGTGGGCAGATGCCCGGAGCGAGCGCCTCCCCCGCGGTGGCGATCTCGGCGCCGTGATGCGGCGAGCCAAGCGTGATGATCCGCCTGGCCTTGCGCGTCCCGTCGTAGTCGTGCGCCCAGAGCCGCGCGGTGACCCCGCCGGCCGAGTAACCGATCACGTCGACGGACGGAGCGCCGGCGCGCAGCGCGCCGGACACGGCGCGGTCGAGGGAGCGGGCCTGCTGGCGCAGGTCGCCGGTGCCGTCACCTGGCAGCTCCACCACGGTGGCCCGGCCACCGGCCGCGCGGATGCGGCCGGCGAGCACCCGCAGGCCGCCGGTGCCGCCCCCGTACCCCGGCACGAGCAGGACAGGCCCCGGCCGATCCTGCGGCGGCGCGGCAGCCGGCAAGCGCCGCCCGGCCAGCCGCCCGCCGGCCCACGCGATCACGAAGATCGCGCCTGCCGCGACGGCAAGCAACACGCCGATCACCAGCGCACGCCGCTGCGGGCTCAGCCCCCCAAGCACTCCCCCATCTTTCCCGTCCCGGCCCGCGGACTACCACGCGCAGGGGAGGTCCGCGCGGATCACTGTGGGGCCACCGACCGGGCTGTTGACGGTGAGGATGCCGTCGATGCCGGCAGCGCGGTCGGCAAGGCCGGCGAGCCCGCCCCCCGGCGTCGCCGTCGCGCCGCCCACCCCGTTGTCGCTGATCTCGACGATGATCCAGTGGTGGTCGCGGACCACGCGTACGGAGGCGCGGGTCGCCCTGGCGTACTTGGCCACGTTGGCGAGGGACTCCGCGACGACGAAGTAGGCGATGCTCTCGACGGCCGCCGGCGGCCGCTCGCCCGGCAGGTCCACCTCGACGTCGACGGGCACAGGGGCGCGGCCGGCGAGCGCGGACAGCGCGGCGTCCAGCCCGCGGTCGGTGAGGATCGCCGGGTAGATCCCGCGGGCCAGGTTGCGCAGCTCGGCGATGGCCTCCTTGGTGCCCGCGTGGGCCAGCTCGATCAGCTGCCGCGCGGTCTCCGGGTCATCGGCCAGCTTGGCCTTGGCCCGGCCGAGATCCATCGCGACGGCGAGGAGCTGCTGCTGGGCGCCGTCGTGCAGGTCGCGCTCGATGCGCCGGCGCTCGGCCTCGGCCGCGTCGACCCCGCGGGCGCGGCTGGCCTGCAGGTGCTCCGCCCTGGCCCGCAGCAGCTGCTTCTCGCTGGGGCCGAGCAGCAGCGTGGCGTACGCGACGTGCCCGATGCCCATGACGCGCGTGACGTACATGGAGGCGACCAGGCAGAGCACGCCGGCGCCCGACCAGGGCAGTGCCTCGATCGGGCTGTCCACGACGTAGTCCCAGTGGCTGGTGGTGATCTGCAGGACGTCGCCGGTCAGCACGATCAACGGAAGCGCCAGCAGTGTGAGCGACGTCGCCCAGACGACCGCCGAGACGACGAACTCGGCGAGCGTGACCGGGAACAGCAGGCCCAGGTAGACCAGGTCCTTCCAGGTGGCGGGGTCGGCCGCGAGCGCGCCCCACTTGCGCACGAGGTTGCGTCCTGGCGGCAGCGGCCGATATGGGCTGGGGATCCGGATGCCGAACGCGGCCCGCATGACCCGCCGCTCCAGCATCGCGCCGCCGCGCCAGCAGAGCATGACCAGGGCCAGCAGCGGCACGCCCACCCAGATGAGGGTCAGCCCGAGCGACAGCGTGATCCCGGCCGTGAGGAAGGCGAACCAGGAGACGCCGAAGGCCAGGCTCACCAGCAGGTAGCTCGCGCCCCGCCAGACCAGCGGGTCGCGGAGCATCCGCAGCGGCGCCCACGACCTGTACTCGTGTCCGATCCCCGGCAGGTTCCTGGACGCGCCTTCCGCCAGCCGCTCGCTCACCACCACAGTCCCCCTCGGGCCGCCGTCTTCACCGCAGACCCTCAGCGTGGCCGACCGGGCGAGCCGCCGCCATGCGGGGATCCGCCCTGTCCTGGGTGGGGTTACCCCCACCCCGAGCCGGCGGGCGGGATCGCGCTCAGCGGGCTGCTACTCGGCGAGCGTCGTCTTCTGCACCTGCAGCAGGAACTCGGCGTTGGACTTGGTCTCCTTCATCTTCTCGATGAGCAGCTCGAGGGCCTGCTGGGTCTCCAGCGCGTGCAGCACGCGGCGCAGCTGCCAGACCACCCGCAGCTCCTCGGGAGCCATCAGGATCTCTTCCTTGCGGGTACCGGAGGCGTCCACGTCGATGGCCGGGAAGACGCGCTTGTCGGCCAGCTCGCGGCGCAGCCGCAGCTCCATGTTGCCGGTGCCCTTGAACTCTTCGAAGATGACCTCGTCCATGCGCGACCCGGTCTCGATCAGGGCGGTCGCCAGGATCGTCAGCGAGCCGCCGTTCTCGATGTTGCGGGCGGCGCCGAAGAACCGCTTCGGCGGGTACAGCGCGGTGGAGTCGACGCCACCGGACAGGATGCGCCCGCTGGCCGGGGCGGCCAGGTTGTACGCGCGGCCGAGCCGGGTGATGGAGTCGAGCAGCACGACCACGTCGTGGCCGAGCTCCACCAGCCGCTTGGCCCGCTCGATGGCGAGCTCGGCGACCGTGGTGTGGTCTTCGGCCGGCCGGTCGAACGTCGAGTGGATCACCTCGCCCTTGACGGAGCGCTGCATGTCGGTGACCTCTTCTGGACGCTCGTCGACGAGGACGACCATCAGGTGGCACTCGGGGTTGTTCTTGGTGATCGCGTTCGCGATCGCCTGGAGCACCATCGTCTTGCCGGCCTTGGGCGGCGAGACGATCAGGCCGCGCTGGCCCTTGCCGATCGGGCTGACGAGGTCGATGATCCGGGTGGTCAGCTGCGCCGGGTCGCTCTCGAGGCGGAGCCGCTCCTGCGGGTACAGCGGGGTCAGCTTGGTGAAGTCGACCCTGCCCTTGGCCTGGTCGGGCTCCATGCCGTTGACCGTGTCGAGGCGCACGAGCGCGTTGAACTTCTCGCGCCGCTCGCCCTCGCGCGGCTGGCGGACCGCGCCGGTGATGACGTCGCCCTTGCGCAGCCCGTTCTTGCGGACCTGCGCCAGCGAGACGTACACGTCGTTGGGTCCGGGCAGGTAGCCGGTGGTCCGGACGAACGCGTAGTTGTCGAGGATGTCCAGGATGCCGGCGACCGGGATCAGGACGTCGTCCTCGTTGATCACCGGCTCGGAGTCGTACCGGTCACGGCCACCGCGGCCGCCGCGGTTGCGCTCGCGGAACCGGCGACCGCGCCGGCCGCGGCCGCTGCCGCCATCGCCGTCGTCGTCGGACTGGCCGCCGCCGCCCTGGCCCTGGTTCTGCCCGCGCCGCTGGCCCTGCGGGTCGTTGCCACGGCTCTCGCGGCCGTCGCGGCCGTCATTGCGGTCACCCCGCTCGCCGCGGTCACCCCGCTCGCCGCGGTCACCCCGCTCGCCGCGGTCGCCCCGCTCGCCGCGGTCGCGGCCGTTGCGCTGGCGCTGGCGGCCGCCGTCACGGCCCGCCTCGCGGGAGCCGCCATCCCTGGCGGCGCCGCTGTCGCGGCCTTCCCTGCCGTCCTGGCCGTCGGCGCCGTCCTGGCCGATGCCGCGGGCACCGGGGGACTCGGCCTCTTCCGCGATCGTGGCCTGCCCGGTCTTGACCGGCTGGTTTCCGCCGGCGGCGATGGCGATCTGTTCCGGCCGCTCGGGGCCGGCGCCGCCGCGGTCGCCCGGCGACGTCTCCGTGCGGTGCGAACGGTCCCTTTCGGTGGCCGCGCCGGTCTCCGTGGCGGCCACCCCGGCCGCCCGCACGGCCGGCACCCCGGCGGCTTCGGCCGGCGCGGCGACGCCCTGCCCGGCTCCGTCCGGCCGCTGCCCCTGCCTGTCCTGAATGGCCGCGATGAGCTGGCTCTTGCGCATGCGGCCGGTGCCGCTGATGCCAAGACTGGACGCAAGCGCCTGCAACTCCGGCAGCACCATGGCCGAAAGTCCGGTGCCGGTACGGCGGCGCCGCGTGGTCGCTGGCGCGTCTTCCGTCTCGGTGGGCGCGTGCGAGGCGTCCGAAAGGAGTTCGCTGGATTCGCTCACTAAGGGTCCTTCCCAGGGAGCGGGCGCGTGCCTATGTGGCCACGCAGCCCGGTGGTGCGATCCGGCGGGGGCGCCGGATCGTGCTCCGCCGACCACGATGGGGCCGCGATCGGCAGGATCTGGGCGCAGCCAGATGGTCGGGGTGGTCGCTGCTGCTCGCAGGTTTCCCAACTCCGCTACGTCCGACGTTTGGCTGGTGCACCGGACAACGGGCGGAAGCGGATTTTGGGAACCATCTGCGCCGGGCGGACACGACCTGTCGGCCGGCCCGGCGATGCGCAACTGACGAGCCCAGGTCCCCGAGTGGGGCATCTGGTGCGGCATCCAGCCTAACATCACCAGGGCACACTGCTATTCCCCAGAGGTCGATGTCGCGTGTCACGGACGACGGAGCTGAACGTGGGCGCCGTCGGGGTCGACGTTCAGCGGACGTTTGTGCCACCCATTACCCACTTCCGAGGCAATCGAATCAACCTGTGATGCTGTTGTGAAGGCCAAGACAGCCGGACCGGCGCCCGACAGAACCGCTGGAATGCCCTTTTCGCGCAACTTCTTCAGCAGCGCCGCCGACGCGGGCATGGCCGGGGCTCGATAGTCCTGGTGAAGCCGGTCCTCGGTGGCGGCGAGCAGCGCTGCCCGCCCGTATGTGCCGAACGTCCCGGCGGGCGCCGGGGTTCCGGCGGTCAGCGCGGCGATGAGCAGGGCCGCACGGCCGGCGTTGGCCGCCGCGTCCCGGTGCGGTACGACCTCGGGCAGCAGCCCGCGAGCCCGTTCGGTCGCCACCCGCTGCTCGGGGACGAAGACGACGACCTCCGTGTCCACGACGACCCTGGTCAGCCGCGGCCCTTCCGGCTCCTGCCAGGCGATGGTCAGGCCCCCGGCCAGGCAGGGCGCGACGTTGTCCGGATGTCCCTCGAGCTCCGTCGCCAGGGCGAAGAGCGCCTGGTCGTCCAGGACACGGCCGTCAGGATGCAGCGCGCGTCCGGCGAGCAGCCCGGCCACGATCGCCGCCGCCGACGAGCCGAGCCCGCGGCTGTGCGGGATCCGGTTGGCGCAGCGCAGCCGCAGCCCCGGCCGCGCCGCTCCGCCGCCGGCGATGGCGTCGATGGCGCGGAAGGCCCGCCTGATCGCGGACACGACCAGATGCTTCTCGCCCCGGTCGGCGACCTCGGCGCCTTCGCCGGTGACCTCGATGGACAGGCCGCCGTCCGCGGTGACCTCGGCCTCGATCTCGTCGTACAGCGTCAGCGCGAGGCCGAGGCAGTCGAAGCCGGGGCCGAGGTTCGCGCTCGTCGCCGGCACGCGTACCCGCACCGGCCCGGTACGCCGGCCGGGCGGCAGGTCGGTCATGCGGCGGTCATCTCCGTGGCGTCCATGGTGTTTGTCCCGTCAGGGGGTCTTCGTCCCGTCAGGGGTCTTCGTCTCGTCAGGGGTCTTCGTCCCGTCAGGCGAGGCCCAGCGCGGCGGCCGCCTCGCGGGCGTCGGCGCGCACCACGACCGGTGCCGGAGCTCCGGAGATGGCCCAGTCGGGATCCTTGAGGCCGTGCCCGGTCACCGTGCAGACGACCCGCGAGCCACGGGGCACGATGCCCTCGTCCACGGCCTGCAGCAGCCCGGCGACGCTCGCCGCCGACGCCGGCTCGACGAAGACCCCCTCCTCGCGGGCGAGCAGCCGGTACGCGGCGAGGATCTGCCGGTCGGTGACCGCCTCGATGGCCCCGCCCGACTCGTCGCGGGCGGCGACGGCCAGCTCCCACGAAGCAGGGTGGCCGATGCGGATGGCCGTGGCGATCGTGCGCGGCTGGGCGACCGGCTCGCCCCTGACGATCGGGGCGGCGCCGCTGGCCTGGAAGCCCAGCATCCGCGGCCGCGCGTCCACCTCCTTGTACCCCAGCCAGTACGCGGAGATGTTGCCGGCGTTGCCGACGGGCAGGCAGTGCACGTCCGGCGCGGCGCCGAGCGCGTCGATGATCTCGAACGCCGCCGTCTTCTGGCCATGCAGCCGGAACGGGTTGACCGAGTTGACCAGGGCGACCGGGTAGTCGACCGCGAGCTTGCGGGCCAGCTCCAGGCAGTCGTCGAAGTTGCCGTCGATCTGCAGCAGCTTGGCCCCGTGCACCAGCGCCTGCGCCAGCTTGCCGAGCGCGATCTTGCCGCGCGGCACCAGCACGGCGCAGGTCATGCCGGCCCGGACGGCGTACGCGGCGGCCGACGCCGAGGTGTTGCCGGTGGAGGCGCAGATGACGGCCTTGGCGTCGTCTTCGGCGGCCTTGCTGATCGCCACCGTCATGCCGCGGTCCTTGAACGAGCCGGTCGGGTTGGCGCCCTCGACCTTGAGGAAGACCTCGCAGCCGGTGAGCTGCGCGATCCGGGCGGCGGGCACCAGCGGGGTGCCGCCCTCGAGCAAAGTGATCACCGGCGTCCTGGGCGTCACCGGGAGCCGATCACGGTACTCCTCGATGACGCCGCGCCACACCCTGCTCATGCCCCGCTCCCGATGGTGATGACCTGCGCTGATGTCCCGCGATGGGAGACAGCGGTGCTGCCCGCGAGTCTACGACCTCACGCGGCGGCCCGCGCGCCTTGGCCGGCACCCGGGTTAGAGGCTTTCTTCCCCTTCGACGCGCATGACGCTGGCCACCTGGCGGACGCTCTCCAGCCGGCGCAGCGCCTCGACCGTGGCCGACAGCGCGGCGTCGGGTCCCCGGTGGGTGACGAGGACGAGCTGTGCGTCGTCGCCGTGCCCCTCCTGCCGTACGGCCTGGATCGACACGTCCTGGCGGGCGAACTCCTCGGCGACCTGGGCGAGCACGCCGGGACGGTCGGCGACGTCGAGCGACACGTGGTAGCGCGTCATCGTCTCGCCCATCGGCAGCACCGGCAGCGCCGCGTACGTGGATTCCGCGGGACCGTGCGCCCCGGCCATCTTGTTGCGGGCGACGGCGACCAGGTCGCCGAGCACCGCCGATGCGGTCGGCGCGCCGCCGGCGCCGGCGCCGTAGAACATCAGCGAGCCGGCCGACTCGGCCTCGACGAAGACCGCGTTGTACGCTTCGCGCACGCTGGCCAGCGGGTGCGACCGGGGAATCATGGCCGGGTGCACCCGCACCGAGACGCCGCGCCCGTTCCGCCGGCCCGGGTGGTCCGGGTGGTCCGGCCGGTCCTGCGCCGGCATGCGCTCGCAGATCGCCAACAGCTTGACCACGCAGCCCATCGCCTTGGCGCTGGCCACGTCGGCGGCTGTCACGTCGGTGATGCCCTCGCGGTGCACGTCGGCGGCGGTCACCGTCGAATGGAAGGCGAGCTGGGCGAGGATCGCGGCCTTCGCCGCGGCGTCGAAGCCCTCGACGTCCGCGGTGGGGTCGGCCTCGGCGTAGCCGAGCGCCTGCGCGCCGTCCAGCGCGTCGGCGAACCCGGCGCCGTGGGTGTCCATCTGGTCGAGGATGTAGTTCGTCGTGCCGTTGACGATGCCGAGCACCCGATGGACGTGGTCGCCGACCAGCGACTCGCGCAGCGGGCGCAGCAATGGGATCGCCCCGGCCACCGCCGCCTCGTAGTAGAGGTCGGCGCCGTACTCCCTGGCCGCGCCGAACACCGTGGCGCCGTCCTCGGCGAGCAGCGCCTTGTTGGCGGTGACCACGCCCTTGCCGGTCTTCATGGCGGCGAGCAGCAGCGACCTGGCCGGCTCGATGCCGCCGATCACCTCGATCACGATGTCGATGTCGTCGCGGCCGGCGAGGGCCAGGGCGTCCGTCGTCAGCAACGCCGGGGCCACCCCTGGCCGGGGCTTGTCCAGCCGGCGCACGGCGACGCCGGCCAACTCCAGCGGCGCCCCCACCCGCGCGGCAAGGTCGACGGCCTGCTCGTCCAGCAACCGGACGACCTCGGAGCCGACGTTGCCACAGCCGAGCAGCGCCACGCGCAGCGGGCGCCCGCGCTCCGCCGCCTCAGCCATCATGGTCCGGCCTCCGCGGGCGGGGGCGGCGCCAGCTCGGCGTCCAGCCGCAGCAGGTCGTCCTCGGTCTCCCGGCGGACGATCACGTTCGCCCGTCCGGCGCGCACCGCGACCACGCCGGGCCGTGGCACGTAGTTGTAGTTGCTGGCCATCGACCGGCAGTACGCGCCGGTCGCGGCGACCGCCAGCAGGTCGCCGGGAGCGAGGTCGGCCGGCAGCCACAGGTCGCGGACGAGGATGTCGCCGCTCTCACAGTGCTTGCCGACCAGCCGGCTCAGCATGGGGTCGGCCTGGGAGGTGCGCGAGACGAGCGCGCAGGTGTACTCGGCCCCGTACAGCGCCGTCCTGATGTTGTCGCTCATCCCGCCCTCGACCGAGACGTACGTGCGCAGCCCCTCGACATCCTTGACGGTGCCGACCTCGTACACCGCGATGCCCCCAGGACCGACGATGGCGCGGCCCGGCTCGACCGCCAACCGCGGCAGCGGCAGCCCGTACGCGGCGCACTCCTTGGCCATGATCCGGCGGAGGTTGTCCGCCATGTGCTTGGGATCGATGGGATCGTCGCCGGGCAGGTAGGCGATGCCGAACCCGCCACCGAGGTCGAGTTCGGGCAGCTCGACGCCGTGCTCGTCGCGGATGGCGGCCAGCAGCCCCACCACGCGGTGCGCGGCCACCTCGAAGCCGTCGGTCTCGAAGATCTGCGAGCCGATGTGGGAATGCAACCCGACCAGCTCGAGCTGGTCGAGCCTGAGCACCCTGCGTACCGCCTCCAGGGCCGCGCCCGTGCTGCGCGCGAAGCCGAACTTCTGGTCGTCGTGCGCGGTGGCGATGAACTCGTGGGTGTGCGCCTCGACCCCCGTCGTCACCCTGACCATGACCTTGGGCCGCCGGCCGAGCTCGGCCGCCAGATAGCCCAGGCGGGCGATCTCTTCGTACGAGTCGATCACGATGCGGCCGACTCCGGCCAGCAGCGCCCGCTCGAGCTCGGGGAGCGACTTGTTGTTGCCGTGCAACGTGATCTTCTCGGGCGGGAAGCCGGCGGCCAGCGCGACCGCGAGCTCGCCGCCGCTGCACACGTCGAGGCCGAGCCCCTCCTCGTCGATCCACCGGGCCATCGCGCCGCACAGGAACGCCTTGCCGGCGTAGTGGACGTCGCCGTCGTGGAACGCCGCCCTGAACTCCCTGCACCGGGCGCGGACGTCCTCCTCGTCCAGGACGTACAGCGGCGTCCCGTACTCCTTCACGAGCTCCCGCACGTCGACCCCGGCGACGAGCAGGGCCCCGTGCCCCGACTCCTCACGCCGCGCGCCGCGCGGCCACACGGCCGCGGCCAGGGCGTTCAGGTCGGCCGGTGGCGGCAGGGGGTGGTCTTCCGGCAGGACGTCGGCGTGCCGCGGCCCCGCCGGGTGGATCGGGCTCACGGGCGCCTCCGCCGGCTCCGCGCCGAATGGTCACTCATAGTCGGTCTTCCGGTGTCGTCCCGAGCGTGCGTAGTCCATTGTTCAACGCGACGCGCGCCGCTTCGGCCAAAGTCAGCCTGGCGGCATGCCGCGGGCTGGGCGGCTCGTCCCCCTTCGGCAGCGCGGGACACCGCTCATGGACATCGTGGTACGCGTCCGCCATCCGCACCAGATGCCGCCGGAGCCCGCCGGCGTCGCCCCGCCGCTCCGCCCGCGCGGCGCGGCCGGGAAGCTCGGCCAGCAGGCCGAGCAGCCGCCGCTCCACCGGCTCGCCCAGCCACCCTTCCGGATCGCCGGCGACCAGGCCCAGGTCGCGGGCGTGCCGCCCGGCGGACGCGGCGCGGGCGTGGGCGAACCGCACCACGAATCCGGGGTTGTCGAACGTACGCGGCCGGTCCGGCCAGGCACCGGCCGCGCCGGTCAACCCGGCCGCGTATCCGTAGCCGGGCGTCGTCACGACGTGCCGGGCGATCCCGCCCGGATCCCGCACGGAGAACGAGAGGAATCCAGGACCGGTGACCGCCACCTCCCCGTCGAGGGGGTCGATACGGCGTGCGATGATCTCCGCCACCCGCCGCGCCGCCCACCCGGCCGGCGCCGCCAGCCGCATCGGCAGCGGCGAGACGTACCCGCCGCCGGCCCAGCGCAGCCCGGCGTCGTCGGGCGGGACGACCCCGCCCAGCTCGCCGTCGGCGGCCGCCGCGCGCACGGCAGCCATCACCGCACGGTCGAGGTCGGCTGGAGTCACGCACGCGAGACTATCCGACCCCCGCACACCCTCCGTGCGCGCCGGGCGACGCGCGCCCTCACTCCGGGATGAGGCTCCGCACCGTCCGGATCAGCTCGGCCGGGTCGAACGGCTTGGTGACGTACGCGTCGACCCCGATCTCCCGCCCCCGCCTGATGTCGTGCTCCTGAGCCCGCGCGGTGATCATCACCACCTTGATGTGCCGGGTGGCCTCCTCCTCGCGCAGCCGGACCGCGGTCACCCATCCGTCGAGCCGCGGCATCATGACGTCCAGCGTGATGACGTCCGGATCGACGGCCCGCACCTTGTCGAGACAGTCCTGCCCGTCGGTGGCCATCTCGACCGCGAACCCCTCGAGCTGCAGGTTCACGGCGATGAGCTGCCGAATCACCTCGTCGTCGTCGACGACGAGAACACGCCCCAAGGGCTCGGTGATTCCTCGGCCCCGCTCGTCCTCGGCGGCGGCCTGGATCTGGCGCCCCTCCTGCTCGCTCACTGGCGCGAGGTTAGCCGGTCGGCGTCCACGACGCACGGTGAACAGCGACGTGCGCGCCCGCGTCCAACCCCTGGTAATCTTTGTGCCCGCAGTGGCCCCGTTAGCTCAGGGGAGAGAGCAACGGCCTCCGGAGCCGTGAGCGCAGGTTCGAATCCTGCACGGGGCGCCACACAGATGGGAACGACACCCGCATCCTGTAGCCGGGATCGACACCGTCAATGAAACCTCAGCATAGGACGGTCACGGCGGGAGACCATGCCAACAGGTCGACCGCGCCGGCGCTGGACTCGCGGTAGTTGTAGAAGTAGAACTCGAGCGGCCTGCCCTCGCCGCAGGAAGAGTCGGTGGCGATCTCGTAGGTGAGCGTCACGGTACGGGTCGCACCGGGGGCGATCGGGACCGTGTAGTGGTCACAAGAACTGATCTCGCCCGTGCAGCCGGTTTCGGTAGCCCTCACGCCGGCCTGCATGGAGATGTATGTCTGGTTCGCGGTCAGGTACGTAAACGTGACATCGACGCTCTCGGGATTGGTGAAGGTGACGTGCAGGGTCACCGTGTCGCCAAGATGCGCCACGTCAGTGTCGAAGCTGGAGGTGATCACGGAATCCGCCATGGCCGGAGCAGCGGCCAAGCCGCCTAATACCGATGCAACGGCCGTGAGGAACACGAACAGAATCCGCCTCACCATCATGATCTTCTCCCTTTGCGTGGCGTCGTCCTGTATCGCGTGCGCACCCGGGTCATGACGCTAGGCGCGCCTCGGATTACTCCACAATCCGCTGTCCCGAGGTGGCCAGACGGACCGGTGACCGGCGGACAGGGAAGACCGCCGGCCTCAACCGACCCCACGTCGCACCGAGCGGCTGCCGGCTCGGCCGCACACTGTGGGAGTGTGCCGCTCGAATATCGGGTCACGCAGCATGACCCGCGGCGCGATTCCGGCAGCACCCGTCCGAGTGAACGGCTGGCCCCGCCACCTGAGAGAGCCCGTCAGGAGGCCGCGCGGTCGGTGAACAACGATGGGGCGGTCCTGCGGACGGCGGCAGCGGCCTCGTCGTCTTGCTGCTTGCGGGCGAGGCGTTCGGCCTCGACCTGGCGTAGGTAGTGCTCGACCTCCCGCTTGGATGTCTCGTCGTCCCAGCCCAGGAGCGGTGCCATGAGGTCGGCGACATCGGGGGCCGCGCCCGCGCCCTGGTCCCATTCCTCCATCGCCACGCGGAGGCGGCGCCTCAGCACATCCTCCACGTGCAACGCGCCCTCATGCGTCACCGCATACACGATCTCCGCCTTGAGGTAATCCCGAGCCGCCGGGAGCGGTTCGCCAAGAGAGGGATCGGCCTTGATGATCTCCAGGATTTCGTCGACGCACGACCCGTACCGTCGCAGCAGGTGCTCCATGCGGGCCACGTGCAGCCCGCCACGGAAGGCGATGCGGCGGCGGTCGTTCCACAGCGCCTCGTACCCCACCGCGCCGGTGAGCGGCAGGCGGTCCGTCACCGAGACCGGGACGTTGATCGGCAGCCGGCCGGCCACGGCGTCGACCGCGTCCTTGGCCATCACCCGGTACGTCGTGAACTTGCCGCCCGCGATGATGGTGAGGCCCGGTACCGGCTGGGAGACCGTGTGCTCGCGCGAGAGCTTGGTCGTCTTCTCGTCCGATCCCGCGGACAGCAAGGGGCGCAGTCCGGCATACACGGCCTCGATGTCGTCGTGTACCAGCGGCGTGGACAGTACCGCGTTGACGTGATTCAGCAGGTAGTCGACGTCGGCGGCGCTGGCGGCGGGCTCGTCCTTGTCCAGGTCCCAGGGCGTGTCGGTGGTGCCGATGATCCAGTGCCGTCCCCAGGGGATCACGAACAGCACCGATTTCTCCGTGCGCAGGATCAGGCCCGTGTCGAGGTGGATCCGGTCGCGCGGGACGAGTAGGTGGACGCCCTTGGACGCCCGTACCGCGATGTCGCCGCGGGCCCCGGCCAGCCGGTGGGTCTCGTCGGTCCAGATACCGGTGGCGTTGATGATCTCGCGGGCCCGTACGGTGATCTCCTGGTCGTTCTCCAGGTCGCGAACGCGTGCCCCGGTGAGGCGCTCGCCCTCCCGAATGAACCCGGTCGCGCGGGCGCGGCTCACGACCGTCGTCCCGTAGCCGGCAGCGGTGCGGGCGAGCGTCATGGTGAAGCGGGCGTCGTCGACCTGGGCGTCGAAATATTGGATCGCGCCGACGAGTGCGTCGTGGCGCAGGGCCGGCGCCAGCTTCAGCGCCTGTCGGTGGCTCAGGTGTCGGTGCCGCGGCATCGACCGGGCGCCGCCCATCGTGTCGTACAGGCCAATGCCGGCGCCGACATAGAAGCGTTCCCACATCCGGTGTTTCAGCGGGTACAGGAACGTGACGGGCCGTACGAGGTGGGGCGCGAGGCGAGTCAGGAGCAAGGCGCGCTCCCGAAGCGCCTCCCGTACGAGACCGAAGTCGCGCTGTTCCAGGTAACGCAGGCCGCCGTGGATCAGCTTGCTCGACCGGCTGGAGGTGCCGGCCGCCCAGTCCACGGCCTCGACCAACGCCACGGACAGGCCGCGCGACACGGCGTCCAGCGCGGCTCCCGCGCCGACGACACCGCCACCGATCACCAGCACGTCGTACTCGTGGTCCGCCAGGTCGCGCACGGCGTGGGCGCGATAGGCGGGCCCCAGCGATGCGGGTTTCACCGGAAACTCCTCCTCGTCAGGGGAGAGAGGTGGGGCGCCTTGAGAGCACCCCACCCCTCGGCATGACCGGTCAGTCCACGTCGACCCAGTCGAGCGTGCGGTCGACCGCCTTCTTCCATCCGGCGTAGCCGGTAGCGCGCTGTTCGTCGGCCCAGCGGGGCTGCCAGCGCTTCTCCTCGTTCCAGTTCTGCCGCAGCTCGTCGGTGCTGCGCCAGAACCCGGTGGCCAGGCCCGCGGCGTACGCCGCGCCGAGCGCCGTGGTCTCGGCCACCACCGGCTTGGAGACCGGCACGCCGAGGATGTCGGCCTGCAGCTCCATGCACAGCTCGTTAGCAGTCACGCCGCCGTCGACGCGCAGGACGTCGAGGGAGACGCCGGAGTCCTGCCGCATCGCCTCGACCACGTCGCGGGTCTGGTAGCAGATCGACTCCAGCGTGGCCCGCGCGAGGTGGGCATTGGTGTTGTAGCGCGAGAGGCCGACGATGGCGCCACGGGCATCGGAGCGCCAGTACGGGGCGAAGAGCCCGGAGAACGCTGGGACGAAGTAGACGCCGCCATTGTCCTCGACCTGCCGGGCGAGGGTCTCGCTCTGAGAGGCGCCGGAGATGATGCCGAGCTGGTCGCGTAGCCACTGCACGGCCGAGCCGGTGACCGCGATCGAGCCCTCCAGCGCGTAGACGGGCTGCTCGGACCCGAGCTGGTAGCAGACCGTGGTGAGCAGGCCATTCTTGGACCGTACGAGTTCGGTGCCGGTGTTGAGCAGCAGGAAGTTTCCGGTGCCGTAGGTGTTCTTGGCCTCGCCGGGCGAGAAGCACACCTGCCCGACCGTGGCGGCCTGCTGGTCGCCGAGGTCGCCGGACAGCGGCACCGCGCCGCCGACCGGGCCGTCCGCGCGACTCAGCCCGTAGAAGGCCGGGTTGGACGACGGTTTGATCTGCGGAAGCATCGCGCGTGGGACATCGAAGAACGACAGGAGCTCATCGTCCCAGTCGAGGGTCTCCAGGTTCATCAGCATCGTGCGGCTGGCGTTGGTGGGGTCGGTGACGTGCACGCCGCCGTCGGTGCCGCCGGTGAGGTTCCACAGCAGCCAGGTATCGGTGTTGCCGAAGACCGCCTCGCCGGCCTCGGCCGCCTCCCGTACGCCCTCGACGTTGTCCAGAATCCACTGGATCTTGCCGCCGGAAAAGTATGTCGCGGGTGGCAGACCGGCCTTGGCGCGGATGACGTCGCCGCGGCCGTCGCGGTCCAGCGCGGAGGCGATGCGGTCGGTGCGGGTGTCCTGCCAGACGATCGCGTTGTAGTACGGGCGCCCGGTGCGACGGTTCCACACCACGGCGGTTTCGCGCTGGTTGGTGATGCCGAGCGCGGCGAGGTCGGCGGCGGTGAGGTTCGCCCCGTTCAGCGCGGTCTGGATCACGGCCCTGGTGCGCTCCCAGATCTCGGTCGGGTTGTGCTCCACCCATCCGGGCCGCGGCATGATCTGTTCGTGTTCGAGCTGGTGTTTGCCCACCTCGTTGCCCGAATGATCGAAGATCATGAAGCGGGTGCTCGTGGTGCCCTGGTCAACCGCTCCGACGAAGTCGGCCATGGAAGGTCGCCTCTCTTTCGATGTGCGGGCTCAGGCGGTTTCGAGCTCGGCGTCGGCCGGCACGCGACCGGGTTCGCGCGCTTCGTCCCTGGGCAGGTAGCGCGCGACCAGTGCTTGGTAGAGGCCGGCCCCGAGTACGCCGCCGATGAGCGGCCCGACGATCGGCACCCAGAAGTAGAGCCCGCCGTATTGGTCCCGGAACGCGGTGCCGTACCCGGTGACGAACGAGGCGAGGCGCGGGCCGAAGTCACGCGCCGGATTGATCGCGTATCCCGCGTCGGTGCCCCACGCCATGCCGATGGCGACCACGACCAGGCCGATGATGAACGGCGCGAGATTGGCGGCCGGCGCGGTGTTGCGCGCATCGGTGATGGCCAGGATCAGGAAGAGCAGGATCGCCGTGCCGATCACCTGGTCGCGGAAGGCGCCCGCGGTGTGCACCGGCAGCGCGCCGTTGCCGGGCAGGGTCGAGAACACGCCCTGGCTCTTGACGGTGTGCCCCGGGTCGAACTTCGCCAGCACCTCGGAGTAGTTCCACCGGACGATCAGTGCGGCCACGAACGCTCCCGCGATCTGCGCGGCCGAGTACGGCAACACCTTGCGCCAGGAAAAACCCTTGAAGACGGCGAGCGCGACCGTCACCGCCGGATTGAGATGGGCGCCGCTCGTCCGCGCCGCCACGTACACGCCGAGGGTGACGCCGAGGCCCCACGCCCACGCGATGCTGTCGTGCCCGCCGAGGCCGCCGGCCACCACCTGCGCCACGACGCCCACGCCGAACAGGATCAATATCGCCGTCCCGGCGAACTCGGCCAGAACCTCACCGGCCAGCCTCGGAATCTTCAATCGCTCCGCCACGTCTCCTCCTAAGGTGAGATGTCCACGGACATCGCGAGGCACCGTCCGCGACGAGGGAGGAGTCGCCCCTCTCACGGCTGGCCCGGACGTTAAGTCGACGCTGGGAGAGGGTCAACAGACATATGCCGACATTGTCGAACGCCGCTCCGCGCGGTCAGCCGCGACTGGCGCCAATCGGCCCCTCGGATTGGGCGTACGCCGCCGGGTGACCCCTGCACGGCACCACGGCGAGAGAAATTTCCGATCACTGTTGGGCATTATCGAATATCTGCCGACATCGCTATGCTCCGCGCCATGCCCGGATCCGTGCAGTCGATCGAGCGGGCGGCCGCGATTTTGCGCCTGCTCGCCGGCGGTTCCGGCCGTCTGGGCGTCAGTGAGATCGCTGGCTCGCTCGGCCTCGCGCGCGGCACCGCGCACGGCATCCTGCGTACGCTCGTCGGCGTCGGTTTCGTCGAACAGGACGAGGAGACCGGCAAATACCGGCTCGGCGCGGCGCTGCTCCACCTTGGCACGAGCTACCTCGACGTCAACGAGCTGCGTTCCCGGGCGATCAACTGGGCCGACGCGCTGGCGGCGCGCAGCGGCGAGGCGGTGCGGATCGGCACACCGCTCGACGGCAGTGTGCTGGTCGTCCACCATGTGTTCCGGCCGGACGACACGCTGCAGACCCTGGATGTCGGGGCGCTCCTGCCCGCGCACGCCACGGCGCTCGGCAAGGTCCTTCTTGCCTACGACGCGGGCGCCGTCGCCGCGCTGAACGGCACTCTCGAACCGTTCACCCGGCGCACGACGACGCACCCGCGTGAGCTGGCCCGGGCGCTGGCAGACGTCCGTGACCTCGGCTGGGCCGAAGAGGTCGAGGAGATGACGGTCGGCGAAGCGGGGATCGCCGCGCCGATCCGCGGCCAAGGCGGCCTGGTCGTCGGCGCCATGGGTGTCTCCGGCGCCGTTGAGCGGATCTGCGACCCCGGCGGCCGGCCGAAGAAGACGTTGGTGACCGTCGTGCGCGACGCCGCGCGCGCGGTCTCCCGAGACCTCGGAGCCTCCCGCTGGTGAGGCCCGCCTTCCCTCCTTGGAGGTGGGGACGCGATGGTGGAACGCTATGTGATGGCAGTCGACCAGGGCACGACGTCCACCCGCTGCATCCTGTTCGACCACGGCGGACGCCTGGTCTCGGTCACGCAGCGCGAGCACAGGCAGCACTTCCCCCGCCCCGGCTGGGTCGAGCACGACGCCATGGAGATCTGGCACAACCTCGAGCGCATCGCACCCGATGCGGTCGCCCAGGCAGGCGCGACGACCGAGCAGGTGGCGGCCCTGGGCATCGCCAACCAGCGGGAGACCACGCTGCTGTGGGATCGGCACACCGGGCGCCCCATCGGCCGGGCGATCGTCTGGCAGGACACCCGGACCGACCGGATGGTCGAGGAGTTCGCCGCGCGCCCGGGGTGCGAGATCGTCCTGGAACGCTGCGGCCTGCCCCTGGCGACGTACTTCTCCGCGCCGCGCATCCGCTGGCTGCTCGACCGCACACCCGGCCTGCGGGAACGCGCCGAGCGTGGGGACGTGATCTTCGGAACGATGGAAAGCTGGCTGATCTGGAACCTCACCGGCGGCCCCCAAGGCGGCCTGCACGTCACCGACGTCACCAATGCCAGCCGCACGCTCCTCATGGACCTCACCACGCTCGACTGGGACGACGAGCTGCTGGACTTCTTCGGGGTGCCCCGCGCGATGCTGCCCCGCATCCGGCCGTCCACCCAGACCTACGGGCCGGCCCGCCGCGTGCTGCCCGGCGTGCGCATCGCGGCCGCGCTCGGTGACCAACAGGCGGCGCTGTTCGGGCAGACGTGCTTCGCGCCCGGCGAGGCCAAGTGCACCTACGGCACAGGCGCGTTCCTGCTGCTCAACACCGGCACGGAGCCGGTACGGTCGGCACACGGCCTGCTGACCACGGTCGGCTACCAGATCGGCGACACCCCCGCGGTGTACGCCCTTGAGGGGTCGATCGCGATCACCGGCGCGCTCGTGCAATGGTTCCGCGACGGGCTCGGCCTGATCACTAGTGCGCCGGAAATCGAGACGCTCGCCCGCACCGTCGAAGACAACGGCGGCTCCTACATCGTGCCGGCCTTCTCCGGGCTCTTCACGCCGTACTGGCGCAGCGAGGCGCGCGGCATCATCATCGGCCTGACCTCCTACGTCACCAAGGGGCACCTCGCCCGCGCCGTACTTGAGGCGACGGGGTGGCAGACCCGCGAGGTGGTCGACGCGATGAACGCCGACTCGGGGCTCGCGCTCAAGGCGCTCAAGGTCGATGGCGGTATGACAGCCGACAACCTGCTCATGCAGTTCATCGCCGACGTCCTCAACGTGCCGGTGATCCGGCCGATGGCCGCCGAGACCGTGTCACTCGGCGCCGCGTACGCTGCCGGGCTGGCCGTCGGCTACTGGCCAGACCTCGAAGGACTGCGGCGCAACTGGCATCGCGCGGCGCAGTGGATCCCCGCGATGGACCCGGACCGCCGCGCCGAGGAGTACAACAACTGGCGCCGCGCCGTCGAGCGGACCTTCGACTGGATCAGACCCGACCAATCCGGGTCATAGGCCCCCTCGACGTAACACCAGCCCACCGGCCGCGGCTGTTCGACATTGTCGACGGGGGTTCGTTGACCGGCTTTCGTCGTCGGCTTAGCTTCCTGGCAGCCCTGGCGGAGAGGCCGAGCAGAACGTGTTCCCGCTTCCGGCCTCCTCGCCGGCGGTGCCTCTTGGTTTCCATCGAGGAGGAGACGTGGCTGAACGACGCGCCATGAGATTCACCGATCCCGTACGGGGAAGACGGCAGAAGCCGCTCCTGGTGGTGACCGTCATCGTGTCGCTGCTGTCCGGCGCGCTGGGGGCGACACCCGCCACGAGCGCCGCTGCCGGAATGAACGACATGCTTCCGCAGGTGCAGGGGCCGCTGCCGGTGACCGACGAGTCGTACCCGTTCGGCGGCGCAGGCCACGAACTGCGGCCAGAGAACCTCGCCAAGATCGGATACATCGAGGATGAGTACCTGATCAGCGGCAAGGCCAACGTCTACGCTTGGCCGGCGCCCGGCCCCGCCCAGGTGCGCACCGCCGGCGCCCCCTACACCACCCGCATCCTCGTCCGCAGACCCGCCAAGCGCTCCCGCTTCAGCGGCAACGTCGTGGTCGAGATGCTCAACCCCTCCAACCTCTTCGACCTCAACATCGGCTGGGCGATGATGCACCGCCAGTTGGTCGCCGACGGCGACATCTGGGTCGGAGTGACGGCCAAGCCGATCTCAGTCCAGGCGCTGAAGACCTTCGACCCCAAGCGCTACGGCTCACTCAGTTTCGCCAACCCGCTCTCGCTGGATGACCCCCGCAACTGCCAGACCGTGGCCGCCGACTCCTCCCGCAGCACCGAGAACGGCCTCGCCTGGGACATCTACGGCCAGGTCGGCCGCCTCGTGCGCAGCAACAGCGGCGCCAACCCGGTGCCATACCACAACGTCCGGCACGTCTACGGGTTTGGCTACTCCCAGATAGGCGGATACCTCTACGACTACATCAACGGCATCCACCCGCTCGATATCCGCCGCAACGGTCGCCCCACCTACGACGCCTACATCGTCGCAGTCGCCGGCGGCAACTTCGTCGGCGCCGTACCGATGAACCAATGCGAGCCCGCACCACCGACCGGCGACCCACGCAGGCAGTTCAGCGACGTTGGCGTGCCGATCATCCACATCATGTCCCAGTCGGACTACCTCACCGGCATCGACGCCCGACGCCCCGACAGCGACAAACCCGCCGACCGCTACCGACACTACGAGATGGCCGGCGCCGGCCACGCCACCCCCGACGAGCTCTTCTTCGCCGCCGCACCCGGCGATATCCAAAAGGCCGGCCGGGACGTCCCGCCGATGAACTGCAATGAAGGTCCGCGCAGCCGATTCCCCAGCCACATCTTCTTCGACGCCGCGCTGCGCAACCTCGACCACTGGGTGCGCAACGGCACCCCACCACCGCACGCCGACCCCATCGAGGTCAACGACGGCATGCCGGTCCTGGATGAATTCGGCAACGTGCGGGGCGGACTACGCTCGCCCTACCTCGACGTACCCACCAGCACCTGGTACGGCAACTCCACAGGTGCCTCCTTCTGCCGCATCGCCGGACACGAGGTGCCCTTCGACGCCGCCACGCTCCAGCGGCTCTACCCCAGCCACGGCACGTACGTGAACACGGTCATCGCCGACACCCAGAAACTCGTCAACGGCCGCACCATCACCCCCGCCGACGGCCGGGAAATCATCGAGGAGGCCGCGCACGCCAACGTGCCCTAACCCGTGAGAGCACCGCACGCCGCCCGCACGCCGCCCGGCGTGCGGCGCGTGCTCAGCGTGATCATGTCAGCTGGCGCTGGGAAAGTGACGTCACGGGATGCTGCTCGCCAGGGCTCGCCGCGTCCAGAAAGGCGGTGGAGATGAGCCGTACGTGGGGACTGCGCCCCCTCGAACGGACGCGGGATATGGCCGAGGTCACGGCTTTGTGGCACGCCGCCTTGGGCGCGGTATGGCCACCGTCACCTGGTGATCTCGACCTGCTGCGGGACGGGTGGGTCGCGGTCGACCCGGACGGGCGACTGATCGGTCTGGTCGCCATTGACTCCGCCGGCAGCGTGCCACTGATCCTGGTCGCCCCCGAGCGACGGCGACAGGGCGTGGGCAGCGCATTGATCGCGTCCGCCGTCGAGCAATTGACCATGGACGGCGTACGGGAGATACACGCCGGCAGCGGCGGGGCGGACTACATCTGGCCGGGGGTGCCGGAGAACCTGCCCGACGCCGCCGCGTTCTTCACCGCGCGGGAATGGTCGTCCCATCACACCACCATCGATCTGGTTCAGGATCTCCGTGATTATCGAACGCCGCCCGGAGTGGCGGAACGAGCCGCCGGCGCCGGGGCGCGAGTGCGGGTGGCCGGCGCCGCGGCGCGCGACGAAGTGCTGGCCCTGGAGGCCGAGCACTTCCCCAACTGGCTGAAACGGTTCCGGAAGTCGTTCGAATTCGGTACGCAGGAGGTGCTCATCGCCCGGGACGCGGACCACAGATTGGTCGGCAGCCTGCTGTTCAGCGGCCCCAAGGCCGACGCTCCGTACGCCGCACTGCTGGGACCCGAGGCCGGCGAGATCGGCTGCGTCGGGGTGATCCCCGATGCCCGCGACCGTGGCGTCGGCACCGCGATGGTGGCGATGGCCTCACGGATCCTGCGTCAACGGGGTACACGCCGCTGCCACATCGGCTGGACCAGGCGGGAAGAGTTCTACTCCCGCCTCGGCTACCGACGCTGGCGCGGATATCACATGTTCCGGCGCACCATTACCACCGAAGGTTGAACCAGCGAAACCAACCAGGACACGCCCGCGAACTCGGGCTCACGATTGCAGGTCGAGGACGGCGTCGGCGAGCCTGGCCAGCTCGTCGTGCCACGAGCCGGGAGCCGACATCGGCCGGAGCACGAACTTCGACATCCCGACGTCGATGAAGGACCGCAGCGCCGTGCGGAGGGCGTCGTGGCCGACCGGCACCAGGGCGCGCGGGTCGACGTCGCGGCCGCGCCGGCGGGCCGACAGCGCGGCGAGCTGCCTCTCGTCGAGCGGCCGGTGCGTGTAGCCGATGCTGATACCGAAATGCTCGGGGTCGACGCGCCGGCCGGCCTGCCGCGCGGCGGCGTCGATCGCCTGCTTGGCCGCGCGCGCCTCGCCGGGCGTGCAGGAGGCGCCGAGCCAGCCGTCGCCGATCCGGCCGCAGCGCACCAGGGAAGCCTCGGCGAGGCCGCCGAGCCAGGGCTCCAACGGATCTTGGACCGGCCGGGGCGTGACTGTGGTCCCGTCCACCTCCTCGCCCGCCCACCAGCGGCGCAACCGCGGAATGGCCGCCTCGATGGCGGCGCCCCTGTCCTTCACCGGCACGCCGATCGCCTCGCGTTCGGCTCCGTACGCCAGACCGGGCACGAACGTGATCAGCAGCCGCCCGCGGGAGAGCACGTCCAGCGTCGCCAGCGCCTTGGCCAGCCGCATCTCGTTGCGGCCGGGCAGGACGAGCGTGGTGCCGAGCTTGAGCTTCGGATGCAGTTGCGCCGCGGTGGCCAGCGCCAGCAGAGGGTCGGGGCCGGGACCGGTCAGCACCTCCGATATCCAGAGCGAGTCGAACCCGAGTCCGGCGACATCGGCCACCAGCGCGGCGAACCCGTCGGCGTCGAGGTCGGCCGGGCCGAGCCCGACGGCGATACGGATCTTCACCGGCCCATCTCCACCCTCATGTCCGGCCCAACATCAAACGCGCCCGATCCCTTCCGGTCGGCCGCCGGCGGTCGGTTCTGCCGGCGGCGACGGGACCGTTGCCCAACGTTTCTGTCAACGGGATGAGCGGATGGTCGCCCGCCTGTCAGTCCACCGCGAAGTGACCATCGATCACCCACTGCGCGTCGTGAACGCACAGGTCGCGCGCGTTCCCATGTGCGCAGGACCCCACGGGGCGCCGATTCCGACAGTTCGCGAACATCCCCAGCGCCTATGTCAAGGTAGGCGCTGGGGAGGCGGAACGCGGGCTTGGTGGCGTCCCGTGACGCGGACTTCGTGGACGAGGGACTGGATGAGCGCCTTGCGGGGGCGGGTGCGCCGTGCTGGACCGCCTCCCGGAGTTGGGCGACCTTGTCGGTGAGCTCGCGGATGCGGTGTCCGCAGGTGTCTTCGGGCAGGGTCTTGGCTTCGAAGGCGCGGAGGTAGCGGGGTATCCAGCGGCGGTTGAGGTTGGTCAGTGCGCGGCTACGGCGGATACAGACCAGGTGACGTAGTAGTCGGAATTGCTGCCGCAGCCGGACGCTGAATCGACCCCAGGATGGTGCGTGCGCCTGCGGAGAGCGGCTCCGCCTCGGGTTTCCTGCCAAATCTGAGTTGGCGCGAAGGGGACCTGTTCGCTTGCTACCGGACCATCGCAGTCGGCAAAGAGGACGCCGCCGATTTCGGCTACGATCCAGCCGGCGAGTGCACCCAGTGCGGTGCCGAGAACGGGTACGACGCCGGTGCCGATCGCGGCGCCAGCGATGGCTCCGATGCCACTGCCGACGGCAGATGCGGCGGCTTGGGCACCGCTAGCTGCCAGTTGGTCGGCGATTTTGGTGAGCAGTGCGTCTACTTCCGCTTCGCTCTTGTGCCCGGCGTTGACAACCTGGTAGTTCATCACCAGGGGTGAGTATCGCGGGACAGGCACGATGAAGTTCAGCCCGAGCCGGTAGGTGCCGTTGTCGACATCGCCCATTGAGTCGATTCTGGTTTGCGGTGGTGCCGTGCCGACGGCAACGGTAAATGAGGCGTAGTCGGTGTCGTCGTCCCGTGAGCGGGTATTGTTGATTTCGACGGTTTCGAGGGTTAGTGAGTAGGTCGCGAGCGCCGGCGCGTACGGTGCGAAGACGCCGCCGATGTTGAACCAGCCGTTAAGGCCGGTCCATTGTCCGCCGTCGGTCCAGGCGCTGGTGTACACATGGCCGTCGTTGCCGAGCACGAAGACGTCAAGTTGTTTGGAATGGCGCGCGACAGCGGGGGTGGGGTTCGCCGCAGGGAAGACCCCGCCGATGTCAAACCAGCCTCTGAGACCGTTCCACTCCATGCCCTCGGTCCACGCGCTGGTGTAAACATGGCCGTCGTTGCCGATGACGAACAGATCGAGGTGATTCGGGGCTCGTGAGACCGCGCTGACCGGAGTCCCGACCGGAAATACCCCGCCGATATTGAACCAGCCGTTAAGGCCGGTCCATTGTCCGCCCTCAGTCCACGCGCTGGTGTAAACACGACCGTCGTTGCCGGTGACGAACAGATCGAGGTGATTCGGGGCTCGCGACACCACGCTGACCGGTGCCCCCACCGGGAATACCCCACCGATGTCAAACCAGCCCCCGAGACCGTTCCACCCCATGCCCTCCGTCCACGCGCTGGTGTAAACGCGGCCATCGTTGCCGATGACAAATAGGTCAAGGTGGTCCGGGGCTCGTGAGACTGCGCTGACCGGTGCCCCGGCTGGGAAAACGCCGCCGATGTCAAACCAGCCCCCGAGGCCGTTCCACTCCATGCCCTCCGTCCAGGCTGAGGTGTAGACGTGACCGTTATTGCCGGTGATGAAGACATCCAGGTGATTCGGTTCCCGGGATACTACCGCCGGGTGGGCTGGGGCGCAGGCGCTGAGTGACATGGACACTTCCTCCATGAAATAGGGTAGGGTTCCTGCCGACTATCCGTTGGCAGGTGTGGCGCGCGAGAATTGCGGTCGCGTGTGTGTCGGATAGGTGATTATTTCAATGCTGCTAATTGCGGTGCTGACCTCGTGTTAGACCGCCCGCACAGAGGGGGAAGGATCAGTTGTCTTAGGGCCGGGTCGTGGACGCCCTGGGATCG
>DASUWU010000177.1:0-93742 GCA_036378315.1 Streptosporangiaceae bacterium | reverse complement strand
GGCACCCGCTCGCCCTTGTCGTCGACGCGACCCGGGCCCACGGCCAGGACGGTGCCCTCCTGGGGCTTCTCCTTGGCGGTGTCGGGAATGACCAGGCCCGACGCGGTGGTGGTCTCGGCCTCAAGCGGCTGGACGACGATGCGGTCCTCAAGCGGCTTGAGAGCAACCTTGGTGGCGGTCGTCACGATCTGACCTCCCCTTTTGCGATCCTCGGCTGGCCAGACGGCTCAGCCGCACACACAGAGGCGACCTGGATCGGCCTGTCGTCGCGGGTGCCAGACCTTACCTTCGTCGCTGGGCTGGCACTCTCCCATTGAGAGTGCCAGTCATGGAGATTATGCCGTGCTTAGCGGCCAGTCAACACGAACACGTTCTAGTAACCCCGCGAAGCCGGGTACCGTGCGGAAACGTGGATCTCGCCGGGTTCTCCGCCGTCCTCACTCCGGCCGGTCAGGCACTGCTCGCCGAAGCCGCCGGCGCGGACCTCGGCGATACCGGTCTGCTCGCCACCACGGCCCGGCTGCGCGCCCGCCACCCGGCCGAGCTGGTCGCCGCCGCGCTCACGCAGGTGCGCCTGCGCGCCAGGGCACGGGAGAAGTTCGGCGCCGACGCCGACCTGATGTACTTCACGCCGGACGGGCTCGAACAGGCCACAGGGGCCGGCGTGGCCGCGCTCCGGGCCCGCAGGTTCGCCGCCCTCGCCGGTCCCGCCGCCCCCGGCGGCACCACAGGTGCCACCACAGGCCCTGCCGGCGACCCCGCCGCCCCCGATCCCACGGGCGTCCTGGACCTGTGCTGCGGCATCGGCGGCGATCTCATCGCGCTGGCGCGGGCGGGCTGCGCGCCGACCGGCATCGACGCCGACCCGCTCACCGTCGCCGTCGCCCGCGCCAACGTCGCCGCGCTCGGGCTGGCCGGCGGGGCCGCGGTACGGCTGGGCGACGTGACCGCGGCGCGCCCCGCGCGGCACGCCGCCGCCTTCGCCGACCCGGCCCGGCGCACCGCGCGCGGCCGGGTGTTCGACCCGCGCGCGTACCGGCCGCCGCTCGACGCCGTGCTCGACCTGGTCTCCCTGGCCCCCGGCGGCTGCGTGAAGGTCGCGCCGGGCATCCCGTACGAGGCCGTGCCGGCCGGCGCGGAGGTCGAGTGGATCTCGGTGCGCGGCGAGGTCAAGGAGGCGGCGATCTGGCTCGGCGCGCTCGCCGGCGCCGTCCCGCGCCGGGCGACCCTGCTGGCCGGGCCGTCCGGCGCGCGCGGTCCGGCGACGCTGACGCCCGACCCCGGGCTCGGCGACGCGCCCGTGGGGCCGTGGCGGCGCTACCTGTACGAGCCGGACGGCGCGGTGATCAGGGCTCACCTGGTCGCCGAGGTGGCGGCCGACGTCGCCGGCTCGCTCGCCGATCCGCGCATCGCCTACATCACCTCCGACACGCTCAAGACAACGCCGTTCGCGACGGCCTACGAGATCCACGACGTGCTGCCGTTCTCGGTCAAGCGGCTGCGCCAGGCGTTGCGGACGCGACGGGCCGGCACCGTCACGATCAAGAAACGCGGGTCGGCGGTCGACATCGAACGGCTCAGGCGCGACCTGCGCCCGGCCGGACCGGAGCGCGCCACCGTCGTCCTGACCCGGGTCGGCACCGACCCCGTCGCGCTGCTCTGCACGCCCGTGGCATAACGACCGCCCGCGCTCCCGGCATCAAGTCGCCGCCCACAGCACACCATTGCCCAGCAAATCCAGCGCCTTTTTCCACATTGCGCTCACTAGGCTGGCCGGAACCGAGTGGCGGTCCGGTTTCGGGAGGGGATAGACACATGGTGGACGCGATCTTGCGGTGCCCCAAGTGCCATGCCGGAATGATGAGTTCCCGGCGCGACGGGGTCGCGCTCGACCAGTGCGCCGGCTGCCGCGGCGTCTTCGTCGGCGAGCCGGACCTGGCCAGGCTCATCGCGTCCGCCACCGCCGCCGCCGTCCCGGCGGCACAGAACGGCTACCGGAGCCCGGCCTATGAGGGCCGCCACCGGCGCGCCTGAAAGGCGACATTCTCCCCGGCTCGCGACAATTTTTATTATTCGCGGCTATATATGCAGACAATGGTCCCGCTCTTATGGATGACGCCATCAGCCACTAAAGTGAGCGCTTCATGGTCGCCGCCGCCGCTATTTTCTTGCGGGACAGGCACACGAAGGAGCATTGGTGGAAACGAATCACAACTTCCTGCATGCGGCGGGCCAGCCCGTCTCCGACCGGATGCGGGAGTTGCTCGCCCGGGCGGCACAGGACCACGTCTACGAACAGCGCTCGCAGGGGCACGTCCTGGACGAGATCAGGCAGCGGCTCGAGGGGATGGAATGGCTGCTGCGCGAGGTACGCGAGCGCGAGCTCCCCGGCAAGCCGCCGGAGTGGGCCGAGAGCCTCGCCGAGCACATCGAGGCCGTGGGCGAACGCGTCAAACCGGTCGCCGAGCTGCCCGCCCTCTGGGCCGACGTGGGCGTCATAGCCGAGAACGTCGACGAGGGCCTGTCACGGATGCACGCCGTCATGGACGCCGCCCAGCAGCTCGCCGAGGCGAGCAGGCAGGCCACCGAACGGATGGCGGGCATGGCCAAGCGCCTCGACAAGGTCCAGGGCAGCATGGAGGCGACGTCGGTACGGTTCAACCGGATGGACAAGTCACTCGCCGAGCTCGGCCACCGGGCGGAGAAGCTCGAACACTCGGTCAACGCGGTCACCTCCCGCGTCGACCACTCGCTGGCCGACGTCGGTGACCGGGTCGACCAGGGCCTGCAGACGGTGGGCGGCAGGCTCGAGGGCGTGGCCGGCAGGCTGGACGGCCTCGACGGTCGGTTCGCCGGCCTGTCGGGGCGCCTCGACGGCGTCGATCCCCTGGTCGACGAGCTGCGCGGCCACATCGCCTCGGCGCTGGCCGACGTCGCCAAGCGCGTCGAGACGATCCAGGACGACCTCACCCGCCACGTCCGCGAGGTCCGCGAGGACGTCTGGAAGCGCGCCCAGAGCGTGCACGAGGAGTTCAGCCGGCGCGCCGACGCCATCTATGACGACCTGGGCAAGAAGGTCGACGGCGTGCACGAAGACATGCTCAAACGGCTGGCCGCCCTCGAGGAGGGCATGCTCACGCTCGCCGAGGCGCTGCTGCGCCCCCGCCGCGATGCCAAGGACTGACGCCCGCCACGGCGCCAGCGGCGCGCACCCAAGAGGATCAACGGAGAGTTGACGTGGGCATCGTGACGTTGCGTCTTCGTAAAGTCACTCTCAAGTCGCATCGAAATCCGATTTCATGGCTTCCGTGACCGAGCCGTCCGACCTCCCGCCCCCCGCGACGCTCCGCTGGATCGAAGACTGCCTCGGCCCGGCCAGCCGGGTCGCCTGGGTGCGCCCGCTGCCGGGCGGCGTCTCGCACGTCAACCACGCGCTGGCCGTCGAGACGCGCTCCGGCAGCGTCCACCAGCTGGTGCTGCGCCGGTGGGCCCGCCCGGGCGCCACGCTCGCCGACCTGGAGTTCCCGCCGGAACGCGAGATCGCCGCGCTGGCGTTGCTCGCCCGCTGCGAGCTGGCCACGCCGTCGCTGGTGGCGGCCGACCCGTCCGGCACCTACTGCGACGCACCAGCGCTGCTGATCACCAGGCTGGACGGCCAGCCCCCGCGGCCGGCGCCGGACGAGCTGCCCGAGTACCTCATCCAGCTCGCCGCGGCGCTGCTGTCCATCCACGCCGTCGGCGGGGCCACCACGATGCCGCCGTACGCCCCGTACAACCAGCTCGAGGTCAGGCGGCCGCCGCGGCACGCGCTCCGGCCGGAGCTGTGGGCGCGGGCGTTCGAGACCGTCGCCGGCTCGGCGCCGGCCGCGCCGTCCACCTTCATCCACCGCGACTACCACCCCGACAACACGCTGTGGACGGACGGCCGGCTCAGCGGCGTCGTCGACTGGTCCACGGCCTCCTACGGCCCGCCGGCGGTGGACGTGGCCGCCATGCGGTGCCACCTCGCCGTGCGGTACGGCACCGCGGTCGCCGACGGCTTCCTCGCCGCGGTGCGGCAGGTGTGCGGTGACCATGACCACGACCCGTACTGGGACCTGCGCGCCGTGCTCGACGTGCTGCCCGAGCGCGGCGACTGGATGATCAGCGAGGCGCACGTGCCGCTGCTGGAGGACTACCTGGCGTCCGCGCTGGCCCGCCTCACAGGAGCACCGTCGTAACGGGCAGCGAGGAGTCGGCCGGCAGCTCGGGCGGCGACGGCGCCGCGTCCGCGGCCACCAGCGACGAGCCGAGCGCGGCCACCATCGCGCCGTTGTCCGTGCACAGCTTGGGCCGCGGCACCCGCAGCCGCACACCGGCGGCGGCACACCGCTCGGCGGCCAGCGCGCGCAGCCGCGAGTTGGCCGCCACGCCGCCACCGATGAGCAGGTCGGTGATGTCGTGCGCGCGGCAGACGTCGATGGCCTTCTTGACGAGCACGTCCACCACCGCCTCCTGGAAGGACGCGGCGACATCAGCGACCGGCACCGGCTCGCCGGCGCGTTCCCGCGCCTCCACCCACCGGGCGACGGCGGTCTTCAGCCCGGAGAAGGAGAAGTCGAACGTGCCGTCGTCGTACTTCCCGCGCGGGAAGGCCACCGCGTCCGGCCGTCCGTCGCGGGCCACCCTGTCGATGTGCGGGCCGCCGGGAAACGGCAGCCCGAGCACCCTGGCCACCTTGTCGAACGCCTCGCCGGCCGCGTCGTCGACGGTCGACCCGAGCGACCTGACGTCGGCCGCCACGTCGGGCACGAGCAGCAACGACGAGTGCCCGCCCGACACCAGCAAAGCCACGCACGGCTTGGGCAGCGGACCGTGTTCGAGCTGGTCGACGGCCACGTGCGCGGCAAGGTGGTTGACGCCGTACAACGGCTTGCCGAGCGCCAGCGCGTACGCCTTGGCCGCCGCCACCCCCACCATCAGGGCACCGGCGAGCCCGGGGCCGGCCGTGACGGCGATCGCGTCCAGGTCGGCGAAGCCCACCCCGGCCTCGGCCAGCGCCCGGGTCACGGTCGGGGTCATCGCCTCCAGGTGCGCGCGGGATGCCACCTCGGGCACCACCCCGCCGAACCGCGCGTGTTCGTCGACGCTCGAGGCGATGGCGTCCGCGAGCAGCGTGTGCCCGCGCACCACGCCGACGCCGGTCTCGTCGCACGAGGTCTCGATGCCGAGCACCAGCGGCTGGTCACGCATCGCCCGCCTCCCCCGCCGCGCCCGCCTTACGGCACATCACGATCGCGTCCACCCCGGACGGCTGGTAATACCGTTTGCGCACCCCGACCTCTTCGAATCCGAAACGCCGATACAGCGTCCTCGCCCGCTCGTTGTCGGCCCGCACCTCGAGGAAAACGGCGCCGCAGCCGCGCGCGGCGGCCTCGGCCAGCAGCGCGGAAAGCAGCGCGGTGCCGACGCCGCGGCCCCACCGGTCGGGCCGCACCCCGATCGTCTGCACGTCGCCCGTCTCGTCCAGCGCGGCCAGGCCCGCGTAGCCGACGGCCTGCTCGCCGTCCTCGGCGAGCACGTAGTACCTGGTGTCCGGGCACTGCGCCAGCTCGTCCCTGAACATGCCCTCGCTCCAGGCGTCCTCGGGGAACAGCGCGTGCTCGAGCTCCATCACGGCCGGCAGATCCGCCTCGCTCATCGTCCGCACCTTCATGCCGGGATGACCCGCTTCCTCGTGCCCGGCATGCGGGCGTCGGGGCGGCGCAGGTACAGCGGCTCCGGCGGCAGCAGCGGCGGGCCGGCCGCCCCCGACAGCCGGGTGACGACCAGCTCGGCCAGCGCCGCGGCCGAGGGCAGCAGCGGGCCGGCCGGCGGCCCGAGCACCTCGCGGTACAGCGCGGCCCCCTCTCCCAGGACGGGCAGACCCGGGGCGGCCGCGTCGGCGGGCGGGCCGACAGCGACGTCACCGGCCCGCCGGCGCGCCGAGTCGTACCGCGCCCAGTAGACCTCCTTGCGGCGGGCGTCGGAAGCGACAACGAACGGTGTGGGCAGGCCGGAGGCCCAGGCGATCGCGTCGAGCGTGCAGACGCCGTGCACCGGGACGCGCAGCGCCGTGCCGAGGGCATGCGCCGTCGCGAGGCCGACGCGCAGCCCGGTGTACGGGCCGGGGCCGACCCCCACCGCCACCGCGGACAGCGCGGCACGGGAAACCCCGGCCTGGCCGAGCACCGCGGCGATCGACGGCACGAGCAGCTCGGCGTGCCGCCGGTCGACGGTGCTGGTTGCGGCGCGCAGCCGCATGCCCTCGCCGGGGGACCACTCCTGCAGCGCGACGGTCACCGCGGCGGTGGCCGTGTCGAAAGCCAGGACGAGCACGGACTACGAGGGTAGTCGACAGTTCACCGCGGAGCGGCCACCGCCGTCACCGGGCACCGGCCCCCGGCGGTCATTTCGCCGGCGCGCTCACCGGGCGGCGGCGTACCTCACTGGCTGGCGGCCAGCGTCGTCGCTGCCTGGCGGGCCACCGTGACGGCCGCGCTCGTGGTGTGGGCCTGGGGCAGCGGCACGCCCTTGCCGGAGCGGCGGACGTCGCCGCCCACGTAGTGGACGGTGATGAGGACATTCACGATGCGCACGTTGACGATGGCCTCGCCCAGGCCCTGGGCCCGGTCGGAGCTGAAGGTCACGTACGCCTCGTCGCCGAGATCGACGAGCACCCGCCGGTACACGACGTGCTGGGTGGGCGGCAGGCCCTTGCCGCTGCCGTCGGCCCGCCACTCGTCCTGGAACGTCTGCCTGGCCACCGCGGTCGCCGACCGGCCGGCGGCGGGCTGGACGGCGCGCAGCTCGACGCTCAGCTGGCGGCTCCGTGTCGCGCCGTACTGCGACCACGCGCAGTCGGTGTGCGTGTCGGTGGTGTCGGGGCTGCGCAGGTTGGTCCGGTCCGCGTCCGGCACCAGGGAGTTGGCGAGACCGGCCCGGACGACCGTGCAGGCGTCGGGCACGGTGCCGCTCTCCTGGGGGAGGGACATCGGGGAGTTCTGCACCGTCGCGGCGGTGCTGCCCGCCTCGCCGGGAAGCACGCCGCCGCCGTCGCCCGACCGATTGTGGGACACGACGAAGACCGCGACGGTGATGGCGATGACCGCCGCGGCCAGTGCGCCCGCGAGGACCACCGGCCATGCCCCATGGCCGGACCTGCTTGTGTCTCTACCGTCGTAACCGCTCACCGGCCGACTCCCCTGTGATCCCCGATAGAGTACGGCAAGATCCGCCAATTACGGCACGGTTGACGCTTTTTGACATTCCGGCCGCTGCAGTAACAACCCGGACACAGCGGGCGCTCCGTACCTGCTAGGGCGTGTCTCGAAGTCCCCGTCCGTCGCGAGCGGTGTCCAGGCGGTGGCTCGCAAGGCGGACGAAGGAGTCAGCCCGGGTTTGGCTGTCGACTGAGGACAACGCAGCGAGCCGCCGCCTGGGCGACGCGCAGCAGGACAGCGGGACTTCGAGACACGCCCTAGAGCGGTGCCGGGCCCGCCCAGCGGTCGCCGATCCCGGCCAGCCTGACGACCCGCTCCTCGTCGCGGTCGTCCGCGGTGAGCTCGACCTCGAGGCGGTCGGCGGCCAACCCCTCGACCAGCCCGGCGCCCCATTCGACGACCGTGACCGCCTCGTCGAGCGACGCGTCGAGGTCGAGGTCGTCCACCTCGACCCATCCGTCCAGCCGGTAGGCGTCCACGTGCACCAGCGGCGGCCCGCCGGACAGCGACGGGTGCACCCGCGCGATCACGAACGTCGGCGAGGTGATCGGGCCGCGCACCTTGAGCCCCTCGCCGATCCCCTGAGTCAGCGTGGTCTTGCCCGAGCCGAGGCCGCCCGACAGCACGACCAGGTCACCGGCGCGGAGCAGCCCGGCCAGCCGGACGCCGAGCTCGCGCATGTCCCGGGCGGTCGGCACCCGCATCGTCGTCGTCCAGGTCACGCCGTACCCTCCACCGCGGAGGAGGGCGGCTCGGAGGCCGAGGGGATGCGCCCGAGCAGCCCGCGCAGCACGTCGGTCACCAGGTCGGGGTACTCGAGCATGAGCACGTGCCCGGCGCCCGGCACCTCCACCAGCTCGGAGCCGGCCACGGCGTCGGCGATCGCGACGCTGTGGGCCGGCGGCGTGAGCCGGTCGGCGCCGCCGGCGATGACGACCACGGGTACCCGGCCGAGCACCTCCAGGGCGCCGGCCTTGTCGTGCGCCATCAGCGCCGGGTAGAACTCCGCGATCACGTCGATGGGCGTCGTGCGGATCATTTGCTCGAGGAAGTCGACGACCGTGGGGCTGACGTCCTTGTCGGCGAACGCCATCCGCCGGGTCAGGATGAAGGCGATGTCGGCGCCGGCCCGCCTGGCCTGCTCCACGAGCGGAGCACGCCGGCCGAGCGACCGCATGACGCCAGGGGCGATGGGCCGGACCGCCTTGGCCACCACCAGCGGCAAGCCGAGGGTCATCTCTTTGAGATTCCCCGCCGACGTGTTGATCAGTGCCACCCCCACGATCTGATCGCCGAAAAGCTCCGCGTGCCGCTCGGCGAGCGCCATGATGCTCATGCCGCCCATCGAGTGCCCGACCAGCACCACGGGATCGCCGGCCTTGACGGTCGCCCGCAGCACCGCGTGCAGGTCGGCGCCCGTCTGGTCGATCGTCGCGTGCGTCGGCTTGGTGCGCCCTGACCGGCCGTGGCTGCGCTGGTCCCAGAAGACCATGCGCACGCCGGCCAGGTCGCGGCGCTGGTAGTGCCAGGCGTCCTGGTTCAGTGCGTACCCGTGGGAGAAGACCATGGTGAGCGGAGCGTCGTCCGGGCCGTCGACCTCGACGTGCAGCGGCAGCCCGTCGTCGGCGAGCACCGTGAGCGCCCGCCCGCGCAGGGAGCCCAGCGGCTCCCCGGCGCGCGGGTCGGGCCGGAACCTGACCCGGCCGACCGCGTACCTGCTGATGCCCACCGCGGCGCCGATGCCGGCGGCCGCGCCCAGACCGACCACGGCGCCGGCGATCCCCAGCGCCCTGCCCTTGTTCATTCAGTTCTCACCCGACCCTGTTGTCACCGAACCGCGGCCTCATCTTCGTAGGTCTTCTGGACCTTCGTACGTCCTGGGCACCCGGGGGCCGATGCGCGTGATGATCTCGTACGAGATGGTGCCGATCGCGTCCGCCCAGTCCTGCGCGGTCGGCTCGCCCCGATCTCCTGGCCCGAACAGGACCACCTCGTCACCGGCGGCGATGGGGTCGTCGCCGACGTCGACGACGAACTGGTCCATGCAGACCCGCCCGGCGACGCGTCGCCGCCGGCCGGCCGCGAGGACCTCGATCCGGTTGGAGCCGTGCCGCGGCACGCCGTCGCCGTACCCGGCGGGGACCAGCGCGAGCGTCGTCTCGGCCGCCGTGCGGTAGGTGTGACCGTACGACACCCCGCTGCCGGCCGGCACCCGCTTGGCCAGCGCGACCCGCGCGGTCAGCGTCATCGCCGGCCGCAGCCCGAACGTGCCGGCGCTCGGGATGGGGCTGTGGCCGTAGATGGCGATTCCAGGCCGGACGAGGTCGAACCTGGCCTCCGGGAGGGTGAGGGTCGCCGCCGAGTTGGACAGGTGCCGCAGCTCGGGCCGCAGCCCGCCCTTCTCGGCCAGCTCCACCGCGTCGGTGAACGCCTCGAGCTGCCGCCTGATCGACGGGTGGTTGGGCTCGTCCGCGCAGGCGAAGTGGGAGAACAACCCGACCACCTTGATCCGGCCGGTCGCCTCGGCGGCCAGCGCGGCGTCGACCAGGCCCGGCCAGTCGCCAGGCCCGGCGCCGCCGCGCGACATCCCGGTGTCCGCCTTCAGGTGGACCCTGGCGGTCCTGCCGGCCCGCGCCGCGGCGGCCGCGATCTCTTCGACGAGACCGGCCGTCCCGGCCGTGAGGTCGATGGCGCCGGCCACTCCCCGCTCGTAGGGCTCGCCCGGCGTGCCGAGCGCGACCAGGATGGGCGCCTCGATGCCGGCGGCGCGCAACGCCAGCGCCTCGGGGAGGATCGCGACGCCGAGCCAGGTGGCGCCCCCGGCGAGCGCGGCCCGCGCCGCCGGTACCGCGCCGTGCCCGTACCCGTCGGCTTTGACCATCGCCATGACGGCCGCACCGCCGGCGCGGTCGCGCAGCAGCGCCACGTTGTCGCGGATCGCGGTGAGCTCGACCTTCGCCCGCGCTGGACCCTCCATGTCAGTCAAGTGTGCCCCAGGTCGGCGCCGGCCGGAGCCGGCGGATGGCGGCGGGCAGCCAGGTGACGACGTCGGACGCCCCGATGGGCGCGGCTCCCGCGCCGTCGCCGGCCGCGGCGAGTCGCGCCGCCAGGCCATGGACGTACGCGCCGGCCGCGGCCGCCTCGACGGGCGGGAGGCCCCCGGCAAGCAGCGCGCCGACCAGGCCGGACAGCACGTCGCCGGTGCCGGCGGTGGCCAGCCACGGCGTGCCGTTGGTGTTGACGTGGACCGGGCCGCCCGACCCGGCGACCAGCGTCGTCGACCCCTTGAGCAGCACGGTGGCCGACAGCTCGCGCGCCGCCAGCCTGACGAACTCGAGCCGCCTGGCCTCGACGTCCTCGCGGGCCGCGCCGAGCAGCCTGGCCAGCTCGCCGGCGTGCGGGGTGAGCACGGTCGGGGCCGCCCGGTCCAGCAGGTCGCGGCGGCGGGAAAGGACGGTGAGGCCGTCGGCGTCGACGAGGACGGGCAGCTCTGTGCCGAGGGCGGCGGCGACCAGCGACTCGGCGCGCTCGTCCGTGCCGAGTCCGGGCCCGACGGCCCACGCCTGTACCCGGCCGGCGGCCAGGACGGCGGCCGCGTCCCCGGGCTCGATGATGGTCGTCACTACTTCGGGCCAGCGCTGCCGGACGAGATCGACGACCGGCCGGACCGAGACGAACCGCACCATGCCGGCCCCGCCGTGCACCGCCCCGCCGGAGCTGAGCACCGCGGCGCCCGTGTACTGCTCGCTGCCCGCGAGCAGCCCGAGCACGCCGCGCCGGTACTTGTCCGACTCGGGCGTGGGCCTGGGCAGCCGGATGTCCGCCGACCAGGCGGCGACCACGTCCGGCTCGGGCAGCTCAGGCCCGAGCCCGATGTCGACCAGCTCGACCACCCCGCTATGCGACGCCCCGGGGTCGATCAGCAGGCCCGGCTTGTGGGTGCCGAAGGTGACCGTGACGTCCGCCCGCACCGCCGCGCCATCGACCTGCCCGGTGCCGGCGTCGACGCCGCTGGGCACGTCACAGGCCACCACCGTGGCCGCCGTGCCGGCCGTACGGGCCGCCAGCGCCGCGTACGGCTCGCGCAGCGCGCCCCGGCCGCCGATCCCGGTGAGCCCGTCGATCACGAGATCGGCCTCGTCGATCGCGTCGTGCCGTCCGGTCACCCGGCCGCCGGCCGCGCGGAGCGCCGCCAGCCCGCCCTCGTGCGTCCTCGACCCGGCCAGGATCGCCTCGACCGCCGCCCCGCGGCCGGCCAGCCTGGCGCCCGCGTACAGGGCGTCCCCGCCGTTGTCACCGCCGCCGACGAGCAGCACGACGCGGGCCCCGTACAGCCGGGGCAGCAGCCCCGCGCAGACGGCGGCAAGGCCGGCCGCCGCGCGCTGCATCAGGGCGCCGTCCGGCAGCCGGGCCATCAGCGCCCGCTCCGCGGCGCGCACCTTCCCGACCTCGTGCCCGAATCTCATCCTCGCGTCTCCCCGTCACTCGCTGTCGCGCTGTCACCCGCGTCCGGCGCCGCCCCTCACCGGCTCTCGGCGATGACGATCGCGGTCGCGATGCCGCCGTCGTGGCTCAGCGACACGTGCCAGCCGGCCACCCCGAGCCGGCGCGCGGCGGCCTCGACCGTGCCGGTGACGTGCAGGCTGGGGCGCCCGTCCGCGGCCGTGCGCACCTCGGCGTCGGTCCAGCGCAGCCCGGGCGGCGCGCCGAGCGCCTTGGCCAGCGCCTCCTTGGCGGCGAACCGGGCGGCCAGCGAAGCGGTCGCGAGACCGCGCTCGGCCGCGACGAACAGCCGGGTACGAAGCTGGGGCGTCCTGGCCAGGCTCCGTTCGAACCGTTCGACGTCGACGACGTCGATGCCCACACCGACGATCACCTGTCCCAGGGTGCCATGCCCGGCCCCGCGGCAGCGCGCGCGGCGGCCTATTCGCCATCGATACCGGGACCGAGGCCCGCCGAGTTTTCTCCACAAGATCCTGCCGGCGAACATACGGCGGCGCTACGCTGTGCGCGATGCCCGTCCGGCGGCTGCGTTGAGGTGGCGAGAAGCCCGCCCGGCACAAAGCGACAGGCAGGCCGAATCGATGACCACCTCTAAGTAATCCGGCTTGTCCGGTTTTCCATATTGCACAACCCCACGGGGCGCTGCCGCCGGATTTTCCCGGACCGGCAGCGCCCCGATGCGTTATTCCACCGTCACCGATTTGGCGAGGTTGCGCGGCTGGTCGACGTCATGGCCCTTGGCGGTGGCGAGCTCGCAGGCGAACACCTGTAGCGGAACCGTGGTGACCAGCGGCTGGAGCAGGGTCGGCACGGCGGGAACGCGCAGCAGGGTGTCGGCGTACGGCACGACGGACTCGTCCCCGTCCTCGGCGATCACGATCGTCCTGGCGCCGCGCGCCCTGATCTCCTGGATGTTCGAGACGATCTTCTCGTGCAGCACGTCGCGGGCGCGCGGCGGCACCACGACCACGACCGGCAGGTTCTCCTCGACCAGGGCGATCGGGCCGTGCTTGAGCTCGCCGGCGGCGAAGCCCTCGGCGTGCATGTAGGCCAGCTCCTTGAGCTTGAGCGCGCCTTCCAGCGCCACCGGGTAGCCGACGTGCCGGCCGAGGAACAGCACGCAGCGCTCGCCGGACAGCGACCTGGCCAGCGCGCGCACCGGCTCCATGGTCTCGAGTACCTTCTCGACCTTCGCCGGCATGCCGGCCAGGAGCTGGACGACGGCGAAGACCTCGTCGGCCCACTTGGTGCCCCTGGTCTGCGCGATGTAGAGGGCGACCAGGTAGACGGCCACCAGCTGGGTGAGGAACGCCTTGGTCGAGGCGACCGCGATCTCGGGGCCGGCATGGGTGTAGAGGACGCCGTCGCACTCGCGGGGGATCGTCGAGCCGTTGACGTTGCAGATGCCGAGGACCCTGGCGCGCTGCTCGCGAGCGTGCCGTACGGCCATCAGCGTGTCCATGGTCTCGCCGGACTGCGAGATCGCGATGACCAGGGTGGTGCGGGTGAGGATCGGGTCGCGGTAGCGGAACTCGCTGGCCAGCTCCACCTCGCAGGGGATCTGCGCCCAGTGCTCGATGGCGTACTTGGCGATGAGCCCGGCGTGGTACGCGGTGCCGCACGCCACGATGATGATCTTGTCGACCTCGCGGATCTCGTCATCGGACAGCCGCATCTCGTCCAGCGTCAGCCGGCCGTCCGCGCCGACCCGGCCGAGCAGGGTGTCGGCGACCGCCTGCGGCTGCTCGGCGATCTCCTTGAGCATGAAGTAGTCGAAACCGCCCTTCTCGGCGGCCGACACGTCCCAGTCGACGTGGTATTCCTTCACGTCGCCCGGGTTGCCGTCGAAGTCGGTCACCTCGACGCCGTCGCGGCGCACCTCGACGACCTGGTCCTGGCCGAGCTCGATCGCGTCGCGCGTGTGCTCGATGAAGGCGGAGACATCGCTGGCGAGGAAGTTCTCGCCGTCGCCCAGGCCGACGACGAGCGGCGAGTTGCGCCGGGCCCCGACGACGACACCGGGCTGGTCGGCGTGCACGGCGACCAGGGTGAAGGCGCCGTCGAGTCGCCGGCAGACCGCCCGCATCGCCTCGGTCAGGTCGTGCTCGGTCGCCATCGCGTCCTCGAGCAGGTGGGCGACGACCTCGGTGTCGGTGTCGGAGGCGAGGGTGTGGCCGCCCTTTTCCAGCTTGTCGCGCAACTTGGCGAAGTTCTCGATGATGCCGTTGTGCACGACGGCGATCGCGCCGCCGCAGTCGCGGTGGGGGTGGGCGTTCCGGTCGGTCGGCGGGCCGTGCGTGGCCCACCTCGTGTGCCCGATGCCCACCTGTCCGGCCGGCGGCGGGGAGGCCGCGAGGGCCTCCCGCAGCTTGCCGAGCTTGCCGGCGCGCCTGGCCGTGGTGACCTTCCCATCGGCGGCGATGGCCACGCCGGCGGAGTCGTACCCGCGGTACTCGAGGCGGGCAAGCCCGTCGATGACGATCTGCAGAGCCGGCCGTGACCCTGCGTATCCGATGATTCCGCACATGCGACAAGGCTAAGCTTCATCGCCGTCTCGTGGTCGGTCGGGCGACGTAGCAGCTATTACGCCCAATAAAGTGCATGCCATGAACACCGGGTGGGACGGTGCGCCGAGCCCGTACGTCGAGTTCGACCGCGCGGCGTGGCGGGCGCTGCGCGAGAGCACCCCGCTCGACCTCACGGCCGAGGAGCTCGAGAAGCTGCGCGGCCTGCGCGACCCCATCGACATCGCCGAGGTCGAGGACGTCTACCTGCCGCTGTCCCGCCTGCTCGGGCTGTTCGCCGCCGCCGACGGCCGGCTGCGGGACACGGTCAGCACCTTCCTGTCCGAGCCGGTGCCGCCGACCCCGTTCATCATCGGGGTGGCCGGCAGCGTCGCGGTCGGCAAGTCCACCATCTCGCGGTTGCTGCGCACGCTGCTGGCGCAATGGCCGGACCGGCCGCGCGTCGAGCTGGTCACGACGGACAGCTTCCTCTACCCGAACGCCACGCTGGTCGAACGCGGGATCATGGATCGCAAAGGTTTTCCCGAGTCGTACGACCGGCGCGCCCTCGTCCGGTTCGTCGCGGCGATGAAGGCGGGCGTCGACCAGGTCTCGATTCCGGTGTACTCCCACCTGTCGTACGACATCGTGCCCGATGCCGGCCAGGTGGTCGGCCGGCCCGACGTCCTCATCATCGAAGGCCTCAACGTGCTGCAGGCCGCGCCGCCCGGCGCGCTGGCGATCTCGGACTACTTCGACTTCTCCATCTACGTCGACGCCCGCATCGAGGACATCAGGCAGTGGTTCGTCGACCGGCTCTTCGCGCTGTGGCGCGGCGCGTTCACCGATCCGCAGTCGTACTTCCACCAGTTCACCCAGCTCGACGAGGACGAGGTCGCGGCCTTCGCCGAGCAGGTCTGGCGGGACATCAACGAGGTGAACCTCGTCTCCAACATCCTCCCGACCCGCGACCGCGCCACCCTGGTCCTCCACAAGGCGCGCGACCACAGCGTCCAGCGGATCAGGCTCCGGCGCATCTAGGGCGGCCAGGCCGGGCCGGCCTCGGCTCGGTCAGCAGGTCGCGAGCATGTCGGCGAGCGCGTCGTGATCGGAGCGGGTCACCGCCAGGTCGTACTCCGCCGCGACGCCGACGAACTTGACCGCGTACGCGCACTGGAAGGCCTTGCGCGGCCGCCACTCGGAAGGACCGGAATCGCCCTTCTGCTCGTTCGGCCGGCCCCAGACGGCGAGCAGGTTGTCGCGGTCGTTGGCGAAGTCCGTACGCTTCGCCTCGCTCCAGCCGGCCGCGCCCATCCGCCAGGCGAGCGCCAGCGGGTAGATGTGGTCGATCTGCACCTCGACGGCGTGCGCCTTGGTGAAGGTCACGTCGTGTCCGGTGTAAGGGTCGTCGAGCCGGCCGTGGACGACGACGCAGCGGCCACGTCTGGCCACGCCGTCGAGATCGCGGGCGAGGATGTCGTTGCGGGTGTCGCAGCCGTTGTGGTCGGTGTCCTCCCAGCGCTGGCCGAACCGGTCGCGGGCGTACCCCGCGTCGCTGCCGGCCGCGGCGACGTCGAGGCCGGCCAGCTCCTTGCTGGCCTTCCCCGCGTGGCGGGCGGCGGCCCCGCCGTGTCCTGACGTGGTGTGGGACGTGGTGCCGGACGGGGTGCCGGCGGCGCCGGGCGACACCGGCACGGCGCAGGCGGCGGTCACGGCCACGAGGGTCGCCGCGACGGCGGCGGGAACAGCTCGGCGCATCCGAGCCATGATCACGCTCCAGGCGGGGTTTTTATGGTGATATGCCCACAAAACGGCGAACATTCATCGCCGTTGTGGAGTCCGAGGTCGTTCGCAAGAAGGGGCCGAACGATCGGAGGTAGCTCTTCAGGGTGAGGCGGCCGCCGGGTTGCTCCACTAGGTTCGGAACATGCCGATCATCGCCACCCAGGGCCTGACGATGAGGTTCCCCGGCGTGACCGCGCTGGACGCGCTGACCGTCCAGGTGGAGCCGGGGGTCGTGGGGCTCGTCGGCGCCAACGGGGCTGGCAAGTCGACGCTCATCAAGATCTTGTTGGGGCTGCTCCCCCCGACCGGCGGCGCCGCCGCCGTCCTCGGGCTGGACATCGCCGGGGACGGCGGCCGCATCAGAGAGCAAGTCGGCTACATGCCGGAGCACGAGTGCCTGCCGCCCGACATGCCGGCCACCGAGTTCGTCGTCCACATGGCGCGGATGTCGGGGCTGCCGGCCACCGCCGCCCGCGAGCGGGCCGCCGACACGCTGCGCCACGTCGGGCTCTACGAGGAGCGCTACCGGCCCATCGGGGGCTACTCGACCGGGATGCGGCAGCGGGTCAAGCTGGCACAGGCCCTGGTGCACGACCCCAAGCTGGTGTTCCTCGACGAGCCGACGAACGGGCTCGACCCGGCAGGACGCGACGAGATGCTCGCGCTCATCCGCCGGATCGGCACCGAGTTCGGCATCAGCGTGCTGGTGACCTCGCACCTGCTCGGCGAGCTGGAGCGGATCTGCGACCACGTCGTGATCATCGACGGCGGCCGGCTGCTGCGCTCGCAGGCGGTGGCCTCGTTCACCGAGGCCAGCGGCGTGCTGGTGGTCGAGGTGGACGAGGGCGCGGAGAAGCTCGGCGTCCGGCTGACGCAGGCGGGGGCGCGGGTGCGGCCCGAGGGGCGGTTCCTGCTGGTCGACATCGCCGGCGAGCGCACCTTCGACGCCATCAGGGACGGGGTGGCCGAGCTCGACCTGTGCCTGATCCGGATGGAGCAGCGCCGCCACCACATCGAAGAGGTCTTCGCGGCGGGAGGCCCCGAGCTATGACGAGCACCATCCACGACATCGGCTACCGGCACTACGACGGGCAGCGTCTTGGACGGGCGTACGTGCTGCGGTCGCTGTTCACGCACAACCTGCGCGCCGCGTACGGCCTGGGGCGCCCGGCCAAGGCCAAGGTCATGCCGTTCCTGCTGTTCGCCGCGATGCTGCTGCCCGCGGTCGGCAGCGTGGCCGCGCTCGCGCTGACCAAAGAGCCCAGGGCGCTGATCAGGTACTCGGCGTACGCGGTGTACCTGCAGCCGCTCATCGCGATCTTCCTGGCCACGCAGGCGCCGGTGGTCGCGTCGCGCGAGCTGCGCTTCCACGTCGTGCCGCTGTACTTCTCGCGCCCGGTCGGCCGCTTCGACTACGTGCTGGCCAAGTTCGGCGCGCTGGCGACGGCGCTGTTCATCCTGCTGGCGACGCCCGTCACGCTGCTGTACGCGGGTGCGCTGGCGACCCGCGAGCCGAAGAAGCCGACCCTGGGCGGCCCACCGCCCCCGAAGCTGCCGAGCGTCGGCCAGCACACCGCCCACTACCTCGAAGGTCTGGCGGGCTGCGTGCTGTTCGCGCTGGTCCTGGCCGCGCTCGGCCTCGTGATCGCCGCGTTCACCCCGCGCCGCGGGTTCGGCGTCGCCGGCGTGATCGCGGTTTACCTGGTCTCGTTCACGGTCGTCGGCATCGTCCAGGGCATCGCCGAATCGCAGTCCAGGTACGCGCTCGAGGGTTGGGCCGGCGCGTTCACGCCCTTCTACCTGGTCGACGGCGTGCAGGTGCGGCTGCTCGGCGCCCAGGCCGCGACGCCGCAACCGCCGCCGACACCCTACGGCGGCCCGGTGTTCCTGGCGATATGCCTGGCGCTGATCGTGGCCGCCGTCGGCATCCTGTACGCCCGGTTCAGGAAGGCGGGGGTGAGCTAGATGGCCGAGTTGCGGCTCGACGAGGTGTCGCGGTGGTACGGCAACGTCGTCGCGGTCAACGGCGTGTCGATGCGGATCGGGCCCGGCGTGACCGGGCTCCTCGGGCCGAACGGCGCCGGCAAGTCGACCCTCATCCACATGATGGGCGGGTTCCTGGCCCCGTCGGCCGGCACGGTCACCCTCGACGGCGCGCGGATCTGGGCGAACCAGCAGGTCTACCGGCACATCGGCCTGGTGCCCGAGCGCGAGGCGGCCTACGACTTCCTCACCGGCTGGCAGTTCGTGCTCGCCATGGCCAAGCTGCACAAGCTGGCCGACCCGGCCGCCGCGGCGCGGCGGGCGCTGGCGCTGGTCGAGATGGAGTACGCCAGGGACCGGCAGATCGGCACCTACTCCAAAGGCATGAAGCAGCGCGTCAAGATGGCCGCCGCGCTGGTCCACGACCCGCCGGTGCTGCTGCTCGACGAACCGTTCAACGGGATGGACCCGCGGCAGCGGCTGCAGCTCATGGACCTCATCCGGCGGATGGCCGCCGAGGGCCGCACGATCCTGTTCAGCTCGCACATCCTCGAAGAGGTCGAGCGGCTGGCCGGGCACATCGAGGTGGTCGTGGCGGGGCGGCACGCGGCCTCCGGTGACTTCCGGGCGATCCGCCGGCTGATGACCGACCGGCCGCACGTGTTCGCCGTACGGTCGGCCGACGACCGCCGGCTGGCCGCCGCGATCATCGCGGACGACTCGGCGCGCAGCGTGCAGCTCACCGACTCCGGCCTGCGGGTCGAGGCGGTGGACTTCCGCCGCTTCACGTGGCTGCTGCCCAGGGTGGCGCGGGACGCCGACGTCCGCCTGCTCGAGGTCTCCCCGGCCGACGAGTCCCTCGAGAGCGTGTTCTCCTACCTGGTGTCCTCGTGAGGTTGGATCACCCATGAACGCGACCATCGCCTACATCACCTTCCGCGGGATGCTCGGCCGCCGCCGGGCGCTGCTCCTGCTCGTGCTGCCGGTGATCCTGCTCCTGCTGGCCGTCACGCTGCGGGCCACCGGCTACAACGACCTGACCGCGTCGACGGCGGTGCTGCAGCGCTTCGCGCTCGGGGCGCTGCTGCCGCTGCTTGCGCTGATCGCCGGCACCGGCGTGATCGCCCCCGAGATCGACGACGGCCAGATCATGTACGTGCTGACCAAGCCGATCCCGCGTCCGGTCGTCGCGACGACCAAGCTGCTGGTGGCCGCCGTCCTCGTGCTGCTGTTCGCCGTGGTGCCCACGCTGGTCGCCGGGATGATCCTCACCGGGGACACCGCCCGGCTGTCGGTCGCCTTCGGCGTCGGCGTGTTCGCCGGCGGCATGGCCTACTGCGCGGTGTTCGTGGCGCTGGCCGTGGTCAGCCGGTTCGCGGTCACGATCGGGCTGCTGTACGCCCTGGTGTGGGAAGTGCTGATCGGCAACGTGGCGCCCGGGGCCAGGAAGCTGTCGATCCTGCAGTGGGCCACCTCGGTCGCCGACTCGCTCACCTCGGCGACCGCGGTGACCTCCGAGGTGTCGCTGGGCGCCGCCGTCGCGTTCCTCGCCGTCGTGACCTGTGGCGGCGCGGTGCTGGCCGCCGGGCGGCTGCGGACCATGCCGATCACCGGCGCCGAATAGCACCAGGTCCGGGACCGCCGGCCCGGTGCGACGGGGCGGCCGTTCCCGCGTGAGCGGGCCTCACAGCGCTTTCTTGACGACCTCGGCGAGCCGTTCGGCGACGGCCGTCGCCTGCTCCTCGCGGGCGGCCTCGACCATGACCCGGACCATGGGCTCGGTCCCGCTGGGCCTGATGAGCACCCGGCCGGTCTCGCCGAGCTCGGCCTCGGCCGCCTCGACCGCCGCCGCCAGCTCCGGCGACGCCCCGGCCTTCGTCTTGTCGACGCCGCGTACGTTGATGAGCACCTGGGGCAGCCTGGTCATCACCTTGACCAGCTCGTCCAGCGGCAGCCCGCGGCGCGCCATGGTGGCGAGCAGATGCAGCGCGGTCAGCACGCCGTCGCCGGTGGTGGCGTGGTCGAGCAGGATGACGTGGCCGGACTGCTCGCCGCCGAAGACGTACCCGCCGCCCTTCATCGCCTCGAGGACGTACCGGTCGCCGACGGCGGTCTCGACCACGGCGATGCCGGCCTCCCGCATGGCCAGCCGGAAGCCGAGGTTGGACATGACGGTGGCGACCAGCGTGTCGCCAGGCAGCCGGCCGGCCTCACGCAGCTCGAGCGCGAGCACGGCCATGATCTGGTCGCCGTCGACGACCTCGCCGGCGGCGGTCACGGCCAGGCAGCGGTCGGCGTCGCCGTCGTGGGCGATGCCGACGTCCGCGCCGCCCTCCACGACGGCCCGGCGCAGCGCGTCGAGGTGCGTCGAGCCGCAGCCGTCGTTGATGTTCAGCCCGTCCGGGTCGGCCCCGATCGTCGACACCGAGGCGCCGGCGCGGCGCAGCGCCTCGGGCGCCACCATGAACGCCGCGCCGTTGGCGCAGTCGACGACGACGCGCAGCCCGTCCAGCGGCGCGGAGAGCGTGGACAGCAGGTAGGCGATGTACCGCTCGGCCTCGTCGTAGGCGTCCCGCACCCGCCCGACGCCGGGGCCCCGCGGCGGCTCCCACGCAGTGCCGAGGTGGGCCTCGATGCTGTCCTCGATCTCGTCCGCCAGCTTGTAGCCGCTGCGGTCGAAGAACTTGATGCCGTTGTCGGGCGCCGGGTTGTGCGAGGCCGACAGCATGACGCCGAGGTCGGCGCCCAGGGCCGTGGTGAGGTGGGCGACCGCCGGCGTCGGCAACACGCCGAGCCGCAGCACGTCGACGCCGGCGCTGGCCAGACCGGCCACCACCGCCGCCTCAAGGAACTCCCCCGAGGCCCGCGGATCGCGGCCGACCACGGCCAGCGGCCGCTCGCGCCCCTGGCCGCCGGCCGCCAGCGCGCCGACTTCGCCGAGCACGCGGGCGGCGGCGACGGACAGGTCCATCGCGAGCGGCGCGGTGAGATCACGGTTGGCTACGCCGCGCACACCGTCGGTACCGAAGAGACGACCCACGCTGCCAACCCCCACAGGACCAGGAAAGCGGAACTCAGGCCAGACCAGCGGTCAGCGCTTGCTGTACTGCGGGGCCTTGCGGGCCTTCTTCAGGCCGTACTTCTTCCGTTCCTTGACGCGCGCGTCGCGGGTGAGGAACCCGGCCCGCTTGAGCGCCGGGCGGTTTTCGATGTCGGCGGCCTGGAGGGCCCGCGCGATGCCGAGGCGCAGCGCCCCGGCCTGGCCGGTGACGCCACCGCCGCCGACGCGGGCGACGACGTCGTACTGCCCCTCGGCGCTCAGCGTGACGAACGGCTCGTTCACGATCTGCTGGTGCACCTTGTTGGGGAAGTACTGCTCGAGCGTACGGCCATTGATCTTCCACTGGCCGGTGCCGGGGAAGATCCGGACGCGCGCGATGGCCTCCTTGCGGCGGCCGGTGCCGGCCGCCGGGCCGGTCGCGACCGGCTGCTGGGCGCCTTGCTCCTCGGCCGTCTGCGGGGTCTCGGTGGTGTACTCGGACGGGACGTCCTCTGCGTACGGGTCGTACTCGGCGCCCTCCACGGGCTCTTCGACGCCGGTGGGTTCGGCCACTGCTCTCCTCGGTTTCCTGCGTACGTCGTAGGTGTCGTGCGGTTACGACGGCTGGGCGATCTGGGTGATCTCGTACGGCTGCGGACGCTGCGCACCGTGCGGGTGCTCGGGACCGGCGTAGACCTTCAGCTTGTGGAACATCTTCCGGCCGAGCGAGTTCTTGGGCAGCATGCCCTTGACCGCCTTCTCGACCGCGCGGTCCGGGTGCTTGCGCAGCAGGTCGGCGTACGACATCGAGCGCAGGCCGCCGGGGTAACCGGAGTGGCGGTAGGCCCGCTTCTGCTCGAGCTTCTTGCCGGACAGCACCACCTTGTCGGCGTTCACGATGATCACGAAGTCGCCGGTGTCGATGTGCGGCGCGAAGATCGGCTTGTGCTTACCGCGCAGCAGGATCGCGACCTGGCTGGCGAGCCGACCCAGCACGACATCCGTCGCGTCGATGACGTACCACTGACGCTGCACATCAGCGGGCTTTGGGGTGTACGTGCGCACGGTCGTAAGCCTTCGTTCCTCAATTGACTGCTGAGCGGACTGGCTGCTGGGCAGAGGACCCGAGCACGGGATCCACGCACCGAGCCGGCACGACGAACTGAGCCGGCACAACGAACTGGCAGGATACCCAGCCGCGCGGGCACGGGTCAAAACGGGTCGCCGGGTGCCCCAGGCCGCTTCCAACCCCTCAATTATGCACGATGGGAAGGAGTGATCAGGCCGGACCATGCAGATCACCTGACTTGTCCTGCTCTGATGGATTAAGGTACTTCGCCGTACCCCACCGGGCTTGGAGAGAAGGCTCCGGAGGCCGCGCTGAGCAGGATGAGCAGGACCCGCCACATCGGCCGGACCGTTTTCGCCGCCGTCGCCCTCGGCGCGCTGGCGACGAGCGCCGGTTTCGCCGCCGACCGGGTGCTGCTCGCCGAACCGACCGGCGACATCGCGCTCCGGGAGTCGCCGGCGGCCGGCCACGGCCGTGCCGCCGCTTCGGGCGCGCCAGGAGGCTCGGCGAACGCGTCCGCGCCGGCCATCATCGGCTCGGCTCCGCCGCTCAAGCCCGTGCACGGCGAGACCCAGACACCCAGACGGATCACGCGGACGCGGTCGGCCGCGCCCGCGCCCCCTGCCCCCGGCGCCGACCGGGCGACGGAGGCCGAGAACGAGGTGATCCGACTGACGAACAAGGCGCGCGCCACCGCGGGCTGCGCGCCGCTGACCTTCGACACGCGGCTGCGCACCGCGGCGCGGCTGCACTCGACGGACATGGGCGTCCACGACTACTTCAGCCACACCTCTCGCAACGGAGACACGTTCGCCGACCGGATCGAGGCGGCCGGCTACCCGCACCCGGGCGCGGAGAACATCGCCCGCGGCTTCCAGACGGCGGCGGAGGTCATGGACGGCTGGATGAACAGCGCCGGCCACCGCGCCAACATCCTCAACTGCGGCCTGCGCGCCATCGGCGTGGGGGTCTACTTCGCCCCCGACGGCCCCTGGTGGACCCAGGACTTCGGCTGGCCCTGATCCGGCCGGCGAAGTACGCCGGGCGCAGGCGGTCCGCGTAGCTTCCGTAATCCGGTAAATCGAAGGATAGGGTCGTCACCATGGGTTACCCGGATGATCATGGTCGGGCCGGTACGACGGGTGCGTACGAGCCGGTGTACGACGCCGCCACCGACCATCCGCACGCCGACAGGTCCCCGCCGGATCTGCCGCCCCCCAGCCACCCGGGACCGGCCGGCCCGCCCGGCCATCGGGCCGCGGCGCAGCCGCGACGGCGCAGGCTTCCCCTGGTGGTCGGCGGGGGCGCGCTGGGCGTCGTCGTCCTCGTGGGCGCCGGGGTGGGGCTGTCCAAGCTCCTCGGCGGCGGCCATCACGCCACCGCGACGGCGGGCGCGACCGGTGCGACGGCGGCACCGTCCGGGTCGCCGACATCGCCCGCGGTGAGCGCACTGCCGACCGGGCCGCTCGGCGCCATGCTCGCGAGCCGGTCCACCGACCCTCATCCCCTCACGCTGGGTGAGGCTTTCAGGCGGAAGGTGTTCACAGTTAATGGCGTCCATTATGTGCTGACCGCCGCGCAGGCCACCCGATCCTGCACGCGGACGGCACACGGCGCCAAGCTCGTGTCGGCGTTGCGGGCCGGCCGCTGCAGCCAGATGCTGCGCGGGACGTTCGCCCGCGCCGACGGCGGCCTCGCCGGCACCGTCGGCGTCGCCAACCTCGGGACCGCCCGCGCCGCTTCGCTCACCGCCAAGGTGGCGAACGCCACCAAGGACGCCTACCTGCGGCCGCTGCCCGGCCGCGGCGTGACGAAGAACCTCGGCAAGGGCATCGCCTTCGCCTCCGCCGAGGCGCGCGGCCACTACGTGCTGCTGAGCTGGATCCAGGCGCCGAACGGCAAGGCGGTCCCGCGGGCCATGCGCAAGGGGGCGACCGTGTTCGAGCCGAGCGTGATCTATGGCAGCCGGCTGGGCTTCGCGCTGCAGTACCGCGGAATCGCGGGGAAGCCGTACGGAACCTAGTCCGAACTTTTGTAGTGTGTTGGCTTATGTCCAATCCCGAGGACCCGATCGAACCGCAGGTCGCACCGCCTGAGGCGACGCCGCCGGCGCCCGCGCCGCCGAGTTTCGGCGTGTCCGGTTCCATCCGGGACGAACCGTACGACGACCGGTCGACGAGCGCCCCGTCGTCCCCGTGGTGGGCACCCGAGAACCTCGCGAACGGCGCCGAGCCCGTGGAGCCGGCCGGAGAGCGGGAGCCGCCGCCGGAGGAGCCGGCGGCTCCGCCCGCCGCGCCCCCGCCGCCCGTGCCCGACTGGCTCGTGGCCGGCCCCGGAGTGCCGCCCGCTGACACCCGGCGGGGCCTTCCCATGCAGCCGCCCGCGCCGCAGCCGCCACCCGGGCTCGCCGGTCCGCACGCCCCCGATCCGTACGACACGCTTCCCGAGGGCATGGCGCCGGTCCCGCCGGCCGTACCTCCGCGCCTGCCGGACGCCGTCCTCCCTCCCGGAGCCGTGCTCGGCGCGCCCATCCAGCCCGGCGTCCCGCCGCGGCCCGGCATCCCGCCGCAGCCCGGCATCCCGACCCAGCCCGGGGGCTCCGCCCGGGCGGCACAGCCGGGCGGCACGGCCACGATGCCGACGGCCGCCCCGACCATGGCGGCGCCCGGGGCCGCTGGCCCCGGGGCCGCTCTCCGCGGCCGGCGCCGGCTGGTGCTCATGGCCGCCGGCGGGGTCGCCGCCGTGGTGATCGCGGTCGTCGGCCTGACCACCCTCACCGGCTCGTCGGAGCCGAAGTCCGCGTCGAGCGCGGCCACGCCGAGCGGCCGTGCCGCCGCTCCGCAGCAGAGCGCCGGCCAGGCCAGGCCGCGCGGCAACCCGGCGCCGAGCATCGACAACGAGAAGACCGACCGGGCGCCTCTTCGGCTGACCGACGTCTTCCCCGTCCGTCCACTGCCGCTCGGCGGCCGGGTCTACAAGCAGGACAAGACGTCCGTCAACCACGACTGCACGCTGGTGGCCCGTGGCGCCATGGCCGAGGCGCTGGTGCGGGGCCACTGCCGCGGCGTCGTCCGCGCCACGTACGTCGACACCAAGAAGCGGTTCGCCGTGACGGCCGGCGTCGTCGCGATGCCAACGCGGCGGTTGGCGCTGGCCGTGCGCAAGGCCGGCGACCCGAGCCGGTACGAGTGGTTCCGCGGCATGCCCGGCACGGTGGCCAAGGGCATCGACGTGGCCGGCGGCTACGCGGCCAGCACGGTCCGCGGCCGGTACATCATCTACTCCTACACGACCTATCTCGACGGGCACGACGCCGGCGCGGGCGACACGCTGCTCGCCACCGTGGGCAGGCAGTTCGTCTCCTACGCCGTACGCCCCATCGAGCGGAGGTCGCGCTAGGCGCCGAGGAGCCGTACCCGCCGGGTCTCCCTGGCACGGGTGGCGAGCTCGCCGTCGGCCGGATAGCGGACCTCTTCGAGCGACAACCCGTGGGCGGGCGCCACCTGCACGGCCGAGTCCCGCACCCCGGCCGCCAGCACCTCGGCCGGCCAGCCGACGTCACGACGGCCGTCCCCCACGGCGAGCAGGGCACCGACGAGGGCACGGACCATCGAGTGGCAGAAGGCGTCGGCCTCGACGTGGGCCGCGGCGACGCCGCCGTCCACGCGGGCCCACTCGTAGCGCAGGAGCCGGCGGATGGTCGTGGCGCCCTCGCGGCGCCGGCAGTACGCGGCGAAGTCGTGCTCGCCGAGCAGCAGCGCGGCGGCCGCGTTCATGGGGCCGAGGTCGAGCGGCCGGGGATGCCACACCATCTCGTGCCGGCGCAGCGGGTCGACCCCGGTCGGGTCGTCGCAGACCCGGTAGAGGTACCGGCGGGCCAGCGCGGAGAACCGCGCGTCGAAACCGGCCGGCGCCCGCGTGACTGCGGTGACCCGTACGTCCGGCGGCAGCAGGCCGGCGAGCCGGCGCGGCATCGTGTCGCCGACTCCCTCGTACGCGGCGGCAGGGACGTCGACGTGGGCCACCTGCCCGCGCGCGTGCACGCCGGCGTCCGTCCGGCCCGCCACGGTGAGCCCGGGCGGCGGGTCGAGCCGCAGCAGCCTGCCCAGCGCCTCCTCGATCACGCCCTGGACGGTGCGCCGCTCCGGCTGCCGAGCCCAACCGGCGAAGCCGGCGCCGTCGTAACGGATGTCGAGCCGCAGCCGGAGGCCGGGCGCGGCCGGCTCCGCCGGCGCCGAACCCGCGGGCGGCGGGTTCCGCCGCTCTTCCCGCTCCGCCATTCCGCCGTCTCCCCGCTCCACCGGTCGCGCACAGCACGAACCCGCCGTCCTGTGGGGACGACGGGCTCGCTCACCTCGGTCCGGTGGTCGCTACTTGTCTTCGGCCTTGCCGTCGGCCTGGTCCTCGGTCTGGGCCTCCTCGCCGGCGGCTTCGCCGGCCTCCGCGTCCGCGGCGTCCGCGGTCTCGGCGGCCGCAGCCTCATCGGCGGCCGCAGCCTCGGCGGCCTCGGCGGCCTCGGCGGCCTCGGCCGGCTGGGCGGCTGGCCGGGCTCGGCGGGAGCGGCGGGTCTCGGTGCGGGCGGCCGGCGCCGCCGCCTCCTCGACCAGCTCGATCACGGCCATCGGCGCGTTGTCGCCGCGCCGCGGGCCGATCTTGGTGATGCGGGTGTAGCCGCCCGGGCGGTTCTCGTACCGCGGCGCGATCTCGGTGAAGAGCGTGTGCACGACGCTCTTGTCCTTGATCACACGCAACACCAGGCGCCGGTTGTGCAGGTCGCCCCGCCTGGCCTTGGTGATCAGCTTCTCGGCCATCGGGCGCAGCCGCCTGGCCTTGGCCTCGGTGGTCCTGATGCGACCGTGCTCGAACAGGGAGGTGGCGAGGTTGGCCAGCATCAGGCGCTCGTGGGCCGGGCTGCCACCCAGGCGCGGGCCCTTGGTGGGCTTGGGCATCGATCTGCTTCCTTTCTGCACCGGCCGTACCAGGTACCGGAGTCAGCGGTCACCTGCCGTGGCCGCGGTTCGTCCACGGCAGGTGAACCTGGGCGAATCAGTCCTGAGCGGGTCAGTCCTGGGTTATCAGTACTGCTCGGTCTCGGCGTAGCTCTGGTCGTCGTCGTAGTTGTCCGCCGCCGCCGTGGGGTCGAACCCGGGCGGGGAGTCCTTGAGCGACAGCCCCATGTCGTTGAGCTTCTGCTTGACCTCTTCGATGGACTTCGCACCGAAGTTGCGGATGTCGAGCAGGTCCTGCTCGCTACGGGCGACCAGCTCGCCGACCGAGTGGATGCCCTCCCGCTTGAGGCAGTTGTAGGAGCGGACGGTGAGGTTCAGCTCCTCGATGGGCAGCGCCAGGTCGGCGGCGAGCGCGGCGTCGGTCGGCGACGGGCCCATGTCGATGCCCTCGGCCTCGACGTTCAGCTCGCGGGCCAGCCCGAACAGCTCGACCAGCGTCTTGCCGGCGCTGGCCACGGCGTCGCGCGGCAGCATCGACTGCTTGGTCTCGACGTCGAGGATCAGCCGGTCGAAGTCGGTGCGCTGCTCGACTCGGGTCGCCTCGACCTTGTAGGTGACCTTGAGGACCGGCGAGTAGATCGAGTCGATCGGGATCCGCCCGATCTCCTGGCCCGGCTGCTTGTTCTGGGCCGCCGAGACGTAACCGCGCCCGCGCTCGACGGTCAGCTCCATCTCGAGCTTGGCCTTGTTGTTCAGGGTGGCGATGTGCAGGTCGGGGTTGTGCACCTCGACGCCGGCCGGCGGCGCGATGTCCGCCGCGGTGACCTCGCCTGGACCCTGCTTGCGCAGGTACATCACGACCGGCTCGTCGTGCTCGGAGGAGACGACGAGTTCCTTGAGGTTGAGGATGATGTCGGTGACGTCTTCCTTGACCCCTGGCACGGTCGAGAACTCGTGCAGCACGCCCTCGATGCGGATGCTGGTGACGGCGGCGCCGGGGATCGAGGAGAGCAGCGTACGACGCAGCGAGTTGCCGATCGTGTAGCCGAAGCCCGGCTCCAGCGGCTCGATGGTGAACCGCGACCGGTATTCGTCGACCTGCTCTTCCGCGAGGGTCGGACGTTGAGCGATGAGCATGATGATCCTTCTTTCCGCGGTGCCCGCTATATGACGACCGCGTCTCTATCGTACGCGAACCGCTACCTGGAGTAGAGCTCGACGATCAGCTGCTCCTGGACCGGCGTGTCGATCTGCTGCCGGATCGGAGCCGAGTGGACGAGGATGCGCATCTTGTCCGGGATGACCTCGAGCCAGGCGGGCACCTGCCGCTCGCCGGCCTCGGCGCGGGCCACGACGAACGGGGTCATCTCCAGCGACTTCATCGCCACGTCCACGATGTCGTTCTCGCTGACGAGGAACGACGGGATGGTGACCCGGCGGCCGTTGACCAGGAAGTGGCCGTGGCGCACCAGCTGGCGGGCCATGTCCCTGCTCTTGGCGAAGCCGGCCCGGTACACGACGTTGTCGAGCCGCCGCTCGAGCAGGCTGAGCAGCGCCTCACCGGTCTTGCCCGTGGTCTTGTTCGCCCGCTCGTAGTAGTTGCGGAACTGCCGCTCGAGCACGCCGTAGATGCGGCGCGCCTTCTGCTTCTCGCGCAGCTGCAGCAGGTACTCGGTCTCCTTCGGGCGGCCGCGGCCGTGCTCGCCCGGCGGGTACGGCCGGATCTCGATGGGGCACTTGGGCCCCTCGCACTTGCTGCCCTTCAGGAACAGCTTCATCTTCTCGCGCCGGCAGAGCTTGCAGTCGGCGCCGGTATAACGTGCCATAGCTCCTAGTTCTCCTCCGCCCTCAGACCCGGCGTCGCTTCGGCGGCCGGCAGCCGTTGTGGGGAACCGGCGTGACGTCCTGGATGGAGCCCACCTCGAGGCCGGTCGCCTGCAGCGACCGGATGGCGGTCTCGCGGCCGGAACCCGGCCCCTTGACGAACACGTCGACCTTGCGCATGCCATGCTCCATGGCCCGCCTCGCCGCCGCCTCCGCGGCCATCTGCGCGGCGAACGGCGTGGACTTGCGCGAGCCCTTGAATCCCACGTGGCCGGCGGAGGCCCAGGAGATCACGGCGCCCATCGGGTCCGTGATGGTGACGATCGTGTTGTTGAACGTGCTCTTGATGTGCGCGTGGCCGTGGGCCACGTTCTTCTTTTCCTTGCGGCGCACCTTCTTGGCGCCGGTTCGGCTCTTAGGAGGCATCTGCTCTCGTAACTCCTGAGGTCATCGATCCGCGGTACGGACTGCTACTTCTTGCCGGCCTTCTTCTTGCCGGCCACCGTCTTCTTCTTGCCCTTGCGGGTGCGCGCGTTGGTCTGGGTGCGCTGGCCGTGCACGGGCAGTCCACGGCGGTGCCGGATGCCCTGGTAACAGCCGATGTCGATCTTGCGGCGGATGTCGGCCTGCACCTCGCGGCGCAGGTCGCCTTCCACCTGGTACTGCGCTTCGATCCAGTCGCGGAGCCTGACGAGCTCTTCGTCGCCCAGCTGGTGCACCCGCAGGTCACCGCTGATGCCGGTGCTCCGCAGGGTTTCCAGCGCGCGGCTGCGGCCGATGCCGTAGATGTACGTGAGAGCGACCTCGAGCCGCTTGTCGCGCGGCAGGTCGACGTTGACGAGGCGTGCCATCGCCGGCAGCTTTCCCTTCTTGTCGCGGAGGTTTACGCGCCACGTCCGCACCGCTGCCACGATGCGGCCCCGGCCTCCGACCGGGGGTTGCTGTGGAACGTCGTATCGCTGGCTCTGCCGCTCAGCCCTGGCGCTGCTTGTGCCGCGGGTCTGAGCAGATCACCATGACCCGCCCGTGCCGCCGGATGATGCGGCACTTGTTGCAGATCTTCTTCACGCTCGGCTTGACCTTCACTGGGTCTCCTCATGAAGCAGGGTCACCCTCGCGACGCCGACCACGAGGAAGGCAACCCCAGTGGGTTGGATTTGTGTCACTTGTAGCGGTAGACGATCCGACCACGCGAGAGGTCGTAGGGGCTGAGCTCCACGACCACCCGGTCGTCGGGCAGGATCCGGATGTAGTGCATCCGCATCTTGCCGCTGATGTGGGCGAGGACCTTGTGTCCGTTGTCGAGCTCCACCCTGAACATGGCATTGGGGAGAGACTCGATGACGGTGCCCTCGATCTCGATGGCCCCTTCTTTCTTGGGCATGTCCTCCGCGCTTCACTGATCGGTTCGTCCGGAATTCGGCCCGCCTCGAAGACCTCAAGGAGTGAGTAGCGAGACAACCCGCTCCCCGGCGCACGCGGCGCGGCGCACGTAGAAGCCAGACTGGGCCGACTAAGGAGTGTACGTCACTCCCCAGCCAAATGCGAAATGATGTTACCGAACCGGCGCCGCGCCGCCCTAAGGTGGTGGGTCACGATGCCCGAGTACGCTTTCGCGCTGATCCTCAGCCGGCCGCTGTTCGAAGACGAACTCGACCGGCTTTTTGGGCGTACTCGGGGGCAGGTGACGGTCGGGTTCGTGCCCAACGGCGCCCACACCGACCATCCTGGTCTGGCGCGGTGCAACTGGGCCGCCCCCTGCCTGGCCGAGGCGGTCATGACGGTGATCGAGCATATCGAGGCGAGCGCGTCCGGGTTGCGCGTCCTGGAGGTCGAGGCGGACCCCCTGCTCACCATGCGCGACATCGCCGAACGCGTGGGCACGTCGGTCGAGGTCGTCCGGCTTTCGGTCAAGGGCACCCGCGGCCCCGGCAACTTCCCGCGCTCGGAGACCACGCGCGGCGACCACCGGCTCTGGCGGTGGTCGCGGGTCGCCGAGTGGTTCGGCATCGACGATCCCCAGACGAGGGAGGCAGGCCCGGCCGCGCACGCCATCAACGGCTGGCTGGCGCTGCGGTCGGTGATCCCCGAGGTGGCCCCGGCCCCGCACACCCTCGTCTCCGCCCTCAGGGCGATCGCCTGAGGGCCCTCACGAGTGGGAACGGCCGTCCCTGGGCCCAATGACGTGGCGGGCGAGGAGGATGGCCCCCCACGGCCCGGCCACCCACAGGAACCACGGGTAGAGCCCGCCTCCGGTGGCCGCCACGATCAGCCAGATGACGAAGCACACGAGGTTGACCGTCGCGTACGTGGCCCACATGGGCCGCGCCCTGGTCAGCCCGCCGGCGGCCCGCCTGGCCGGCAGCGGACGGGCCCGCTGGTACGGCGGGATCGGCCGGTAGTCGAGGTCCTCCTCCGGCAGGTCTCTGGTCACCCGCTCGAGGTCGCCCATCGTCCGCGCCGCGTAGGTGGCCTCGAGTCGTTCGTTGAACTCGTCCTGCGTGAGGCGGCCCTGGGCGCAGTGCTCACGCAGGGCGCCGGCCACCCGTTCGCGGTCGGCGTCGGAGGCCCGCATGTCGGGATTCAGCGGCACAACCGTCCTCCTCTCAGCCGAGTGCCGCGAGCGCGGTCAGGACCCCTGGCCCCGCACGTGCCCGAGGCGTTCGGCGCCCCCGTCGAGGGCCGTCAACACCCAAGGTCCATTCTCCGTCACGGCGAAGCTGTGCTCAAAGTGGGCCGAGGGGAGGCCGTCGCGGGTGACGACGGTCCACTCGTCTTCCAGCAGCCAGGTCTCCTTGGTACCCAGGTTGACCATCGGCTCGACGGCGAAGCACATGCCAGGCTCCAGGACGGGCCCCTGCCCCGGGCTGCCGTAGTTCGGGACCGGCGGGTCCATGTGCATCTCGGTGCCGATGCCGTGCCCCACGTACTCCTCGACGATGCCGTACGGGCCCTGAGAGCGCACGTACGACTCGATCGAATGACCGATGTCCGAGAGATGGGATCCGGGCCGGCCGGCCGCCAGACCACGCCACAGCGCCTCCTCGCACACCTCGAGGAGGCGGGTCGGCTCCGGCTCCGTCGACCCGACGGGAACGGTCACCGCGGCGTCGCCGTGCCAGCCGTCGACGATGGCGCCGCAGTCGATGGAGATGACATCCCCCTCGCGCAGCACCCTGGTCGGCCGCGGGATGCCGTGCACGATCTCTTCGTTCACCGACGCGCAGATGGACGCGGGGAAGCCGAGGTAGCCCTTGAACGACGGGGTGGCGCCGGCCGCGCGGATCGACTCTTCCGCGAGCTCGTCCAGGTCGGCGGTGGTGATCCCGGGTTTCACCGCCTCCGCGAGCAGCCGCAGCGTCTGCCCGACGACGAGGCCGGCGGCCCGCATGCCGTCGAGCTCACCCGCGGTCTTGATCTGGATGTCTGACCTGCGCTTCTTGAACAACTCCGCTCCCCCTGTGGCCCCGGCCGTCCATCGGTGTAGGGGCTTAATGGGTGTAGGGACGGAGCGCCGCCAGCGCCCGCTCGGTGACCTCCTCCACCGGTCCGGTGGCATCGATACCGACCAAAGTCCCCTCATCGCCATAAAACGACACGAGCGGGGCGGTCTGTTCCTGGTAGACCTCCAGGCGATGCCGGACGACCTCTTCCTTGTCGTCGTCGCGCTGGAACAGCCGCCCGCCACAGTCGTCGCAGATGTCGTCCCTCTTCTCGTCGAACAGGACATGCCAGATATGGCCGCACCGGCTGCAGGTGCGGCGGCCGGACAGCCGGCGCACCACCTCGTCCTCGTCGATCACCAGCTCGAGCACCAGGTCGACCTTGGCGTCCCATTCGGACAGGATCTTCTTGAGCGTCTCGGCCTGCGGCACGTTCCGCGGGAAACCGTCGAGCAGGAAGCCCTCCTGGGCGTCGTCCTCGGCCAGCCGGTCCCGCACCATCGCGATCGTGATCTCGTCCGGCACCAGGTCACCGCGATCCATGTACTCCCGCGCCTTCTGGCCGAGCGGCGTGCCGCCGCTGACGTTGGCACGGAAGATGTCACCTGTCGAGATCTTCGGCACCGACAGGTGCGATGCGATGAACTGGGCCTGCGTCCCCTTACCTGCTCCGGGGGGGCCCACGAGCACGAGTCGCACTACCGCAGGAAACCCTCGTAGTTGCGTTGCTGGAGTTGGCTCTCGATCTGCTTCACCGTGTCCAGCCCGACACCCACAACGATGAGAATGCTCGTACCTCCAAACGGGAAGTCGTTCGTGGCGTTCAGCATCGAGAAGGCCACCAACGGGATGAGGGCGATCACACCCAGGTAGAGCGAGCCGGGAGCGGTGATCCTGGTGAGCACGTAATCGAGGTATTCGGCGGTCGGACGGCCGGGTCTGATGCCCGGGATGAATCCACCGTACTTCTTCATGTTGTCGGCGACCTCGGTCGGGTTGAACGTGATCGCGACGTAGAAGTACGTGAAGAAGATGATGAGCAGGAAGTAACCGATCATGTGGACCGGATGGTCCTGCGCGAGGTACGGCGTGACGTACTTGCCGAGGAACCGGTTCTGCGGCCAGATGGTGGCCGCGAGCTGCGGCAGGTACAACAGCGACGAGGCGAAGATGACCGGGATGACGCCGGCCTGGTTCACCTTGAGGGGGATGTAGGTCGAGGTTCCGCCGTACATGCGGCGACCCACCATCCGCTTGGCGTACTGCACGGGGATGCGGCGCTGCGCCTGCTCGACGAAGACCACGCCGGCCACGATCGCGATACCGACCACCATCACCATGGTGAACACGAAGCCGTGCTTGGTCTTGTAGACGTTCCACAGCTCCTGCGGGAACACCGCGATGACCTGGGTGAAGATCAGGATCGACATGCCGTTGCCGACGCCGCGGTCGGTGATGAGCTCGCCCAGCCACATGATCACGGCGGTACCGGCGGTCATGATGACCACCATCGTGATGATGGTGAAGAGCCCGCTGTCGTGCAGGAGCTGCTCCTGGCAGCTCTGGAACAGCCGCCCGGTGCTGGCCATGGCCACGATGCCGGTGGATTGCAGGATCGCCAGGCCGACGGTGAGGTACCGGGTGTACTGTGTGATCTTGGTGGTGCCTGACTGGCCCTCCTTGCGGAGGGTCTCCAGCCGGGGGATCACCACGGTGAGCAGCTGGAGGATGATGCTCGCCGTGATGTACGGCATGATCCCCAGCGCGAACACCGACAGCTTGAGCAGCGCGCCGCCGCTGAACAGGTTGACCAGGCCGTAGACATTGGCCGCCGTGCCCTTGCTGGCGGCGCTGATGCAGGTCCGGACGTTCTCGACGTTCACGCCCGGCGTCGGCAGCTGGGCGCCCAGCCGGAACACGCCGATGACGAAAAGCGTGAACAGAAGCTTCTTGCGCAGGTCGGGCGTACGAAAAGCCCTAGTGAACGCCGTCAGCACCATTCCTCCTGCGCAAATCCCGACAAACGGCCGTTTGCGGCCCAGGCTAGTAGGTATGCGGCGGCCACCGCACGGATGGCGGCCGTCCGTCGAACTCTAACAGGACCGGCGGGTAACGCCGCCCCTCTCGTGCGTCCGGCGGCCGCCCACGGAGCCCGCCTTGACGACCCCCGTGGGCACACGAGTCACAACTGTTCCGCTGATCCGCCAGCCGCGACGATCTTGTCTTTGGCCGAACCGGAAAAGGCATGGGCCTTGACCTGGACCGCCACCGAAATGTCACCGGTGCCGAGCACCTTGACCGGACGGCCGGCGCGCACCGCGCCCCTCGCCGCCAGGTCCTCCGGCGTGACCTGGCCGCCCTGTGGAAAAAGCTCTCCGAGCCTTTCGACGTTCACGACCTGATACTCGACCCGGAACCTGTTCTTGAAGCCCTTGAGCTTCGGCACCCGCCTGATGAGCGGCATCTGGCCGCCCTCGAAGCCGGCGGGCACGGTCGCCCTGGCCTTCGTCCCCTTGGTGCCGCGTCCCGCGGTCTTGCCCTTCGAGCCCTCACCGCGACCCTTGCGCCGCTTGGCCTTGTGAGCCCCCGACGCCGGGCGCAGGTGGTGCACCCTCAGCGGGGAGTCACCCATCTCAGTCCACCTCCTCGACGGCGACCAGATGGGCCACCGTCCGGATCATGCCGCGAATCTCGGGGCGGTCCTCGCGCACCGTGCTCTGCCCGATCTTGCGCAGGCCGAGCGTCCGCAGCGTGTCGCGCTGGTTCCGCCGGCTGCCGATCCGCGACTTCACCTGCGTGATCTTCAACCTACTCACGACTGGGCCACCTCCGCCCGCGGCTCGGAGCCGGCGGCGCGGGCGCGCAGCATCGCGGCGGGCGCGACGTCCTCCAGCGGGAGCCCGCGCTTGGCCGCGATCTCCTCGGGCCGGTTGAGCTGCTTGAGCGCGGCCACCGTCGCGTGCACGATGTTGATCGCGTTGGACGATCCCAGCGACTTCGACAGCACGTCGTGGATGCCGGCGCACTCGAGGACGGCGCGCACCGGGCCGCCGGCGATGACGCCGGTACCCGGGCTGGCCGGCTTGAGCAGCACGACGCCGGCGGCCTCCTCGCCCTGCACGGCGTGCGGGATCGTGCCCTGGATCCGCGGCACCTTGAAGAAGTGCTTCTTGGCCTCCTCGACGCCCTTGGCGATCGCCGCGGGCACCTCCTTGGCCTTGCCGTAGCCGACGCCGACCGTGCCGTTGCCGTCGCCGACGACGACCAGCGCGGTGAAGCTGAAGCGCCGGCCGCCCTTGACGACCTTGGCGACACGGTTGATCGTCACGACGCGCTCGATGTACGACGTGCCCTTGTCCGCGCCGCCGCGGCGGCCGTCGTCCCGGCGGTCGCGCCGACCGTCTCCCTGGGCACCGCCGCCTCTGCGCGGAGCTGCCATCAGTGGTTCCTCTTCTCGTTAGTCATCGGGGCCGGGGCCTTAGTGATCATCAGAACTCCAGGCCCTGTTCCCGGGCGGCGTCCGCGAGCGCGGCCACCCGGCCGTGGTACCGGTAGCCACCGCGGTCGAAGACCACGGCGCCGATGCCGGCCTCCTTGGCCCGCTGCGCCACGAGCCGGCCGACCAGGCGCGACTTGTCGGTCTTGTCGCCCGACTCGGCGCGCAGGTCGGCCTCCATCGTGGACGCGGACACGAGCGTACGACCCGCCGTGTCGTCCACCACCTGGGCGACCATGTGCTTGGCCGAGCGGGTGACGACCAGCCTGGGCCGCGCCGGAGTGCCGAGCACCTTCTTGCGGACACGCAGGTGCCGCCGCGACCGGGCCGCCGACCGGCCCGTCGCCCGCTTCCTGAGCTGGGTCTTGCTGGCAGCGGTTCTCATGGCTACTTACCGGCCTTTCCGACCTTGCGGCGGATCTGCTCGCCCTGGTAGCGCACACCCTTGCCCTTGTACGGGTCGGGCTTGCGCAGCTTGCGGATGTTGGCCGCGACCTCGCCCACCTTCTGCTTGTCGATGCCCTCGACGCTGAACACCGTGGGCCGCTCGACGTTGAAGGTGATGCCGTCCGGCGGCTCGACCGTGATCGGGTGGCTGTAGCCCAGGGAGAACTCGAGGTTCTTGCCCCTGGCCTGCACCCGGTAGCCGACGCCGACGATCTCGAGCGTCTTCCGGTAGCCGTCGGTCACCCCGACGACCATGTTGTTGATCAATGCCCGGGTGAGGCCGTGCAGCGCTCGCACCGTGTTCTGGTCGTTCGGCCGGGTCACGGTGATGGTGCCGTCCTCGACGCTGACCTCGATGGGCGCCGCCACGGTGTGCGACAGCTCGCCCTTGGGGCCCTTGACGGTGACGTTGCGCCCGTCGACCCGTACGTCTACGACGCCGGGGACGGGAATCGGCAGCCGTCCGATGCGCGACATGCTGTTGTCCCCTCCCCTACCAGACGTAGGCGAGGACTTCCCCGCCCACGCCGCGCTTGCCGGCCTGCCTGTCGGTCATCAGACCGGACGACGTCGAGATGATCGCGACGCCGAGACCGCCCAGGACCTTCGGCAGGTTGTCCTTCTTCGCGTACACCCGCAGACCGGGCTTGGACACGCGCTTCAGGCCGGCGATGGAACGCTCGCGCGTCGGCCCGAACTTCAGGTCGATCACGAGGTCCCGCCCCACCTTGGCGTCCTCCACATGCCAGCCCGTGATGTAGCCCTCCTGCTGGAGGATCTCGGCGATGTGCGCCTTGATCTTCGAGTACGGCATGCTCACGCTGTCGTGGTACGCCGAGTTCGCGTTCCGCAGACGAGTCAACATGTCTGCGATCGGATCGGTCATCGTCATGGCCTACTGGCCCCTCCTCACCGCGGTTTCCCTGTGGCCGTGCCGGCCACCGGGGACCTACGGCGTGTCATTTACTGGTTACCAGCTCGATTTGGTGATGCCGGGCAGCTCGCCTCGGTGCGCCATCTCCCGCAAGCAGATCCGGCACAGGCCGAACTTGCGGTAGACGGAACGCGGCCGGCCGCAACGCGAGCACCGGGTGTAGGCGCGCACCGCGAACTTCGGCTTCCGAGCCGCCTTGGCGATCAATGCCTTCTTCGCCATCGCTCAGATCTCTCTCAGTTCTCTTTGTTAGGATCCCCAGCCGCCGCGAGACGGCTGCCACGGCTAGTTCTCTTTGAACGGGAAGCCCAGGCGCTGCAGCAGCGCGCGGCCCTCTTCGTCGGTCGTCGCGGTCGTGACGATCGTGATGTCCATGCCCCGCTGGCGGTCGATCCTGTCGGGGTTGACCTCGTGGAACACGACCTGCTCGGTCAGCCCGAACGTGTAGTTGCCGTGGCCGTCGAACTGCTTGGGCGACAGGCCGCGGAAGTCGCGGATGCGCGGCAGCGCCAGGGACAGCAGCCGGTCGAGGAACTCCCACATCCGGTCGCCGCGGAGGGTGACGTTCGCCCCGATCGGCATGCCGGCGCGCAGCTTGAACTGCGCGATCGACTTCTTCGCCCGGTTCACCGCCGGCTTCTGCCCGGTGATCGCGGTGAGGTCGCGGACCGCGCCCTCGATCAGCTTGGCGTCACGGGCCGCCTCGCCGATCCCCATGTTGACCACGATCTTGGTCAGCGTGGGCACCTGCATCACGTTGCCGTAGCCGAACTGGTCGCGCAGCGCGGACCGGATCTCCTCCTTGTAACGCAGCTTCAGCCGCGGCGGCGGAGTCGCGTCCTGGCCGCCGGCGGCGGCGTCCGTACGTTCGGCAGACGTCTTGGTGGCCATCAGATTTCCTTGCCGGTGCGGCGCGAGATGCGAACCTTCGTGCCGTCTTCCTTGGTCTTGTAACCCACCCGGGTCGGCTGCTTGCCGTCCACCAGCATCACGTTGCTGATGTGCAGCGGCGCCTCCTGGGTGATGATCCCGCCCTGCTTGGCGCCGCGCGGGCCCTGGTTGTTCTCTTTGGTGTTCTTCTTGATGAGGTTCACGCCTTCGACGGTGACCCGGTCGCGGCGCGGGTCGACGGAGATGACCCGGCCGGTCGCGCCCTTGTCCTTGCCGGCGATGACCACGACCTCATCACCTTTTTTGATCTTCATCACAGCACCTCCGGCGCGAGCGAGATGATCCGCATGAACCTCTTCTCGCGCAGCTCCCGGCCCACAGGACCGAAGATGCGCGTCCCGCGCGGGTCACCGCCGTCCCTGATCAGCACGGCGGCGTTCTCGTCGAAGCGGATGTAGGAGCCGTCGGCGCGGCGGCGCTCCTTGCGGGTGCGCACCACGACCGCCCTGACGACGTCGCCCTTCTTCACACCGGCGTTGGGCAGCGCGTCCTTCACCGTCGCGACGATCACGTCGCCGATTCCCGCGTAGCGCCGACCCGAGCCGCCGAGCACGCGGATGCACAGGATCTCCTTCGCACCCGTGTTGTCGGCGACCTTGAGTCGCGACTCCTGCTGAATCACGTCTACTCCTGTTCGTCACGCCGGTTCTCTCGGGATGGAGAGCCTGGCGGAACCGTCATGAACATGTCGGAAGGCCTACTTGGCCTTCTCGAGGACCTCGACGACGCGCCAGCGCTTCGTCGCCGACAGCGGCCTGGTCTCCATCAGCCTGACCCGGTCGCCGACGCCGCACTCGTTGCGCTCGTCGTGAACCTTGTACTTCGTCGTACGGCGGATGATCTTGCCGTAAAGGGCGTGCTTGACGCGGTCCTCGACGGCGACGACGACGGTCTTGTCCATCTTGTCGCTGACGACGAGGCCCTCGCGCACCTTGCGCTTGCCCCGCGGCTTCTCCCGCCGCTGCGGTCGCTGCGTCTGTTGCTGCTGGTCAGCCATCGTTTCGCTCCGCGGTCTCCTCGGCGGTCTCTTCGGCGGCTTCCTCGTCGTCCGCCGCCGCCGGAGCCGCCTCCTCGACGAACTGGATGATGCCGAGCTCACGCTCGCGCATGACCGTGTAGATGCGGGCGATCTCCCGCTTCACGGCCCGCAGCCGCCCGTGGCTTTCGAGCTGACCCGTCGCCGCCTGGAAGCGGAGGTTGAACAGCTCCTCCTTGGCCTCCTTCAGCTTGGTGATCAGCTCCTGCTCCGGCTGGGTCCGCAGATCCTCGGCGGTCAGTCCCTTGGCCATGACTCACCCACCCTCGCGCTTCACGATCTTGCACTTCATGGGGAGCTTGTGGATCGCCCGCTGCAGCGCCTGCCTGGCCACCTGCTCGTTCGGGTAGGACAGCTCGAACATGACGCGGCCGCGCTTGACGTTGGCGACCCACCACTCGGGCGAACCCTTGCCGGACCCCATCCGCGTCTCCGCCGGCTTCTTGGTCAGCGGGCGGTCGGGGAAGATGTTGATCCACACCTTGCCGCCGCGCTTGATGTGCCGGGTCATCGCGATACGGGCCGCCTCGATCTGGCGGTTGGTGACGTAGGCGCCCTCGACGGCCTGGATGCCGTACTCGCCGAAGGCCACCTTCGTCCCGCCCTTGGCCATACCGCCGCGCTTCGGATGGTGCTGCTTGCGATGCTTGACCTTGCGAGGGATCAGCATGGTCGGTCAGCTCCCCTCACCGTTGCCGGCCGCGGGCGCCGCCGACGTCGTCGCCGGCTGCTGCTGCTCCGCGGGTGGTTGCCTGCGCTCGCCGCCGCCGCGCTCACCGCGGTCCCCGCCGCGCTCACCACGGCCGCCGCCACGCCGGCCGCCGCCGCGGCGCTCGCCCCGGTCACCGCGCTCGCCCCGGCGGCCACCGCCGCCGGCACCGGCCGCGGCGCGCTGCGCGGCGGCCTGGGCCTCGCGCTCGGCGCGGGTCTGCGGCGCCTCGCCCTTGTAGATCCACACCTTCACGCCGATCCTGCCGAAGGTCGTACGGGCCTCGTAGAAGCCGTAGTCGATGTCGGCGCGCAGCGTGTGCAGCGGGACCTGGCCCTCGCGGTAGAACTCCGACCGCGACATCTCAGCGCCGCCGAGGCGGCCGCCGCACTGGACCTTGATGCCCTTGGCGCCGCTCTTCATCGCGGACTGGATGGCCTTGCGCATGGCCCGCCGGAAGGCGACCCGGCTGGACAGCTGCTCGGCCACGCCCTGCGCGACGAGCTGCGCGTCGATCTCGGGGTTCTTGACCTCGAGGATGTTCAGCTGGACCTGCTTGCCGGTCAGTTTCTCCAGGTCGCCACGGATCCGGTCCGCCTCCGCGCCACGCCGGCCGATGACGATGCCCGGGCGCGCGGTGTGGATGTCCACCCGGACGCGGTCACGGGTACGTTCGATCTCCACCTTGGAGATGCCGGCGCGCTCCATGCCGCGCTGCAGCATCCGGCGGATGGCGACGTCCTCCTTGACGTAGTCCTTGTAGAGCTTGTCGGCGTACCACCGGCTCTTGAAGTCGGTGGTGATGCCCAACCGGAACCCGTGCGGGTTGACTTTCTGCCCCACTATCGGGTCCTCCTCGTCTGCTTGGTGCCGGCACCGGCGCGACCGCCGGCCCGGCCGCCGCGACGCGGCGCCTCGACCTCGTCGGGACGCGACTCCACGATCACGGTGATGTGACTGGTGCGCTTGTTGACGCGGTACGCCCGGCCCTGCGCGCGTGGGCGGAACCGCTTGAGCGTCGGCCCCTCGTCCACGTACGCCCGGCTGACGACGAGCGTGCCCGGGTCGAGCTGGTTGTTGTGCTCGGCGTTGGCGATGGCGCTGGCGAGCACCTTGCCCACCGGCCCGCTCGCAGCCTGGGGGGCGAACCGCAGCACCGCCTGCGCCTCCGCGGCCGGCAGACCGCGGATGAGGTCCACCACGCGGCGGGCCTTCCTGGGCGTGACGCGGATATACCGCGCCTGGGCCCTGGCTTCCATCGCTGTTCCCTCTCTCTGCTCTGCTCGGTTACCGGGCGGCGCTAGCCGCGCCTGCTGCGGCGGTCGTCCTTGACGTGACCACGGAAGGTCCGCGTCGGGGCGAACTCGCCCAGCTTGTGACCGACCATGGCGTCGGTGATGAACACCGGAACGTGCTTGCGGCCGTCGTGCACGGCGATCGTGTGACCGATCATGTCCGGCACGATCATGGAGCGCCGCGACCACGTCTTGATGACGTTCTTGGTGCCCTTCTCGTTCTGGTCGTCCACCTTCTTCATCAGGTGGTCGTCCACGAACGGGCCCTTCTTAAGGCTACGTGGCATGACCTGCTGCTCCTACCGCTTCTTCTTGCTGCGACGACGGACGATGAGCCGGTCGGAAGGCTTGTGCGCCTTGCGGGTGCGGCCTTCCTTCTTGCCCTTCGGGTTGACCGGGTGCCGGCCGCCTGACGTCTTGCCCTCGCCACCGCCGTGCGGGTGGTCGACCGGGTTCATGGCGACGCCGCGGACGCTCGGGCGCTTGCCCCGCCAGCGGTTGCGCCCGGCCTTGCCCCAGTTGATGTTGCCCTGCTCGGCGTTGCCGACCTCACCGACCGTGGCGCGGCAGCGGACGTCGACCATGCGCATCTCGCCGGACGGCATGCGCAGCGTGGCGTACTTGCCCTCCTTGGCGAGCAGCTGGACGCCCGCGCCGGCGGACCGGGCGATCTTCGCTCCGCCGCCCGGCCGCAGCTCGATCGCGTGCAGCACGGTACCGGTCGGGATGTTGCGGATCGGCAGGCAGTTGCCCGGCTTGATGTCCGAGGACGGGCCGTTCTCCACCCGGTCGCCCTGGTGCAGCCCGTTCGGGCACAGGATGTAGCGCTTCTCGCCGTCCGCGTAGTGCAGCAGCGCGATGCGCGCCGTCCGGTTCGGGTCGTACTCGATGTGCGCGACCTTGGCCGGGACGCCGTCCTTGTCGGCCCGCCGGAAGTCGATGATCCGGTAGGCGCGCTTGTGGCCGCCGCCCTGGTGCCGCGTGGTGATGCGGCCGTGGTTGTTGCGGCCGCCCTTCTTGGGGAGCGGGCGCAGCAACGACTTCTCGGGCTCGCTGCGAGTGACCTCGACGAAGTCGGCCACGCTCGCCCCGCGACGGCCCGGCGTCGTCGGCTTGTACTTACGGATGCCCATCTTTTTCGTTCATCCCTTGTCTGATCGGCGGGCCGGCCAGGTCAGCCCGCGCCGCCGAATATGTCGATCCGCTCGCCCTCGGCCAGGCTCACGATGGCGCGCTTGGTGTCCTTGCGCCGGCCGTAGCCGAACCGTGTGCGCTTGCGCTTGCCCGGGCGGTTCAACGTGTTGACGCTGCGCACCTTCACGTTGAACACCTCCTCGACGGCCTGCTTGATCTGGGTCTTGTTGGCGTCGGGCCGGACGATGAAGGTGTACTTGCCTTCGTCGAGCAGCCCGTAGCTCTTCTCCGAGACCACCGGCGCGATGAGGATGTCCCGCGGGTCACTGATCTTGTTCATCCGAGCCCCCTCGCTTGCCCTTGCTCGCGTGGTCCAGGAACTCGCGGTAGCCCGGCTCGGTGAACACCACGACGTCACTGCACAGCACGTCGTAGGTGTTGAGCTGGCCGGCCACGAGCAGGTGGATGCTCGGCTCGTTGCGCAGGCTGCGCCAGGTCACCTCGTCCTCGCGGTCGAGGACCACCAGGACCCGCTTGACCGTGAAGGCGACGCCGTCCAGGACCTCGCGCAGCGCACCAAGCGCCGTCTTGGTCTTGGGCGTGTCGCCCTCGATCAGCCGGTCGACCACGAACAGGCGGCCGTGCCTGGCCCGGTCGGACAGTGCGCCGCGCAACGCGGCCGCCTTCATCTTGCGCGGGGTCTTCTGCGCGTACGACCGCGGCTGCGGGCCGTGCACGGTGCCACCGCCGGCGAACTGCGGGGCGCGGATCGAGCCCTGGCGGGCCCGGCCCGTGCCCTTCTGCCGGTACGGCTTGCGGCCGCCGCCGCGGACGTCGCCGCGCGTCTTGGTCGCGTGGGTGCCCTGCCGGGCCGCGGCCAGCTGCGCCACGACCACCTGGTGGATCAGCGGCACGTTGACCTTGGCGTCGAAGATCTCCGGCGGCAGCTCGACCTCGATCTTTGCGGTCACTGGTTCGCCCCCCTCACGGCGCTGCGGACGAACACCAGGCCGCCGTTCGGGCCCGGGATCGCGCCCTTGATGAGCAGCAGCCCCTTCTCCGCGTCGATCGCGTGCACGGTGAGGTTCTGCACGGTCGTCCGCGCGTTGCCCATCCGTCCCGCCATCCGCAGCCCCTTGAAGACGCGGCCGGGCGTGGCGCAGCCGCCGATCGAGCCCGGCGAGCGGTGCTTGCGCTGGGTGCCGTGGGTGGCCGACAGGCCGCCGAACCCGTGGCGCTTCATCACGCCCTGGGTGCCCTTGCCCTTGCTCCGGCCGGTCACGTCGACCTTCTGGCCGGGCTCGAACACCTCGACCGTGACCTCCTGGCCGGTCTCGTACTCGCCGGCGTCATTCGTACGCAGCTCGACGAGGTAACGGCGCGGGGTCACGCCCGCCTTCTCGAAGGTCCCCATGCGCGGCTTGTTCACCTTGCGCGGGTTGATCTGCCCGTAGCCGAGCTGGACGGCTGAGTACCCGTCGCGCTCGGGCGTGCGTACCTGGGTGACGACGCACGGCCCGGCCTGGACGACGGTCACCGGCACGATGCGGCCCTCGTCGTCGAAGACCTGGGTCATGCCGAGCTTCTCGCCCAGAACGCCCTTTCGCTGAATGGTCATCGTCATCGCTGGACGCGTCCCTACTAGAGCTTGATCTCGATGTCGACACCGGCCGGCAGGTCGAGCCGCATGAGCGAGTCGACCGTCTTGGGCGTCGGATCGATGATGTCGATCAGCCGCTTGTGCGTGCGCATCTCGAAATGCTCGCGCGAGTCCTTGTACTTGTGCGGCGAGCGGATGACGCAGTACACGTTTTTCTCGGTCGGCAGCGGCACCGGGCCCGCGACCTTGGCGCCCGTGCGCGTCACCGTCTCGACGATCTTTCGTGCCGAGGTGTCGATGACCTCATGGTCGTAGGCCTTGAGCCGGATGCGGATCTTCTGTCCCGCCATGGTGGCCTCGGAGTCCTTTCCCCGCGGGGGGCGAGCCCCCGCGAACCCCCCTCTCGGGAGGGGTTCGATTCTTCGATTTCAAACTGCCGACTTCTCGCTACCGCGCGGCGTGGCGGCCGGTCCCTCAGTGGAGGGGCCGACCGCCACCCCGACGGCCTTGCTACTTGATGATCTTTGTGACCCGGCCGGAGGCCACGGTGCGACCGCCCTCGCGGATGGCGAAGCGCAGGCCCTCCTCCATGGCGATCGGCTGGATGAGCTCGACCTTGATCTCGGTGTTGTCGCCCGGCATGACCATCTCGGTGCCCTCGGGAAGGTGCACGACGCCGGTCACGTCCGTGGTCCTGAAGTAGAACTGCGGACGGTAGTTGTTGAAGAACGGCGTGTGCCGCCCGCCCTCGTCCTTGGACAGCACGTAGATCTGCGCCTCGAACTCGGTGTGCGGGGTGTTGGTGCCCGGCTTGATGACACACTGGCCACGCTCGACCTCTTCGCGCTTGATGCCGCGCAGCAGCAGGCCGACGTTGTCGCCCGCCTGCCCCTGGTCGAGCAGCTTGCGGAACATCTCGACGCCGGTCACCGTGGTGGTGGTCGGCTTCTCCTTGATGCCGATGATGTCGACGGTCTCGTTGACCTTGATGACGCCGCGCTCGACCCGGCCGGTCACCACGGTGCCGCGACCGGTGATCGAGAAGACGTCCTCGATCGGCATCAGGAACGGCTTGTCGATCTCACGCACCGGCTCGGGGACGTTCTCGTCCACCGCGTCCATGAGCTCGACGATCTTCTCGCTCCACTGGGGGTCGCCCTCCAGCGCCTTGAGCGCCGAGACGCGCACGACCGGGACGTCGTCGCCAGGGAACTCGTACTCGGTGAGCAGCTCGCGGACCTCGAGCTCGACCAGCTCGAGGATCTCCTCGTCGTCGACCATGTCGGCCTTGTTGAGCGCCACGACGATGTACGGCACGCCGACCTGGCGGGCGAGCAGCACGTGCTCCTTGGTCTGCGGCATCGGGCCGTCGGTGGCGGCCACGACGAGGATCGCGCCGTCCATCTGGGCGGCGCCCGTGATCATGTTCTTGATGTAGTCCGCGTGGCCGGGGCAGTCGACGTGCGCGTAGTGGCGCGCCTCGGTCTGGTACTCGACGTGCGCGATGGAGATGGTGATGCCCCGCTCCTTCTCCTCAGGAGCCTTGTCGATCTCGTCGAAGGGCGTGAACGGGTTGAGGTCAGGGAACTTGTCGTGGAGCACCTTGGTAATCGCCGCGGTAAGGGTCGTCTTGCCGTGGTCGATGTGCCCAATGGTGCCGACGTTGACGTGCGGCTTGGTCCGCTCGAACTTGGCCTTGGCCACTGTGGTGTCTCCTTGTGGATCTGACGCCGCTGGCGTCCGTCTTCATGTACTGACTGGTCTACCGGCGGCAGTGCTTATTCGCCCCGCGCCTTCGCGATGATCTCCTGCGCGACGTTCGCGGGAACTTCGGCGTAGGAGTCGAACTGCTGGTTGAAAACCGCTCGGCCCTGGGTCTTGCTGCGCAGGTCTCCCACGTAGCCGAACATCTCGGAAAGGGGGACGACGGCCCGGACGACGCGCGCGCCGTGCGACTCGTCCATGGCCTGGATGTGACCCCGCCGGCTGTTGAGGTCGCCGATCACGTCGCCCATGTTCTCTTCGGGCGTGGTGACCTCGACGGCCATCATCGGTTCCAGCAGCGTCGGGTCGGCCTGGCGGGCCGCCTCCTTGAACGCCATGGAGCCGGCGATCTTGAACGCCATCTCGGAGGAGTCGACGTCATGGTAGGCGCCGTCCTGGAGGGTGACCTTGATGCCGACCAGCGGGTACCCGGCGAGCACGCCGAATTCGGCGGCCTCCTGGCAGCCCGCGTCCACCGAGGGGATGTACTCCCTGGGGATGCGGCCGCCGGTGACCTTGTTCTCGAACTCGTACCCGTCGCTGCCGCCGCCGAGCGGCTCGAGGTCGATGATCACGCGGCCGTACTGGCCGGCGCCACCGGTCTGCTTCTTGTGGGTGTACTCGACCTTCTCGACCTTCCTGCGGATCGTCTCGCGGTAGGCGACCTGCGGGCGGCCGACGTTCGCCTCGACCCTGAACTCGCGCTTCATCCGGTCGACGAGGATCTCCAGGTGCAGCTCGCCCATCCCGGAGATGATCGTCTGCCCGGTCTCCTCGTCCGTGCGGACCTGGAAGGACGGGTCCTCCTCGGCCAGCCGCTGGATGGCGGTGCCCAGCTTCTGCTGGTCGGCCTTCGTCTTGGGCTCGATGGCCACGTTGATGACCGGGGCCGGGAAGGTCATCGACTCGAGGATCACCGGCTGGGTCGGGTCGCACAGCGTCTCGCCCGTGGTGGTCTGCTTGAGGCCCATGACCGCGACGATGTCGCCGGCGCCCACCCGCTCGATCTCGGTGCGCTTGTTCGCGTGCATCCGGTAGATCTTGCCGATGCGCTCGCGGCGGCCCTTGACGCTGTTGAGCACCTGCGTACCCGCCTGGAGCACGCCGGAGTAGACCCGGAGGTAGGTGAGCTTGCCCAGGTGCGGGTCGCTCATGATCTTGAACGCCAGCGCCGAGAACGGCTCTTCCTCGCTCGGCCGCCTGGTGATGACCTGCTCCTCGTCGTTGACGGCGTGCCCCTCGATCGAAGGGACGTCGACGGGCGAGGGGAGGTAGCGGACGATCGCGTCGAGCAGCGGCTGGACGCCCTTGTTCTTGAAGGCGGTGCCGCACAGCACCGGGGTGAGCTTGCCGGCGATGGTCGCCCGGCGGATCGCCGGGATGAGCTGCTCGGCGGTGGGCTCGTGCCCGTCGAGGTACAGCTCCATGATCTCGTCGTCGGCCTCGGCGAGCGTCTCGACCAGCTTGTCGTGCCACTCGCGGGCGGCCTCGAGATGGGTGTCGGGGATGTCGACGGTGTCGTACATCTCGCCCAGCTTGGCCTCGGCGTTCCAGATCAGGGCCTTCATCGAGACGAGGTCGACGACGCCCTTGAAGTCGGCCTCGGCGCCGACCGGCAGTTGCAGCGGGAGCGGCGTCGCGTTGAGCCGAGAGACGATCATGTCGACGCAGCGGTGGAACTCGGCGCCGACGCGGTCCATCTTGTTGACGAAGCACATGCGCGGGACGCCGTACCGGTCGGCCTGCCGCCAGACGGTCTCCGACTGCGGCTCGACGCCGGCCACGCCGTCGAACACCGCGACGGCCCCGTCGAGCACCCGCAGGTTGCGCTCCACCTCGACGGTGAAGTCGACGTGCCCGGGGGTGTCGATGATGTTGATGGTGTGCTCGACGTCGTCGACGGGCCACCGGCAGGTCACGGCAGCAGAGGTGATCGTGATCCCCCGCTCCTGCTCCTGCTCCATCCAGTCGGTGGTGGCGGCGCCGTCATGGACCTCGCCGATCTTGTAGCTCATCCCGGTGTAGTAGAGGATGCGCTCGGTCGTCGTGGTCTTGCCCGCGTCGATATGCGCCATGATCCCGATGTTGCGGACCTTGGCGAGGTCTACGCCGGTCTTGGTAGCCACTGTGGTTCGCGTTCCTTGCTGTCTGTGGTACGTCCTGGGGGTGCTGGGGTCGCCAGCGGCGCCGGGGTTACCAGCGGTAGTGGGCGAAGGCCTTGTTGGACTCCGCCATCTTGTGGGTGTCCTCGCGCTTCTTGACGCTGGCGCCCAAGCCGTTGCTCGCGTCGAGCAACTCGTTCATCAGCCGTTCGGTCATGGTCTTCTCGCGCCGGGCCCTGGAGTACTGGACCAGCCAGCGCAGGGCCAGCGTGGTGCTGCGGGCCGGCCGGACCTCGACCGGGACCTGGTAGGTCGCGCCGCCGACCCGGCGGCTCTTGACCTCGATGGTCGGCTTCACGTTGTCGAGCGCGCGCTTGAGCGTCACGACCGGGTCGTTGCCGGTCTTGTCGCGGCAGCCTTCGAGCGCGCCGTACACGATGCGTTGCGCGATCGACCGCTTGCCGTCGAGCAGGACCTTGTTGACCAGCGCGGTCACCAGCGGTGAGTTGTACACCGGGTCGGCGATCAGCGGACGCTTGCCCGCGGGACCCTTGCGAGGCATGTCAGCTCTTCTCCTTCTTCGCGCCGTAGCGGCTGCGTGCCTGCTTGCGGTTCCGGACACCCTGGGTGTCGAGCGTGCCGCGAATGATCTTGTAGCGCACGCCAGGGAGGTCCTTCACCCGGCCACCGCGCACGAGCACGATCGAGTGCTCCTGAAGGTTGTGGCCGACGCCCGGGATGTAGGCCGTGACCTCGATCCCGCTGGAGAGTCGGACGCGGGCAACCTTGCGGAGCGCGGAGTTGGGCTTCTTCGGCGTCGTCGTGTAGACGCGCGTGCAAACGCCACGGCGCTGCGGGCTCCCCTTGAGCGCCGGCGTCTTGTTCTTGGTCACCTTGTCCTGGCGGCCCTTGCGGACCAGCTGCTGGATCGTGGGCACCGCGTCTCCGTCTTCCTCGTACCGAGCCAGTAAGTCTTGTTTTCGCCGCAGAGCACCACCTGCTAGGGCGATGACCTGCGGTTTTCCCGGGGGCTCCGACCCCCGTGGTCGGGCGTGTCGCACCGTCCACGTCATATCCGGCCCGAATCGGGCCGGACACCAGCCGGAGTGGGATTGCCTGCGCTCTGCCGGTCAGCCTGCTCGGCATCGACCAAGCCAGCGCGCGCACGAACCCGCTGCCGCGGGCACGAAGGTGGAGCTTACCCAATGCTCGCGCGCGAGGCAAAGCGAATCGAGAATGCGCCCCGCACGAGTGCGGTTGCCGTCTCGTGCAATGACAACGGGGAACGCCGCCGGTTTGTTCCTGCGGCGTCCCGGTCCGACCCGTTCTGGCCGGCTACTTCAGCAGGACGAAGAGCACCACGGCCAGGACGACGACGACAACGACGCCGGCGACGAGCAACCACATCTTGCCCCGCGACGATGTCTCCTCGTCCTCGGTCCCCGGCTGGGCGTGCTGGCCATGCGGCGCGTGCTGGCTCGACGGCTGTCCGTACTGGGGTGGCCCGCCGGGCTGGCCCTGCTGCGGGTAGCCCTGCTGCCCGCCGTAGCCTTGCTGCCCGCCGTAGCCTTGCTGCCCGCCATAACCCTGAGGACCGCCGTAACCCTGCTGCCCGCCGTAACCCTGCTGCCCGCCGTAACCCTGCGATGCTCCGTAGCCCTGCTGTGCTCCGTAGCCCGGCTGCTGTTGCTGCCAGCCGGGCGGTGGCTGACCGTACTGCTGGTACCCCTGGTCGAACCCTGGCTGGCCGTACGGCTGCGGGCTCTGGCCGTAGCCGGGCCAGCCCCCGGGCTGCGGCGGCGCCGGCTGCTGCCAGCCCTGCTGGCCCCCGTAGGGGTCCTGCGGCGGTCCCGGCTGCTGCCAGCCCTGCTGCCCGCCGTACGGCTCCTGACCGTACGGCTCCTGGTGGTACGGCTCCTGGCCGTAGGGGGGCGGCGGCTGCGGCCGGTCGCCGCCTGGCTGCTGCCCGAAGCCCGACTGCCCGAAGCTGGGCTGGTCGAACCCCCACTGGGGCGCGTCCGGCCGGTCGAAGCCCGGCTGGCTCGCATCCGGCTGGCTCGAGCCAGGCTGCCCGTACGACGCGGAGCCGCCGCTCTCCTGCTGGCCAGGCGCTGGCTCCTCAGGCCGGAAGGCCTGCGTGGCCATGGCGTCCTCCGGCCCACCGGCCGGGGCGAAACCACCGGATGACGGGAACGAGGGACGCGACGCGGCGGGCGGAGACGGCGCTCCGGGGGACGCGGACGGCACGGTCGGGTCCGGCGCCTGCGGCGGCTGCTGCCACGGCTCGGGCGTGGCCGGGCGTGGCGGCTGCCCCGGCGCCTGCCAGGGAACGTCCTCGGGCGAGCGGATGGCCTGGGTGGGCTCGGAATCCTCCGTCCCGGGCTGCGGCCCCCCGAAGGAGTGCCGCCCCTGCGGCTGCTGCTCGGCGTACGGCGGTTGCTGCGGCGGCCCGAAAGACTGTGGATCGTACTGGCCCGGCGGGGGGTCGTACCGGCCGGGCGCGCCGAACGGCGTCGCCGGCGCGCCGAACGGCGGCTGGGAAGGCGGCTGGGGCGGGACCGTCGGCTCGGTGTACGGAGCCTGGCCCGGCGCGGCGGCGTCGGGAGCGGCTCCGGGGGCACCGCCGAACCCGGCCGGCGGCGGCCCGTAGGGCGGCTGATCGTGACCGGCCGGCGGGCGCTGGCCGAGGGGCTGCTCCCAGGAGCTCCCCACCCCGTCCCACGAGGTCTCCGCGCCCGATGTGTCGGCACCAAAGGTGTGGGCGGCCGAAGTGGCACCGGTCACTGTCTCTTGGACGGCGGGGTCGTCCGGCGCGGCCTCCCCCTGCGCGTCGTCCGCCGGAGGCTGCGCGCCCTGGGCGGGGGTGCCGCCGACCTGGGGCGTGCCGAAGACAAAGGTGCGCTCGGCCATGGGCCGAGATGAGGTGCCGGGCTGTTGCCGGTCGCCTGACTCGCCGGTGCCGCCGCCCTGGTCGTCATGGCGCGGCGAGGCCGCCGGCGTCTGCTCGTCGTCGGGCAACGGCCACTGGGGTCCTTGGGTGCCGTGCTGCTCGGTCATCGTCGGGGCTCCTTCAGCGCCGTAACGCCGGACGCCAGAGCGCCCGACCTCGTGCAGTTCAGCCCGGGGAGGCACGCGGCGCGTCTCGCTACCTCCACGACCATTCGCCGGTCACCGCTGACCGGCACCCCTGCCGGGTGGACCTACGTACCTGCCCAAGCCTGCCGCTCCCTCGGCCCATATCGCAAATCACATCGGTTTGTCACGTACCGCACGCGGGTGACGCCCGGCCCCGTCCTGACGCTGAGCATGGTGTGTCGCCGTCCTCAACATCTCGCAACATCCCCGCATCATTTGCCGGCCGCACCTGGCTCATCGGCGATCACGCGTGTTAGCTTCTCGCCATGCACGTGACGATGCACGTGCATATGCGATTACGTCGCTGGGTGGGGATCAAGCGATGGTGGGCGGGGAGAGTCCCTGGGCGGCCGGCGGCCGCCCAGGGACGAACGGCTATGTCCGGCCGAACGGTCATGCCGGACCATTTGGCCATGTCAGGGGAGGCACCCGGATCCATCGGCACCTGCGCTCGATCGATCCGCGCCGGCTGGGCCGCTACGAGCTGCTCGCCAGGCTGGGCGAGGGCGGCCAGGGCATCGTCTACTTAGGACGGCCGCCACGCGGCCCGCACGTCGCGGTCAAGATGCTGCACGGGTGGCTGCTCGACGATCATCGGGCTCGGCGGCGGTTCGCCCAGGAGCTCAAGGCGGCCCAGCGCGTCGATCCCCTCCGTACGGCCCGCGTCCTCGATGCCGAGATCGGCCCCGAGCTGTGCTACATCGTCACCGAGTACATCGATGGGCCGACGCTGCGCGAGGTGATCAAGGAACGTGGGCCCCTGCCGGATGTACCGCTCGCGGGTCTGGCCATCGGGACGGCGACCGCGCTGGCCGCGATCCATCGAGCCGCGGTCGTCCACCGCGACCTCAAGCCCAGCAACGTCGTGCTCGGCCCAGATGGCCCACGGGTGATCGACTTCGGCACGGCGCGGCTGCTGGACACCGCCGGCTGCTCGACCAGCCAGCACCTGGGCACTCCCGCGTACATGGCGCCCGAGCAGCTCGGCGACAGCCGGCCCGACCAGGCGGGCGACGTGTTCGCGTGGGGCTGCACGATGGGGTACGCGGCCAACGGGTACCCGCCGTTCGGTGGCGACTATCTCCCGGCGATCATCAGCCGCATCCTGCACGCCGAGCCGGACCTCGGCCGCCTCGGCGGCCGGCTGCGGGAGCTCGTGACGGCCTGCCTGCGCAAGGATCCCGACCGGCGTCCCACCGCCGGCGGGCTCATGGACGCCGTGGCCGGCTTGGACAGGCCGACGGGACGCCGCAGATCCCGGCGGGCGCGAGTTCACCGAACATAGGTAAGCAACTTGTAGCCGATCGTCCATACGACTCGGTCGGGAACGAAACATCGACTCGCGTCGCCCCTCGTGCCGCCCTCCGCGCCGCGGCGGCCGCGGCGGGCGGCGCGGGCGGCGCGTCTTCAGGCCAGCTCACCCAACGCGTCGTCCATCATCGACGCCCGTGGCGCGGCGCCCCGATCCCGCGCCGCCGCCCGGCCCTCGGCCGACAGGCACCAGGCCCACTCCCGCTCCAGCGCCGCTTCGTCAAGCGGCAAGGTCAGCGCCGCCGGCCAGTCCCAGGCGCGGGCCTGCGCGGACACTTTCGCGCCGCCGTCGATGGGGTCGATCGCCAGGGCGGGCACACCGTTCTTGAGCGCCAGCACGAGCCCGTGCAGGCGCATGGTGACGACCAGGTCGAGCCGAGCGATCACCGATTCGAGCTGGGCCGCCGTGGCGCACAGCCGCCATTCGCGCGGGTCGAGTCGGGTGTCGATGGGGACGCGGGCGCAGTCGCGGGCGCGCAGCCAGTCAAGCAGCCGGGCGGCGGCCTGGTCGTGGCGCCCCCGCCGTCCGTACTCGGGCTGGGGCGGCGCCGGCACGACGCCCACGACGGGGACTCCAGGCCGGTCGGCCGGCACGTCGGCGGACAGGTCATGCCGGGACGCCGACCCCGTGCCGTTCACGCCGTCACGGGGAATGAGGGCGTCGAAGCCGGCGGCCGCCGGGGCGTGCCCGTCAGTGACGGAGACGCCGACGGCGACGCGGCGGCAGTGCGCGTAGCGGCGGTGCAGCTCCTCGACGTCCGGCCCGTGCAGCGGCCCGCACACGAAGAGGAGGTGCGTGTACCGGCGCGGTTCCGCGCGGTCGAGGGTGAGCCCGCCGGGCCGGAACACCGGACTCCACGCCATGTCGTGCGGCACGCCCGCCGCCTCCAGCCGCCGCCCTGCGGCTTCCATGGCCAGGACGTCCCCTGCCGTGGCCACGCCCTCGACGAAGCTCGGCCATCCCACGATCAGCACCCGTCGCATGGCCGGCGTCCTTCCCGTGGCGCCGGTTCCAAACGCCCGCGCCGTTTATCACCCCGTGATCTGGAAAGGGCAGATCACGTCGTTGGCACGACGGAGTTGTCGCTGGAAGGAGGCGGAGATGCCCAAGATGAGCAGGGGCGGCAAGGTCAACACCGACGAGTTGCCGAGCACGCTTCAGCGCTCGCCGAAGGAGGCCCAAGAGACCTTCGCCAAGGCCCACGACAGCGCGGTGAAGACCTACGGCGAAGGCCAGCGGGCGCACCGTACGGCCTACTCGGCGCTGAAGCACAAGTTCGAGAAGCGGGGCGACCACTGGGTCCCGAAGGACGGCAAGGGCCCGTCCGACCCGCGCGCCAAGAACCCGCGGGCCCGCGAGAACAAGGGCAAGAGCTTCGGCGGGGTGGACGTGGAAGGCAATTCCAAGCAGGAGCTCTACCGGCGGGCCGCCGACCTGGACGTCCAGGGCCGTTCCCGGATGTCCAAGGAGGAGCTGGCCGAGGCGATCGCCCGCAAGCAGGGCTGAGCACCTGTCACCTGGACGCGGCCGGCGCGGCGTTGTTGGACCGAACGGCATTCGGTAGCGTCGTCGTATGCCGGACATCTTCGACGACCTCACTGCCGAGTACGAGCAGTTGGATGGCGTGCTCGCCGGGCTCACCGCCGGGCAGTGGGTCCACCCGTCGGCCGCGGCGGGATGGACCGTCGCCGACGTAGTGCTGCACCTGACCCAGTCCGAGGAGCTCATCGCCGCCGCGATCGCCGGCGACCTCGTCGCCGACCAGCGCGCCGGCAGGGTCGACGCCTGGGCGGACGACTTCGTGGCCGCCGAGCGCGGCGTCGACCCGACCGATCTGCTCGCCCGCTGGCGCGCCGCCGCCTTCGCCACGCCCGCCGCGCTGCGCACCCGGCCCAGGGGCACCCGCCTGCAGTGGATCACCAACCGCATCTCCCCCGCGGCCCTGGCCACCACCCGGCTGGCCGAACACTGGGCGCACGGCCACGACATCACCGACGCGCTCGGCATCCCCTACCCGGACACCGGCCGGCTGCGCCACATCGCCTGGCTCGGCCACCGCACCCTGCCGTACGCATTCGGCGTCGAGGGCATCGAGGGCGGTCCCGTCTACTGCGAGCTCACCGCGCCCGACGGGCGGACGTGGCAGTTCGGCGAGCCGGACGCCCCATCCACCATCACCGGGCCGGCCGGCGAGTTCTGCCGCGTGGCCGCCCGCCGGATGGCGCCCGCCGACTCGACGCTGAAGGCCACAGGCCCGCACGGACCCCAGGCCCTCGCCGTGCTCCGCACCTACGCCGTCTGAGCCCGCCCAGGACCACGCTGGACGCCTGCGCTCCCGCATGCCGGAAACGCGCGGAGGCCGCTTCCGGGTGATCCCGGAAGCGGCCTCCGCGTGTGATCGGTGGATCAGCGGTTGTACTGGCCGAAGTCGTACTCCTCCAGGGGGACGGCTTCGCCGGAGCCCTGACCGAACGCGTACTCGCCGGCGTCGTCGTACGAGCCCACGGAGTAGACGGCGGCCTTGGCCTCTTCGGTCGGCTCGACCCGGACGTTGCGGTACTGCGGCATGCCGGTACCGGCCGGGATGAGCTTGCCGATGATGACGTTCTCCTTCAGGCCGAGCAGCGGGTCGCTCTTGGCGTGCATCGCGGCCTCGGTGAGGACCCGCGTGGTCTCCTGGAAGGAGGCGGCGGACAGCCAGGACTCGGTCGCCAGCGAGGCCTTGGTGATGCCCATGAGAACGGGCCGGCCGGCGGCCGGGGTGCCGCCCTCGGCGACGACCGTACGGTTGACCTCCTCGAAGAGGGGGCGCTCCACCAGGTCGCCTGGCAGCAGTTCGGTGTCGCCCGACTCGAGGATGTTCACCCGCTTCAGCATCTGGCGGACGATGATCTCGATGTGCTTGTCGTGGATCGACACGCCCTGCGAGCGGTAGACCTCCTGGACCTCCTGGACCAGGTGGAGCTGCACCGCGCGCGGGCCGAGGATGCGCAGCACCTCGTGCGGGTTGATGGCACCCATGATGAGCTGCTGGCCCACATCGACGTGCTCGCCCTCCTTGACCAGCAGGCGAGACCGCATCGGCACCTGGTAGGACACCTCATCCGAGCCGTCGTCGGGGACGACCACGACCTTGCGGGTCTTCTCGGTCTCCTCGATCTTGATCCGGCCGGCGACCTCGCTGATCGGGGCGACGCCCTTGGGGATGCGCGCCTCGAACAGCTCCTGCACACGCGGCAGGCCGTGCGTGATGTCCTGACCGGCGACGCCGCCGGTGTGGAACGTCCGCATGGTCAGCTGGGTGCCGGGCTCGCCGATCGACTGGGCGGCGATGATGCCGACCGCCTCGCCGACGTCCACCCGCTTGCCGGTGGCCAGGGAACGGCCGTAGCAGGCGGCGCAGACACCGATCTTGGCTTCGCAGACCAGCGCGCTGCGGGTGCGCACCTCCTCGACCTCGGCCTCGACCAGCCGGCTGATCACCGTGTCGTTGAGGTCGCTGCCGGCCGGCACGATGACCGTGCCGTCCACCTCGACGTCCTCGGCGACCGTGCGGCCGATCAGGCTGTTCTCCGCGACCGACGACTTGACCAGGACACCCTCGGCGTTACGGTCGCCGAGCCGGAACGGGATCGTCCGGTCGGTGCCGCAGTCCTCCTCCCGGACGATGACGTCCTGCGCCACGTCGACGAGCCGCCGGGTCAGGTAGCCCGAGTCGGCGGTACGGAGCGCCGTGTCGGCCAGACCCTTCCTGGCGCCGTGCGTCGAGATGAAGTACTCGACGACGGAGAGCCCTTCGCGGAACGACGACTTGATCGGCCGCGGGATGGTCTCGCCCTTGGGGTTGGAGACCAGACCGCGCATGCCGGCGATCTGCCTGACCTGCATCGGGTTACCGCGGGCACCGGAGTGGACCATCATCCACACCGGGTTGGTCGCCGGGAACGCGTTCTCCATGTCGTTGGCGACGTCCGCGGTGGCGTGGGTCCAAATCTCGATGAGCTCCTGCCGGCGCTCATCGTCGGTGATCAGACCACGGTCGTACTCTCGCTGGACCTTGTCGGCGCGCTTTTCGTACGAGGCCAGGATGTCGGCCTTGTTCGGCGGCGCGACGACATCGTCGATCGCGATGGTCACGCCGGACCTGGTCGCCCAGTGGAAGCCGGCGTCCTTGAGCTTGTCCAGCGCCGCGGCGACGTCGACCTTGGGGTACTTCTCCGCGAGCTCGTTGACGATCCCCGACAGCTGCTTCTTGCCGACCTCGTAGTTCACGAACGGGAAGTCGGCCGGGAGCGTTTCGTTGAACATGCAACGACCCAGCGTGGTCTCCAGCCGGTACGGCTGGCCCGCCTCGTACCCCTCGGGCGCCTGCCACCCCAGCGGCGGCGGGCTGTCCTTGAGCCTGACCTTGATCTTGGCCTGGAGGTCGAGCTCCTCACGGTCGTACGCCATGATCGCCTCGGACACGGAGGCGAACGAGCGATCCTCGCCGGCGGCGCCCTCCTTGGCCGTCGTCAGCCAGTACAGGCCGATGACCATGTCCTGGGTCGGCATGGTGACCGGCTTGCCGTCGGATGGCTTGAGGATGTTGTTCGTCGACAGCATCAGGATGCGCGCCTCGGCCTGCGCCTCGGCCGACAGCGGCAGGTGTACGGCCATCTGGTCGCCGTCGAAGTCCGCATTGAACGCGGTGCAGACGAGCGGGTGGATCTGGATGGCCTTGCCCTCGACCAGCTGCGGCTCGAAGGCCTGGATGCCGAGACGGTGCAGGGTCGGCGCCCGGTTGAGCAGCACCGGGTGCTCGGTGATGACCTCTTCGAGCACGTCCCACACGACCGGACGGGCCCGCTCGACCATGCGCTTCGCGCTCTTGATGTTCTGCGCGTGGTTGAGGTCGACCAGCCGCTTCATGACGAACGGCTTGAACAGCTCGAGCGCCATCTGCTTGGGCAGGCCGCACTGGTGCAGCTTGAGCTGCGGGCCGACCACGATGACGGACCGACCCGAGTAGTCGACGCGCTTGCCGAGCAGGTTCTGCCGGAACCGGCCCTGCTTGCCCTTGAGCATGTCGGACAGCGACTTGAGCGGACGGTTGCCCGGCCCGGTGACCGGGCGGCCGCGGCGGCCGTTGTCGAACAGCGCGTCGACGGCCTCCTGCAGCATCCGCTTCTCGTTGTTGACGATGATCTCGGGTGCGCCGAGGTCGAGCAGCCTCTTGAGCCGGTTGTTCCGGTTGATGACCCGCCGGTACAGGTCGTTCAGGTCGCTCGTGGCGAACCGGCCGCCGTCGAGCTGCACCATCGGGCGCAGGTCCGGCGGGATGACCGGAATGCAGTCGAGCACCATGCCGAGCGGCGAGTTGCGCGTGTTGAGGAACGCGGACACGACCTTGAGCCGCTTGAGCGCCCGGGCCTTCTTCTGGCCCTTGCCGGAACGGATCACCTCGCGCAGGCGCGCGGCCTCGGCGTCGAGGTCGAAGCTCTCCAGCCGCTTCTGGATCGCGGCGGCGCCCATGCCGCCGTCGAAGTAACGGCCGAAGCGGTCGCGCATCTCGCGGTAGAGCAGCTCGTCGCCCTCGAGGTCCTGGACCTTGAGGTTCTTGAACCGGGTCCAGACCTCCTCGAGGCGGTCGAGCTCGCGCTGCGCGCGGTCGCGCAGCTGCTTCATCTCCCGCTCGGCGCCCTCGCGCACCTTGCGGCGCTGGTCGGCCTTGGCCCCGGCGGCCTCGAGCTCGGCCAGGTCGGCCTCGAGCTTCTGCTGCCTGGCCTCGACCTCGGCGTCGCGGCGCTGCTCGATCTGCTGCCGCTCGACGGAGATGTGCGCTTCCAGCGTCGGCAGGTCGCGGTCGCGCTTCTCCGTGTCGACGTGCGTGATCATGTACGCCGCGAAGTAGATGATCTTCTCGAGGTCCTTGGGTGCCAGGTCGAGCAGGTAGCCCAGCCGGCTCGGCACGCCCTTGAAGTACCAGATGTGCGTGACCGGCGCGGCCAGCTCGATGTGGCCCATCCGCTCGCGCCGCACCTTGGCGCGGGTCACCTCGACGCCGCAGCGCTCACAGATGATCCCCTTGAAGCGGACCCGCTTGTATTTGCCGCAGTAACACTCCCAGTCGCGGGTCGGACCGAAGATCTTCTCGCAGAAGAGCCCGTCCTTTTCCGGCTTGAGCGTCCTGTAGTTGATGGTCTCGGGCTTCTTGACCTCGCCGTGCGACCACTGCCTGATGTCATCGGCCGTGGCAAGGCCAATCCGCAGCTCGTCGAAGAAGTTGACGTCGAGCACTTTACGTACCAGTCCCCTATTTGTCGTTAGCGATCAGACCTCTTCGACACTGCTCGGCTCACGCCCGCGCAGGTCGATGCCGAGCTCTTCCGCCGCCCGGAAGACGTCCTCGTCGGTGTCGCGCATCTCGATGGACATGCCGTCGCTGGACAGCACCTCGACGTTGAGGCACAGCGACTGCATCTCCTTGATCAACACCTTGAACGACTCCGGGATGCCCGGCTCGGGGATGTTCTCGCCCTTGACGATCGCCTCGTACACCTTCACGCGGCCGAGGACATCGTCGGACTTGATGGTCAGCAGCTCCTGCAAGGCGTAGGCGGCGCCGTACGCCTCGAGCGCCCAGACCTCCATCTCACCGAAGCGCTGGCCGCCGAACTGCGCCTTACCGCCGAGCGGCTGCTGGGTGATCATGGAGTACGGGCCGGTCGACCGAGCGTGGATCTTGTCGTCGACCAGGTGGAGCAGCTTGAGGATGTAGATGTAGCCGACCGCGATCGGGTCCTTGAAGGGCTCGCCGGTACGGCCGTCGAACAGCTTGGCCTTGCCCCCCGAGCCGACCATGCGCTCGCCGTCCCGGTTGGGCAGGGTGCTCCCGATGAGCCCGGCGATCTCTTCCTCCTTGGCGCCGTCGAACACCGGCGTCGACGCCTTGGTCCACGGCGGGGCCTCGGCGGCGCCGATCTCCTTGAGGCGGCTCTTCCAGTCGGCGTCGTCGCCCTCGACCTTCCAGCCCCTGCTGGCGACCCAGCCGAGGTGCGTCTCGAGGACCTGGCCGACGTTCATCCGGCCGGGGACGCCGAGCGGGTTGAGGACGATGTCGACCGGCGTGCCGTCCTCGAGGAACGGCATGTCCTCGACCGGCAGCACCTTGGAGATGACCCCCTTGTTGCCGTGCCGGCCGGCCAGCTTGTCGCCGTCGGTGATCTTCCGCTTCTGGGCCACGTACACGCGGACCAGCTCGTTGACGCCGGGCGGCAGCTCGTCGCCGTCGTCCCTGCTGAACACGCGGACGCCGATGACCTTGCCGTACTCGCCGTGCGGCACCTTCAGCGACGTGTCGCGGACCTCGCGCGCCTTCTCACCGAAGATCGCGCGGAGCAGCCGCTCTTCCGGGGTCAGCTCGGTCTCGCCCTTGGGCGTGACCTTGCCGACCAGGATGTCGCCTGGGGACACCTCGGCGCCGATGCGGATGATGCCGCGCTCGTCGAGGTCGGCCAGGACCTCTTCGGAGACGTTCGGGATGTCCCGGGTGATCTCCTCGGGGCCCAGCTTGGTGTCGCGGGCGTCGACCTCGTGCTCCTCGATGTGGATCGAGGAGAGCACGTCGTCCTGCACCAGACGCTGGGACAGGATGATCGCGTCCTCGTAGTTGTGGCCCTCCCACGGCATGAACGCCACGAGCAGGTTCTTGCCGAGAGCCATCTCGCCGTTGTCCGTGCACGGGCCGTCGGCGATGACCTGGCCGACCTCCACCCGCTGCCCCTCGTTGACGATGGGCTTCTGGTTGAAGCAGGTGCCCTGGTTGGACCGCTTGAACTTGGCCACCCGGTAGGTCGTGCGGGTGCCGTCGTCGTTCATCACGGTGATGTAGTCGGCGGACACCTCCTCGACCACGCCGGCCTTGTCGGCGGTGATGACGTCGCCGGCGTCGGTCGCGGCCCGGTATTCCATGCCGGTGCCGACCAGCGGCGCCTCGCTGCGCAGCAGCGGCACCGACTGGCGCTGCATGTTCGAGCCCATCAACGCGCGGTTGGCGTCGTCGTGCTCGAGGAACGGGATCATGGCCGTGGCGACCGACACCATCTGGCGCGGCGAGACGTCCATGTAGTCGACCTCGGCCGAGCCGATCAGCTCGACCTCGCCGCCCTTCCTGCGGACCAGGACGCGGTCCTCGGCGAAGGTGCCGTCGGCGTTGATCGGCGTGTTCGCCTGCGCGACGACGTGCCGGTCCTCCTCGTCGGCGGTCAGGTAGTCGATCTGCTCGGTGACCCGGCCGTCGATGACCTTGCGGTACGGCGTCTCGACGAAGCCGAACGGGTTGATCCGCCCGTAGGAGCTGAGCGACCCGATCAGGCCGATGTTCGGGCCTTCCGGCGTCTCGATCGGACACATCCGGCCGTAGTGCGACGGGTGGACGTCGCGGACCTCGAAGCCGGCGCGCTCGCGGGACAGACCGCCGGGACCGAGCGCGGACAGCCGGCGCTTGTGCGTCAACCCCGCGAGCGGGTTGGTCTGGTCCATGAACTGCGACAGCTGGCTGGTGCCGAAGAACTCCTTGATCGACGCCACCACCGGACGGATGTTGATCAGGGTCTGCGGCGTGATCGCCTCGACGTCCTGGGTGGTCATCCGCTCGCGGACGACCCGCTCCATCCGGGCCAGGCCCAGGCGCACCTGGTTCTGGATCAGCTCGCCCACCGTACGGAGGCGGCGGTTGCCGAAGTGGTCGATGTCGTCGGTCTCGACCGGGAGGGTGGCGCCGGCGACCATCATCTGCTCCTCACCGGCGTGCAGCCGGACGAGGTAGTCGATGGTGGCGACGATGTCCTCTTCGGTCAGCGTGCCCTGCCGGGTCGGCAGGTCGAGGCCGAGCTTCTTGTTGACCTTGTAGCGGCCGACCTTGGCGAGGTCGTAGCGCTTGGGGTTGAAGTAGAGGTTCTCCAGCAGGGTCTGCGCCGACTCCTTGGTCGGCGGCTCGCCCGGACGCAGCTTGCGGTAGATGTCGAGCAGGGCGTCGTCCTGCCCGGTGGTGTGGTCCTTCTCCAGGGTGATGCGCATCGACTCGTAGTCGCCGAAGCGCTCGAGGATGCGGGCGTCGTCCCAGCCCAGCGCCTTGAGCAGGACGGTGACGCCCTGCTTGCGCTTGCGGTCGATGCGGACGCCGACGTTGTCGCGCTTGTCGATCTCGAACTCCAGCCAGGCGCCCCGGCTGGGGATGACCTTGCATCCGTAGATGTCCTTGTCGGACGTCTTGTCGAGCTGCCGGTCGAAGTAGACGCCGGGCGAGCGGACCAGCTGGGACACCACGACCCGCTCGGTGCCGTTGATGATGAAGGTGCCCTTGGGCGTCATGAGCGGGAAGTCACCCATGAACACCGTCTGGCTCTTGATCTCGCCGGTGGAGTTGTTGATGAACTCCGCGGTGACGAACATCGGCGCGGAGTAGGTCATGTCCTTGTCCTTGCACTCCTCGACGGAGTACTTCGGCGGCTCGAACCGATGATCACGGAACGACAGGGACATGGTGCCGGAGAAGTCCTCGATGGGACTGATCTCCTCAAAGATCTCTTCCAGTCCCGACTGCGTCGGGACATCCTTACGGCCGGCCTGCTGGGCTGCTTCAACCCGGGCCTGCCACTTCTCGTTACCAAGCAGCCAGTCAAAAGACTCGGTCTGCAGCGCGAGGAGGTCCGGTACTTCCAGAGGCTCCTTGATGCGCGCGAAAGATACGCGGTGCGGACCGGTTGCGGTATTCGAGGCGTTGCGCGAGGCTGCCAAGAGTGGTCCTTCCGAGGGCTCGCGGCGGACTTTGACACGCACGCCAGACGACCCACGAGTGGGAGCGATGAGGGCTTTCACACCTGGATCGTCAGAGGGCAGCGCAAAGGGGCAGTGTAGCCGACCGCTACACTGCATGCAACTTACGCGCCGCAGGATGCATCACAGTTGCTTGGCAGCATCGCTCGTCCTCGGGCTGTAGTCAAGAGCGGACATGGACATTTCCGGCACCGACCAGCAGTGAGGAAGGCCATAGTTTAAGACCCCGGAGAGCCGCCAGGCGACGGCGATCAGAGTAGCTCGACCTTGGCGACCAGCCAGCGCCCGCCGGTCTTCTTCATGGTCATCAGCAGCCTGAGCTGGTCGGGCGTGCGTTCCTGGCCGGCGGCGGACGACGCGAGCTTGCTCGTCGTCCTGTTGAGGAAGACGAGCACGACCACCTGACCCCCGGTCGCGCTCACGACTCCGGACTTCACTGTCTGCGCGTTCACGACGACCTGCTGCTGCCGCGCGGTCGCCATGATCGCCTGCGCCTGGCGCTCGTAGTCGGTGCGGAGCTGCCCGGTCGTCTGGCCGGCGGCCGTCTTGATGTCGGACTCGAGCGTCCTGTAGTCGTAGGACGACAGGTCCTGGGCCGCGGTCGCCGCGGCGAACATCGCCTGCTGCCCGCCGCTCGCCCTGCCGCGCAGCGTGTCGCCCCGGTCCTTGAGGTTCACCACGGCGGCCGCGAGGACGAGCGCCACGAGGGCGAGCAGCGCGAGGATCTGCGCGCCGGCCGACGGCCGGCGCCGCACGGTCCCGCCGGCCCGACCGGCCCGACCGGCCCTTCCGGCTCGGCCGGCTCGCCGTGCGCGTCCCGCGTCGGCCCGGGGGTCATCCGCCGGCTCGTCCAGCGCCTCAGGGCCGTCCGCGGCCTCGGGAACGTCGGCGGGCTCGGCAGCGCCGTGCGCATGCCTGCGGCGGCCGAGGAGCGTCAGCGGACCCGTCATGGAACGATCCCAAACCTCGAGATGAGCCAGTGCCCGCCGCTGCGGGTCAGGTTCATCGAGAACCGGAAGTTTCTAGGCGTGCCCTGCTTGGCCTTCGGGCTGGACACGACCGAGCTCACCGACACGATCACCTCGGCGGAGTCGCCGTCCATCGACACGATGCCGACCTTCGGGTCGGACTGCACGATGGACGTCGCCTGCGCCTTGGCGATCTGGTCGACGAACTGCTTCGACAGCTGGGCCCACTGGTCCCTGGCCTCGCCGGTGGTTCCGCTGAGCACCCTGTCGACGTCCTGCTGCACGCTGCGATAGTCGATGCTGACCAGGTTGACGGCCTCCTGCCTGGCGGCCTGCCGGACGGCGTCCTGCTGGTCGGCGCGGTGCTGCGCGGCCCGGACGTCGAGGCCCAGCGACGTCGCCCACGCCGCGAGTCCGAGGACGAGCGCGGCCAGCACGGCCGCGGCGAGCCGCCCCAGCGGCCTGCCGAGGGGCCCGCGGTGATCGACCAGCCGGCCTACTGCGCCAGCGGGCCGAGCAGCAGCCACTTCCACGAGGCGTCTCCCAACAAATGTTGCTGACCGCCGGTGGAGCCGATGACATACCGCTCGCCATTCGGCCCGATAACGGCCCCGGTCACCGGATCGTACCCGGACATCACAATCGAATTGGCGGAAAAGTCCTGACCAGCGGCCGGCTGGGCGCTTTGTCCGCCGCCGTCCTGGGACGCCTGCGCCGCGTCGGCCTGCTGGGATCCCTGGTGCTTCCGGGACTTGTGCTGGTCCCCTGATGACCCTCCCGGCGGCTCCCCCGCGCCTGCGGTGGCGCCGGGCGGGACGGCGGGGGCCGGTCGCGGCGGCGGCGCGTTCCTGGCACCCCGCACGTCCTGCTGCGAGCCGGGGGGCAGCTTGCAGCCGACGCCCTGCTGGGCCTGGACCGTCCTGGTGTCCTGCGGATAGCGGATCTTGGTCTTCTCGTACCCCTTGGTGCACGGCGGCGGCGTGTTGAGGTTGAGCACGAGCCCGAAGTGCTCGGTGCCGTCGCCGGGCGTCGTGGTGAACCCGCCGGCCAGCGTGGCCGGGTACAGGATGAGCAACGTCCGCAGGCCGTCGATGCGCGAGGCGATGACCTGGCCCGTCGAGGTGAGATTCGCCAGCAGCACCGGCAGCGTGGGCGACAGGTCGCTGATCAGCCGGCTGGTGTCGGTCGCCGCCGGCGTCGTGCTGTCCAGCAGGCCGCGCAGGTCGGGATCGTCGCGACGCAGCTCGTCGGTCAGCAGGGCCAGGTTCCGCGCGAACGAGCGGATGTTGGTCCCCTCGGCGCGCTGCGTGTCGAGCACCACCCGGCCGGCGTCCAGCAGGTCGGAGGCGGCGGGGAAGTCGGCGTCGGCCTCCTTGAGCAGGCGGTCGCTGGAGTCGAGGATCGACTGCAGGTCGGCCGCCGAGCCGGCGAACGCCTTGTCCAGCTCGTTCACCACGGTGGCGAGGTCGCGCGGGCTGACCGAGGCCACCAGCTTGTCCAGGTTGCCGAGCAACTCCTCGGTCGAGACCGGCAGCCTGGTGTCCTGGCGCGGGATGGTGTACGGCGCCCCGCTGTCCAGGTAGGGCCCGCCGTCGCTGCGCGGACGCAGGTCGATGTACTGCTCGCCGACCGCCGAGCGGTTCGCGACGATCGCGACCGTGTCGCGCGGGATGTGGTGGCCGCGGTCGAGGTTGAGCCGCACCCGCAGCCCGTCGCGGGTCAGCTCGATCGGGCCGACCCGGCCGACCGTCACGCCCCGGTAGGTGACCTCGGCGTTGGTGAAGATGCCGCCCGAGTCGGTGAGGTCGACGTACGCCACGTAGCCGCGGTTGAGCACGCCGCGCCCGATGCCGACGAACCGTACCGCCGTGTAGCCGATGCCGAGGACCGTGATCAGCGCGAAGACGATGAGCTGCAGCTTGACGCCGCGTTTGAGGATCACGCCACGCCCCCTCCCTGGCCGGTGGCGGCCGGCCGCTCGCCGCCGGCCGGGTCGAGCGGCCCCGACGACAGCGGCGGCAACAGCCCGCCGATGCCGCTCGGCCGGCCGCTCGGCGTCCCGCCCGGCGTCTGGCTCGGCTGGCCGCCCGCCGGACCGCCGCCCGGCAGGCCGGGCAGCAGGCCGCCGCCACCGCCCGCACCGCCGGCTCCGCCGCCGCCCGGCTGCAGCCCGGGGAGCCCGGCCGGCGGCAGCACGCCGGGCGGGGTCTGCGGCAGCGTGAGGTCCGGCGGCTGGATCAGGTCGCGCATCCTGTCCTGCTGCTTGACCAGCCCTTCGAGCGCCGTGCCGCCGAGCAGGTTGTGCGCGAGCACGCCGAGATCGAGGTCGAGCGTGATGTGGAGGTTGGCGAAGTCGCCGCGCAGCGCGTTGGTCGCGGTCGGCGGGAACGGGAACGTCAGCAGGGTCTCCAGGCCGTTCGGCAGGTCGGCGCCGGCCTTGTTGAGATTGTCCAGGACGGGCTGCAGGGCCCGCAGGTTGGCCAGCAGGTCGTCCCGCGACGCGTTGATCACCCTGGTCGCGGCCTGGCCGAACTTGCTCAGGCTGACGAGCATCTTCGTCAGGTCGGCCCGGTTCTGGTTGAGGATCTTGAGCGCCGGCCCCGTCCCCTCCAGCGTCCGCGCGATCGTCGCCTTCTCCGCCGCCAGCTTGGCCGTGAGCCGGTCGATGCTGTCGATCGCCCTGGTGATGGAGTCCTTGTTGCGGTCGAGCGTGCCGACGAAGGTGTCGACCTGGTCCAGCACGTCGCGGATGGTGTCGGTACGTCCGCTCAGCGCGACGTTCAGCTCGTGCGTGATCGTGGAGATCTGCTCGATGCCGCCGCCGTTGAGCAACGCGGACAGCGCGGACAGCACCTCCTCGACCTCGGTGCTCCGGGACGTACGCGACAGCGGGATCAGGTCGCCCTGCGCGAGACGTCCCTCGGGCGGCTCGTCGGCCGGCCTGGACAGCGCGACGAACTTCTCGCCGAGCAGGCTCGTCTGGCTGACGGTCGCGATCGCGTTGTCCGGCAGCGCGACGTCGCCGCGGACCTTGCAGGTGACCCTGGCGTGCCAGCCGTCGAGCCGGATGCCGGTGACCTCGCCGACGGAGACGTCGTTCACCTTGACGACCGAGTGCGGCACGAGGTCGAGCACGTTCGCGAAGTCGATCTTTATCTGGTACGGATGCCCGCCGAGGTTGGGGCCGCCGGGCAGCGGCAGCGACTCGGCGCCGCGGAACGAGCAGCCGGCGGCGGCGCCGGCCGCGAGCGCGGTGGCGCCGACCGCGGCGAGGACCGGACGCAGCCGGCCTGATGCGCGGCTGACGGGTCGGCTCACGGGTCGGCTCACGGGGCACCTCCTCCGGGTAGCAACCCGCCCACCCCGCGCTGCGCCGCCGGCGGCGACTGCGCCTGCTGCTGCTTCGGCTTCGCCGAGCCGGCCGGCTTTCCCTGCTTGGACGACGGCCGGCCGCCAGGGCCGAACGCGTCAGGGGGCGGCGGGATCGGGTTGTAGCTCGTGGTCAGCGCGGTGACCCACGACAGGTCGGCCTGCAGCAGGTCGAGCTGCTGGCCGACGGGGTTGATCGGGGTGAGCAGCGCCTCGCACTGGTCGGGCGGCGTGCCCAGCGAGAAGGCGAGCGAGCAGACCCACGTCGCGAGGTTGTCGAACTGGCGCAGGTCGGTCCGGGTGTCGAGGGTGCCGCTGATCGGGTCGTAGGCGTGCGACAGGTTGCTGATGCCGACGGGCGCGGAGGTCAGGAAGTCGCCGAGCTTGTCGCGTTCCTTGACCAGCACCGAAGTGATCTGGGCGAGCTGCCGGACGCTCGCCGCCAGCCGGCTGCGGTTGCCCCGGACGAACTTGGACAGGTTCCGCAGCGTGGGGCCGAGCGCGGACAGCGCCGCGCGCAGGTCGTCGCGCTCCCCGGCGAGCTGCGCCGACACCTGGGCCAGATGGCCGTTGAAGTCGCGCACCTCGCCGTCGTTGACCGCCAGCGCCTCGGTGATCTGCCGCAGGTTCTCGATGTTGGCGGTGATGTCCTTGCGGTCCTCGCTCAGCGTGCTGAGCACCTTGGCCGAGTCGCCGATCGTGGCCCTGATGTCGTCGCCCTGGCCGGTCAGGGTGTCCGAGCCCACCTGCAGCAGCCGCGACAGCGAGCCGTTCGCGTTGGCGCCGCTCGGCCCGAGCGCCTTGTTCAGGTTGTCCAGGCTGCCGGTGATGTCGTCGATCTCGACCGGGGTCACGGTGCGGGTGAGCGGCAGCGTCGCGCGGTCGGCCAGCGTGGCGCCGCCGCGGTAGACGGGGGTGAGCTGGACGTACCTGTCGGCCACCAGTGACTGGTTGACGATGACGGCCTGGGCGTTCGCCGGGATCTTCCGGTTCGCGTCGTACGACATCTCGACCCGCACGGACCGGCCGACCGGTGTGATCTTGGTGACCTTGCCGACGCGGATGCCGAGCACCCGGACGTCGGCGCCCGGGTAGAGACCGACGGTGGCGGTGAAGTAGCCGGTCAGCCGGCGCTGCGGGTGGTCCGGCCAGAGGACCGCCACGAGGCCCGCCACCAGCGCCACGACGAGCACGGCGACCCCGGCCCTGAGGATGGTTGATCGCGACACCTGCACCTGCCTGCTCACGGAACTCATGGGAGGTCACTCACGGAAGGAGGGGCAACGGGTTGGACGAAGGGGTGGACCCCGGCTGCCCGCCGTCGCGCTGCCCGTTCGACTGCTTCTGGTTCTGCTGCGCGCCGCCTCCCTGGGTGCCGGTCTCGACGTGGGCGGGGATCGGGATGAGGTTCTGGATGTAGCTGTCGAACCACCGGCCGGTGCCGGCGGCGTCGGTGAACTGGCCGGCGAACGGCGCCCAGAGCCGGATCAGCCGGTCCAGGTTGTCCTGGTTCTTCAGCAGGATCCGGTTGACCCGCTGCAGGTTGTCCAGGGCCGGTCCCAGCTGCGCCTGGTTGTCCGCGATCAGGCCGTTGAGCTGCTGCGTCAGCGCCACCGTGTTGATGAGGAGCTGGTGGATGACCGCGCGGCGGGCCTGCACGGCGCGCAGGATCGTGTCGGCGTCGTCGATCAGCTTGACGATCTGCTGGTTGCGGTCGGCGAGCACCTGCGTCACGTTCTTGGCCCGGCCGACCAGCTCGTGGAGCTGGTCGTCGCGGGAGGCGATCGTGGTGGACAGCCGGCGCAGGCCGCGCAGCGAGGCGCGCACCTCGGCCGGCGAGTCCTTGAACGTCGCCGACAGCGTGTCGAACGATCTGGCCAGCTCCTTGACGTTGATGGCCTCGACCCGCTGGCTGAGCTGGCTCACCGCCGGGACGATCTCGAACGGCGTCGCCGTACGCGAGACCGGGATCTGCTGGTGCGGATCCTGCCGGCCGGGACCGCGCGGGTCGAGCGCGAGGTAGTGGGAGCCGAGCACGGTCTTGATCTTGATTTCGGCGCGGGTGAGGTCGCCCAGCCTGACGCCCTTGTCGACCTGGAAGGTGACCTTGACATGGTCGCCCTGCAGGTCGAGCCCGGTGACCTTGCCGACCTTGACGCCGGCGATCCTGACCTCTTCGTTCTTCTTCAGGCCGGCGGCCTCGGCGAACGCCGCGGTGTATGTGGTGCCGCCGCCGATGAAGGGGATGCTGGACAGGTTCAGGACGGCGAAGAGGGCGACGGCGATCGCGGCCAGGCCGGCGAGCCCGATGGGCACCGGATTCCGCTCCCGGAACGGGACGCGCATCACGTCCACCCCCTCGGCGCCGGCCGCGCCGATCTGCGGCCGGCCATCACTTGCACCTCTCGTTGTCGTTCACGACCGTCGGCGTCTGGAACGCCGGACCGCCGGGCAGCACGATCCTGGCGTCGAAGCTGCACAGGTAGAAGTTGAACCACGAGCCGTAGGACGACGCCCTGGCGAGCTGGTTCAGCCGGTCGGGGGTGCGGCGCAACGTGGTGTCGAGGGTGCCGCCGTGGTCGGCCAGCGTGCCGGCCAGCTTGTTCAGCCCGGCGATGTCGTTCTTGAGCGACGGGCGGGCCTGGAGCAGCAGGTCGGAGGTGACACCGGTCAGGTCGTTGATCTGGCTGAGCGAGTCGAAGATCGCCTGGCGGTCGCCGGCCACGCCGGTGACGAACGACTGGAGCTGGCCGATGAGCTGGCCGAGCTGCACCCGCCGCTCGTCGATCGTGCCGAGCACCTGGTTGAGGTTGTCGATCACGTCGCCGATGACCCTGTCGCGGTCGGCGATGGTGTTGGTCAGCGACGCCACGTGCGCGAGCAGGCTGTTGACCGTGCCGCCCTCGCCCTGCAGGGTCTGCACGATCTGGAAGGCGAGCTTGTTGACGTCGGCCGGCTCGAGCACCCGAAACAGCGGGCGGAAGCCGTTGAAGAGCGTGGTCAGATCGAGCGCCGGCTGCGTCTGCGCCACCGGGATGGTGCCGCCCGGCGGCAGCAGGTCGCCCTGCGTGCCCGGCCCTTCGGCCAGGCTGACGTAGCGCTGCCCGACCAGGTTGCGGTAGCGGATCTGGGCCAGCGTCGACCTGGGCATCCCGGCGCTGAACGGCCCGTCCTTGGCCACGGTGAAGGTGACCGCGGCCAGATGTCCCTGGTAGAGGGAGATCTTCTTGACCTCGCCGACCCGTACCCCGGCCACCCGGACGTCGTCGCCGCTGAGCAGCCCGGCCGCGTCGGTGAAGATCGCGCGATACGTCCGGTTGCTGCCGAAGCGGGTGCCCGCGATGGTCACGGCGAGCATGCCGGTGGCCAGCGTCGTGACGACGACGAAGATCAGCAACTTGGCCGCGGCCCCTGTCGTGCCCCTCATGGTCGCGCTCCCCGGCTCTGCGTCATCGCATCGTCACCACCGATCCCTGGAACAGCGGATCCCACAACAGCACGGTGGAGTCGGAGACCTGGCCGGCCGGAGTGTGGGTGAGCGGGCCGATCAGGCTCTTGATCGACTGCGCGTCGGTCATGCCGGCGCCCGGCTGGACGAACACGCCGGACAGCGCACGGGCCCGCCGCCACCACACGTCGTCCTGCGTGCCGTCCAGCGCCGTGTATTCGGGGAAGGGGACCTTGGGGTTGGGCAGGCCGTAGCAGCGGGGGCCGCGGAAGTCCTTCTCCTCGGGCAGGTCGAGCGGGCTCTTGTACGGCGGGCGCGGCTTGGTGATCTCCAGCGTGATGTTGACGTTGGGGTTGGCGCCGCCGACGGCCTGCTCGGCCCGCGGCTGCAGGGTGACGAGGCCCTTGAACACGCACGGGAACTCGGGCGAGTAGGTGGCGAGCAGCTCGAGTGCCGGCCGGGTGACGATGTTGACCCCGATCAGCTTGGGGCCGTTCGCGTCGACGAACCGCCTGCCCTGGTCGGCGAGGCCGGTGACGGCGGGGATGAGCTGTTCGATCGTCGCCTTCTTGGCCACGATCGTGCGCTCGGTGACGTCCAGGTCGCGCAGCACCCTGAGCAGGTCGGGCGCGGCGGCGGCGTAGATGTCGGAGACGTCGGCGAGCGCGTTCAGGTCGTGGACGATGGTCGGCAGCTTCGGGTTGTACTCGCGCAGCACCACATCGAGCTGCGCGGCGTCGCGGCCGAGCTGGTCGCCGCGGCCCTGCAGGGCGGTGGCCAGCGCGTTGAGCGTGGCGTTCAGCTTCTCCGGCTGCACCGCCCGCAGCAGCGGCAGCAGGTCGTCGAGCACCGTGTTGATCTCGATGGCGGCCCTGGTCCGGTCCTGGGCGATGACCGCGCCGTTGTGGATGGCCGGCCCGGGTCGCTGCGGCAGGACGAGGTCGACGTACTTCTCGCCGAAGAGGGTTTTGGGCAGCAGCCGCGCCGAGACGTTGGCGGGGATGAGCGGCGCCTTGTTCTTGTTGATCGCCAGGTCGAGCGAGGCGCCGTCGCCGGTCGACCTGATGCCCCGCACCTCGCCGACGATCAGCCCGCGCACCTTGACGTCCGAGCGCGGCAGCAGCTGCAGGCCGGCGCGGTCGCTCCGCAGCGTCACGTGCACCACGGGGGTGAACCGCTTCTGGTAGAGCGCCACGGTCAGCGCGAGCAGCAGCGCGACGACGACCAGGAAGATCACGCCGTACAGCCGGAAGCGCAGGGTGCCCATCGCCGTCACCCCGCGATCCGTACGGTGGTGGTGGCGCCCCAGATCGCCAGACCGAGCATGAGGTCGGCGATGTTGATGACGACGATGCTGGTGCGGACGGCCCGGCCGACGGCGACGCCCACTCCGGCCGGGCCGCCCGACGCGTGGTAGCCGTAGTAGCAGTGGATCAGCATCACCATCGTCGCGAAGATCACGACTTTTCCGAACGACCACAGGATGTCGTACGGCGGCAGGAACAACCCGAAATAGTGGTCATAGGTGCCGGTGGACTGCTGGAAGAAGAGCGTGACGATCGTCCGGGTCGCGCCGTAGGACGCCAGCAGCCCGATCACGTACAGCGGGATCACCGCCACCAGCCCGGCGACCAGCCGGGTGGTCACCAGGAACGGCAGCGACGGCACGGCCATGACCTCGAGCGCGTCGATCTCGTCGCTGATCCGCATGGCGCCGAGCTGGGCGGTGAAGCCACAGCCGACCGTCGCCGACAGCGCCAGCGCGCTGACCAGCGGCGCCAGCTCGCGCGTGTTGAAGTACGAGGAGACGAACCCGGTGTAGGCGGCCGAGCCGATCTGGTTGAGCGCGTTGTAGCCCTGCAGGCCCACCTCGGTGCCGGTGAAGAACGTCATGAACGCGACGATCGCGGCGCTGCCGCCGATGACCGCGAGCCCGCCGGCGCCGAGGCTGACCTCGGCCAGCAGCCGCATCACCTCGGTGCGGTAGCGCGGCACGGCCCGGCCGACCCAGGCGAACGTGCGCGCGTAGAACGAGATCTGGTGGCCGAAGTCGTCCAGCCTGTCGAGCGGGACGGAGGCCGCCCGGGATGCCGTCCTCAGCGTACGGCGGGTCATACTCATCGAGCCTCCCGCGCGTGTCCTCGGCGCGCTGTGCGATGCGCGCTTCCCTCGTCGCTGGTCCCTCGCTCGCTCACGGGGCGCATCACATCCCCTTCTGCGGCACGAACTGGAAGTACAGCGCGCTGAGCACGAAGTTCTCCAGGAACAGGAGCATGAAGGTGATGACGACGGTCTGGTTGACCGCGTCGCCCACGCCCTTCGGTCCGCCCCTGGCGTTCAGGCCCTTGTACGCGGCGACCAGCCCGGCCGTGATCCCGAAGCAGAACGCCTTGAGCTCGGCCTGGTAGAGGTCGGGAAGCTGGGCCATGCCGTTGAACGACGCCAGGTAGGCGCCCGGCGTGCCGCCCTGGAGCATGACGTTGAACACGTAGCCCCCGGCGATGCCGACGACGGAGACGAGTCCGTTCAGGAACAGCCCGATGAACGCGCAGGCCAGCATGCGCGGCACGACCAGGCGCTGCAGCGGGTTGATGCCGAGCACCTCCATCGCGTCGATCTCCTCGCGGATCTTCCGCGAGCCGAGGTCGGCGCACATGGCCGAGCCGGCGGCGCCGGCGATGAGCAGCGCGGTGACGATCGGCGCGGCCTCCCGGACGATCGCGACCACGGCGGTCGAGCCGGTGTACGACTGCGCGCCGAGCTGGCGGATGAGCCCGCCGACCTGGAGCGACAGCACGGCGCCGAACGGGATGGCGACCAGCGCGGTCGGGACGACGGTGACGCTGACGATGAACCAGGCCTGCTGGATGAACTCGCGCCACTGGAACGGCCACCTGAAGGTCGCCCGCAGCGTGTCGAGGGACAGGGCGAAGAACCGGCCGGGTTCCTTCACGGTGAGGTTGACGGCGCCATCGGTGAACCTGACGAACGGGCCGGGCGCGGTGGCACGGCGCGGCGCCGCCCCCGCCGCTCCGCCTCGCTGGTCGCCGCCCCCCTGGCGCCTGGTGGGCGCGGTCATCGTTCGGTTCCTCCCGGGGGCTCGGCGGAGGTCCAGGCGTCGGCCGCGTGGCTGGGCGCCGACATGGCGGCGACGTAGCGCGGCCACTCCTCGACCCAGTTGCGGCCCGTGTCGTCGACGAACGAGCCGGGCGGCGGGGTGATGCCGTGCTCGCGCAGCCACGCGCCAGGCGGCTGCTGGGTACGCCGCACCCTGCCGTCGCTCGGCATGAGCTGGGGCGGGATCGGCGGCAGCCGGCCCGGGTCGTGCCCCATCTCGGCCTCGGCCTCGAGCTCGGAGATGTCCTTCTCTTCCGACATGCCGATCGGGCCGTGCTTGCGCGCGTTGAGGAACTGCCGTACGACCGGCTCGTCGCTGGACAGCAGCATCTCGCGCGGGCCGAACATGACGAGCTCGCGGCGGAACAGCAGGCCGATGTTGTCGGGGACGGTGCGGGCGGTGTTGATGTCGTGGGTGACGATGAGGAACGTCGCCCCGGTCTCGGCGTTCAGGTCGACGATGAGCTGGTTGAGGTAGGACGTGCGCACCGGGTCGAGGCCGGAGTCCGGCTCGTCGAAGAGGATGATCTCGGGGTCGAGGACGAGGGCGCGGGCCAGGCCGGCCCGCTTGCGCATGCCGCCGGAGATCTCGCCGGGCAGCTTGCCCTCGGCGCCGAGGAGACCGACCATCTCCATCTTTTCCATGACGATGCCGCGGATCTCGCGCTCGGACTTCTTCGTGTGCTCGCGCAACGGGAAGGCGATGTTGTCGAAGAGGTTCATCGAGCCGAAGAGCGCGCCGTCCTGGAACAGGACGCCGAACAGCTTGCGCGTCTCGTACAGCAGATGCTCGGACAGGTGCGGCAGGTCGCGGTCGCCGATCCAGATGTGGCCGCGCTCGGGGCGGAGCAGGCCGACGAGGGTCTTGAGGAAGACGGACTTGCCGGTGCCGGACGGCCCGAGGAGCACGGAGATCTCGCCGGCGGGCATCGTCAGCGACACGTCTTCCCAGATGACCTGACGTCCGAAGGCCTTGGTCAGTCCTTCGACCCTGATCTCGACGCCCACGTGCGACCCTTCGTCCGGCCGGGGGAATCCGGAACCCTGTACGGGAGCAGGTTGTCACTTTCCGCCACGAGCCAATGGCTACCGGCCGGTAGCCATTAGCCAGTCCACCTACCGTAGCGACGAATCGACAAAAGGGAAGGGGATCTGCCGGCGACAACGCGGAAATCGCTACGGGTGTAAGCGGATCGTTACGTTCGCGGCATCAGCCTAGCGAGCGACCTCATCGGTCACAACCGTCCATGGCACCCCACCGTCACCTGGCGTGCGGGGGGATGACCGAGGGCGGTCACCCGGGTGGGTGACCGCCCTCGACGTGGTGCCCGCTCGGGGCACCGGATGGTACGGAGCGCGCGGCCGCTTACTTGACGGTGACCGTCGCGCCGGCCTTCTCCAGGGCCTCGCGGGCCTTGTCGGCGGCCTCCTTGTTGACCTTCTCGAGCAGCGGCTTGGGCGCGCCGTCGACGAGGTCCTTGGCCTCCTTGAGCCCGAGGCTGGTGAGAGACCGGACCTCCTTGATGACCTGGATCTTCTTGTCGCCGGCTGCCTCGAGGAGGACGTCGAACTCGTCCTGCTCCTCGGCGGCCTCGGCCGGGGCGGCGGCCGCGCCGGGGGCGGCGGCGACCGCGACGGGCGCGGCGGCCTTGACGTCAAAGACCTCTTCGAACTTCTTCACGAACTCCGACAGCTCGAGAAGGGTCATCTCCTTGAAGGTGTCGAGCAGTTCGTCGGTGCTGAGCTTCGCCATCGGGTTAGTCCTTCGGGTCGTGCCGGGTCGCTCGCCGGCCGTTCTACGTTCGGTTCCTGGTCGCCGGCCGGATCAGCCGGCGGCGGGCTGGGTCTCGGGCTCTGTCGCTTCGGTCGCCTCGCTCGGCTCGCTCGGCTCGCTCGTCCCGCCGGGCTCGGCCTGCGCGGCCTGCTCGCCCGACTCCTCGCGCTTGACGCGCAGCGCCTCGGCAAGCTGGGCGAGCTGGGTCGGCAGCGCGTTGAGCGTCGCGGCCGCGTTCGCCATCGACGCCTTCATCGCGCCCGCCAGCTTCGCCAGCAGAACCTCGCGGGACTCGAGGTCGGCGAGCGTGGAGATCTCGTCCGGCGTCATCGGCCTGCCGTCGATGACGCCGCCCTTGATCACCAGGAGCGGGTTGGCCCTGGCGAAGTCACGCAGGCCCTTGGCGGCCTCGACCACGTCGCCCTTGACGAACGCGATGGCCGACGGACCCTGGAGCAGCTCGCCCAGGCCCGCCTCGATGCCCGCGTCCTTGACGGCCAGCTTGGTCAGCGTGTTCTTCACCACGGCGAACTTCGCGTTGTCGCCGAGATCCTGGCGCAGCTGGCGGAGCTGCGCCACGGTCAGCCCGCGGTACTCGGTCAGCACCGCACCGTTCGAGCTCTTGAACTCGTTCGTGAGCTCGGCGACGGCCGCTGCCTTGTCCGCCCTCGCCATGGGCCTCCTTCCATCTGTGCCGGTGGCCCATACACACAAGAACGCCCCGGCGCAGGCGCTCCGGGGCGTTGACCCATGGCCAGGTGGCCATGCGGACAAGCTGTCGGCTCTGCCTGCGCGGGTCGCCCGGCTGCGTCTCGCGGTGAGACGCGGTACGGACCTTCGGTCACCCGTGGGGGTGACGACCGGCGGTCTTCGGCAGTGGAAAGGGTACGCGGTCGGCCGCCCGCCGCCAAATCGGCGGAGGGCGGCCGGCGCGAGCCGGGTCAGTACATCTACTTGCCGCTAGTTGCCGCCGAGGCCGCGCAGCTGGCCCACCTGGTCGGCGGGCGGCGCGGACACGTGGACCGGCGTGCCGTAGTCCTCGTAGATGATCGTGCTGCTCGTGGTGGCCTGCGGGATGGCGAGCCGGGTGGTCAGCTTGCGCGGCAGCTGCTGGTCGTCCGCCCACAGATCGAAGTTGATCTTGTCGGCGCCGGCCTGGTTGTAGACCTTCTGGAGCTGCTGGCGAGCCTTGGCGTCCAGCTTGGCCAGCGCCTCCGAGATGGTGATCGACCCGGTGTAGTGCGTCGTCTTGACGCCGTTGACGGTCTCGGTGCCGACCTGCCGCACGTCCTTGGACGCCGTCAGCATCTTGGTCTGCTCAGCCGGGTTGACCTGCTCGGACTGGTTCATCAGGGCGTCGAGGCTGAAGCCGGACTGCTGGGCCTGCTTGCCCAGGTCGAGCTTGAGCCACGGCTTGCCGCCGGTGGCCTGCGAGAGCTGGGGGCTCTTCATGTAGATGACCTTGTCGACGAACACCACCTGGATGGCGCCGACCGGCATCGACTGGCCGCCCATGCTCATCTTGTCGACGTTCATGGTGAACGCCACGCTCGGGCGCAACCGGAACTGGCCGATCGCGTGCATGTTCATGGCGCCCTGCTGGCTGCCGATGTTCATGGTGAAGTCGGCCTTGAACGTGTCGACCTGGTCGGTCTTCTGGGACGCCTTCTCGAGCACCTGGGCCGCGGTCAGCTGCATGCCGCCGCCGGCCGAGCCGCTGCCGGAGTCACCGAAACAGCCGGTGAGAGAGAGCACGAGGGTGGCGCCCACCGCGGTACCCGCGGCGAATCGACGGCTCATGAGATGATGTCTCCCGAGTTTGGATCGGTTCGTGGTCCTAGATGAGACGTGTTGGGTCTCAGTCTGGTTCTCCGGCGATCGCCGGGCATCCCCCGCTGGTACCAATCCGGCGTCATTCCCCTGCGTCCCCCGGCGTAGGGGATGCCGTCCCGTGGCCGTAGCCGCGGGCGACGACGTGCGGTGCCGAGAACGTCTACCACGACGCCGAAAGGGGTACCCGCCTGCACGGCGGGCACCCCTCGACGTGACGAATACCTGGCTACGCTCACCCGGCTCGGGCGCGCGGCCGGCGGCTCAGCTCGCGGCCGCGACCTCGTCCAGCTCGGCCGTGATGCCGCGGGTCAGGTTGGGATCGACCGGAATGCCCGGGCCCATCGTCGTCGTGAACGTCACCTTCTTGACGTACCGGCCCTTGGCGGCCGCGGGCTTGAGCCGCAGGACCTCCTCGAGCGCGGCCGCGTAGTTCTCCACGAGCTGCAGATCGGAGAACGACGCCTTGCCGATGATGAAGTGCAGGTTCGCGTGCCGGTCCACCCGGAACTCGATCTTGCCGCCCTTGATGTCGGTGACGGCCTTGGCCACGTCGGTGGTGACCGTGCCGGTCTTCGGGTTCGGCATCAGGCCGCGCGGGCCGAGCACCCGGCCGAGCCGGCCGACCTTGCCCATCATGTCGGGGCTCGCGACGACGGCGTCGAAGTCGAGAAAGCCACCCTGGATCCGTTCGATCAGGTCGTCGGACCCGACGAAGTCGGCGCCGGCCGCCCTGGCCTCGTCGGCCTTGGCGCCGCCGGCGAAGACCAGCACGCGGGCGGTCTTGCCGGTGCCGTGCGGCAGGTTGACCGTGCCGCGGACCATCTGGTCGGCCTTGCGCGGGTCGACGCCCAGCCGGAGCGCGACCTCGACGGTCGCGTCGAACTTGGTCGTCGACGTCTGCTTGGCCAGCCGGACCGCCTCGACCGGCGTGTGGAGCCGCTCGCGGTCGATCGCCTGGCTGGCGTTGCGGTAACCCTTGCTGCGCTTCATGTCTGCTCCCTCGCTGGGGGTTCGTGGTAGCGGGCCAGCGCGGGCCCTCCCACCCTGCTTGTTCGTCGCGCCTCCGGCGTCACGGCACCGGCTGCGCCTACTTGACCTCGATGCCCATCGAACGGGCGGTGCCGGCGACGATCTTCTCGGCGGCGTCGATGTCCTTGGCGTTGAGGTCGGGCATCTTGGTCTGCGCGATCTCGCGGATCTGGTCGCGGGTGACCGTGCCGACCTTGGCGCTGTGCGGCGTGCCGCTCCCCTTCTCGATGCCGGCGGCCTTGAGGATGAGCTGCGCCGCCGGCGGGGTCTTGGTGACGAAGGTGAACGAGCGGTCCTCGTAGATGGTGATCTCTACGGGGATCACGTTGCCGCGCTGGGCGTCCGTGGCCGCGTTGTACTGCTTGCAGAAGTCCATGATGTTGACGCCGTGCGGGCCGAGCGCGGTGCCCACGGGCGGCGCCGGCGTCGCCTGGCCCGCCTGGAGCTGGACCTTGACGACCGCGCTGACTTTCCTCTTCGGAGGCATGCTCTGCAGATCCTTTGCGTTCCGGTTGTGCCGTGGCCCCTACTCCCGCGTCACGGGCAACACCGCGGCTGGAACTCGGGCCGCGGTGTCGGGGCCGGCCCCGCGGAGGGCGGGGACGTCTGTGAGAAGGATATCCGTCAGATCTTGGCGACCTGGTTGAACGAGAGCTCGACGGGGGTCTCCCGACCGAAGATCGAGACGAGCACCTTGAGCTTCTGGGCCTCGGCGTTGATCTCGTTGACCGTGGCCGGCAGCGTGGCGAACGGGCCGTCCATGACCGTGACCGACTCGCCGACCTCGAAGTCGACGGTCGCCACCTTGGCGGCCTCCGGGGCCTTGGCCTGCTCCTCCGGCTCGGGCGCGAGCAGGTTGGCCACCTCGTCCAGGCTGAGCGGCGACGGGGTGCTCGACAGCCCGACGAAGCCGGTGACGCCGGGGGTGTTGCGCACCGCGGCCCATGACTCGTCGGTGAGCTCCATGCGGACCAGGATGTAGCCGGGCAGCACCTTCTCGTTGACCTTCTGGCGCTTGCCGCCCTTGACCTCGGTCACCTCGTGCTGCGGGACCTCGACCTGGAAGATGTAGTCCTCCATGTTGAGGGACTGCGTCCTGGTCTCGATGTTGGTCTTCACGCGGTTCTCGTAACCGGCGTAGGAGTGCACGACGTACCACTCGCCCGGCTGCATGCGCAGCTGCGCCTTGAACTCGGCCAGCGGGTCGGCCGGAACCGCCGGCTCCTCGTCCTCGTCCTCGTCGGACGCTTCGGCGTCCTCGGCGTCGGCGACGGGCTCGACGGCCTCGATGGTCTCGATGGTCTCGTCGGCGGGCTTCTCGTCCTCGTCGGCCTTCTCGTCGTCGACCGCCGCGAGCTCCATCTCCTCTTCCCCGCCTTCCCCGCCCGATGGAACGACAGCCCCCTCGGCGGCGGCCACGGCCGCCTCGTCCGGCGACTGGGCCTCCTCGACGGCCTCGTCGCGGGGCTGTGGGGACTCGGACACGGTGACTCTCTCTCTTGGGACTATGTGTGTGTTGGGGTGGTACGGCCCCTGTGTCGAAGTGGAGCGGCGGGGCGCCGAGCGCCGGCCCTACGCCGGTCGCGGGCTCAGGTGAACACCGCGAAAACGGCCTTCGTCAACCCGTAGTCGATCAGGGAAACGATGCCGACCATGATAAGCACGAAGACCAGCGTCACGGTCGTGTAGCTGATGAGGTTCTTGCGGGTCGGCCAGATGACCTTCCTGAGCTCACCGATGACCTGCCGCACGAAGAGCATCGGGTTGGGCCACCTGCGCCGTGGCCTTCCCTTGTCTTCTTTCGCGGGCTTGCTGTCGGTACCAGTCGCCATCTGTGCCGCCGTTCACTTCATCGGTCGTGTCCGCCGCGCCGCAGCCCCGGGCATCGACATGACGATGCCCCGGACACCTCGTGCGTTGTCCGCACTCCGCAGGGCAGGAGGGACTCGAACCCCCAACCACCGGTTTTGGAGACCGGGACTCTGGCCAATTGAGCTACTGCCCTTTGCGCGTGACGCTTTCCGTCCACGGTAGCCGCCGCGGCCGTACTCCGCATCACTACTAGATGAGGCAGTGTACGTAACGAACGACGCACACGTCGAACCGGCCGGCCGGACACGTTATCCACAGCCGATAATCAAGCTGAACCCGCCGCTCACCATCTGCGACGATGGGGCCATGAGCCGAATCTCCGCGCGTGTCGCCGCGATATCAGAGTCCGCGACCCTTGCCGTCGACGCCAAGGCCAAGGCACTGAAGGCCGCCGGCCGGCCGGTCATCGGGTTCGGCGCGGGCGAGCCCGACTTCCCCACCCCCGGCTACATCGTGGACGCCGCCGCGGCGGCGTGCCGCGAGCCGCGGTTCCACCACTACACCCCCGCGGGCGGGCTGCCCGAGCTGCGCGCCGCGGTGGCCGCGAAGACCCGCCGCGACAGCGACTTCGAGGTCGACGCGAGCCAGGTGCTGATCACCAATGGCGGCAAGCAGGCCGTCTACGAGGCGTTCGCCGCGCTGCTCGACCCGGGCGACGAGGTCCTGCTGCTCACCCCCTACTGGACGACCTATCCCGAGGCCATCAGGCTGGCCGGCGGGGTGCCCGTGGAGGTGCCGACCGACGAGACGAGCGGTTACCTGGCCGCCGTCGAGCGGCTCGAGGCCGCCCGCACCGACCGGACGAAGGTGCTGCTGTTCGTCTCGCCGTCCAACCCGACCGGCGCGGTCTACCCGCGCGCGCACGTCGCCGCGATCGGCCGCTGGGCCGCCGAGCACGGCCTGTGGGTCGTCACCGACGAGATCTACGAGCACCTGGTGTACGGCGACGCCGAGTTCTCCTCGATGCCGGTCGAGGTCCCCGAGCTCGCCGACCGCACGATCGTGGTCAACGGGGTCGCCAAGACCTACGCCATGACGGGGTGGCGGGTCGGCTGGCTGATCGGCCCGTCCGACGTGGTCAAGGCCGCGCAGAACATGCAGTCGCACGCCACCTCCAACGTCTGCAACGTGGCGCAGGCCGCCGCGCTGGCCGCCGTGTCCGGCGACCTGTCCGCCGTCGCCGAGATGCGGGCGGCGTTCGACCGCCGCCGCCAGACCATGGTGCGCATGCTGAACGAGATCCCCGGGGTCGTCTGCCCTGAGCCCAAGGGCGCGTTCTATACCTACCCGTCGGTCAAGGCCCTGCTCGGCAAGGAGATCCGCGGCCGCAGGCCACAGACTTCGGTTGAGCTGGCCGGCGTGATCCTCGACGAGGCCGAGGTGGCCGTCGTTCCCGGCGAGGCGTTCGGCACGCCCGGCTACTTCCGGCTGTCCTACGCCCTGGGCGACGAAGACCTGGCCGAGGGCGTCGCCCGCATGGCCAAGCTCCTCGCCGAGGCCGCCTGACGGAGCGCGGCGTAGAAAGCGGCGTAAAGAAAAGGGTCGCAGGGGCCTGCGTGTGGGTGGGAGGGGAGGCACGAGGCCCCTGCGACCGGGCGGGGCTCGGCGCCGGGGTGGCGGGCGGGTGAGGCAGGCTCAGAAGGGGGTGACCCGCACCCCCTCGGCGATGCGCATCAGTCGACCGTCCAGCTCTCGTCCCACGCCGACCCAGACCCCGACGCCGGAGCTTTCGACCCACGACACCTGGCTGCCCACGTTCGGCCACTCACCCCGAATCGCCGGCTGGTCGTGCACGTGAGTCGGGACCGGCACCGGCGGCATCCAGCCGATCTCCGCCGGCCCCCCGAATACTGGGCCGCGAACGACCCTGACCTCGATCATTCCGCCCCCGCCGCTCCACCGGCACGACATCGTCTCCCGGTCGGTGGCCTTGGTCGTCGCGCACGGCTCCACCTGCCGGAGCCCGGCCGGCAGGTAGGTCAGCAGCGAGCGATGGCCGCCGCGACCGCCGCCCGTCCCGTGTGCCTGCGCGGGTGGCCTGGTGTTCGGACGGGCGGCCGGCGCCGTAGCGGGGGTGGTCGCGGTGGGGGCCGGCGCCGGCCGGGTCTGTGTCCGTGCCGACGGCGCGGCGGGGTTGCCCGCCGGCGCGCCGCCTGGGTGCGCGCGCCCGGGCGCGCCCACGGGTTCGGGGCGAAATGCTTGGTACGTGGGCATGGCGGCGATGGCGACGACGGCCGCGGCCACCGCGCCGACGGTCAGCGCCCGCACCCGGACCGACCTGCGATAGCCGCGCCTGGCCCGCTCGGCGAGCGCGTCGGGCGCGGACACGCCGGCGACGTGCTCGGCCATCGCCTGCCGCAGTTCCTGCTCGAGATCCATCGTCCGTCTTCCCCTCCGCCGTCATCCCCTCGCCGGCACGCTCCGGTGCCGGCCCCCCGATTGGCGTATCTCCGTCCGGTTGACGCCCGGCTCGCGGCCGGAGGCCGGGCGGCCCGGCGTCCGGCCGTCCGCCGCGGCGGGTTCGGCGCCCCCGGACGCGGGGCAGGTCCCGTTTCCGGTTCCCGTCCCGTTCCTCGGTCCTTCGTCGCGCGAGTCGGCGTCCATCAGCTCCCGCATCCTGGCCAGGCCGCGGGCGGCCTGGCTCTTCACGGTGCCGACCGAACAGCCGAGGATCCGCGCGATCTCCGACTCCGGCTGGTCCTCCCAGTAGCGCAGCACCAGCACCGCCCGCTGCCGGGGGCCGAGCCTCCGCAGCTGCTCCATGAGCGTCCCGCGGAGCTCGACCGCGTACGTCTCCGACGCGGCCGGTACCTCGGGCGGGCTGGGCATGTGCACCTCGCGCAGGATCCGCCACCGGCGGGCCCGGCTGATCGTCAGGTTCACCAGGATCCGTCTGACGTACGGTTCCGGATCGGCCTCGGCGCTCAACCGGCCCCAGTGCCGGTAGGTCTTCTCGAGCGCGGTCTGCAGGAGGTCTTCGGCGTCCGCCTTGCTGGCGCACAACAAGCTGGCGGTCCGCAGCAGCGCGGTCCCCCGTTCCGCCACGAACGCGACGAATGACTCATCGTCTCGGCGCCTCAAGGTGCTCCGTTCGGCTGAGAGTCCGGTGCGAGCCGTCAACCTATCCTGCGCGGGAGGTCTTCCGCACGGGTGCGGGCGGCTCCCCGCGCAGGAGCCACCCGCACCGGCCTATCAACCCTGCTGGGCGGCCTGCTGCAGCTGCGCCGCAACGGACTGCAGCTGGGTCGCGTACGCGGGGCTGCCGGTCACGCACATCGCGAAGCCGTCCTCGGAGTACCACAGCACCGCGCCGCCCAGCGGGGTCATCCAGCCGCGCTGGCCGGACACGCTCACCGGGACGCCGCCGGCAGCCGGCAGCCGCAGCGCGTCGCGCAGCTGGTCGAGGCCGTACGGCTGCGGGACCTGCAGGCGCTCGACCTGCAGCCACTGGCCGGCGCTGCCGACCCACCGCTCGGTGACCACGCAGAGCTTGTGCGCCTTGCGGACGATCACACGGACGTGCTTGGTGCCGTGACCCAAGCCATGCGAGAGGATGACCTTCCGCTCGACCGGGCCACCCAGGACGACGGCCGGCTTGACCGAGTCACACGAGACCTTGGTGGGCACGTTCGGCACCTTCGGCAGGGCCGGAGTCGCCGGCACCGAGGGCTTGGGGGCCTTGGCCGGCACGCTCGGCAGGCAGTTGGTCCCTGGGACCCCGGGGGCGGGCGCGTTCGACGCGGGCACCTGCGCGCCGTCGACCTTGGGGAGGCCGGCGGCGGGGGCCGCTCCGCCCTGTGCCTGCTGCGCCTGCTGCTGGGCCTGCCGCAGCTGCGCCTGCGCCTGCTGGCCCGCCTGCGCCGCCGCGCGCTGGGCATCGGCCGCGTTCGGCATGGCCGGAGCCTGCTGGGGCACGGCCTGCCGGACGTCGCCGGCCTTGGGCAGTGCGTGCGACGCGCCGCCGGCCTTGGGCAGGCACGCGGGCCGCGCGTGGTCGGGCGCGGCGAGGGCGGGCCCCGCGCCCGGCGCCGTCACGTGGCTCGGGTGCGTGGCGTGTGAGTCCCCGACCGTGGCGTACGTGATGCCGCCACCGACAGCAAGCACGCCGGCGCATGACGAACCCACCAGCACCGCCTTGAGGGTGATCATCGTCTATCCCTTCCTCATGTCCCGCGAGACGCTTACGTCTCCGGCTGACTCCGTTGTCACTAACGGGCTCTGTCGTCCCTGACTGCTCTCGCGCCCCTCACTTACGCTCGACCGGCGCCGAGGGTTGCACGCACGTTCGGGAATTCCGCCCCGATTTCCGGGCGGACCCCCCGGGCGGCGCCCCGGCGGGTGGTGAGGGTCCGGCACCATGGCGTCATGGACAGCGCCGCATCCGAGGCCGCCCTCCCCAAGGCCCACCTGCATCTGCACTTCACGGGCTCGATGCGGCACACCACACTCGTGGAGCTGGCCCGCGGGCACGGCGTGCACCTGCCGGACGCGCTGGTCGAGGACTGGCCGCCCCGGCTGCACGCGACGGACGAGCGCGGCTGGTTCCGGTTCCAGCGGCTGTACGACATCGCCCGCTCGGTGCTGCGCGAACCGGCCGACCTGCGGCGGCTGCTCACGGAGACGGCTGAGGACGAGGCGGCGGACGGATCGCGGTGGCTGGAGATCCAGGTCGATCCGTCCGGCTACGCGGGCAGGTTCGGCGGGCTCACCGCCACCGTGGAGCTGATCCTGGACGCCGCCAGGTCGGCGGCGGCGTCGACCGGAGTCGGGATCGGAGTGATCATCGCGGCCAACCGGACCCGGCATCCGCTCGATGCCAAGACCCTGGCCCGGCTGGCGGTGCGGTACGCGAGCCAGGGAGTGGTCGGGTTCGGCCTGTCGAACGACGAACGGCGCGGCCGGGCGTACGACTTCGACGGCGCGTTCCGCATCGCCAAGCGCGGCGGGCTGCTGGCCGCGCCGCACGCCGGCGAGCTGCTCGGCCCGGCGAGCGTGTCGGCCTGCCTGGACGCGCTCGGCGCCGACCGCATCGGCCACGGCGTGCACGCGGTCGATGAGCCGGCCCTCGTGCGGCGGCTCGCCGAGCGCCGTGTGACGCTCGAGGTCTGCCCCACCTCGAACGTCGGCCTCGGGGTCTTCGCCACGCCAAGGGACGTGCCGCTGCGCCGGCTGTTCGACGCCGGGGTGCCGATCGCGCTGGGCGCCGACGACCCGCTGCTCTTCGGCGCGCGGCTGGCCAGGCAGTACGAGCTGGCCCGTGCCGAGCACGGCTTCTCGGCGGCGGAGCTCGCCGCGCTCGCCCGGGATTCGGTGCGCGCCTCGGCGGCCCCTGACCACCTGCGGAAGGAGATCCTCTGCGGCATCGACTCCTGGCTCGCCGCCGCGGTCAGGAAATGAGGGTCAGGAAACCAGGATGCGGATGCCGTCGATGAGGAGGAGCGCGCCGAAGACGGCGAAGGCCACGGCAGCCCCGATCTTGATCGCCCGTTCCGGCAACCGCCGGCCCAGCAGCCGGCCGACCCCGATGGCCAGCGCGTCGGCCGCCACCATGCCGACCGTCGAGCCGGCCCAGACGCCGATCAGCCCGGCCACGCCCGGGCTCTCGGCCGCCAGCGTGATCGTCGCCAGCATCGTCTTGTCGCCGAGCTCGGCGAGGAAGAACGCGCCGCCCACGGCGAGCATCGCGGATCTCGTCGCGGTGGTCGCCCTGCGGCGCTCGTCCTCGGTGAGCTCGTCGCCGCGCAGCGTCCAGGCGGCGAAGCCGAAGAACGCCAGCCCCGCCAGGATCGAGATGGGCCCCGTCGGCAGCACGGCACCGAGCACGGCACCGAGCACCACGCTCGCCAGGTGGACGAGGGCGGTGGCGACGGAGATCCCGACGAGCACGGGCAGCGCCCGGAACCGCGTCGCGAAGGTCAACGCCATGAGCTGGCTCTTGTCGCCGAGCTCGGCGACGAAGATCACTACCAGGCTGAGCAGGAACGCCGACACGCCTTACCTGTGACCTCCTCCCTGAAAGGGCAACTCCCCGGACGAACGCGGCCGTTCCGTCTCCACAGCGCGCATGCCGGTTACCGCGGTGCGCGTGCGGTCATTGCCGGCGCACGCGGGCGGGAACCATGGCACGACGTCACCTCGGGATGTAGGGGGGTTCGAAGGGTCAGCGGGTCACATCTCGACGCCGACGAGAATGGGCTCGTTGACGAGGTCCACGCCGAAGGCGGCGCGGACGCCGTCCCGTACCTCCCTGGCCAGGTTCACCAGGTCGGCGGTACGGGCGGTGCCGTCCGGGTTGGTCAGGGCGAGGGTGTGCTTGGTCGAGATGCGCACCGGGCCGCGAGCGTACCCCTTCGTGAAGCCGGCCCGCTCGATCAGCCACGCCGCCGAAGTCTTCGTACGGCCGTCCTGGTCGGGGTAGCGCGGCGGGCGGGCCTGCGGGCCGAGCCGTTCGGCGACGCGCTTCTCCAGGTCGGCGAGCTGGTCGGGGTCGAGGATCGGATTGGTGAAGAACGATCCGACGCTGCGGGTGTCCGGATCGGCCGGATCGATGACCATGCCCTTGCGCCGGCGCAGCTCGAGCACGCCGGAACGGGCGGCGGCGAGCGGCACCCGGTCGCCCACCGCGACGCCGAGGGCGCCCGCCAGCTCGGCGTATCGGATCGGCGCGGACTCGGCCGCCGCCGGACCGGCGGCCGGGTGGAGGGCGAAGGTCACGTCGAGGACGACGTAGCGGTCGGAGCCCTTGAAGGCGCTGCCGCGGTAGGTGAAGCCGCAGGCGGCCCGGTCAAGGACGACGATCGCGCCGGTGGCCCGGTCGTACGCCCTGACCTCGACGATCGTCTCGCTGACCTCCTGGCCGTACGCGCCGACGTTCTGGATCGGAGTGGCGCCGAGCAGGCCGGGGATGCCGGACAGGCACTCGATCCCGGCGAGCCCCTCGCGCACGCAGCGGGCCACGAAGGGCTCCCACTCCTCGCCCGCCCGCGCGCGCAGCACCCCGCCGCCGAGCGCTTCCACGCCGCGGGTGGCGACGTGTACCACCGTGCCGGGGAAGCCGTCGTCGGAGATGACCAGGTTGCTGCCGCCGCCGAGCACGAGCACGGGCTCGCCGCGCCCGTCGGCCGCACGGATCTCACCCACCAGCTCGTCGGTGGTCGTGGCCTCGACGAACCTGCGCGCCGGGCCGCCGAGCCGCAACGTCGTGTACGCGGCCAGCGGCACCTGTTCGGCGAGCACTCCCACGGCGGCCTAGGCGAGCCGGACGGTGGCCTTGGCCCTGGTCAGGACCTTTTCTCCGTGGGCGCGGGCGGTGAGCGCGAGCACCACGAGGTTGTCGTCGAGCTTCTTTTCGACGACGCCGCTGATCTCGAGCTCGTTGCCGGTGTCGTCGGGGACGACCACCATGCCGGAGAACCGGACGCCGAAGTCGACCACCGCGGCCGGGTCGCCGGCCCAGTCGGTGACGTAGCGGCCGGCCTGCGCCATCGTGAACATGCCGTGCGCGATGACGTTGGGCAGGCCGACGGACGTCGCGAAGCTCTCGCGCCAGTGGATCGGGTTGAAGTCGCCCGAAGCCCCCGCGTACTTCACCAGGTCGAGACGGTCGATCTGGTAGGTCCGCGCCGGCAGCTTCGCGCCCTCCTCGACCTCGTCGTACTTCACCTGAGCTGTCATGCCGCACCTCCGCGTTCGATGAGCGAGTTGTACGCGGTGCAGACGTGCTCGCCGTCGACCGTCTTCACGACGGTTTCGACGGTCAGCAGCTCGTTGCGGCCGGCCGCCCTGATATCGGTGATGGTCGACTCGCACACGACGGAGTCGCCGGCGTAGATGGGGCGCTGGTAGGCGAACCGCTGCTCGCCGTGCACCACCATGGCGTAGTTGATGCCGAGGTCGGGCGCGGACAGCACGGAGCCCGCGTCGCCGAGCGTGAACACGATGGGGAAGGTCGGCGGCGCCACTACGTCGGGATGGCCGGCGGCCTCGGCGGCCGCTCGGTCCCGGTAGACGGGGTTGGGGTCGCCGATCGCGTCCGCGAACTCCCGAATCTTGACCCTGCTGATCTCGTACGGATCGGCCGGCGGGAAGCGGTGCCCGATGTAGTCGCGGTTGATTGGCATGACGCGACGGTAACAGAAGGCCGCGGCGTCCTCAGGCGCAGGCCGCGGTCACCGCGGGGAAGGCGAGCCGGGGTGGGGTAAGGCGGGCCGGAGTGACGGTCAGCGGGTCTCGCGGTGCGGGCGGTGCGTCCGGCAGTTCGGGCAGTACTTCTTCAGCTCGAGCCTGTCGGGGTCGTTGCGCCGGTTCTTCCGCGTGATGTAGTTGCGGTGCTTGCACTCCTGGCAGGCCAGCGTGATCTTCGGGCGTATGTCGGTGGCAGCCACGTGGGAGTGCCCTTCTCGCTAGGGGATGACGTAGTGTCACCTGGGCCCGCGCCCGTGAGGGCGCCGGCCAGGTAGTAGCGGAGGCCGGACTTGAACCGGCGACACAGCGATTATGAGCCGCTTGCTCTGCCTGACTGAGCTACTCCGCCGTGGAATGGTCGGGAACGACCAGGCAAGTCAGGATACCGGAGCCCCTTTACGGAATCGAACCGTAGACCTTCTCCTTACCATGGAGACGCTCTGCCGACTGAGCTAAAGGGGCCTGTGCCGTACGCGCGAGGCAACCATACCCAACCTCGCGGTCCGATGCGAAACCATTGCGGGCGGCCCGGCGGCCGCGGTCGCCGGTCAGATCTCGTCGATGATGCGGCTGAGGATCAGCCCCGTCTCGATCGGGAGCTCGGCGTGGACGACCAGCTGGTCGAGGACATCCCGGTATCGATCGGTATGGGATGGCTCATCGAGGTAGACGGCGCCGTTGAGCTGCCGCAGGAACACGATGTCCGGCAACTCGTCCTCGGGGAACCGCAGGAGGGCGATGGGCCCGCTGGTCGCGACGTGCCCGCCGCCGCTGAGGGGCAGCACCTGGACGGTGACGTTCGGCAGCTCGGCCATCACCTCGATGAGATGGCGGAGCTGGTCGCGCATCTCCTCGACACCGCCGGGCGGCCGGCGCAGCGCCGTTTCGTCGATCACCGCCCACAGGTGGGCAGGTTCCGCATGCCACAGGATCCGCTGCCGCTCGCTCAGCAGGTCGACATGCCGGGCGACCTCCGCTTCCGTGGCCGCCGGGTGTTGGGACCTGACGACGGCTCTCGTGTAGTCGGGGGTTTGCAGCAGCTCCGGGATGTTTCCCACCTCGTAGCAGCGGATGACGGAGGCGGCCTGCTCGAGACCGAGGTACGGCTCGTGCCACGCGGGCACCACATCGTCGTAGCGCTGCCACCAGCCAGGAGCGCCGGCCTGCTCGGCCAGCTCGAGTACGGCCTGCCGTTCCGCCTCGTCGGCGACCCCGTAGAGGGTGAGCAGGTCGACGACGTCCCGTCTCCGGAAGCCGCTGCGCCCGAGCTCAAGCCCCCTGACCTCGGACTCGGAGGCGCGGATCGCCGCGCCGGCCTCTTCCCGGCCGATCCCCGCCCGCAGGCGGAACCGGCGCAGCTGCGCGCCCACCAGCATCCGCGCCGCGGTGGGACCCGCGCGACGAAGGTCGGTAAAAGTCTCGTCCTGCCGGTCGCTCGTGCTCCGGAAACCCTCCATGACCGCTCTGTCTCCCCCCGTGCGGTGCGTTCCTTCTCATCCGAGCCGTCGAGCTTCGCACCTCGGACAGGTGCCCACGCAGTCCTTTATGCCCACTTTGACCTGCGATGATGCATCCCATCCCGCCGCTCGCCCACTCGTTGACGATGGGACGGTCGAGTCGCCCTACCGGTTGGCGAGCAGCCGCCTGGCGATCACGAGTTGCTGGATCTGGCTGGTGCCCTCGTAGATGCGGAACAACCGCGCGTCGCGGTAGAACCGTTCGACCGGGACGCCGCGCATATAGCCCATGCCGCCGAAGACCTGGACGGCCCGATCGGCGACCCGGCCGAGCATCTCCGAGCAGAAGTACTTCGCGCACGACGGACCCAGCTTGGTGTCCTCCCCCGTGTCGTAGGCGCGAGCGGCCTCGAGCACCATCGCCCGTCCCGCGTACAGCTCGGTCTGCGAGTCGGCGATCAGGCCCTGCACCAGCTGGTACTCGCCGATCGTGTGCCCGCCCTGGGTGCGGCCCGCGGCATAGGCCACGGTCTCGTCCAGGATGCGCTGGGCGAGCCCGACGCAGACGGCCGCGATGCTCAGCCGGCCGTGCGCCAGCGACGCCATGGCGGTCCTGAAGCCGGTGCCCTCGTCCCCGATCAGGTTGTCCTTCGGGATCCGGACGGCGTCGAAGAAGACCTCGGCGGTGTGCGCGCCGCGCTGTCCCATCTTGTCGTCCGGCGGGCCGATCTTCAGGCCGGGGGTGCCGCGTTCGACCAGGAAGGTGGAGATGCCGCGCCCGCCGGCGCCGCCGGTGCGCGCGAAGACCATGAAGACGTCGGCCTCGGGCGCGTTCGTGATGAACCGCTTGGCCCCGTCGATGACGTAGTGGCCGGCGCCGTCCCTGGCCGCGGATGTGGTGAGGGTGCTGGGATCGGAGCCCGCCTCGGCCTCGGTGAGCGCGAACGCGGCGATGACCTCCCCGCTCGCCAGCCGGGGCAGCCAGGCCGCACGCTGTTCGGCGGTGCCGGCGTGCACCAGGACCTGTCCGGCGATGCCGTTGCTCGTGCCGAACATCGAACGGAAGGCGGGGCTCGCGTACCCGAGCTCGAAGGCCAGCCGGACCTCCTCGCCGAGGTCGAGCCCGAGCCCGCCGTACTCCTCCGGCAGCGCGTACCCGAACAGCCCCATGCGCTTGGCCGCCTCGCGCAGGTCGGCGGGGATCTCGTCGGTCCGCTCGATGTCGTCCTCGCGCGGGATCACCTGCTCCCGTACGAACGTCCGTACCGCGCCCAGCACGTCGGCGAAGTCCTGCGCGTCCATGTCCGGTCCTCGCGTTCCTCGTATATCGGGGGTCGTACGGAATTCTAGAATCCGATTCCAGAGGGTGCGCGCCGCCGCGGGAACGCATGGGCGACGGATTGTGATCAAGAATTCGATCCAAATACAATCGAACTGATTTGCGGATGAGACGCCGGCGCGGCATCCGGCACGCAGCACCGCCGACCGGCTCGGGAGGGCAGCGCCCATGGCAAGAGTTCACGGCCTCCTGGCGAGGGCCGAGGAGGGCTCGCCCACCGAGTGCCCGCGCGGCCATGTGATGCGGGCCGGCCAGACCATCGTGGGCTGGTCGCCGTGCCAGTGCCCGCCCTGCCTGCGGGCCGGGTCGGACGGCGCCGGCGCTTCGCGGCCGAGCGCGCGCGGGCACCGCACCTACCTGTGCTGGGCGTGCCACGACGAGGGTTACACGACGATGGCCTACTTCCCCTACCACGTGAAGGCCGAGAACGCGGCGGTCCGCTGGCCCTGACCGGCGGGCCGCCGGCGCCGAGTTCCTAGACCGGCCAGTGGGCGGGACGGGTGAGCGCGGGCGGCAGCGTCGTACGGCCGTCGCCGCGCGCGGCCTCGACCCCGGGTTGGGCCAGGAACAAGCTCCCCGCGAGCGCGGCGCCGCTGAGATCGGCACCACGAAGATCGGCGCCCAACAGGTCGGCCGCCGACAGGTCGGCGCCGCGTAGGTCCGCGCCGACGAGACGGGCGGCGCGCAGGGTGGCGCCCCTGAGATCCGCGCCGCGCAGATCGGCGCCGATGAGGTCGGCGCCGCTCCGGTCCTGCTTCGGCCCGGTGACGGCGGCCCTGACCAGCTCGCTGGCCCGGCGCAGCAACGCGCCCGCGGCGCGGCGGCGGGCGGCCACGTCCAGGCCGGCCAGCGCCGCCGGATCGCCGCGGGTGAGCCGTTCGATCTCGTCCCGTGCACGGCGGAGCTCGGGGTGGAGCGGGCCGGCGTCCGGCAGCCGGAGCGCTTCGGCCAGATACCAGAGGAGCTCGTGCAGCTGCCGCATGACCGGAAAGACCTCGAACATCGGCCGCGCGATCTCCGGCGCGCGCCGCCAGTCGCGGCCGCCGAAGGTGATCTGGGAGACCTTCTGGCCGGCGCCGAAGCAGTCGTAGGCCACGCAGCCGGGAAAGCCCTCCCGGCGCAGGTCGCTGTGGATACCGCAGCGAAAGTCCTGGCGCAGGTTGGGGCACGGCCGCCCGGCGTCCTTGTCGATGGCGAAGTCGGCCGAGGCGGACAGGCGCAGCGCGACGCAGCACAACCCGAAGCAGCTCGCGCAGTCGGCCCGCAGCTCCGACCGGTCGCCGCGCTCCGCAGCCCGGGCGGGTTGGCGCCGCTCCGGCACGAGCGCCACCTCCTCCCGTGCCCTCGGCGGGCCGCCCGCGCGGGCCCGCGATCCCGAGCCTAGGCGAGGCATCGCCGCGATCAGCCGCGCACGGCCGGCCTTCGCACCCGAGACGCGCCCATCGGTGAGCGGCGGGTGCGCCCGCGGTCCCGCGGCCGGCCGCGGAGTGGTAAGACGATCGGTATGGGCAGTGCGGGAACGGTAACTCTGGTCACCGGCGCGGGCCGCGGGATCGGCCGGGAGATCGCGGTGCGGCTCGGCGCGGCCGGCCACCGCCTCGGCCTCACGTCCCGTACGGAGGGAGAACTGGCCGAAACGGCGCGTCTCGTCACCGAATCCGGCGGTGCGGCCATCATGGTGACCGGCGACGTCGCCGACCCCGGCGACGTCGATCGCGTCTGCCGCACGGTCGAGGACGCCTTCGGGCCCATCGAAGCGCTGATCAACAACGCCGGCTACCTCGGCGCCTGGGAGAGTTTCCTGGACGCCGATCTCGATACGTGGTGGCGGGTGATCGAGACGAATCTGCGCGGCCCGGTGCTGTTCCTGCGCCGCGTGCTGCCGTCGATGGTCGAGCACGGCCGCGGACGAGTGATCAACATCAACTCCAAGGCGGCCTTCCGCACCGATCTGCGCGGTTCGCCCAGCCCGTACGGCGTGTCCAAGGCCGCGCTACTGCGGCTGAGCGCGGTGCTCACCGCCGAGCTCGAGGGCACCGGCGTCACCGTGATCGACTTCAGCCCGGGGATGGTCCGCACCGCCATGACGGCGCAGCGTCCCGATGCCGACAAGCTGCCCGCCGACGCCTGGACCCCGGCCTCGGCCGCCGCCGAACACGTCGAGGCGCTGCTCTCCGGCCGCTACGACGCCTTCAACGGCCGGTTCGTCCATGCCGTCGACGATCTCGACGACCTCCTCCGCCGCGTCGACGGCAATCCACGCGCCCGTACCCTCGGCCTCGTCCCCGCCGGGCAGGACGACCCGGTCACCCCCTGAAGCCGCCGGGCCCGGGCGCGCATGGGTGCCTCCCCGGACCGGATGGCCCGGGGAGGCCCAGTGGGAGCGCTCAGCCGTCGGCTCCGTGGCCGCCGTGGTCCTCGTCGTGACCGTGGTCGTCGGTGCCGCCGTCGTGGCCATGGTCGTCGCGACCGCTGTCGTCGCGACCGTGGCCGTCCCGGCCGTGGTCATCCCGGCCGTGGTCATCCCGGCCGTGGTCGTCGGCGGCATCGTGGGCGAGGGAGTCGTCGGCGCCGCGACCGTCCCGGACGGCGCGGGCGCCGTCGTCGGCGCCGCTTGCGCGCCGGTCGTCGACGTGCGCGGCGCCGGAGCCGGCGGCCCGCCGTGCGCTCTGGTCGGACCGCGCGCGCACGACGAGCCCCGTGGCGGCGTCCACGTCGACCCGCCACCGGGCGGCGCCCTTCCGTACATCGACCTTCCAGACCAGCCGGCCGTGCTCGTCCTCCAGCTCGGTCGAGGCGACCTGCCCGCCGCCCGTGCGCCGCAGCGCGACCGCCCTGGCCTGCGCCGGCGTGATCCTCGACCCGGCGATGGAGGTGGACGCCGCCGGCGCGTCCACCCGCGTGGCAGCCGCCTTCGTGGCGTTCGTCGGCTGGCCGGCCATGGCGACCGCGACGCCGCCCCCGACGAGGAGCGTGGCGCTCGCGGTCATGGCGACGAAGAGTGGCTTACGCATCGGTTTCCTCCGCGATCTCGGTGTGCGGTACGGCTACGAGACTCGCGCGGGCCCGGCTAGGGCGACCCTGTGCGATGGCTAAGGCGCGGCTAAGGCCGCGGGGGCACGGCGGGACCGCCCAACTCGACCTCGACCAGCGCCCCGCCGCCCGGCGCGGCCCCGAGGGTCAGCGCGCCATCGGCCGCCTCAGCCACGCGGCGGGCGATGTCGAGGCCGAGGCCGGTCGAACCGGCGCCGCTGACGCCGCGCGGCAGCGGGTCGAG
>DASUWU010000176.1:0-11676 GCA_036378315.1 Streptosporangiaceae bacterium | reverse complement strand
GGCCGTACCGGGACACTACCCGGGCCAGGAGCGACCGGCAGACGGCGAAACCGTCCTGATCATCGACAAGCGCTCGGGCAGGCTCACCCGCTGGCCGGCCCTTCCGCTCACGGTGCTGAGCGACCAGTACCACCGCTACGTTGTCCACCACGGTGTGGCCTGATCCGTCAGCCGGTGAGTTTGCCGGTGTCCAGGGAGAGGTTCCATGGGTCTGGCAGCTCGATGGTCTTGCCGATGGGCACCTCGTTGTGCTGCTCGTACCGCTCTGTCTTCGGGTTCGGTTGCGACAGTAGCCGTACGGTGTTGGCGAAGGTGTCGATCACCAGGCACAGCGGTACGCCGGCGGCGGCGTACGTCGTTGGCTTGATGTTGTGATCGTCGTCGACGCTACTGCTGGATACGACCTCCACCACCAGGACCGTCGCGTCACCGTGAACGTGGTCCTTGCCCCACAGCGGAGCATTGGTTGGGGCGACGGTGAGATCGGGTTTGTACCGGTCGCGCTGCGTGCCGAGGAACAGCGAGATATTGCAGGACATTGCCCACCCGCGATGCTCGACGACCGCCATGAGGAGCTTCATGAGTTGGAAGACGACCAATTCGTGGACCCAGGTCGGCACGGGGCTCACAACGATCCGGTCGTTGATGATCTCCACCCTGTCCCTGGGCCAGAGATCGGATGCCTGCCGGTAGCGTTCTTCGAGCTCGCGCCGCATGTGCTCGCGCTCGGTTTCGCCGGCCGGAGGTCCCGAGGGCTCCGAGGGTTCCGGGCAGGAGTACGCGAAGGCTGTGGCCATAGAGTCATCATTCCCTCCAGGGGCGGGGGGCACAACGTGTTCGGAGGGTGACTTAACGTAGCGACCGGTCGTCCGGAGCACAAATCCGCACCGGGATGCGCGGCTTGCCGTGATCTGTCGGCGTCCTCCAGTAGCGTTTGCGCCGATGTCACGGGATGAACATGCGTACGGGGAGCCGTTGCGGCGGGTGCCGCCTGAGATGTTCCGGTTCGCCACCCACGACGAGCTCTACCTCGCCGTCATGCAGGTGTTCGGCGAGGCCAACGAGCGGCTGGTCACGGCGCTGACGTTCGACGAGGTGTTGGGCGGGCTGCGCGACGTCGGGTGGTACGGCCCGGTGCCGGACGACCGGCTGGAACGCGCGCTTGACCAGCTGCACGAGTGGAAGCTGCTCGACCGCAACCACAACCACGGGGCGCACTACGCGACGGCCGACGAGTACGAGCGAAAAAACCTGCAGTACTCGCTGACCAAGCGCGGCGAGGCGGCGTTCGCCGGCGTCGAGCACGCTCTGCACCTGCTGACCAGCAGCGGGGCGTTGCAGACAGCCGTGCTGGACGCCATCGCGCAGCACCTTGACGACCTGCACCGGCTGCTCGATGATGACGCCTCGGACGACCGGCGCATCTACTCGACCCTGGCCGGGCTCGAAGGGCATCTGGACGCGCTGCGCACCAACACCAAGCAGTTCAACAGCGAGCTGCAGCGGCTGCTGCGCGACGACGCGGCCGACCTCACGACGTTCGACGAGGTCAAGCGGGCCACCGTCGCCTACCTCGAAGAGTTCGTGACCAACCTCGACCAGCGCAAGCAGGCGATCGCCCAGGGGATCGGGCGGATCGAGGGGCGCACCGCCATGCTCCAGCAGCGGGCGCTGCGCGGCGCCGACCTGCCCAGCCTGCCGAACAGCGCCGGACAGATTCCCACCTGGCTGGCCACCCGGCAGGCGCGGTGGGACGGGCTGCGGCACTGGTTCAGGCCGGTCGACGGCGGTACGCCGGCCATCGACACGCTCCGCGACATCGCCCGCCGCGCCATCCTGAGCCTGCTGCGCGTACTCGAACGCTACAGCGAGGCGCGGCGCAGCTCGGCCGGCACCGCGCAGGACTTCCGTACGCTCGCCCGCTGGTTCACCGCCTGCCCGACCGAGCAGGACGCGCACCGGCTGTTCGGTGCCGCGTTCGGCCTCTGGCCGGCCAGGCACGCCCACCTGGCCCCGGACGATCCGGAGGAGACGCCGGCGAGCACGCCCTGGCCGGCCGCGCCGAGCGTCCCGGTCTCGCCACTGCTGCGCAGCCACGGCCGCACCGAGAAGGTGGCCCGCACGGCGAAGGTCCGCGACACGGCAGAGGTCCGGCGCCGGCGGCGGGCCCGCGCGCTGGCCGAACGGGCCGAGCTCGAGGCGGCCTGGGCGGGGCTGGCCACGGGTGGCGTGGTACGGCTGTCGCAGCTCGGCCGCCTCGACCACGCGACGTTCGGACGGCTGCTGCAGCTCCTCGGCCGCGCCCTGGCCGCCAAGCCGGCCGGTGACCGCACGCGGCGCGCCGTGACGGCGGACGGCCGGATGGAGATCGTGCTGGCCGATCCCGAGGACGGCAGGACCGCGATGGTGACCACGCCGTACGGGACCTTCCGCGGCCCCGACTACGCGATCAAGATCACCTCGATGTTCGGCCCGACGCGGGCGGCGTACGGGACATGAGCAAGCTGCGGGGGCACCTCCAACGGCAGGAGCGCGAAGAGCTCGCCCGCGCGATCAGGGAGCTGCTCGCCGCGCCGTTCCTCACCGGCGACGATGCCGTCTTCGACATCGTCAGGCGCCGGCGCGACCGCCTCGCCGAGTGGTTCGACCGCAACTGCGGCTGGCGGCTGTACGTCGACACGAGGCAGGGGTACGCGCGGCTGGCGAAGGTCGTCCCGGAACCCGACGCGACTCGGCCGGCGCGCCGCGACCGGTCCACCCGGGCGCCCTTCGACCGGCGGCGGTACGCCCTGCTGTGCGTCGTCGCCGCCGAGCTGCTCGGCGCGCCAGCCACCACGATCGGGCTGCTGTCCGCCCGGGTCATCGAGGCGACGGCGGCCGACGAGCAGATTCCGACGTTCGACCCGACCCGCCGCGAGGAGCGCGGCGCGTACGTCGATGCGATCAAGTTCCTGGAGCGCCACCAGGCGCTGAAGGCGGTTGACGGGACGACCGACAGCTACCTCGACTCGGCCGAGGTCAAGGTGCTGTACCGGGTCGACACCGGGCGGCTGCTCCGGCTGCTCGCCGCGCCGGTTCCGCCGTCGCGGCTGGCCGGCCCCGACCTCGACGAGCTGCTGGCCGAGCACCGGTACGGCGCGGCCGGCGACCCCGAGTCCGACGTCTCCGAGCAGCAACGCAACCTGTGGCTGCGGCATTCGGTCACGCGGCGGCTGCTCGACGACCCGGTCGTCTACCACGACGATCTCACGGACGCGCAACGGGCCTACCTCGGCACGATCACCGGGCGCCGGGTGATCAGGCAGGCGGCGGAAGAGGCGGGGTTCGTGCTGGAAGAGCGCGCCGAGGGGCTGCTCGTCATCGACCCGGACGCCATCGCCACCGACGAGAAGTTTCCCGACGAGCGCAACCACGCCAAGCACGCCGCTCTCCTGCTGCTCGACCGGCTGGCGCGCGGACCGATGACCCAGGACGAGGTGACCGAGCACGTGACCGAGCTGCTCGGCCGCTTTCCCGCGTGGGCCAAGAGCTACCAGTCCGAAGGCGGGCCGCGCCGGCTGGCCGGTGACGCGCTCGCGGTGCTGCGGGCCTTCGGGCTGGCGGAGGTGGGCGCCGCGGGCGTCCGCGCGCTGCCGGCGGCGGCCCGCTACGCGGTGGCCGGGCCACCCGAACTGGCCGGGCAGCCAGGAGCCGGGCAGCCAGGAGCCGGACAGCCAGGAACGGGGTCGCCATGACGGTCACCGAGCTCCGCCCGTACGAGGGCTCGCGCGAGCGGCCGCCCGCGGCACCGACGCGCTGGCGGCCGGCTCGGGCCGGAATCGTCAACGTCTGGCGCTACTACGACGAGACCTTCCATTTCCACGAGGGGCGGCTGCTGCTGCGCGGCCCGAACGGCACCGGCAAGTCGAAGGCGCTCGAACTGCTGCTGCCCTACCTCTTCGACGCCAACCTGCGCCCGAGCCGGCTGTCCACGTTCGGCGGCTCCGAGCGGACCATGTACTGGAACCTCATGGGCGACGGCTACGAGGGCGTCACCAGGGTGGGCTACGTCTGGCTGGAGTTCGGTCGCATCGTCGACGACGGAACCGAGCACTGGTTCACCTGTGGCGCCCGGCTGCAGGCGAGCAAGAACGGCCGCTCGGCCGCGGCCACGTACTTCACCACAACCTTGCGGCCCGGCGTGAACCTGTCCCTGACCACGCCGGACGGGCGACCGCTGACCAAGGCCGACCTCGGCTCCGCGCTCGACGGGCACGGCGAGCTGTATGAGTCGGCGACCGGCGACTACCGGCGCGCCGTCCGCCACGCTCTCTTCCCGGAGTTCACGGCCGAGCAGTACGAGGCGTTGATCAACGCGCTGCTCCAGTTGCGGACGCCGAAGCTGTCGGAACACCTGAATCCGGATGAGCTGTCCAAGCTGCTGTCCGAGGCACTACCGGCGCTCGACCAGGGCGACGTCGCCGAGATCGCCGAGGGGTTCGAGAAGCTCGACCGCCGGCGCGAGGAGCTAACCCGGCTGGAGGGCGAGGTGGCCGCCGCCGAGACGCTGGCCACCCGCGCCCGCAACTACTCCCGCCGTGTCTTGCGGGCCGGCGCCGCGGCGTTGATCTCCGCCACGACGGAGATGGACAACGCCACGCGGCGGGCCCGTAGGGCTCAGGAGACCTACGACGAAGCCAGCGGCGAACTGGCGGCGCTCGAGCACGAACAGGAGGAACTGGAGAACGCCGCCCATCGCACCGAGCAGCGCACGCAGGGCCTAGCCAAGAGCGAGGCCTACACCGAGGGGCTGCGGCTCGACGAGCTGCGGCAGGCGGTGGAACGCGCCGAGCGCCGAGCCGGCGCCGCACACGAGGAGGCCGCGGCACGCGCGGCTGAGGCGGGCGAGGCGGCCGAGGCGGCCGAGAGCCGGCGCGTCGAGACCCATCAAATGGGTGAGGCCGCCAAGCGGGCCCGCGACGAGACCAGCGCGACCGCGCAGCGGGCCGTGTTGATCGCCTCGTTCGAGGACGCCGAGGCGGCGGACGACCTTGCCGCGGCGCGCCGGGCGGTACGTGTCGCCGTCGAGGCGCGCGGGCGCCAGATCGGCGAGGTGCGCCGGGCGGTGCTGGCGCACCAGCGTGCCGTCGCCGAGCGTACGGCCGCCGACACGAGGCTGGAGCGCGTCCGCGAGGAGCGTGCTGCCGCCGAGCGGCGGGTGCGCGAGGTGACCGAAGCGTACGACACGGCGCTGGGCCTGCTCCGAGACAAGCTCCGCGCCTGGGCCGCCGCGCTCCGCTCCCTGAGCATCCAAGGGGACGAGCTGGCCGCCCGCGCTGAGGACGAGACGGCCGTCCAACGCATCGTCGCCGACGCCGCCGCGCTCGTCGGCGAACGGCTCGCCGCCGAGCGCACCCGGCTCACCGCCGAGCGCGACGAGCTGGCCGCCGAACGCGACCTGCATGAATCCGAGCGGGCGGCGCTGCGCGCCGACAAGATACGCACGCCGGAGCCGCCCGCCACCCGTACGGCCGACCGTTCGGCGCTGCCCGGTGGACCGCTGTGGCGGCTGGTCGACTGGCGGCCCGACGTGCCGGACGGCGTGCAAGCCGGAGTCGAGGCGGCGATGGAGGCATCCGGGCTGCTCGACGCGTGGGTGCTGCCCTCGGGTGAGGTCACCGTGGCCGGTCACGACACGTTCGCCGAGCCCATGGCGGCACCGGTCGGGCCAACCCTCGCCGACGTACTGGCCGTCGACCGGGCGGCGCAGGTGCCGGCCGACCGGCTCACCATGTTCCTGCGCGGCATCGCCTACGAGGCGCGGGAGGCCGGGGGCCAACATCCGGCGGCGATCGGCGCGGACGGCACCTGGCGGCTCGGCACGTTGCACGGCAGCTGGGCCAAGGACGCCGCCGGCTTCATCGGCGCCGCCGCCCAGCAGCGCGCCCGCGAACGCCGCATCGCCGAGCTCACCACCCAGATCGAGGCCATCGGCCGCCAGCTCGACCGGATCGAGAACGAGCTGGCCACCAACGCGGCCAGGCGCGAGGCCGTCCGCGCCGAGAAGGAGTCGGTCCCGCGCGGCACCGAGCTGCGCGCCCTCGCCAAGCGGTTGACCGACGCGGAGGCGGGCGCGGCGGCCAAGCGGGACGCCGAGGCGGCGGCCGAATCCGAGCGGGACGAAGCCGACCGTAGGGCGACCGGCACGCTGCGCGAGCTCGCCCTGACCGCCTCGGAACACCGGCTGCCCACCGACGAGCCTGCGCTGGACGCCGTGGCCGACGCGGTCCGCACGTACGAGTCCGTCGCCACGGCATGGCTCGACCGGCGGGCACAGCACCAGGCGGCCGCGCTGCGCGCGGGCGACGCGTCGCGGCAGGCCGATCGGGCCAGGCGGATCGCCACCGAGGCCGCGGAACGGGCAGCCGAGCTGGCCCGCGAGGCGGACGGCCATCGGGCCGAGTGCGAGGCCGTCGAGCAGGCGGTCGGCGCCGATTACCGGGAGGTGCTGGATGAGATGGCACGGCTGCGCCGGCAACTGGAGGAGCTGCGGGCTCGGCTGCGCCTGCGGGCCGGCCGCCATCGCGAGCTGAACCAGCGCGTCGGCGGGCTCAAGGTCGAGAAGGAAACGCTCCGCCAGGAAGGTGAGACCAAGGTCGCCGCCCGCGACACGGCCGCCGCGCGGTTCCGGCACCTGCACGCGGCCGGTTTCTCCGGCGAGGCGCGGCTCGACGCGGAGCTGACCGAGATGCCCGGCGCCAAGGCCACCCTTGAAGCCGCCAGGACGGTCGCCGAGGAGCTGGCCGCCGTGCCGCATGAGCCGCGCAACATCAAGGACGCCGAGCACAACCTGTCCCAGGCGCGCTACCAGGCGCAGGAGGCGCTGGCCGGCCGCGCCGACCTGACGCTCGAGCAGGACGACCAGGTGGAGGGCGTCGTCCGGCTGGTCGCCACCGTCGACGGGGTGCGGATGGGCGCCGCCGGTCTGCACGAGCTGCTGCGCACCGAGCTCGCCGAATCGCGCACGCACCTGACCGAGGACGAGCAGGCGCTGTTCGACAGGACGCTGACCGGGGAGACCAGGCGCCAGGTGGCCGCCCGCATCCGGCTCGCCGAGGAGCTCAAAGACTCGATGAACGCCCAGCTCCAGCGGGTCCGCACCGTCTCCGGCCTGCGGATCAAGCTGGACTGGCGGGTGGATCCTGAGCTGCCGCCGGCCGTTCGGGAGGCGCGTGACCTGCTGCTTCGCGACCCGGCATCGCTGTCGGAGCACGACAGGTCGGCGCTGCACGCGTTCTTCCGCGACCGCATCGACGAGGTGCGCACGGCCGACACCGCGGCCGGCTGGGAGCAGCAGCTCCTCCAAGTCCTCGACTACCGCAACTGGCACCAGTTCGTCGTGCAGATGAAGAAGAGCGACGCCGAGGAGTGGACGGCCATCACGAAGCGCAGGCACGGCGCGCTGTCCGGGGGCGAGAAGGCCATCTCGCTGCATCTACCGCTGTTCGCCGCCGCGGCCGCGCACTATCGGGCCGCGCCGCAGGCGCCTCGGCCCATCCTGCTCGACGAGGTGTTCGTCGGCGTGGACGAAGGCAACCGCGGGCAGCTCCTCGACCTGCTGGTCAAGCTGGACCTCGACATGGTGCTCACCTCCGACCACGAGTGGTGCACGTATAGGGAGCTCGACGGCATCGCCGTCCATCAGCTCGTGACCGGCGAGGACGACGACGCCGTCACCACGGTCCGGTTCGTCTGGGATGGTTCGCGCGTCCGCGAGGACGACCCCGAGCCGGCTCCACGCCCGGTCCCCACCGCCGATGAGCCGTCGCTGTTCGACGAACGATGAATGACGAATGACGAATGATGAATGAGGTCAGGAGCCGCTTCGACCGCGCCGACCTGCGGCCGTTGTGGGCCGAGGTGCGGCGCCGCCTGGAGGAGGCGGACGGCCCGGTGCGCTCGGTCCGCGTGCCGCTCCGCACCGACGGCGAGCGGGCCGCCCTGGCCGACCTGCTCGGCATGTCCAAGCTTCCCGGGGACGGCGTCACGGTCAGGATGGACCGGCTGGACGCGGTGCTGGGCGAGGTCGGACTCGACTCCCGTACCGTGGTGGAGGCCATCGCCGGGCCGCTGCGTCCGCTCGCCGCGCAGCGCCGTGAGCGGGCCGCCGCACGCGAGGAGCTGTGGTCCTGGGTGGCCGGGCATCCCGACGTCGCGGCCGAGCCGGCGCTGCGTGCCTGGGGTGACTACGTACGAGCTAGGGGTCTGATCGACGACTCCCCGGTCGCCACTCGGTGGCTGCTCACCCAAGTGTTCGGGGTGCTGCGGGAGCTGCCCGCCGGTGGCGGGTCGCTGGCCGAGTTCGCCGAGCGGGTGTGCGGGGACCCGCATGCCCTCGACGGCGGGCGGCTCGCCACGTACGTGCTGCGCGCACTGGCCTGCCGGTACGACGAGCCGGTCCCGGCGGGCGCGGCTGAGCGGCGGGCGTTGTGGGAGCGCGCCGGCATCGCCTGCGACGCGCTGTCGGTGTCGGTGCTGGTCGCCGGCCTGCGCCCGCACGGGGACTCGGCGCTCGCCGGGTCGTGCCGGGCCTGGGCCGACGCCGGCCAGCCGACGCGGCTCACGCTGGCGCAGGTACGCACGGCCGCGCACCTGCGGCTCGACGCGGATGTCGTGTGGGTGGTGGAGAACCCCGCGGTCGTGGCCGCCGCCCGGGACCGGTTCGGACCGGCGTGCCCGCCGGTGGTGTGCACGTCGGGGTGGCCGAACACCGCCGTCATCGAGCTGCTGCGCCGCCTCGGCCCGAGCCCGCGCGTGCACGCCGACCTGGACGGTGAGGGCCTGCGCATCGCCGCGTACGTGCTCGCCAAGGTCGGCGGCGAGCCGTGGCGGATGAGGGCCACTGACTACCTGGCGGCGGTTCCTGAGACCGGCCCGCCGGCCGGCCGGGTGTCCGAGGTCCCGTGGGATGTCGACCTCGCCGCGGCGATGCGCGGTCGCGGTGTCGCGCTGTACGAAGAACGCGTCGTCGGCGACCTTCTGGACGATCTCGCGTCGCCGACCTGACCAGCCGTCGAGGAGAGATCGCGGACACCGATGAGCGTCGCGCCGAGCCGTGGATCAGCGGGGGTTCGGGTCGCCGTAGGTGATGCCGCCGTGGATGTCGCGGGCCTGGATGACGGGGCCGTGCAGCGTGGCCGCCCCGGTGATGACGTTCGTGACGGCGCCGCCCGCCCGAACGGCGCCGGTGTCGGCCAGCCAGCCGCGCAGGTCGGCGGCGAAGTCGGGGTCGAGGTCGGCGGCGGCGACCAGCGCGGCTGCCAGCGCCTCCATCCGGGCCGGATCACCCGGATGCCGGTCGAGCTCGGCGACCGCCCGCATCGGTCGCGACCGCTCCCGTCCGCCGAAGGCCCGCCTGACCACTCCGGTCAACGTGGTCCACGCCTGCCTGCCCACCTCCTCGGCCGTGCCGCTGAAGACCTTGGTCAACGCCCCCACGACCATCGGTGCCGTGATGGGATCCATCCGCCTCACCCGCTCGACCGACCAGCATGGGCCTTCAGCGTACGTCTCAGTCGGTGAGCTTGCCGGTGTCGAGCGTGAGGTTCCACGGCTCGGGCAACTCGATGGCCTTCCCGATCGGCACCTCGTTCTGCCGCTCGTATCGCGCCGTCTCGCGATCCGGACTGGACAGCAGCCGTACGGTGCCGCGGAAGGTGTCGATCACCAGGCACAGCGGCACACCGGCCGCCGCATATCCCGTGGGCTTGACTTGCTGATCGTCGTGCCTGCTGCTGTCCGAGACGACCTCGACGACAAGCACCGTTGCCTGACCATGGACGTGGTCGTTGCCCCACAGCGGAGGGTGAGTCGGGGCGACGGTGAGATCGGGTTTGTATCGATCGCGCTGCGCGCCGAGGAACAGCGAGATGTTGCTGGAGAAATCCCAGCCGCGTTCATCGATGACGGCCATCAGCAGACGAAGCAGGCGAGCGATGAGTCGTTCATGGGCCCAGGTAGGCACGGGGCTCACCACGATCCTGTCGTGGATGATCTCGACTCTGTCCTTGGGCCAGAGTTCGGACACTTGCCTGTAGCGCTCCTCAAGCTCGCGCCGGCGATCGTCGTCGGTCGGCGCTTCCCAGGATGGATCGAGAGCTGTGGCCATGGGACCAGCATTCCCTCCGAGGGGCGGGAGCACAACGTGTTCGCGAGGTGACTTACCGTAGTTCGCAACATGGTTGGTCATGCCCGGGCGTGGGGGAGGGCGGGCCTGTGGGGCAGGATCGGGGTATGAACCGCCTCAAGGACGCGACCAGCCCGTACCTGCTGCAGCACGCCGGCAACCCGGTCGAGTGGTGGCCCTGGTGCGACGAGGCGTTCGCCGACGCGCGCCGCCGTGACGTGCCGGTCCTGCTGAGCGTGGGCTACGCCGCCTGCCACTGGTGTCACGTCATGGCGCACGAGTCCTTCGAGGACGACGAGACCGCGCGGCTGATGAACTCGCTGTTCGTGAACATCAAGGTCGACCGCGAGGAGCGGCCGGACGTCGACGCCGTCTACATGGAGGCCACGCAGGCGCTGACCGGCCAGGGCGGCTGGCCGATGACGGTGTTCATGACGCCCGACGGGCACCCCTTCTACTGCGGCACGTACTTCCCGCGCTCCCGGTTCCAGGCGCTGCTCCAGGCCGTGAGCCGGGCGTGGCGGCAGCAGCGCGACGAGGTCGTCCAGCAGGGGCAGCAGGTGGTGGACGCGCTGACGTCTCGGGCGCGGCCGCGGGCCGCGGGCGCGCCGCCCGGCCGGGAGCAGCTGGACGCCGCGGTTTCGGCGCTGCGCCAGTCGTACGACACGGTGCGCGGCGGGTTCGGCGGCGCGCCGAAGTTCCCGCCCTCGATGGTGCTGGAGTTCCTGCTGCGCCACCACGCCCGCACCGGTCAGGGCATGGACATGGCGGCGCACACCATGCGGGCCATGGCAGGCGGCGGCATGTACGACCAGCTCGGCGGCGGGTTCGCCCGGTACTCGGTCGACGACCGCTGGCTGGTCCCGCACTTCGAGAAGATGCTGTACGACAACGCGCTGCTGGCGCGCGTCTACGCGCACTGGTGGCGGGCGACCGGCGACCCGCTCGGCCGGCGGATCGCGCTCGAGACCTGCGACTGGATGCTGCGCGACCTGCGTACGGCCGAGGGGGGCTTCGCCTCCGCGCTCGACGCCGACAGCGAGGGCGAGGAGGGCAGGTACTACGTCTGGACTCCGGCCGAGCTGCGCGAGGTGCTCGGCGAGCAGGACGCGGCGGCCGCCGCGGCGATGTTCGCGGTGACCGACGCGGGCACGTTCGAACACGGTGCGTCGGTGCTGCAGCTGCCGGCCGCTCCGGACGACGCGGAGACCTACCGGCGGGTGCGCGGCGCGCTGCTCGCGGCCCGCGAGCGGCGGGTGCCGCCCGGCCGGGACGACAAGGTGGTCGCCGCCTGGAACGGCCTGGCGATCGCCTCCCTCGCCGAGGCGGGCGTCCTGCTGGGCGAGGGGCTCTACCTCGGCGCGGCTCTCGACGCCGGCCGCCTGCTCCGGGACCGGCACCTCGACGGCCGGTCGCTGCGCCGGATCTCCCGCGACGGACGGGTCGGCAGGCACGCCGGCGTGCTCGAGGACTACGCCCTGGTGGCCCACGGGTTCCTCGCGCTGCTGCAG
>DASUWU010000175.1:0-63088 GCA_036378315.1 Streptosporangiaceae bacterium | reverse complement strand
GTGGCGGCGCAGCAGCCGGGCGATGGCGGCCCGCATGTGTGACGAGGCGGTGAGCGCGTCCCCGTGCTCGGCGGCCCGGTGCGCGACGCGGAGGAGGCGCGCGCTGCCCGGGTCGTCGATGACGCTGCGCGGGAAGTACGGGGTGCCGGACCGCGCACCCAGCTCAGCGGCGATGCCGGCGACGAAGTCGACCCTGGGGTAGGCGCCGCGGTAGGCCCAGCCGTCGGGCGTTCCCGCCTGCCCGGTGTGCACCACCTCGGGGTTGACGATCACGATCGTGCCGGCCACCGCGCGGTGCACCGCCCCCGGCACGTCGAACTCTTCGACTCCATCCTCGATCAGGCCGATGGTGTAGCCCTCGTGGGCATGCCGCGCGTACCGGTGGGTGACGAAGCGGGCACGCAGCAGGTCGACGCCGGGGATGCCGGGGTGACGCCAGTACCGTGCCACCTCTTCGCTCATGACATCCATGCTAGCTGCGGGGACCGAGGAGGACCGGCGCCGCCGAGTGCGGTCAGCCGGGCCGCGCGCCCGGGTCCTCCTGCTCGCCCAGGGCGATGCGGACGGCGGTGACCGCGGCCTCCGGGAGGTCCGACTCGACCAGGACGGCGCCGGGGAAGCGGGCCAGCTCGCGCTGCAGGTCGCCGAGGGAGAGGTGGCTGATGAGCAGGGCCAGCGCGGTGCTGCCGGGCGGCACCGCGTCGCGCAGTTCTTTGATCTTGCCGTCCTTGATGCCGGTGTCGATCAGCTTCCCGAGCAGCGCGCCGGTGCCGGCCGAGGCGGCACCGCCGATGAGCCCGCCGATCGGGCCGCCGAGCAGCGTGCCGATGAGCAGACCCCACATGCCGCCGCCGAGCGCGCCGCGCTGCGGCGTGAGGTCCTGGGTCTCGCGGACGTGGGACCGGCCGGACGCGTCCCGCTCGATGAACACCGCGTCGTGCAGCCTGACCTGGTCGTGGCGCTGCAGCCGCGCCAGGGCCAGCAGGAACTCGTTGGCCTTCAACGGGTCGTCGAAACCGATCACGATGAGTTTCTGCATGGGCTCGGCCACGGCCTGCCTCCCTGAGGGCTCGGTGAACCACCTCAACCTTACCGGGGCGCGTCTCGGAAAATGAGACACCGAGTCCGGAGGCTGGCGCGGATGGCGCGCGGTGCCCTACCGTTGTATTCGTGGAACGTCGCTATTTCGGGTTTACGCAGCCGGCTCCGGGTGAGCCGGTCGCCTCGACCTGAGCGACGATCCCGGAGCCGGCCAGGCAGAGCGTCCGCGACCGCGGGCCTCTGCCTTTCGCGTTTTTGACGGGCGCGGCCGGTTCCCGGGACGGGCATCCGGCCGCCACGAGGAAGGAAAGACCGGTGCCCGAGCGGGTGATTATCGGATCTCGGCCGATCGGCGAGACGTCGGCCGTGGTCGTGGCTGGGCCACGGGCGGCCGCCGACATGACGTGGATCAGCCTCAGACGCCATCACGGCAAGGTCGACGCGGCCGCCGAGCTGGCGCGCCATGACCGGCCGCTGATCGTTGAGCCGTTTTCCGCGGCCGACCTCGGCGCGATCGCCGAGCGCGCCGACGCGGTCCTCGTCGGCGCCGCGTGGATGCAGGACTTCCAGCTCGTGCGCGCGGTCGCCCGTACCGGGCTGCCCGTCGTGATCCAGCGCGGCCCGGCGGCCACGCTCGACGAGTGGCTGTCGGCGGCCGAGTACTGCGTGGCGGAGGGCAACCGCGACCTGGTGCTGTGTGAGACGGGAAGCCGTACGCACCTGCCGCATCCGGCGATCGACCTGGCGATGCTGGGCGCGGCCCGCGAGAGATCGGGGCGCCCGGTGCTCGTCGACGTGTCGGCGCGCCCCGAACTCGCCGTCGCCGCGCTCGCCGCGGGCGCAGACGGCCTGCTGCTGGGCGAGGACGCGACGGCCGAGCAGGCGGCCGAGGTCAGGAACCGGGCGGCCGTCCTCGGCCCGCTGGTCCGGCCGGAGGACACATCGACGCTGCGGTCGGCGCGGGCCGCCGTCGACCGCGTCGACGCCGCGTTGGCCACGCTGCTCGAGCGGCGCGCCGCGCTGGCCGGGATCATCCAGAGCCTCAAGCCCGTCGGCGGGTTCGCCGGCCGGGATCCGGAACGTGAGCGCCAGGTGGTCGCCGCGATGGCCGCCAGGGCGCCACGGCTCGGGCACGACCGCCTGGCCCGCATCATGACCGCCGTCATCGAGGCCGGCCTGGACCTCGCAGAGGCAGAGGCGGTGGAGATGCGAGAGCTCGGCCGGTCCACGGCTTGACCACCGCCGTCCCGGGCGAGTCAAGGCGAACTTACTTTCTGTGCGGGTGCCGGTAACGAACCCGGCCTCTCGTTCCTCGTACGAAGTGGTCCCCGCCCGACGCGTTCGTCCGACCAGGTCAGGAAGCGCCCGGCCGGCTCACCGGCCGGGCGCTTCCCGTACCGCGGCAGCGACCATGCCGGGCTTGGCGGCATCCGGAGTGTTGCGCCGCGGCCTGTCGGCGGGGCGCGTTAGGCTCTGAGCACCGCGTCATTCCCAATCGGCGAGCTTGGGGTGACGATCTTCCCCCGGTCCGGCTCAGCGACACGTGCCTCGGCACGTGGGCGGTCGCATGTGGCAACAGGAGGCATCTCGGGCATGGCCGACTCGTTCGTACACCTCCACGTACACACCGAGTACTCCATGCTCGACGGGGCCGCCCGGCTCAAGCAGATGTTCGCCGAGGTCGAGCGCCAACGGATGCCCGCGGTCGCGATAACCGACCACGGCAACATGCACGGCGCGTACGACTTCTGGAAGCAGGCGACCGCGGCCGGGGTCACGCCGGTCATCGGCATCGAGGCCTACCTCGCTCCCGAGTCGCGCTTCCACAAGCAGAAGGTGCAGTGGGGCGAGCCGAGCCAAAAGCGCGACGACGTCTCCGGCGGCGGGTTGATCAACCACAAGACCATCTGGGCCCGTGACAGACAGGGCCTGTACAACCTGTTCCGGCTGTCCTCGCGCGCCTACACCGAGGGATTCGTCTTCAAGTACGCCCGGATGGACGCCGAGCTGCTCGCCGAGCACTCGGCCGGGCTGATGGCCACCACCGGCTGCCCGTCCGGAGCCGTGCAGACCAGGCTGCGGCTCGGCCAGTTCGACCAGGCGCTGAAGGCCGCGGCGACGTTCCAGGACATCTTCGGCCGGGACAACTACTTCCTGGAGCTGATGGACCACGGGCTTGAGATCGAGCGGCGGGTCCGCGACGGCCTGATCGAGATCGGCAAGCGGCTCGGCATCCCGCCCGTCGTCACCAACGACTCGCACTACACCCACGAAAGCGAAGCCGCCGCGCACGACGCGCTGCTGTGCGTGCAGACCGGCAAGCAACTGTCCGATCCCGACCGGTTCAAGTTCGACGGCTCCGGCTACTACCTCAAGACCGCCGACGAGATGCGCGCCGTCGACACCTCCGACATCTGGGCCGAGGGCTGCCGCAACACCCTGCTCGTCGCCGAGCGGGTCGACCCGGCCGGCATGTTCGAGGCGCACAACCTGATGCCGAAGTTCGAGGTGCCGGCGGGCGAGACCGAGGAGAGCTGGTTCCGCAAAGAGGTCGAGCGCGGTCTTGCCCGCCGCTTCCCCGGCGGTATCGACGACGAGCACCGGCGCCAGGCCGACTACGAGATGGACGTCATCCTCCAGATGGGCTTCCCCTCGTACTTCCTGGTCGTCGCCGACTTCATCATGTGGGCGAAGAACAACGGCATCTCGGTCGGCCCGGGGCGCGGTTCGGCGGCCGGGTCGATCGTCGCGTACGCGATGGGCATCACCGACCTCGACCCGCTCCCGCACGGGCTGATCTTCGAGCGGTTCCTCAATCCCGACCGCGTGTCGATGCCGGACATCGACATCGACTTCGACGAACGTCGGCGGGGTGACGTCATCAGGTACGTCACGGAAAAGTGGGGTGCCGACAAGGTCGCGATGATCGCCACGTTCGGCACCATCAAGGCCAAGGCGGCGGTGAAGGACGCCGGCCGCGTCCTCGGCTTCCCGTACGCGCTGGGCGACCGGATCTCCAAGGCGTTCCCGCCCGCGGTCATGGGCAAGGAGATCCCGCTGTCGGGCATCTTCGACGACAAGCACCCCAGGTACGGCGAGGCCGGCGAGCTGCGCAAACTGTATGAGGAGGAGACCGACGTCAAGCAGGTCCTCGACCTGGCGCAGGGCCTCGAGGGGCTGATCAGGCAGACCGGCGTGCACGCGGCCGGAGTCATCATGAGCGCCGAGCCGCTGACCGACCACATCCCGATCATGCGGCGCGACAGCGACGGCGTGATCATCACGCAGTTCGACTACCCGACCTGCGAGACGCTCGGCCTGCTGAAGATGGACTTCCTCGGGCTGCGCAACCTCACCATCATCGATGACGCCGTGCGGGCCGTGAAGCGCAACAAGGGCATCGATCTCGACCTGCTGTCGCTGCCGCTGAACGACAAGGCGACGTACGAGCTGCTCGCCCGCGGCGACACGCTCGGGGTGTTCCAGCTGGACGGCGGGCCGCTGCGCAGCCTGCTACGGCTGATGCGACCCACCAACTTCGAGGACATCTCGGCCGTCATCGCCCTCTACCGGCCGGGCCCGATGGGCGCCAACTCGCACACCAACTACGCGCTGCGCAAGAACGGCCAGCAGCCGATCACGCCCATCCATCCGGAGCTGGAAGAGCCGCTCAAGGACATCCTGGACACGACGTACGGCCTGATCGTCTACCAGGAGCAGGTCATGGCCATCGCCCAGCGGGTGGCCGGCTACTCGCTCGGCGCCGCGGACCTGCTCCGCCGGGCGATGGGCAAGAAGAAGAAGTCCGAGCTGGACAAGCAGTACGTGAACTTCTCCGCAGGGATGAAGGAGCGCGGCTTTTCCGACGGGGCGGTCAAGACGCTGTGGGACATCCTGGTCCCGTTCGCCGACTACGCCTTCAACAAGGCGCACTCGGCCGCCTACGGGCTCGTCTCGTACTGGACCGGCTACCTCAAGGCCAACTACCCGGCCGAGTACATGGCCGCGCTGCTGACCTCGGTCGACGACGACAAGGACAAGAGCGCCCTCTATCTCAACGAGTGCCGCCGGATGGGCATCACGGTGCTGCCGCCGGACGTCAACTCCTCCGACGCCGACTTCACCCCGCGCGGCGACAAGGAGATCCGCTTCGGGCTGGCCGCCATCCGCAACGTGGGCGGCAACGTCGTCGACGGGATCATCAGCGCACGCCGCGACAAGGGCCGCTTCACCGACTTCAACGACTTCCTGCGCAAGGTGCCGCCGGTGGCCTGCAACAAGCGGGTGGTCGAGTCGCTCATCAAGGCGGGCGCGTTCGACGACCTCGGCCACGAGCGCAAGGGCCTCGTCATGGTGCACGAGCAGGCCATCGACGCCGTCATCGACATCAAGCGCAACGAGGCCATCGGGCAGGACTCGTTGTTCGGCGCGCTCGACGACGACGCGGACGGGGCCGACATGTCCTTCGATGTGGCGATCCCGGCCGGCGAATGGGACAAGACGACCCTGCTCGCCTTCGAGCGGGAGATGCTCGGCCTGTACGTCTCCGACCACCCGCTGCTCGGCGTCGAGCACGTGCTGGAGAAGGAGACCGACTGCTCCGTCGCCGCGCTCACCGCGGACGGCGACCGTCCCGACGGCCAGATCATCACCGTCGCCGGGCTGCTGACCGGGCTGCAACGCAAGATCACCAAGCAGGGCAACTCGTGGGCGTTGGCCACCCTCGAAGACCTCGAGGGTGCCATCGAAGTGATGATCTTTCCGTCCGCCTACCAGCTGTGTTCCACGCTGCTCGCCGAGGACGCGATCCTCGTGATCAAGGGCCGCCTCGACAAGCGCGAGGACGCGCCGAAGATCATCGCGATGGAAGTGACCCAGCCCGACCTGACGGTCGGGGACGCGGGCGGCCCGTTCGCGGTGACCCTCCCGATCGGGCGGTGCACGCCGCCGGTGGTGACCAGGCTCAAGGAGGTGCTCAGCACCCACCCGGGCACCACCGAGGTGCATCTGCGCCTGCAGAACGGCACCCGCACCACGGTGGTCAGGCTCGACGACAAGCTTCGCGTCGCCCCGTCACCCGCCCTCATGGGCGATCTCAAGCAGCTCCTCGGCCCCGCCTGCCTGTCCTGACCCTGCCTGACCTGACCGGGGCAGCTTCGGCGGCCGTTCGGCCGCCCGCGCTCACGGGCGCGAGAGCGGCTTTTCGAAGAAGACGGCGCGCGGGGAGTCGCGGTGGCGGCCGTAGCCTTCGCACGTCGTCCAGCCCGTCGCCGCATACAGCGCGACCGCCTCCGGCTGGGCGAGGCCCGTCTCCAGGCGAAGCCGCCGATAGCCCCGGGCGGCCGCCTCGGCCTCCAGCAGGTTCAGCACCCGGCGGGCCAGGCCGCGTCGCCGGTACGCCGCATGGGTCCACATCCGCTTCACCTCGGCGGTCGACTCGTCCAGCCGGCGGAACGCGCCGCCCGCGACCGTCCTGCCGTCCACCTCGAGGACGAGAAAACAGCCGTCGGGCGGCTCGAAGTCGGACAGGGAGTAGGCCGACATCTCGCCGGCTCCGCCGCCGTACCGGGTCTGGTACTCCTCCGCCAGGCCGCGCAGCAGCGGTTCGGCGGCCGGGTCGGTCATCGGCAGCCGCCGGATCTCCGGGATCAGCCGGTCGGCGACACCGCCTCCGTCGACCTCCAGGTGCACGCTCATCTCCTCGCTCGTCCTTCGCTCCTCGACATCACACGAACGACAGTAAGTCGTGATGGAGGGGAACGCCCCCAGGGCGCGGCGACCCGGAGGGCGGCGTGGTCACCCGGCGGCCGGCGCGACGGCGTCGACGTTCCAGTTGGTGAAGCGTCCGCTCTCGTCGAAGACGGCGTGTGCGGCGCCGCCACCGGGGAGCCGTACATCGGTACCGCCCGGGCTCTGCCGGTAGGTCACCCGGTGGTGGCTGAGGAACCTGGCCAGCGTGAGCGCCGGGTCGCCGGGGAACAGCGTGGACGCGTTGATGATCAGCCGAGGCACCGTGACCACGTCCCAGATCGCCCTCGGAACCTGCGGGTCGTCCACGTGCAGGTAGGCCGATCCGCCGTCGTATCCGGCGCCGATGTACCCGCCGCCACCGAGCAGCCCGGCCGCCACCACCGCGATCAGCTCGCCGCCGTGCGCCGCCGGCCCGTCGTAGCCGGAAAGGTCGACCTCGGGCGTGGTGAGCTCCGGGACGCCGAGGCGTTCGCCCATCTCCCGTACGGACAGGACCGGCGCGACCGCGGGATGCTCGGGGCCGAACTGCGGGTTCGCCCAGCCCCACAGCCACGTCCGCTCCTGCACGGCGTAGCTGCCGAGCAGCGCCACCCGTACCGTCACGCCGCCGCTGGTGTACGTGCGCGCGGCCAGGTCGGCGCTCCAGTCCTCGCGCGGCAGGAACTCCGCGAGGGCCTCCTGTTGCTGCAGGACGACCGCGCCGAGCGCGGCGCCGAGCCGGCCGAAGGCGCGGCTGAACCCGGGGACGGCAAAATTGGACATGTCGGGCACATTATCCCAGGGCCGTTCCGTCCCCGGCCGGGTTCGCTCGCGCTGCCACATCGATCCTCCCGGGTCGATCAGCGGGGTTGGGGCGCGTTACGCTGCGGTGGTCAGAAGCGCGCGGATCGCGAGATCACCCGGGTACGATCGTGATCTTGCGATCCTGCCATTGTCATAGTGAAGGATTGGTCTGGCTTGCGCCGGCAATTGCTGACAGCGACGGTGACAACCCTGGTGACCGCATTGCCGGGCGTCGGTGTGGGGCTGCTCTGGCAGGCGATCTCACCGTCCATCCGCTACGTCGTCGTCGACGGCAGGCCCATCCTGGCCGATCCTGAATCCCAGAGTCTCATCTCGACCGACGGTCGGTTCGCGATTTTGACCGCGCTGGGCGGGCTGCTGTGCGGCATGGTCGCCTACCTCGCCGCCGGGCGGGGGACCGATATCGCGATCGTGACCGGGCTCGCGCTCGGCGGGATCGTCGCGACCGTGCTGGCCTGGCGGGTCGGCCACCAGATCGGTCTGGACGCCTTCCAGCACGCGGTTCACGGCGCCAGGGACGGCGTGTTCGTCACCGGCGTGGCCGACCTGCGGGCCACGGGCGTGCTGGTGTTCTGGCCGCTCGTCGCCGTCGGCGTCTTCGGTCTGTCCGAGACCATGGACATGGCAGGGCGCCATCGCGCCGACCGTGGCCCGGAGCTAGCGCCTGGCGATGGCGGCGAGCCTGGCGGCGGTAAGCCCGACCAGGTCGGCGGGGACGAGCTCGATCTGCAGGCCACGCCGACCGGCGGAAACGAAGATGGTCGGGAAGGCTGACGCCGACGCGTCCACGATCGTGGGCAGCCGCTTGCGCTGGCCGAGCGGGCTGATGCCGCCGACCACGTAGCCGGTGGCGCGTTCGGCCGCCTGCGGGTCGGCCATCCGCGCGCGTTTGCCGCCCGCGGCCGCGGCCAGCGCCTTCAGATCCAGGCTGCCGGCGACCGGCACGACCGCCACCGTGAGCCGCCCGTCCACCTCGGCGAGCAAGGTCTTGAAGATCCGTTCGTACGGCACGCCGAGCGCGTCCGCGGCGGCCTCGCCGTAGGGCCTCTGCTCGCCATCGGCCGGGCTCGCGGTCTCGTACGGATGGAGCGTGAAGGGGATGTCCGCCCGTGCCGCCGCGATGGTGGCCGGCGTCTCCTTGCCTCCGGCCTTCTCCTTGCCTCCGGTCCGCGGCCTCGCCATGGCGGTCTCGTCGTTCCGTCTCGCCGTCTAGTTCGGGCTGGTGTCGGTGGTGCGGAAATGCGGGGCCGGCGCGGCCGGCAGCTTGCTCAGCAGCCTGATCTCCCTGGCCAGCAGGTCGGCGGCCAGCTCGAGCCGTACGGTGGCGTCCGCCGCCTCGAGCAGCCGCTGCTTGTCGCGCCGCCCGACGACGAGCGCGCCGGCGACGGCGTACGACAGCGCGACGGGTTCGGACGGCGGCGGGGTGGAGTCGGTCGCCTGCCTGCCGGCGGCGGCCAGCTGGTGCAGGTAGCGCGGGAGCAGGCGGCTCACCCGTCCGGCGGCGTCGCCGGGGCCGGCGCCCGGCTCGTCGGGCAGCAGCGTCACCGTGGCGCGTAGGTACGGCGGCGCGTCGTCGACCTCGGTGATCCGGAATCGCTGCGCGCCGGCGGTGACGATGTCGAACCGCCCGTCGTCGTGCGGGACGACCCGCCGCAGCACCGCCGTGCACCCGACGGACGCCAGCCGGCGGGCAGCGCCCGGGCCGACCTCGTGGCCCAGCTCGATGGCGACGACGCCGAACCGCCGCGGCTCGGGCCCGTCCAGCAGGTCGCGGACCAGCCGGCGATAACGATCCTCGAAGATGCGCAAGGGCAGCACCGCGCCGGGAAACAGCACCGTGCCCAGCGGAAACAGCGGAATGCGGACGTCCACGTTGTTCGCCCTGCCTGTCCCTTCCTGGCGGCGGCCCTGGCCGGCGACGCACCGGCCGGCACCGGCTGCCGCCGCCAGGGTACGACACGCCGTGCGTCAGGCGTCGCGGCGGTTCAGCAGCATGGCGGCCACGACGAGCAGCGCCACGGTCCACAGGCAGAAGACACCGAACCCCTGCCACGGCGTCAGCAGATCGTCCGGGCCCTGCCGCGCCTGGCCGATCAGATGTCCGGCCTCCGTCGGCAGGTAGGCGTGCACATGGTCGCCGATGCTGCCCGGCAGCAGCTGGGTCAGCGGAGCGAGCACCAGGACGAAGCCGATCACGCCGGTGATCCCGGCCGCCGTGTGCCGCACGATGCCGCCGATGGCGAGCGAGAAGAGGCCGAGCACGGCCAGGTACAGGCCCGCGCCCACGACCGCCCGGAACACGCCGGGATCGCCCAGAGAGACCTGCGCCTTCGCGTGCAGGATCGGCGCTCCGATGAAGAACGAGACGAAGGAGACGGCGACGCCGAGAACGAGCACCAGCGCCGCGAAGACGGTGGCCTTGGCGGCGAGCATCGGCACCCGCCGCGGCACCGCGAGCAGGCTGGCCCGGATCATCCCTGTGGAGTACTCGGACGCGATCACCATCACGCCGAGCACGCAGATCGTCAGCTGGCCGAAGAAGAAGCCGCTGCCGAGGATCGTGCCGACCGGGTCGGCGATGATCCGCGCCTTGTCCTCGGGGTTGGACTTGTCCCACTGCGCGACCGTCAGCCCGGTGAACAGCGCGGTGAAGCCCACGCTGGCCACCACGAGCAAGATCAGCGACCAGACGGTCGAGCGGACCGAACGGATCTTGGTCCACTCCGACAGCATCACCCTGTCGAAGCGGGGGCGGTGGGCCGCGGCGGCCGGGGCCGTCGCGGTGGCGGTGGCTGTGCTCATTCGGCACCTCCCTGGGCGGCCGCGCCCGGGGCGCCGGCGGCACCCGGAGCCATGTACTCGACGCTTTCCCTGGTCAGTTCCATGAACGCCTCTTCCAGCGAGCCGCGTTGCGGGGTGAGCTCGTGCAGCACGACGCCGGCGCCGGCGGCGAGTTCGCCGATGCGCGGCGCCTCCATGTTGGCGACCCGGAGCTCGCCGGGCCCGGTCGGCGTGACCTTGCCGCCCTCGATGGCGACGGCCTCGGCCAGCCGGTCGGCGTCCGGACTGCGCACGAGCACCGACTGCTCGGTGCTGCGCTCGATGAACTCCTCGGTCGAGCAGTCGGCGACCAGCCTCCCGCGACCGATCACGATGAGATGATCAGCGGTCACGGCCATCTCGTTCATCAAGTGGCTGGACACGAAGACGGTCCGGCCCTCGGCCGCCAGCCGCTTCATCAACGTGCGGATCCAGACGATGCCCTCGGGGTCGAGGCCGTTGACCGGCTCGTCCAGGATGAGCACCGGCGGATCGCCGAGCAGCGCCGTGGCGATGCCCAGCCGCTGGCCCATGCCGAGGGAGAAGCCGCCCGCCCGCCTGCGCGCGACGTCGTGCAGGCCGACCAGGCCGAGGACCTCGTCGACGCGCTTCTTGCCGATCCCCTGCGTCTGGGCGAGGCAGAGCACGTGGTTGTAGGCGCTGCGGCCGGTATGCACCGACCGCGCCTCGAGCAGCGCGCCCACCATCCGCAGCGGGTCGGGCAGGTCACGGTAGTGGCGGCCGTCGATGGTGGCGTCGCCGCCCTGCGGGCGGTCGAGGCCGAGCAGCAGCCGCATGGTGGTCGACTTGCCCGCGCCGTTCGGGCCGAGGAACCCGGTGACCCGGCCCGGCTCGACCCTGAAGGACAGATCGTTCACGGCGATCTGGTCGCCGTATCGCTTGGTGAGGTTCCTGGCCTCGATCATCCGTGCCGCCCCGTGGGTTGGATGACGCCATCGGTCGCGTGGCGTCATCGGTGAGTGGCGTCGAGCGTGACGCGAGTGACGCGGATCGTGATGGCGGTAGCCGCCGCGGCCGCCGCCCCCTGCGGCGTTGGCGTGCCGGACCGCCATGACCCTGTCGCCCCGACGTTAGCGCCGTCCCGGCGGCCGGGGAATCCTCCTGTCGGTTGAGATCGGCCCCACCTCAAGGTGGATCTGTGTACGTTCCGAAACCCGCGCGGCCCGGGCCGCCGGATCGCCGCCGGGACCGTCGCCGGGCCACCGCCGGGTCACTGCGAGTAGCCACGGCAGTCACCTCCCAGGCACCGCCGTGCGGCCGAGTCCGGCATGATGCGTCCATGCGAACACCTGGTGAACGCGCCGCGACCGCGATCGTGACCGGAGGCACCGGCGGGTTGGGCGCCGCCGTCACCCGGCGGTTCCTCGACGCGTCCTGGCGCACGGTGGTCCCGTGGCACGACGAGCGCGAGCTCAAGCGGCTGCCGGAACACCCGCTGTTGACGCTGGTCAGGGCCGATCTCTTCGACGCGGCGTCCGCGGCGGCCTGCGCCGAGTCGGCGGCCGCTGATCCAGCGGCCCCGCTGGCCGCCGTCGTCAACCTCGTCGGTGGGTTCGCCATGGGCGGCCGGGTGCACGAGACGCCGGTGGAGGACTTCGAACGGCAGCTGCGGCTCAACCTGCGCCCCGCGTATCTCACCTGCCAGGCCGCGCTGCCGCACCTCATCGCCGCCGGCGGCGGGTCGATCGTGTGCGTGTCCAGCCGCGCCGCGCTCCAGCCGTTCCCCGGCGCCGCCGGCTACGTGACCTCGAAGGCGGCCGTCCTCGGCCTGGTGGACGCGCTCGCCGTGGAGTACCGCGACGACGGGATTCGGGCGAACGCCGTGCTGCCGAGCGTCATCGACACCCCGGCCAACCGGGCGAGCCAGCCGGACGCCGATGTCGAGCGCTGGGTGAAGCCCGAGCAGATCGCGGACGTCATCTTCGGGCTGTGCGCCGGCGCCGAGGTGGTCAGCGGCGCCCACATCCCCGTCTACGGCAGGGCGTAGCGCCGGGCGCGCCGGATCTCGGGCCCGGTCTCGAACCCGATCTCGGGCCGGGTGCGGCGCCGCGGCGCCTGGGTGATCCTAATAAGGTCGACATATGCGCTATCGAGCTTTGGGTGAGTCGGGGTTGGTCGTCTCCGTCGTCGGTCTCGGATGCAACAATTTCGGCCGGCGGCTCGATCTCGACGGCACGCGCGCCGTGGTGGACGCAGCGATCGACATGGGCGTCACGCTGTTCGACACGGCCGATGTCTACGGCGGCGCAGGAGCGTCCGAGGAGCTGCTCGGCGAGGCGCTGGCCGGCCGCCGCGACCAGGTCGTCCTGGCCACCAAGTTCGGGCACCGGGGCCACGACATGGGCTACGGCCCCGCCGCCGGCGCCAGGGGAGGGCGGGCGTACATCCTGCGCGCCGTCGAGGCTTCGCTGCGCCGGCTGCGCACCGATTACATCGACCTCTACCAGTTGCACGTCCCCGACCCGGTCACGCCGATCGAGGAGACCCTCGCGGCGCTGGACGACCTGGTCGGCGCGGGCAAGGTGCGCTACATCGGCAGCTCGAACTTCTCCGGCTGGCAGATCGCGGAGGCCGCGCACGTGGCCGAGCGGATCGGCGCCACGCCGTTCGTCTCCGCGCAGAATCACTGGTCGCTGCTCGAGCGCGGCGTCGAGGCCGAGGTGGTACCGGCGGCGCGGCGTTACGGGCTCGGCGTGCTGCCGTATTTCCCGCTCGCGAACGGGCTGCTCACCGGCAAGGTACGGCGCGGGAGGCCGGTCCCTGAGGGCAGCCGGCTGGCCGAGCGCACCGGCTATGTCACCGAGGACAAGCTCGACCGCGTGGAGGCGCTCGCCGCCTGGAGCGAGCGGCACGGCCGGAGCCTCCTCGAGGTGGCGATCGGCGCGCTGGCCGCGCAACCCGGCTGCGCCTCGGTGATCGCCGGTGCCACCTCGCCGACCCAGATCAAGGCCAACGCCGAGGCGGCCGAGTGGGCTCCCACCGACGACGAACTGGCCGAAGTCGACGAGATCGTTCCCCCGCCCGGTCGCTGACGGGGCCGGCGGCGCCGCGGGCGGGGGCCCGAGAGTGGAAGGGGTGAGCATGGTGGCCTGGATCTGCGCGACATGCGGAAACCACTACCCGCAGGCCGACGACCCGCCCGGCGTCTGCGTGATCTGCGCGGACGAACGGCAGTGGGTGCCGGCCGGCGGGCAGCGCTGGACCACCCTCGCCGAGCTGCGCGCGGCGGGGCATCGGGCGGACGTCCGCGAGGTGGAGCCGGGGCTGCTCGGCATCGGCGCCGACCCGCCGTTCGCGATCGGGCAGCGGTCGCTGCTGGTCAGCACGAGCGAGGGCAACCTGCTCTGGGATCCCTCGGGGTTCGTCGACGACGCCGCGATCCAGGCGGTCCGCGACGCCGGGGGGCTGCGGGCGGTCACCGCGAGCCATCCGCACTTCTACGGATCGATCGCGGAATGGAGCCGGGCGTTCGACGCTGAGATCCTGCTGCCTGAGGCCGACGCGCACTGGCTGACGCATCCGGCCGGGTCCGTACGGACGTGGTCGGGGTCGCTGCGGGTGCTGCCCGGGGTGACGTTGATCCAGTGCGGCGGCCACTTCCCCGGCAGCGCGGTGCTGCACTGGGCGGGCGGTGCCGGCGGGGCGGGGGTGCTGCTGAGCGGTGACACCATCTTCGTGACGCCCGGCGAGGACCGGGTCACCTTCGTGTGGAGCGCGCCCAACCGGCTGCCGCTGCCGGAGCGGTCGGTGCGCAAGGTGGCCGAGGCGGTGCGCCCGTACGAGTTCGACCGGATCTACGGCGGCTGGTGGCAGCCGGTGCTGCGGCGGGACGCCCACCATGTGGTGGAGCGGTCGGCCGCGCGGTACATCCAATGGCTGCGCGGCGAGGTCCCGACCGAGTGACCCGGCCGGTTCAGCCGGCCACGGGGATCGGTGGCCGGCGACCGGCTCCGCACGCGCCGGCCAGGAGCGCGGGGGCCGGCGGCGGGGCGCCGAGGTTCGCCTTGATCGCCAGGCTGACGAGCGTGACGAGCAGCGTGACGTCGCTCGGCGTCTCCAGCCGCATGCCGATCCAGTCGTCGTCGGGTGCGATGAAGAACCGCCCGGCATGCGTCAACGCCTCGTGCAGCCGCTCGATCACCGGTCCGGTCAGCCGGAGCGTCGCGTACGACTCGTCGTGAAGATGCAGGATCTGGCCGGCCCGGGTGTGCACGCCCACCCCCAGGCCACAGTCGGCGGGTCCGGTGCGCACCGCCGGCCAGCCGTTGAGCAGCGCGATGATGCGACCGGCATAGGAACCGCCGGCGATGCTCGAGGCGCTCACGAGCCTAGGCTTCCGTGTGGCCTGGCATGATCGGAACCGGTTGTGCCCGAACTGTTATCTGTGTGACCACTGGGACGTCAGCTGCCGTTCAGATCCCCTGCCGTTCAGATCCTTCTCCCGGCGACGCCGGCCGTCAGCGGGCCAGGGACCGGCTACCCCGACGCGTCCTTGCCCGCCGTCCCGTCCGGGTGGGGCGTATGGGATTTCTTCGGCTTCTTTGCTTTGTCCTTCTTCTTGCCGCGTGCATCCCCCTTGCCCTTGTCGGCCCCGTTGCCTTTGCCGTTCGCCTTGCCCTTGCTCGTGCCGCTCCCCGGCGGAGTCGGGGAGGGCAGCGCGGGGGACGGCGACGGCGACGGCGTCGGGCTGCCGGCGCCCGCGGTGGACGCGCCGCCCCCCGGCCCGCCCGGCAGGGGGGCAGCCGGCGGCGTGGTGAGCGGGTGCGGACGGGTGGGGTGCGGGCTGGCCCGGTGCGAGGCCGGTCGCTCCCCGCCGATCGGGCCCGGCAGCGCGCCCGTGCCGGCCGCCAGCGCGACACCGCCGGCGGCCGAGGCGCAAAGCCCGAGCGCCACGGCGGTCTTGACGGTCAGCACGCGGGCGATGAGGGGCCGCCGGCGGCGGGCCGCCGGCGGTGCGAGCCGACCCTGGCTCTGTGTGGCCGGCCTGCCCTGCCGCGCCGCCCGGAAGGCGGCGGCAGCCGCGTCCTCGCCGGCCAGCTCGTGGTCGGCGGCCGGGCCGGCCGCCGCGGCGAGGAACGCGGTCAGCGGGTCCTGCCCGGGCCGCGGGCCGTCCGCCGCGTCGCGGAGGATGCGTTCCGCCTCGTCCGGGCCGATCCGGTCTTCGCTCATGACTGCCCCATCCTGCCGCGCGGCCGCACCCCCGAACGGGCGGGGCGGCCCGGCCGGAACGGACGTCTCGGGAACGCGCACGCCGCCGTGCCGCCGGCAGGCGTGGCGAGTTTATCCCACGGGTGCGCGGCACGCCGTCCACGGCCGACCGGCCCGCGAACCGGCGTGCACCGGCCCCACGGGGCGACCGGGCCGGCGGCCTCGGCGGACCCGCCGACCGACATATGGCACGCCGGCGAAACCTCTGCGGCTATGTCGGGCACGGTGTACTGTGCCGACCGGGATGACGAGGTCGGTGGCTCGTCGGGGTGCCGGATGCCACAGGCCGTCGGGGATGGAGCCGCCGCCTATGACCACGACCGAGCCTGCGGCGGAACGGCCACCGCCCGCGCCGGTCTGCTACCGGCATCCCAAGCGCGAGACCCATGTGCGCTGCACCAGGTGCGATCGCTATATGTGCCCGGACTGCATGCGCGACGCGGCGGTGGGCCATCAGTGCGTGGAGTGCGTTCGCGAGGGCAACAAGGCGGTGCGGCCGGCCCGCACGGTCGCCGGCGGCCGGGTGTCGGCCACGCCCCTGGTCACGGTGGTGCTCATCGGCCTCAACGTCGCGGCCTACCTCGCCGAGCTGGTCAGGCCCGGTCTCGTCGACCGGTTCGACTCGCTCGGCATCGGCCTCGTTCGCGCGGACGAGAAGTACTTCGTCTACGGAGGCGGCTCGGTGCCCGGCTACCAACTCGCCGGCATCGCGCACGGCGAGTGGTACCGCCTGATCACCTCGACGTTCCTGCATTCGCTGCCGACGCAGAGCGCGTTCGGGATCTTGCACATCGTGCTCAACATGTGGTGGCTGTGGCGGCTCGGCCCCGCCGTCGAGGAGGTGCTGGGCCGGCTCCGTTTCGTGCTGCTCTACCTCCTGTCCGGCCTTGGTGGCAGCGTGCTGCTCTACCTCGTCGCGCCCACCACAGGCGCGGTGGGCGCGTCCGGCGCGATCTTCGGCCTGGCCGCCGCCTACTTCGTCACCAGCCGCAGGCTGAACCGCCCGCTCGACGAGTCCGGGCGGATCATGGTGCTCTTCGTCGTCTGGATGGTGGTCTCGGCGGCGTTCACCTCCTGGCAGGGTCACCTGGGCGGCCTGCTGGCCGGCGGCTTGCTCGCCGTCGCCTACGCCTACGCGCCGCGCCAGCAGCGCACCGCGATCCAGGCCGTCGCGACCGCGGGCATGCTCACGCTGCTGGCCATGCTGGTCGTCCTCAAGACGTCCCAGCTCACCGCCTGAGCCGGCCGGCGCCCGCCGGCTCCGGGGTGACGAAGGTGCCGCTGCGGCGGATCACCTGCCAGCCCAGCCGGGCGCCGAGCACGGCGGTGACCAGCGACTGGATGACGACCAGGTACATCAGCTGCCGGTAGACGACCTGCTGGAGCGGCAGCGTCCACAGCGTACGGATGCGCTCGCCGTCCAGCCGCAGGGCGTACCAGCCGGCCGCCGTCTGGGCCAGCAGGAAGGCCAGCCACGACCCGGCCACCGACACCGGGTCGAGGAACACCATCCCGTACAGCGCGAACACGTCGACGGCCGGCGCCAGCAGCGGCAGCAGCACCTGGAAGACGGCCAGGTAGGTCAGGCACCGGCGGCCGAACCGGCCCCGCTCGACGACGGAGCGCTTGTGCTTCCACATGGCCTGCAACGTGCCGTAGCACCAGCGGTAGCGCTGCCGCCAGAGCTGCCGGAGCGAGGCCGGTGCCTCGGTCCAGGCCACCGCGGTCTCCTCGTAGACCACGCGCCAGCCCGCACGGTGGATCGCCATCGTCAGGTCGGTGTCCTCGGCGAGGGTGTCGTGGCTCACCCCGCCCACGGACGCGAGCGCCGCCCGCCGGAACGCCCCGACCGCGCCGGGCACGGTCGGCATGCAGCCCAGCAGGTCGAACATCCTGCGGTCCAGGTTGAACCCGATGACGTACTCGATGTGCTGCCAGCGGCCGAGCAGCCCGCCGCGGTTGGCGACCTTGGTGTTGCCGCTGACCGCGCCGACGGACCGGTCGGCCAGCGGCGCGACGAGCCGGCCGAGCGTGTCGGGCTGGAAGACGGTGTCGCCGTCCACAAGCACCAGCACGTCGTGGCCGGCGACCGCGATGCCGGCGTTCAACGCGGCCGGCTTCCCCGCGTTGTCCTGGCAGACGAGCCGGACGCCGGGCAGGCCGAGGTTGTGCACGATCCAGGCGGTCTGGTCGGTGGAGCCGTCGTCGACAACGATCACCTCCACCGGGCCCGGATAGGTGGTGTCCATGAGCGACCGCACGCTCGCGGCGATGTTCGCCTCTTCGTTGTAGGCGGGCACGATCACCGAGACACCCGGGCCGGCCGTCCGCGCCCGCCGTGCCCGGCGGGATCGCCGTACGTGCAGCCGCGCGAAGATCAACAGCGTGCCGAGCCGGAGCGCGGTCAAGGCCGCGGCGATCCCGAACAGCAGGCCGAGCGAGCCGGCGAGCAGGTCGGCGGCCCGCTGCGTGAGCACGAAGAAGCCGCCGGTGATCCGTTCGCCGCGGGATGCGGGGACGTCGGCCGGCGGCAGCCCGAGCGCCTGCGACAGCGTCGTGCAGCGGTAGCCGGCGCCGTCCAGCCGGGTCAGCAGGCGGTCGACCGCGGTGACCGTCTGGCCGCGGTCGCCGCCTCCGTCGTGGAGCATGATGACGGCGCCCTCGCCGCGGCGCCGGGCGTGCTCGGCCGCGGCCAGGATCCGGTTCACGCCTGGCCGCGTCCAGTCCTTGGTGTCGCGGTCGGCCAGCGCGACCAGGTAGCCCTGTGCCCCGGCCGCGCGCGCGGCCCGCCACTGGCCGCCGGTGAGCGCGTCCGTGGTCGAGGAATAGGGCATCCGCAGCACGCGGGTGCGGACTCCGGCGGTGCCCTCGAGCGCGCGCTGGGTCAGCTCGAGTTCGAGGCGGCTGCGCCAAGCGGGTGCGCCGACCATGTCGATGTGCGTGTAGGTGTGCGAGCCGAGCTCGTGACCCTCCTGGACGATCCGCCGGGTGAGGCCGGGATGGGCGGCGGCCCTGGCGCCGATCACGAAGAACGTCGCCCGGGCGTGGTGGCGGCGCAGCACGTCGAGCAGCCGCGGCGTCCAGCGCGGGTCGGGGCCGTCGTCGAAGGTGAGCGCGATCGTCCGCGGAAGCGGTCGCGCGCTGCGCAGCAGGTCGCCGCGGGGATCGAGCAGCGGCCCGCCCGCGGTGACCGCACGCGGCGGCGCCGGGTCGCCGGCCGTACCCGCCCCCTGCCCGCTCGCCCGCCCGCCGGCCCTGCCGCCGCCGGCCCCGCTGCCGCCGGCGGCGGCGGCGCGGCCGGTCGACTCGCCCGGCGTCCCGTGTGTGAACCCGTCGATCAGCAGCGCGCTGACGAGAGTCAACCCGGCCAGCACGAGCGGCACCCAGTGGCCCCGCGGTTCGCGGTCGCGACGGGCGTGCGGAGGCGGCCGCGACACGTCGTCCGCGCGGGCTCCCGGTGCGCGCCTCGTGCGGCGCGCCCGCGGCGCGCTCATCCTCAGGTCTTCTTCGGGGACGGCGCCCGGGTGCGGCCGTTGGCGCGGGGAGTGGCATGGGAGTTGCCGGGATGGGAGAGCGTGGGCGTCGGCTGCGGCGCCGTGCCGGCCGCGGCCGAGCCGGACGCGGCCGGGCGGGCCGTGCCCGGGCGCGGCGACGGCACCGCGGTGGCTCGCGCCGGCGGCGTCACCCGCGTCGCCTTGGCCGTGCGCGAGGGGCGGCCGGCATCCGGGCCGTGTTCGGCCTGCCCGGGCCACGGAGTCAACGGGGCGCGGGCGCCGACGAGCAGGCCCACGCCGACGACGCCGACGTACGCCGCCACCAGCACGCAGGCGATGAGGGCGAGGTGGCGGACGAGCCGGCGTCGACGTCCGGTGACGTCGACGAAGACCGGCGCGGCCGACCGCTCGCGGTCCGGCATCGCGTGCCGGGGGCGAGGGCGGGGCCGGGTCGGCGTCGGATGGCCGTTCACGACGCCTCCGCTATCGGCGCACGCCGGCTGGCGTCACGTTCGTCACCGCCTGTTCTGTCGGTTCATTTCCATAAATAAAGGATGTTGCGCCCTATTGCCTGCCCCGGGAGCGTAACAGAGGTCCCTCCATTGCGCGGGTTTTCCGGAGGTATGGAGCGATCGCCGTGAATAGCGCATCCGGCCGCCCGAGGTGATTTGTCCGGCACCCTGGGTCATCCGTCCTGGGCCTCCGTCAGGTCACGAAGCGCCAGCTCAGAGTCATCGGGGCGGTGGGGAGTGACGCTGGGGGGCCGTTCGGCGCTGTAGACGATAGAGGCTTCCGGCCCGCGCCCGGAGGCCTTCCAGGGGCCATGAGCCACGTCCCTCGAATTGGCGTGCCCACCATTCCGAAGCCACGCAATTCCGGCGCGCGCCGGCGGCGTTCGGCCCCGCGCGTCCGGCGCGGAAACGATGCGGCGGAGATACCGGGCGGCAAGCGCCGCCGATGGCTGGTAATGAACGAGCGTGGCTGACGCGCATGACGTACCGTTGGCGTATGCGGATCCTCGTCGTCGATGCCTTCACCGACCGTCCCTTCGGCGGCAACCCGGCGGGCGTGTGCCTGCTGGACGGCCCGGCCGATCCGGCTTGGATGCAGCGGCTGGCCGCCGAGATGAAGCACGCCGAGACGGCGTTCGTCCGGCGCGTCGACGCCGCCGGCGCCGACTACGAGCTGCGCTGGTTCACCCCGAAGGTCGAGGTCGCGCTGTGCGGGCACGCGACGCTCGCCACCGCGCACGCGCTCTACACGACCGGCGCGGTCCCCTCCGACCGGCCGATCAGGTTCCAGACCCTGCACAGCGGGGTGCTCACGGTACGGCGGGCCGCGGCGGATCGCCTCGAGATGGACTTCCCTGCCGTCCCCGCCGCGCCGGTCGCGGCGCCGGAGAGCCTGGCCGCGGCGCTCGGCGTCACGCCGGTCTGGACCGGGCGCAACGCGCAGAACGACATCCTCGCGGTGCTCGACGACGCCGAGACGGTACGGAAGCTGAGCCCCGACCACGGCCGGCTGGCGGCGATCGAGGCGCGCGGCATCTGCGTCACCGCGCCCGACGCCCCGCCCTACGACTTCGTCTCGCGGTTCTTCGCGCCGTCGGTCGGCATACCGGAGGATCCGGTCACCGGGTCGGCGCACTGCATGCTCGCCCCGTACTGGGCCGACCGGCTCGGCCGGCTCACCATGACCGGCTACCAGGCGTCCGAGCGCGGGGGAGCGGTCGGCGTGGCGGTGCGCGGCGACGTCGTCACCCTCACCGGGCAGGCCGTCACCGTCCTCGACGGCACCCTTCAGATCCGGCCCGGGTCCGGCGTCCAGACGGCACCCTGCGAGTAGGGGTTCTTCGTAGACTGGACGGGTGATCTCCCGTATCGATCTGCGCGGGTCCCTGCCCGATGACCTTCGTTCCGTCGTGCCGAGGGCCGACCTGGACGTCGAGGCCGCACTCGAAGACGTGCGGCCCATCTGCGACGCCGTGCGGCAGCGGGGCGCCGCCGCGGTACGCGAGTACACCGAGAAGTTCGACGGGGTCCCGCTGGCCGCCACCCGGGTGCCGGCCGCCGCGCTCGAGCGGGCGGCCGCCGACCTCGACCCGTCCGTACGCGACGCGCTCGAGGAGTGCGTCGTGCGGGTCAGGCGGGTCCACCGCGACCAGCGCCGCACCGACGTCACGACCCAGGTCGTGCCGGGAGGCACGGTCACCGAGCGGTGGGTGCCGGTGCGGCGGGTCGGCCTGTACGTGCCGGGCGGCCGGGCGGTCTACCCGTCGACCGTCGTCATGAACGTCGTCCCCGCCCAGGAGGCCGGCGTCGAGTCGCTCGCCGTCTCCTCCCCGCCCCAGCGCGCCGGCGGGCTGCCGCATCCGACGATCCTGGCGGCGTGCGCGCTGCTCGGCGTCGACGAGGTGTACGCCGCCGGCGGCGCGCAGGCCGTGGCGATGTTCGCCTACGGCACCGAGGAATGCCCCCGCGTCGACCTCGTCACCGGCCCGGGCAACATCTGGGTGGCCGCGGCCAAACGGCTGCTCAAGGGCATCGTCGGCATCGACGCCGAGGCCGGGCCGACCGAGATCGCGATCCTGGCCGACGCCACCGCCGACCCGGTGCACGTCGCCGCCGACCTGATCAGCCAGGCCGAACACGACACGCTGGCCGCCGCCGTGCTCGTCACCGACTCCGAGGAGCTCGCCGACCGGGTGGTCGGCGAGCTTGAGCGCCAGGTCGCGCGGACCCGGCACGTCGACCGCATCACCGCCGCGCTGGCCGGCCGGCAGTCCGGCATCGTGCTCGTCGACGACATCGAGGCGGGGCTGGCTGTGGTCGACACGTACGCCGCCGAGCACCTGGAGATCCAGACCGCGCGGGCCGCCGAGGTCGCCGCCCGGGTACGCAACGCCGGCGCGATCTTCATCGGGCCGCACGCCCCGGTGTCGCTCGGCGACTACCTCGCCGGATCCAACCACGTCCTGCCCACCGGCGGCTGCGCCTGCCACTCCAGCGGGCTTTCCGTGCAGAGCTTCCTGCGCGGCATCCACGTCGTCGAGTACGACGAGGGCGCGCTCGCCGCGGCCACCCGCCAGGTGGTGACCCTGGCCGAGGCCGAGGACCTGCCCGCCCACGGCGCCGCGATGAAGGCCCGTTTCGCATGGGAGATCCCCAATGACCGCTGAGGGGGAGCCGGCGGCCGAGCGAGCACTGCAGGGCGCGCCGCCGGACCGCGGCACGCCGACGTTCCGTGACCTGCCGATCCGCGACGACCTGCGCGGGCGGGAGCCGTACGGGGCGCCGCAGCTGGACGTACCGGTGCGGCTGAACACCAACGAGAACCCCTACCCGCCGTCCCCGCGGTTGGTGCGGGCGCTTGGCGAGGCGGTCGCCTCCGTCGCCGGCTCGCTCAACCGCTATCCCGACAGGGACGCGGTCGAGCTGCGCAAGGACCTGGCCGACTACCTCGGGCACGGGCTGACCGCGCGCCAGGTGTGGGCGGCCAACGGCTCGAACGAGATCATCCAACAGCTGCTGCAGGCGTTCGGCGGCCCGGGTCGCAGCGCGCTGGGCTTCGAGCCGTCGTACTCCATGCATCCGATCATCACCAGGGTGTCGGGCACCGGGTGGATCGACGCGCACCGCGACGAGGACTTCGCCCTCGACCCCGAGCGGGCGCTCGCCGCGATCGCCGAGCACCGGCCGGACGTCGTCTTCCTCACCTCGCCGAACAACCCGACCGGCACATCGCTGCCGCTCGAGGTGATCGAGGCCGTGATCGACGCGGCGCCGGGCATGGTGGTGGTCGACGAGGCCTACGCCGAGTTCCGCCGGTCCGGTACGCCGAGCGCGCTGTCGCTGCTGCCCGGCCGGCCGCGGCTGGTCGTGACGCGCACGATGTCCAAGGCGTTCGCGATGGCGGGCACCCGCGTGGGTTACCTCGCCGCCGACCCCGCGGTGATCGACGCGCTGCTGCTGGTCCGCCTGCCCTACCACCTGTCGGCGGTCACGCAGATCGTCGCGCGCACCGCGCTCGCCCACTACGACGAGCTGCTCGGCGCGGTGGAGGCGCTGCGCGCCGAGCGGGACGCGCTCGTGGCCTGGCTGCGGGCCCGCGGGCTCGCGGTGGCCGACTCCGACGCCAACTTCGTGCTGTTCGGCACGTTCGCCGACCGGCGCGCCGTCTGGCAGGGGCTGCTCGACCGCGGCGTGCTGATCCGCGAGGTCGGGCCGCCCGAGTGGCTGCGGGTCAGCGTGGGCACGCCAGAGGAGATGGCCGCCTTCCGCACGGCGCTGACCGACACGCTGGGCGGCATGATGACGGCCGACCGAAAGGAAGAACGATGAGCCGCGCCGGACGGGTGACGCGCACCACCAAGGAAACCCAGGTCATCGTCGAGATCGACCTCGACGGCACCGGCCAGGTCGACGTGGCCACCGGAGTCGGGTTCTTCGACCACATGCTGAGCCAACTCGGCACCCACGGCTCGTTCGACCTCATCGCCAAGACCGCGGGCGACCTGCACATCGACAGCCACCACACGATCGAGGACACCGCGATCGCGCTGGGCCAGGCGTTCCGGGAGGCCTTGGGCGACAAGGCGGGCATCCGGCGGTTCGCCGCCGCCTCGGTTCCCCTGGACGAGACGCTCGCCCAGGTCAGCGTCGACATCGCCGGCCGGCCCTACCTCGTCCACAGCGAGCCGGACGGCATGGCGCCGATGATCGGGCCGGACTACGACGTGACGATGACGCGGCACATCCTGGAGTCGTTCGTCGCGCACGCCCAGGTCTGCCTCCACGTGCACGTCCCGTACGGCCGTAACGCGCACCACATCGTCGAGGCCCAGTTCAAGGCGCTGGCCCGCGCGCTGCGCGACGCCGTCGCCGCCGACCCCAAGGTGTCCGGCATCCCCTCCACCAAGGGCGCACTATGACCGCCGAGGCGCGCCGAGGCCATGCGGGGGCGCCATGAGCAAGAGCGTCGTCGTCTTGGACTACGGGTCGGGCAACCTGCGGTCGGCTGAGCGGGCGGTGGCCAGGGCGGGCGCCGATGTCACCGTGACCGCCGACTGGGACGCCGCGCTCGCGGCCGACGGCCTGGTCGTGCCGGGCGTCGGCGCGTTCGCCGCGTGCATGGCGGGCCTGCGCGCGATCAGGGGCGAGCAGATCATCGGCCGCCGGCTGGCCGGCGGCCGGCCGGTGCTCGGTATCTGCGTCGGCATGCAGATCCTGTTCGCCAAGGGCGTCGAGCACGGCATCACCACCGAGGGCTGCGGCGAGTGGCCGGGCACCGTCGAACGGCTCGACGCGCCGGTGCTGCCGCACATGGGCTGGAACACGGTGGACGCGCCGGTCGGCTCGACGCTGTTCGCCGGCCTCGACCCGGCGACCCGGTTCTACTTCGTCCACTCCTACGCCGTACGCCGCTGGGAGCTGGCGCCTGGCCCGTTCGCCCCGCCGCTGGTCACCTGGGCCGAGCACGGCGACAGGTTCGTGGCCGCGGTGGAAAACGGTCCGCTGTGCGCCACACAGTTCCACCCCGAGAAGTCCGGCGACGCCGGCGCCCACCTCCTGCGCAACTGGCTGGCCACGCTCTGACCACGCACCTGCGGGCCGCCGCCCAAAGGCCGGCCGGACTTGACGAGTGCGGCCTGAATCGCCATACTAATATTATTACAGCGCCGCAGGGTTCTATGATCTCTGCGTATTGCAGCTCCGGGGAGCCTATGGCTCCCCGTATTTTTTTGGGGAGGGGCTTCTAGCCCGTCACTTCCCTGGGCGAGTGCCACGTACACTTGGTGGACGCTTTAAGTCTTGTCAACCAACCTTGGAGCCTCCTATGAGTAGTGCCACTCGGCATGCCAGGATATTTGTCGATTTCTGGAACTTTCAACTCACATGGAACGATCATTCGAGTGGGCAAAAGTGCGATTGGACAGCCCTCCCTCGCGTCCTCATTGAGTCTGCGAGCAAGTGCCTGGCCAGCGTGGGGCAAGTCGGGGCGCTCGAACTGGAAGAAACGTTGCTCTACGCGTCGGTCGATCCGGTCAACCCGAACGACGCTGGGCTCAAGAGATGGCTGACGGACTTTCTTGATCGGCAGCCGAGCTGGCGAGTCACCACACGGGACCGCCGTGCGCAGCCCCGCAGCCTCTACTGCCGTCATTGTCAGCAAACGACGGAAAGATGTCCATCCTGCCGTGAACGCTTCATCGGGAAGCCCGAGAAAGGCGTCGATGCGGCTATTGTCACTGACCTCCTCAGCTTGGCCTGGCAGAATGCCTTTGATGTAGCGATCTTGATCACCAGTGATGCGGATTTCGTGCCTGCCGTTGAACGGGTACAGGAACGCGGTCTGAAGGTGATCAATGGAGGATGGCGAGGTGTGGGTCATCAACTCAAGACGGCATGCTGGGCCAATTTCGAACTTGATTCTCTTATCCCACGATTGTGCCGCTAGCGCCCGTTTTGCACCAAGAAAACGAGTTCGCGGTCATGCAGTGTGTTACTGCCGCACCTGCATGACCGCGGTTGCTCTCAGGCCTCCAGGTTGGTCATCACGTGCTTGACGCGCGTGTAGTCCTCGAGGCCGTACATCGACAGGTCCTTGCCGTAGCCCGAGTGCTTGAAGCCGCCGTGCGGCATCTCGGCGACCAGCGGGATGTGGGTGTTGATCCAGACGCACCCGAAGTCGAGCCGCTTGGCCATCCGCATCGCCCGCCCGTGGTCGCGCGTCCAGACCGACGAGGCCAGGCCGTAGCGCACCCCGTTGGCCCAGCGCACCGCCTCGTCCTCGTCGGAGAACCGCTGGACGGTGATGACCGGGCCGAAGATCTCGTTCTGGGAGGCCTCGTCGTCCTGGCGCAGTCCGGACACGACCGTCGGCTGGTAGAAGTAGCCGCGGTCGCCGGCCCGCGCGCCCCCGGTGGTGACCGAGGCGTGCGCCGGCAGCCGGTCGACGAAACCGCTCACCCGGTCGAGCTGGGCGGGGTTGTTGAGCGGCCCGTACAGGACGTCCTCGTCGTCCGGCCGGCCGGTCTTGGTCTGGGCGGCCTGCTCGGTGAGCGCCGAGACGAAGTCGTCGTGCGCACCGGCCGCGGCGAGCACGCGGGTCGCAGCCGTGCAGTCCTGGCCGGCATTGAAGTAGCCGGCGATCGCGATCGCCTCGGCCGCGGCCTCCAGGTCGGCGTCGTCGAAGACCACGACGGGGGCCTTGCCGCCGAGTTCGAGGTGGACCCGCTTGAGGTCCTTGGCCGCCGCGCCGGCGACCTCCATGCCGGCCCGCACGGAACCGGTGATCGACACGAACTGCGGAACTTCGTGGTCGACGAGGAGGCGTCCGGTGTCCCGGTCGCCGCAGATCACGTTGAGCACGCCCGGCGGCAGGAACTCCGCCGCGATCTCAGCCATCAGCGCCGTGGTGACCGGCGTCGTGTCGGACGGCTTCAGCACGACGGTGTTGCCGGCGGCGAGCGCCGGCGCGAACTTCCAGACGGCCATCATCATCGGGTAGTTCCACGGCGTGACCTGGGCGCACACGCCGATCGGCTCACGCCGGACGATCGAGGTGTGGCCGGCCATGTACTCGCCGGCCGACTTGCCCTCGAGCACCCGCGCGGCGCCGGCGAAGAACCTGATCTGGTCGACCATCGGCGGGATCTCTTCTTCCGCGGTCAGCCCGAGCGGCTTGCCGGTGTTCTCCGACTCGGCGGCGACCAGCTCGTCCGCCCGCGCCTCGAACGCGTCAGCGATCTTCAGCAGGGCGCGCTGCCGCTCCGCCGGCGTGGTGTCCCGCCACGACTCGAACGCGGTCTGCGCGGCGGCCATCGCGGCGTCGACGTCGGCCGCGCCGGACAGCGGAGCGGTGCCGAAGGCCTCGCCGGTGGCCGGGTTGACGAGGTCGGTCGTCCGCCCGTCGGCCGCGTCCGCGTGCTTGCCGCCAACGAAGTTGCGTACCACACGCTTCATCCGGTTTCCTCCGTTTTCATATTGTCCTGGCATCTCCGGAGATGCGCTGGGCGAGGTAGATCGGCACCACGGAGAGCACGATCAGCGCCGCGGCGACGACATTGACGACCGGTGCCTGGTTGGGCCGGAACAGGTTGTTGAAGATCCAGATCGGCAGCGTCTGCACGCCGGCCCCCGCCGTGAAGGTCGTGACGATGATCTCATCAAAGGACAGGGCAAACGACAACAGCCCACCGGCCAACAATGCCGATCGAAGTAGTGGAAAGGTGATATATCGGAACGTCTGGAAGGTGTCCGCGCCGAGGTCGGCCGACGCCTCCTCCACGTTCGTGCCGAGCCGCCGCAGCCGGGCCTGCACGTTGTTGTAGATGGTCACGATGCAGAACGTCGCATGGCCGACGACCACCGTGAACAGGCCGAGCTGGATCCCCAGCGGCGACAGCACCGTGCGGAAGGCGTTGTTCAGCGCGATCCCGGTGACGATGCCGGGCAGCGCGATCGGCAGGATGACGAGCAGCGAGATCGTCTCCCGGCCGAAGAAGCGGTATCGCTGCACGGCGAACGCCGCCATCGTGCCCAGGGCCAGCGCGATCGCGGTGGCGCCGAGCCCCGCCTTGACCGATGTCCACAGCGCCGTCCGCACCCCGCCGTTGTCCCACGCCGTCGCCCACCAGTGCCCGGTCACCCGGGACGGCGGCCAGCCGAACGCCCGGTCGGCGTTGAAGGAGTTGGCCAGCACGACCAGCAGCGGCACGTAGATCACGGCCAGCCCGCCCGCCAGCGCCAGGCGCAGCAGCACGCGCGTGGTACGCGACACGTTCATGGGCGCTCCGGCATGGGATGGTCCGTCACAGGTTCTCCAGGGCTCCGGTGCGTCTCACCGCGACGAGGTAGACCACCATGACCGCCACCGGCACGGTGGCGACCGCGGCGGCGAACGGCAGGTTGTTGGCCGCGCCCACGTTGTCGTACACGACGTTCCCGATGAGCTGGCTCTTGCCGCCGACGATCTTGACCGAGATGAAGTCGCCGAGGGACAGCGAGAAGGTGAAGATCGACCCGGCCACCACCGCGGGGAACGCGATCGGCCAGATCACCGTGCGGAAGGTCCTGAAGGCTCCCGCGCCGAGGTCGGCGGCGGCGTCGAGCAGCGAGTTCGGCAGCCGCTCGAGACCCGCGTAGATCGGCAAGATCATGTACGGCAGCCAGAGATAGGCCAGGGTCATGACAACGGCGGCCAAACCGTAGCCTGGCCCGGCCATCCCCAGCGGCGCGAGCGCCCAGTGGACCAGCCCGTCGCCGGACAGGATGACCCGCCATGCGTACGCCTTGACCAGGTAGCCCGCCCATAGGGGCGTCAGGATGGCGATGACCAGCCAGCGCTGCGCCCGCGGGGACGCCAGCTTGGCCATGCAGAAGGCCATCGGGAAGGCGATGACCGCGTCCACGACCGTCACCAGCGCCGCCACCCCCACGCTGCGCAGCGCGATCCTGCGGTAGACGTCCCCGGTGAGCAGGTCGTGGAAGTTCTGCGTGCTGAACTGCTTGACGACGTCACCGGTGAAGACGTTCGTCGTCCAGAAGGCCGAAAGCAGCAGGGCGGCCAGCGCGCCCAGGTAGGCCACCACGAGCCAGAGCAGCGGCGCGGCGAGCAGCGCCGACAGCCGCAGCCCCGGCCGGCGGTGCAGCAGCCCGGCGAGCCGGCGAACCGGCCCGCCGGGCGTGCTCAGCGAGACACTGATCATCGGGCCCCGGTCAGCCCTTGATGCTGGTCCACGCCTGGGTCCACTTGGAGTAGTCGACGCAGGTCACGTTCGTCCGGCCGTCGAGGCACTGCGTGATCGGGGTGTTCCAGTAGTGGATGTCCTTCCAGTACGGCTCGTCGGCGGCGTGGTAGACGTCGCAGAACTTCTTGTCGGAGGTCTCCTGGCAGGCCTTGCTGTTGGCCGGCGCCTCGCCGAACCACTCGGCGACCTGGGCGTTCACCTTGGGGGAGACGATCCAGTTCATCCACATGTAGGCGCAGTTGGGGTGCTGCGCCTTGGCCGCCACCATCCAGGTGTCGGACCAGCCGGTCGCGCCCTCCTTCGGCAGGGTCGCCTGGACCGGCGCCTTCTCGCCCTGCGCCAGGTTGGCGATGACCTGCCAGGTGGTGCCGAGTACGGAGTCGCCGCTCTTGAACGCCTGGACCTCCTTGGTGTAGTCGGACCAGTACTCACCGATGATCGTCTTCTGCTGCCTGAGCAGGTTGACCGCGGCGTCGAACTGCTTCTGATCCAGCGCGTAGGGGTCCTTGATGCCCAGCGCCGGCTGGGTGGACATCAGGTACAGCGCGGCGTCGGCGATGTAGATCGGCGAGTCGTAGGCGGTGACCTTGCCCTTGTACGGGGAGTTCGGGTCGAACACCGCGCCCCACGAGTCGGGCGCGGGCTTGACCTTGTCGGTCCGCCACATCAGCAGGTTCGCGCCGCGCCCGTGCGGGATGCCGTACGCCTTGCCGTCGACGGAGTTCCACGGCTTCATCTTCAGACCGGCGAAGATGTCGGCGTAGTTCGGGACCAGGCTGGTGTTGACGGGCGCGACGGTGCCGCCGGCGATCAGCCGCAGCGAGGCGTCGCCCGAGGCGGAGACCGCGTCGTACTGGCCGGTCTTCATCAGCGACACCATCTCGTCGGACGTCCCGGCGATCTTGGTGTTGACCTTGCAGCCGGTCTGCTTCTCGAACGGATGGACCCAGTCGACGGTCTTGTCGTTCGACCCGTCCTCGGCGTACCCGGCCCAGGCCACCAGGTTGACCTGGCCCTCGCCCTTGCCGAGGCTCTGCATCGCCGGGATGTTCGGCGGCCGGAACCCGGCGGCGCCGGCCGCTCCGCCCTTCGCCGCGCCGCCGCCGCTGTCACCGCCGCAGCCGGCGGTCACCAGGGTGACCGCGGCCACGGCGGCGAACGCGATGCGCATGGACCGCATAGCTTCTCCGATCAGGTGGGGGGATCTCATCTGAGGGATCTATTGAGGGGATCTATCTGGGGACGTAAACCGCCCGCGTCCGGGGGCGGAGGCGGCCGCCGGTCAGTCATCGGCCGCCGCGATGGGGAACTCGTGCTCGGCGTGCCACGCCAGCCTGACCCTCGCTCCGCGCAGCCCGAGCACGTCCATGGACGAGGTCTGCAGGTTCTGCTGGACCGCGACCAGCCGCCCGCCGGCGTCGAGGTCGACGACGAACCGGGTGGCCGCCCCCGCGTAGACGACGTCGGCGACCGTTCCCGCGGCACCGTGCTCGCCGCCGCCGCCGGGGTCGGGGTCGCCGTCGGGGAGGACGCGGATCTTCTCCGGCCGGATGGAGTAGGTGCCGTCGCGGCCCAGGAGCTTTTCCGCCACCGCCCCGGCGATGAGGTTGGACGTGCCGACGAACCCCGCGACGAACGCCGATGCCGGCCGCTCGTACACCTCGGCCGGTGTGCCGACCTGCTCGATCCGCCCCGCGTTGAACACCGCGACGCGGTCGCTCATCGTGAGCGCCTCCTGCTGGTCGTGGGTGACGAACAGGAACGTGATGCCGACCTGACGCTGGATCGCCTTCAGCTCGCTTTGCATCTCCTCGCGCAGCTTCAGGTCGAGCGCGCCGAGCGGCTCGTCGAGCAGCAGGATCTTCGGGCGGTTCACCAGGGCACGGGCCAGCGCCACGCGCTGCCGCTGGCCGCCGGACAGCTGGCCAGGCTTGCGCCGCTCGTAGCCTTCGAGCCGGACGGTCGCCAGCGCCTCGGCCGCCCGGCGGCGGCGCTCCGCCTTGGGCACCTTCTTGACCTTGAGGCCGTACTCCACGTTCGCGAGCACGTTCATGTGCGGGAAGAGCGCGTAGTCCTGGAAGACGGTGTTGGCGTCGCGCTCGAAGGGTGCCAGGCCGGTGACGTCACGGCCGTCGAGGTGCACGGTGCCGCCGGTGGGCCGCTCGAAGCCCGCGATCAACCGCAGCACCGTCGTCTTGCCCGAGCCGGACGGCCCCAGCATGGCGAAGAACTCGCCGTCGTGGACGTCCAGGTCCACCCCGGCCACCGCGGTCACGTCGCCGAACGTCTTCCGTACGCCCCGCAGGGACACCGCCGTCCGTCCGGCGTTCATCGATCGCTGCTCATCGTCGACCCTCCGCGGCTGCGCCCACGGTTCATTGGAGCGGCTCTCGTCGTCGCTCGTTACGGTCTGCATTATTTACGCATTATTCACGTGTCGTCGCCAAGTGCTACCGCGTCGCGGCGGCGGCGGTCCCGCCGCCGCGCCCGCTCACCGGTCGCGGGTCAGCCCTTGATACGGGTCCACGCCTCGGTCCATTGGTCGTAGTCGACGCAGGTGGCGCCGCGTTTGTCACCGCAGTCGCGAACGGGCGTCTTCCAGAACGCCAGGCGCTTGTAGAACTCCGGGTCGCCGACGTGGTACTCGGCACAGAAAGCGCGGCCGGCGTACCGGCACGCTCGCGGGTTCGCCGGCGCCTCACCGAACCACGCGCCGACCGCGGCCTGCACCTTGGGGGAGGTGACCCAGTTCGCCCACCGGTACCAGCAGTTGGGATGCTCGGCCCGCGACGAGATCATCCAGGTGTCGGACCAGCCGGTCGCTCCTTCGTTCGGAATCGTGGTCGCCACCGGGACCTTGGAGTCCTTGGTGATGTTGGCCGTGACCTGCCAGGCGGTGCCGGCGTAGTTGCTGCCGGCCTTGAACGACTCCACCTCGTCGAGGTAGCCGGCCCAGTACTGATTGATGCTCGGCCGCTGCTGGGTGAGCAGGTCTACCGCGGCGTCGAACTGCTTGTGGGACAGCTCGTAGACGTCGGTGATGCCGAGTTCGGGCCGGTGCGTCTTGAGGTAGAGCGCGGCGTCGGCGATGTAGATGGGGGAGTCGTAGGCGGTGACGTGGTCGGCGGCCGGAGATGACTGGTCCCAGACGACGGACCACGAGGTGGGCCGTTGCGGGATCTTGTCCGTGCGGTACATCAGCACGTTCGCGCCGTAGCCGTGCGGCACGCCGTACATCTGGCCGCCGATCGAGTTGTACGGCTGGTTCTTCAAATATCCGGCTATGTCGGGATAGTGGGAAAGGAGCGCGGTGTTGACGGGAGCCACCAGGCCGCCGTAGATCAGCCGTAGCGTGGCGTCGCCCGACGCGCTCACCCCGTCGTACTGCCCGGTCCGCATCAACGCCACCATCGAGTCCGACGTGTCGGCCACCTTCGCGTTGACCTGGCACCCGGTCTGCCGCTCGAACGGATGCACCCAGTCGACGGTCTTGTCCGTGGAACCGTCCTCGGCGTAGCCCGCCCAGACCACGAGGTTCAGCCGTCCTTCCGGAGGGCCGATCTCCTGCTGCGCGGCGATCCGCGGCGGGGCGGGCGGCGGCGCCGGGGAGTCGTCACCGCCGCAGCCGGCGGACATGGCGAGCGTCAGGGTCAGGGCCGCGACAGGGGCGTACCGGAACCTGCGAAGGCTCATGGTGTCTCTTTCCGGAAGGCGACTGCGGGCGGGGCGTTCTGGTGGGCGCCGGGCGGGGCGCTCTCCGGCGAGCCGTGCGGAGCGGGGAACGCGAGCTCCTCCAACGCCACCTCGTATCTGAGGTTGACCAGCCGGACGATCGTCTCGTGCGCGCCGAGCGGCCCCGCGCAGCCGGCGTCCACCTCCGCGGCCGCCGCCGCGAGCAGCTGGTGATCGCCTTCGGGGCCGATGAGGTGCGGCGCAAGCGCCAGGCGCCGCGCGCCGGCGTCGCGCAGCCTGGCGGCGGCCGCGCCGACGCTCGGCCGCGCGTCGAGCGAGGCGGCCACGACGGGGACGGCGAGCCTGGCGGCGAGCAGGACGGCCGTGATCTCGGCCTCGTTCACCGCTGCCTGTCCGCCCATGGTCGCGACCACGACGCCGTCGACCGCCGCGCCGATGCTGAACTGCCTGATCCGGTCGGCCCTGGCCAGCCCGCTCTCGGCGAGCCGTACGTGCAGCGCCTCGGCCAGCAGCGGGTGCGGGCCGAGCGGCTCGGTGACGACGGCGGCGGTCCCGCTGGCCGCCACCGCGCGGTGGATCTGGTCGTAGGCCTGGTCGTGGGGTCCGGTGAGCAGCGGGACGACCACCGCCTGCGGCCCCTGCCCGCCGCGCTGCCCCGCGGCGCCGCCGCCGGGCGCACCGGCCGTGCCCGCGGGTCCCGTCGCGCCCCAGGAGGGGGCGGGCGGGGCGCCGCTCTCCGAGCGCGCGGCCGGCGCCCGCGACCGGGCGACGTCCCGCAGGATCTCCGTCAGGGTCGATGGCGGCCCGCCGGGATCCGACACGCGGCCGACGCGGATGTCGACGTCGGCGCGCGCGGCGCGGGTGAGGGAAGCGATGTCGGTGGCGGTGCGCTCGTCCCAGCCGGCGGGCCTGGGCCCGCCCCCGGCCGTCGCCGCGTACGGAACGGCCAGCACGAGCGCGGGGGCGTCGGGCGGCAACTCCGCCGAGTCGGGTCGTCGGTGCCTCCCGCCGGGCAGCGTCGAGCGGCCCCGTACGGGAAGCCTTTCGGGGGGATGTCGTTCATACGCCACGGACGCGGAGTGTAGGGGATTCACGGCGCGCCGGAGAGGATGTCAAATGAACACGGGAGAGGTCAGTTGAACCATGGTAGGGTCTTCCGTCCGGTGATTCCCGGCGCCACCTGGTCAGATGCCCCCAAGGACTCGGACATGTCCCGATTCCTTAACATGCCGGATATTTACCTCCAGAACATTCACGCCGTTACCCGTAGTAGGCTCTCGCGCGTTCCCGCCCATCACTATCGCCACGTGGGCAAACCTCACCACAACTGAAGCCGAAACTCATCGCGGTGGAATCAAGGGGTCGTCGAGTGGGGCCAGAGGTCAGTCAACGATCCTCGTCCTCGAGGTCGAGGATCGTACGACTCATCCGATCAGTCCGGTTCAAGATTGTCCTGCTGCTGCTCGTTCCGTTCGTCGCCCTCAGCGCGCTGTGGGCATTCGCGGCGAGCCTTACCCTCGGCGAGGGCCTTGAGCTGCGGCACGTGCAAACAGTCCAGGACCATCTGGGCTATCCCTCCGGCGCGCTGGGCAGCGCCCTGCAGGCCGAACGGCGCCTGTCGCTGGTCTACCTGGGCGGCAAGGACCCGGCGGTACAGGCGTCGCTGGAGTCGCAGCGGCTGGTCACCGACCGGCAGGCGGCGGTGTTCGAGCGGCTGGCCAGGGACAAGGCCGTGCAGGATGTGGCCGACGGCGAGCAGAAGCGGTGGGCCGGCGAGGTGCTGCGTCGACTCGACACGCTCGGCGGCGTCCGGCGGGCCGTCGACGTGGGATCCGGCGGGCGCCAGCAGGCGTACACGGCGTACACCCAGCTGGTCGGCACCATCGACAGCCTGCAGGCATCGCTGACCTCGCTGCGCGACAACGGCGTGGCCCAGGAGGCGCGGAGCCAGGTGGCACTGGCCAGGGCGCGCGAGGTGCTGTCCCAGGAGGACGCGCTGCTCGCCGGCGCGCTCGCCGCCAAGCACATCTCACAAGGCGAACAGGCCCAGCTCATCGAGCTCATCGGCACTCAGCGGTACCTGTACTCCGCGGCCGCCTCGGGGCTCGGCCCGGCCGAGCAGGCGGCCTACCGGAAGATCACCTCGAGCCGGGAGTTCGCCCATCTGCAGGCGATGGAGAACCTGTTCACCCAGGAGCGGGTCCGTACCCCTTCGCCACCGGCGCAGGGCCCGGCCGCGGCCGGGACGGCCGCCGCCGGTGCACAACCGGCGTTGCCCATCAGCGACATCGACTGGAAGATCACCACGAGTTCCGCGCTCACGAAGCTGCGCGGTCTTGAGCTCTCGCTTGCCGCGAGCGCGGAGGAGCACAGCAAGCCCATCGCACGGGGCATCATCACCCGCATCGTGATCGCCGGCGGGTTCGGGCTGGCCGCGCTGCTCATCATGATCGTGCTGTCGATCTGGGTCGGACGCTCGGTGATCCGCGAGCTCACCAGGCTGAAGCGGGCGGCGCTCGAGCTCGCGAACGAGCGGCTGCCCAGCGTCATCGTGCGGCTGCGCCGCGGCGAGGACGTCGACGCCGCCGCCGAGGCGCCGTCGCTGTCCTTCACCACGGACGAGATCGACCAGGTCGGCCAGGCGTTCAACGCGGCCCGCAGGACCGCCATCCAGGGCGCGGTCGAAGAGGCCAGGCTACGCCGCAGCATCAGCGAGGTCTTCATCAACCTCGCCCGGCGCAACCAAGCGCTGCTGCACCGGCAGCTCAGCCTGCTGGACTCGATGGAACGCCGGATCGCCGACCCCGACGAGCTGGAGGACCTGTTCCGGCTCGACCACCTCGCCACCCGCATGCGCCGCCACGCCGAAGGCCTGATCATCCTCTCCGGGCAGGCGCCTGGACGGGGCTGGCGGAACCCGGTGCCGGCCGTCGACGTCGTCCGCGCCGCCGCCGCCGAGGTGGAGGAGTACGCGCGGGTCACGGTGACGCCGATGCCGCGGGTGGCGATCGCGGGTCCGGCCGTGGCCGACCTGATCCACCTGCTCGCCGAGCTGATCGAGAACGCGGCGATGTTCTCCCCGCCACACACCACGGTGCAGGTGAGCGGGCAGCTCGTCGCGCACGGGTTCGCGGTCGAGATCGAGGACCGCGGGCTGAGCATGGACCCGGCCGCGCTGGCCGCCGCCAACGAACGGCTGGCCGACCCGCCCGAATTCGACCTGTCCAACAGCGCCAGGATCGGGCTGTTCGTCGTCGGGCGGCTGGCCAAGCGGCACTCCATCCAGGTCACTCTGCGCACGTCGCCGTACGGCGGCACGACCGCGATCATCCTCGTGCCCGGTGAGATCGTGGTGCGCGACGACGGCTTCGAGATCGAGGGGCGGCCACCGGCCCTCACCCGCCGCGCGGAGGAGTCGCTGGTGCCGGTGGGCGCCATCGGCGGCCGCGACGCCGGCCAGGCCGGCCAGGCCGGCCAGGTCGGCCAGGTCGGCCAGGTCGGCCAAGTCGGCCAAGTCGGCCAGATGGGCCAGATCGGTCAGGGAGGCCCCGGGGCCGTCCAGGACGGAACATCGTCATGGTTCGGCTCCTCGCCCGAGCCGCCCCCAGGCCACTCGGCCGCGCCGGCGGCGCCGTCCGCGTTCGGCGCGCCCGACTACCGTGACTACCAGCAGCCCGACTACCCGCCGACCGGTCCTGGTGGCTCGGGCGGCGCGGCCGGCCAGGGCTACCCCGGGCAGCAGAACGGCCGCCCGCCGCTGCCGCAGCGCCGTTCGGCCCCCGAGCCCGGGCCGGCGCCGCAGCCGCCGGTGTGGCATACGCAGCCGCCGGTCGCCGGCCCGCCCGGTATCCCGCCGGGCCCGGCAGGGCCGCAGGGGAACGGAAGGCCGGGCAACGGCGTGGGGCCGGGGACGGCGCCGCGGGCGCCGTACGCACCGCAGTCGCCATGGCCGCCCCGGCAGCCGCCCGGTCCCGTTCCGCAGTCGCCGGGCGCCCCCGTCGCCGGCCAGTCGTTCGGCGGGCCGCCATCCTCCGGTGACGGCTCCTTCGGCCGCGCGCCCTTCGGTGACCAAGGCGGGCAGCGGCCCTACCTCCCCGGGGCCTCGCGGCCAGGCCGGGACCAGTCCCGGAGGTCCCCAGGATCGCGCGGCCCGGCGTCCGGCGGGCTCGGCTCGCCCGGCGCGGGCGCGCCGCCGGCGTCCGGCGGGCCCACGCCGTCCGGCGGGCCGCGGCCCGAGCTGCCCAGGCGGGTGCGGCAGGCCAACCTGGCCCCGCAACTGCGCGAGGACCCGGTCCCCGACACGCTCGATCCGGCCGTCGGTGACGATGAACGCTCGCCCGAGGAACTGCGCACCATGCTGAGTTCCATCCAGAAGGGCTGGATGCGCGGCCGCACCGCGCCGGACGACGAGACCGGCGACGCCGAGCTCGGCGGACCGGCCGACCCGCCTCAGGCCAGCCAGGCAGGCCACGACTTCGAGCACGACGCCGAGCAGGCGCCGGACCACGAGCACACCGACACCGAAGAGCAGGTCGACAAAGATCAACGGGAGGATCAGTGATGTCGGGGAGTTCGGCCGCGGAACTCAACTGGCTACTCGACACCCTCGTCAACGGAGTACCCCAGGTTCGGCAGGCCGTGGTGCTGTCCAGCGACGGCCTGCTCGTCGGTTCGTCGTCCGGCCTGAGCCGCGAGGACGCCGAACACCTGTCCGCCGTCGCCGCCAGCTTCCAGAGCCTGGCCCGCACCGCCGGCCGGCAGTTCGGCGGCGGCGCGGTCCGGCAGACCATCATCGAGATGGAACAGGCGTTCCTGTTCGTCACCGCCGCCGGGCACGGCGCCTGCATGGCGGTACTGGCCGACGCGGACGCCGACGTCGGCCTGATCGCCTACGAGATGGCGATGCTCGTCCGGCGGGTCGGTCAGCACCTGGCGACGGTGCCGCGGTCGGCCGTGGAGCCGATCGCCGGCGAGTGATCGCCGATGACGGGATCGGAGAGCGAGTGGCTCGACGAAGAGGCCGGCCCTGTTGTCCGGCCGTACGCGTTGACCCGGGGCCGCACCAGGCCGACTCGTGGGGGCTTCGACCTCATCGCCATCATCGCGGCCGCCGCGACGGCCTCCTTCGCCCCGCCCGGGGCCGGCCCCGAACATCTCGCCATCCTCGAGCTCTGCGTCCGCCCGCACTCGGTCGCGGAGATATCCGCCAGGTTGCGCCTGCCGCTGGGCGTGGTGCGCGTACTGCTCGGCGATCTACTCGATCACGGATTGATCGTCGTCCGTAAGCCCGCCTCCACGAACCAGACGCCCAACGAACACGTACTCAAGGAAGTGCTCCATGGACTCAAGGCGCTCTGACTCGCACCAATCGCAGCGCCCTGCCATGCCCCTCGCAGTCAAGATCCTTGTCGCGGGAGGTTTCGGTGTCGGCAAGACGACCCTTGTCGGCTCCGTCAGCGAGATCCGTCCGCTCCGCACCGAGGAGCGCCTCACCGACCGGAGCGTCGGCATCGACGACACCACCGGAGTGGAGCAGAAGACGACGACGACGGTCGCGATGGACTTCGGCCGCATCACGCTCCGCGACGGGCTCGTGCTGTACCTGTTCGGCACCCCGGGCCAGGACCGTTTCTGGTTCATGTGGGACGAGCTGGCGCTGGGCGCGCTCGGCGCCGTCGTCCTGGCCGACACCCGGCGGCTGGCCGACAGCTTCCCGTCCATCGACTACTTCGAACGGCGCGGCCTGCCCTTCATCATCGGGGTGAACTGCTTCGAAGACTCCTTCAGGTACGAGAGCGAGGAGATCAGGATGGCCCTCGACCTCGACCCCGAGATCCCGGTGATCTTGTGCGACGTGCGGCAGCGGGAGTCGGGCAAGCAGGTGCTCATCACGCTGGTCGAGCACGTGCTCGCCGTCATGGCCCGCCGCCAGCGCACGGTGGGAGCGGGCTACTGACGCGATACCCGATACCCTTCCGGACATGACGCTCTCGCTGCTTCCCGCCGTCGACGTGGCCGGCGGCCGGGCGGTCCGGCTGGTGCAGGGCGCGGCGGGCACCGAGACGTCGTACGGCGATCCGCTCGACGCGGCGCTCGCCTGGCAGCGGGCGGGCGCCGAGTGGATCCACCTCGTCGACCTGGACGCCGCGTTCGGCCGCGGCTCCAACCGCGCGCGGCTGGTCGAGGTCACCCGGCGGCTCGACGTGCGCGTCGAGCTGTCCGGCGGCATCCGCGACGACGACTCCCTCGATGCGGCGCTGGCCACCGGCTGCGCCCGCGTCAACATCGGCACCGCCGCGCTGGAGGATCCGGAATGGTGCCGGCGGGCCATCGACCGGCACGGCGACAAGATCGCCGTCGGGCTTGACGTGCGCGGCACCACCCTGGCGGCCCGCGGCTGGACCAAAGAGGGCGGGGACCTGTGGGATGTGCTGGCCCGCCTCGAGGCCGACGGCTGCCCGCGATACGTGGTCACCGACGTCACCAAGGACGGCACGTTGCGCGGCCCCAACCTCGATCTGCTCCGCGCGGTGTGCGCGCGGACGGACCGGCCGGTGATCGCCTCCGGCGGCGTCTCGTCGCTTGACGACCTGCGCGCGCTCGCCGCGCTTGTGCCGGACGGCGTCGAGGGCGCGATCGTGGGCAAGGCCCTGTACGCAGGGGCGTTCACGCTCGAAGAGGCGCTGGCGGTGGCCCGGTGAGCGCGCCGCGGGCGCGCCTGGGGCGCGCCGAGGCCGGCGGGGGACACCGATGACCCGCCGGGTGTCGACCGGGACGCCGTGGGAGCCCGTCGTCGGCTACAGCCGGGCCGTCGCGGCCGGCGACCACGTGTACGTGACCGGCTGTGCGCCCGTCGACCTGTCCGACGGCTCCGTACTGTTCCCCGGCGACGCCTACGCCCAGACCAAGCAGGCGCTGGCGAACGTCGCATGGGCGCTCGAGCAACTCGGCTGCTCGGTCGCCGACGTGGTACGCACCCGCATCTTCGTGACCGACATCTTCCGGTGGGAGGAGTACGGACGCGCGCACGGCGAGTTCTTCGGCGACATCCGGCCCGCCACGACGATGGTCGAGGTGTCCCGCCTCATCGACCCGGCCATGCTCGTCGAGATCGAGGCCGACGCCTACAAGCCAGGGGTGGGCGAGGCATGAACGCGAACGGGGAGCGGTCGGCGGCGGCCGCGACGCCGCGCGCCGGCGTCGCTGTGCGGATCATTCCGTGCCTGGACGTCGACGCCGGACGGGTGGTCAAGGGGATCAACTTCCGGAACCTGCGGGACGCCGGCGATCCGGTCGAGCTGGCCAAACGGTACGACGACGAGGGCGCCGACGAGCTGACCTTCCTGGACATCACCGCGTCCAGCGGGGAGCGGGCCACTATGTACGACGTGGTCCGCCGTACCGCCGAGCAGGTCTTCATCCCGCTCACGGTCGGCGGCGGCGTCCGCGCCGTCGACGACGTGGACCGGTTGCTGCGCGCCGGCGCCGACAAGGTGTCGATCAACACCGCGGCGATCGCGCGGCCGGAGTTCCTGCGCGAGGCGGCGCACAGGTTCGGGTCCCAGTGCGTGGTGCTGTCTGTCGACGCGCGGCGGGCGCCAGGCACACCGTCCGGGTTCGAGGTCACCACGCACGGCGGACGCGTCGGCACCGGGATCGACGCGATCGAGTGGGCGCGGCGCGGCGAGGAGCTCGGGGTCGGCGAGATCCTGCTCAACTCGATGGACGCCGACGGCACCAAGAACGGCTTCGACCTCGAGATGATCCGGGAAGTCAGGTCCGTCGTGCGGGTGCCGGTGATCGCCAGCGGTGGGGCGGGGGCCGTCGAGCACTTCGCCCCGGCGGTGCGGGCCGGCGCCGACGCGGTGCTTGCGGCCCGCGTGTTCCACTTCGGTGACCTGTCGATCGCCGACGTCAAGGCGTCGCTGCGGGAGGCCGGCCACCCGGTCCGATGATCGACTGAGCGGGACCCGCCGGCGACCCCGGGGACATGAGGCCGGCGAGCCGGGGAAGGACGTGCTCATGCGCGCATTGACGGTCGTACCGATGACCTCAGGATCGCTCGCCGTGACCGATGTGCCGGATCCGGTGCCCGGCGAGGGTGAACTGCTCGTCGAGGGGGTCGCGCTCGGCGTCTGCGGCACCGACCGCGAGATCGTGGCGGGCGAGTACGGCTGGGCGCCGCCGGGCGCCGACCGGCTCGTCCTCGGCCACGAGTCGCTCGGCCGGGTCAGGAGCGCACCGGACGGCAGCCGGCTGCGGCCAGGCGACCTCGTCGTCGGGATCGTCCGGCGCCCCGACCCCGAGCCGTGTCCGGCGTGCGGCCGCGGTGAGTTCGACATGTGCCGCAACGGCCGCTACACCGAGCGCGGCATCAAGGAGATCCACGGGTACGGCTCGCAGCTGTGGACGGTCGAGGAGGACTACGCCGTCCGGCTCGCCCCCGAGCTCGCCGACGTGGGCATGCTCCTCGAGCCGACGACCGTGGTGGCCAAGGCGTGGGACCACATCGAGCGGATCGGCAACCGGGCCTGGTTCGGCCCGCGGCGCGTCCTCGTCACCGGCGCCGGCCCGATCGGGCTGCTGGCCGCCCTGCTCGGCGCGCAGCGCGGCCTTGAGGTCCACGTGCTCGACCGGGTCGACAGCGGGATCAAACCGCAGCTCGTCCGCGACCTCGGCGCCCACTATCACACCGGCGGCATCCCCGAGGTGGCCAGGACGGCCGTGCCCGACATCGTCATCGAGGCGACCGGCGTGGACAGGCTGGTGCTCGACGCCATGGAGCACAACGCGGCGGCGGGGATCGTCTGCCTGACCGGGGTCTCCACGGCGGGCCGTACGGTCGGGTTCGACGCGGGCGCGGTCAACCGCGAGATCGTGCTGCAGAACGACGTGGTGTTCGGATCGGTCAACGCCAACCACCGTCACTACGAGCAGGCGGCCGAGGCGCTCGCCAAGGCCGACCGGTCGTGGCTGAGCCGGCTCATCACCCGCCGGCTGCCGCTCGAACGGGCGGCCGAGGCGTTCGAACCGGGTGGCGACGACGTGAAGGTCGTCATCGAGCTCTAGCCGAGTTTCGCGCTTATTCGCGGATGACCTTCGCGACAACTCCGGACAATAGCGGCATTGACCAGGCCTTTTATCTCACCAACACTTCGCGCTACTGCTACGATCCTCTCGACGACAGCTTCCTTCCGGCCGGGTCCCAACCCGGTACGAGCCGCTGGCAGCCAGCCGGCGCCGTTAGCACCCCCTTACGGATGATGACAACACGTTGAGCACAGAGCACTTAGCGGGAAGCAGGGCTGCGTCGCACCATTTCCAGTCACACGATGGAAGGATGCGTACGGCATGGCCAAGCTCCAAGCCGAGGAGCGATTCAAGGTGCTGGAAAGCCAGTACCGCAATCTCTACGACGAGATCGCCAAGGCGAACTTCAAGGCGGACACCTCCATGGGTCGGCAAGATGCCCTCGCGGACAATCTGATCGAGGTCCGCGATACCGTCCGGCGCATCGAGACGCGCCTCGAGTTCCACGACAAGCGTTTCGACGCTCTCGACAGGCGCGTCGATGGTCTCAGCTTCCGCCTCGACGCGATCAGCGTCCGGCTCGATGGAGTCGACGAGCGCTTCGAGCAGGTCGACCGGCGCCTGGCGAGCATGGAGCGAACGCAGGCCCAGCACGGCGAGGTGCTCGCTCACCATAGCGAGGTGCTCGCTCACCACGGTGAGATGCTCGCTCACCATGGCGAGGTGCTCGTTCACCACGGCGAGATCCTTGAGCACCACACGCAGCTGCTCGAGCAGCATGGGGAGATGCTCCACAAGATTCTGGAGCGGCTTCCCAGCCCCAACTGAGGCCGCGTGATCCCATCGGGCGGCCGCTTCGGGTGACCGGAGCGGCCGCCGGGCGCTTTCCGTAGTCCGGGCTAGTGGGACGGTTCGAGGAAGGTGTCGGCCCAGCGTTCGACGGCCGGGCCGAGGCGGCGCAGGGTACGCCAGGCGGCTGCGCCGTGCCAGAGCGTGCCAGGGCGCGGCAGCGGGTGGTCGGGGGTATCGACGACCACCCGCACCGCGGCGACCGGTCGGTCGCCGGCGGCCACCGCGAGAACCGCCGACTCCATGTCGACGACCCGCGCCCCCGTGGCCGCCAGTTCCGCGGCCTCAGCGCGGCGGACGACGTGGTCGCTGGTACGGAGCGGCGCCGTGACGGCGGGCAGCCCGGCCCGCCGCAGTTCGGCCGCGAGGGCGGCGGCGCCGGCGGCGGGAGCGCGGAAGCCGCCCGTCCCCCGGATCTCGCTCGCCACGACGATGTCGCCCGGCCGCAGCTCGGCCGTCAGCGCGCCGCCGAACCCGGCGACGAGCAGCGCCGCGTAGTCAGGCAGCCGGTGCGCCAGCCGCGCACGGTAGCCGACGTTGACGACCGGGGTCGAGGTCAGGCCGCGGCGCAGCGCCCGCGCCTCGATGCCGAGGGCGGCGCCAACCACCAGTCCGCGCACGCGCTTTCCGCACCTCCACGTTCCATGAAAAGCCCTGTTGACGACCTGTCGCACGAAGCGGATCGTCACAGATGGGAATTCTCGCAGACCGATAAGCGGGGTGGTGGACATGACGGCCTCGACGGAACCGACGAGCGGCCGCGAGCTCGGTCCCGAGCCCGGCGGCGACCTGCTGTCCGAACGGGTCGCCGGCGGCATCCTGCCGCGGGTGCTCACCACCTTCGACATGGTCGCGATCTTCGTGGCGATCGTGCTGTTCATCACGAACGCCGCGGTCATCCAGTCGGCCGGTCCGGCGGCCTTCGGGTGGTGGATCATCGCGTTCGTCGTGTTCCTGGTCCCCTGTGCCATCGTCACGGGGCAGCTCGGCGCGATGTTCCCCGGCGAGGGATCGATCTACCTCTGGACGCACAAGGCCTTCGGGCCGTTCTGGGGGTTCTTCGCCGGGTTCTGCGCCTGGTGGCCCGGCGTGCTGGTGATGGTCGCGACGGGCACGCTGACGGTGTCGTTCCTCGGCTTCGCCTTCCCCGGCACGATGGGGGACCTGTCCGTCCAGTGGCAGGGCGCGCTGATCGTCGGCTTCCTGGTGACCTCGGCGCTGCTCGCCGCGCTGCGCTTCCGGCTCACCCAGAACGTCGTGAACGTCGTGTTCGTGCTGTACGGCGTGGCGATCCTCGCCATGTTCGCGGCCGGCATCGTCTTCCTCGCCCGCGGCCACGCGGCCGCCACCAACCCGGCGGACTTCGGCTCCTGGGCGCCCGGCAACGAGCACGGCATCAACTTCACGAACTGGACCTTCTTCGGCCTGGCCGTGCTCGCGCTGCTCGGCGTCGAGGTGCCACTCAACATGGGCGTCGAGATCAAGGAGGAGCGCGCGGTCACCCGCTACCTGCTGTGGGGATCCCTCGTCGTGGTGGCCGCCTACCTGGTGGCGACGTGGGGCGTCATGGTGACCGTACGGCCGTCCGCCGCCTCCGGGGTCACGGCGGTCGCGGCCGCGGTGGGCACCGGGATCGCGACCTGGCTCGGCAAGGTCGTCGCGTTGGTGCTCGCCGCGATGTTCTTCATCATCACGGTCGTCTACAACTACTCCTTCGCCCGGCTGATCTTCGTTTCCGGTCTGGACCGGCGGCTGCCGGCGGTGATGACGCACGTCAACAAGGCCAAGGTGCCCGACGCCGCGGTGTGGCTGCAGACCATCGTGGCCGGCATCTTCACGCTGGTCGCGTTCGTCATCGTGCCGAGCGCGGCGGACAAGGCCGCCGACGTGCAGACCAAGGTCTACAACGTGCTCCAGGCGTCGGTGACCGTGATCTGGTGCCTGTCGATCGTGGTGCTGTTCGTCGACGTGCTCATCATCCTGCGCCGGTACCGCGACCGGTTCACCGCCCGCCGGCTGGCCCACCCCGCCGTGTTCTGGGCGGCGTCGATCGTCGGCTCCGTGGCGTCGCTGGTCGGCATCGTCTCCACGCTGTCCGGCTCGTGGACCCCGCTGATCTCCAATGACGCGGGGACCGTCAAGGTGCTCGGCGCGGAGATCTCCTACGGCACATGGTTCTGGTGGGTGGGCGGGATCGCCCTGGCCTCGCTGGTCGTCGGCGCCCTGCTCTACCTCGTCGGCACCAGGTCCGTACGCGCGGCCGCCGCCCCGCCCGAGGCCTGACCGCGCCCACGCGCCACGCCGGCCGGCGCCGGCATGTTCGTGAACGCCTAGAACTTCGTGAAGTGGTGGAAGCACTCGAAGGCGGCGTCGTGCAGGCCGAAGGCCTCGATGTCGGACCGTTTCACCGCGAGGTAGGCGGTGCGGCGGAGCGGGCCCAGTGCGTCCATGAGCAGCTCGTCGGCCTCGAGCGCCTCCAGGGCCTCGCCCAGCGAGTTGGGCAGCGGCCGGGCGCCGAGCCTGGCCCGCTCCTCGTCGCTCAGGTCCGCCGGGTCGACGTTGATGGCCTCGCCCGGGTCGGCCTCGGTGCGCACGCCGTCGAGGCCGGCGAGGATCACGGCGCCGAGCGCGAGGTAGGGGTTGGCGCTGGAGTCGGACGGCTTGAACTCCAGGTTGGTGGTGCCCTCGGCGTCGCCGCGCAGCGGCGAGCAGATGCGGACGGCCGCCTCGCGGTTGTCCATGCCGTAGCAGGCGTACGCGCTCGACCAGGACCGCGGCGCCAGCCGCCGGTAGCTGTTCACCGTGGGGGCGGTGAAGGCGAGCAGCGCCGGCATGTGCGCGATCAGCCCGCCGATGAAGTGGTAGGCCACATCGGACAGGCCGTACGTTCCCGACGGGTCATGGAACACGTTGCGGCCCATCCCCGCCGACCACAGTGAGATGTGCAGGTGGCAGCCGTTGCCGATCTGGTCGGGGATGGGCTTGGGGGCCAGCGAGGCCCAGAGGTTCTGCCGGAAGGCGACGCCCCGTACCGTCTCGCGGAAGAGCACGTGGTGGTCGGCGGCGCGCAGCGCCGGGGCGTGCCGGATCGACACCTCCTGCTGGCCGTGGCCGTACTCGGGGTAGTAGTGCTCGACCCGCATGCCCTGCGCCTCGAGCGCGCGCAGCAGGGTGAGCGTGAAGTCATGGGCGAGGTGGAACCCCGTCGACGAGTAGCAGAGGCTGTCGTCGATCGGGACGAGCCGGTCGGGGCCGCCCTCGGCGTCGGGAACCCGCTGGCCGAGCGTGAACTCCGGCTCGAACGCGGCCGCGACCTCGTAGCCGTCGCGGGCCAGCTCGGCGATCGCCTGCTTCAGAAAGCCGCGCGCGCACGCCTCCCACGGCGCGCCGTCCAGCCGTATCAGGTCGGCGCACATCGCCGCCGCGCCCGGCGCGTACGGCAGCATCGTGAAGGTCGCCGGGTCGGGGACGATGCGGACCTCGCCGACCGGCCCCATGCCCGCCACCGGCTGCAGGGAGTCGAGCATCGACATGGCCATCATCCCGACCGTGTGGCCGATCCCGGTGCCCATCCGGTCGGCGAGGCGGCCGCGGGAGCTTGCCTTGCCGCGGATGATCCCGCCGTGATCGGCGTACAGGAAGCGGATCACCTCCGCGCCCTCGATGTCGGCACGTTCCAAGGCTCTGATGTGGGCGTCGTCGAGCCGCTGGGCGGTCATGAATCAGCAGTAACACGGTCACGGCGATCAGTACAGGCAACGACACCCGTGAAATCGGCGGCCGCGGCTACTCAGGGGTCGAGCCGCGCTCCCGCGGCGGCGGCGACCGTCTGCTCTTCCGCCGGTTCGCGCCGCAACCGGCGCAGCCGCACCCGGGCGGCGTCGTCGAGGGGGGCCGCCCCGGCGGCGATCCGCCGGACCTCCTCCTCGCAGTCCCAAAGCCCCTCGGTGGCGAACGACTCGCCGGTGTGCGGCGCGGTCCGCAGCAGCGCGATGAGCAGCCGCGGCCGCAGGTAGGCGTAGGGGGACTCGTCCCAGGCGCGTTCCAGGACCGGTACGGCGGCACCGGCGCGCAGCCGGCCAAGTCCCTCGACGGGGCTGGCCGCTGCGCCCCAGTCGGCCTGGGTGAGCGCGCGGTCGAGGTCGTCGAGGAGCAGCGGGATGTCCTGCTGCGTGCCGTGCCTTGCCACGATGGTGATGCCGATCGCCGCGCAGGCCGATCCACCCGCCGCCCAGGCCCGGGCCCGCGGCAGCGCGGCAGCGCCGTAGTCGCGCAGCGCCCGGCAGACCACGCTGCCCCAGCGGCTCGGGCGCTGCGGCAGGAACTCCTCGGCGAGGTCGAGCACCACCGGGTTGCGCCTGCGGCCGAGCTCCAAGATGGCCTCGACCGCGGCGTCGTCGCCGCGATGGGCCAGGTCGACGAGCTCGGCGTCCGGCCGTTTCGCCGGGCTCGGCTCGCGGCGGCGCGGCCGGTCGGTCACGTGCCGCCTGGCCAGCGCATCGGCGACGCGCGGATGCCGGGCCGCCCAGTCCTGGACGACCGGATTGCCCGGGTCGGCGGCCAGCCAGAAGAGGTCGTCGTCGTCACACCGCTCGATGGCGATCCCGTCAAGCCCTTCCACGAGCGCCGGGTCGCCGAGCTGCAGCAGCGCGTCCAAGGCCTCGAACCAGTTCCAGCCCTCCTCGGCGTAGCGGCGCAGCGGAGCCGCCGCCTCGCGCCGGCTCAGCCTGACCAGATCGGCCAGCACGTCTATGGCGAGGGTGGTGCGCCACTCGTCGGTGTCGACCAGGTCGGCAGCGTCGAAGAGATGGTCGGCGATCGGCCGTACCGGCAGCTCCAGGTCGACCACCAGGCGGGCGTAATACAGGCCGCGGGACTCGCATTGCCGGTCCCAGCGGGGATCATGGCGGACGCAGTCGAAGACGAGCTCGTCCGCGCCCCTGATACCCGCTGCCCGGCGCGCGGCTCGGCCGAGGCCGCGCTGCAGCGTCCCGTGCAGCGTGCCGGCCGGTTGGATCGCGACCTTGTTCATCCAAGCAGCATGCGCGGCCGGCAACACGGCGGGCAAGCCCTTTATGGTGCGAAAACGGAGAACGGTCAGACTCGCCAGCGGTGCTCGGTGAGCGCGGCGACCGCGTCGGCCTCGCCGGTGAGGCGCACCTGCGCCACGTCCCCACGGCCGAAGACCCACAGCACCAGCTCGCTGATCGGCCCGTGCACGCGGGCCCGCCGGCCACCCTTGGTGAGCAGCAGCGTCCTGCCGTCCGGCCGTACCACAGTGACCTCGGCCGGCACCTTGCGCATGACCAGCCGGGCCGTGGCGCGCAGCCGCCGCCACAGGTACTCGTCGCGCGCCGGGTCCGCCGGCCGCGGCTCCCATCCTGGCTGGGCCCGCCTGACGTCCTCGTGATGGACGAAGTACTCCGCGGTGTTGAGCGCCTTGTCCATTCCCGGCAGGCCGAAAAGCGACCAGGTGGGCGGGCCCTGTTGGACGCGTTCCACCAGCTCGGGGAACGGCGTGGAGTCGCGGGTGCTCTTGCGTATCCGCTCGGTGAGGCCGGCCAGCGGCCGCACGACGATGCCGGCCGACGCGAGCGGCCGGTTCTCGCGGACGACCAGGTGCGCGGCGAGATCCGCCGTGTCCCAGCCTTCGCACATGGTCGGCGCGTCCGGACCGAGCTGCGACATGAGTTCGCACAGCGCGAGCCGTTCGGCCCGGGCGGGATAGGGCGCGGGCCCGGCGGGCGCTGGGGTGTCGGCACTCACCTGATGATCGTAGGCCCGGCGAACCCGGCCCACCACCGGCGCACGGCGGGCGCGGGCGGCCGGTCATGGACATGTCGGCGGGAATACCGCGCCCCGCGGGACGGTCGGGATAGATGCTCGCAATCCGCATCAGCCGATCAAGGAGACATCATTGTCACAGCGCGTGACATCCGACATCCTGCGTGCGGGACTGCGGGTTCTGGGAGTGGCGATCCGCACGGAGCCCAGGGTCTTCACGATCTCGGTGCTCGGCAGCGGCCTGTACGCGGCCGCCACGGTGGGGACCGCGTGGGTGCTCGGCCGGGTCACGGAGAACGTGGTGCTGCCTGCCTTCCAGACCGGCAGGACCACGGCGGGCACGCTGGCCGGCGCGGCCCTCGCCATCGTGGGGGTCGCCGCGGCCAAGGCGCTCGGCGTGGCCGGGCGCCGCTTCTACGCGGGTCTCATGCAGTACCGGCTGCAGGCCACCTACCGCAGGTCGGTCACCCGGCAGTACCTCAAACTGCCGCTCGCCTGGCACCACAGGCATCCGACGGGGCAACTGCTGTCCAACGCGAACGCGGACGTCGAGGCCGTCTGGGCGCCGATCGCGCCGCTGCCGATGGCCGTGGGCGTGGTGCTGATGCTCGTCATCGCGGCGGCCGCGATCCTCGCCACCGACCTGCTGGTCGCCCTCGTCGGGTTGCTCGTCTTCCCCGCCATCGCCGGACTGAACGTGGTCTACCAGCGGCGGCTCGGCCCTATCGCGGCCAGCGCGCAACAGCTGCGCGCCGAGGTCAGCGAGGTGGCGCACGAAAGCTTCGAGGGCGGGCTCGTCGTCAAGACCCTCGGCAGGGAGTCCGAGGAGACCGAGCGGTTCGCGGCGGTCGCGCGGCGGCTGCGGGATGCGAACGTGTCGGTGGGCCGGGTGCGCGGCCTGTTCGATCCCGCGCTCGAGGCGATGCCCAACCTTGGGGTGCTCGCCGTGCTCCTGGTCGGGTCGGTCCGCCTCGAGCACGGCGCCATGACCCCCGGAGACCTCGTCCACGTCACCTACCTGTTCACCTTGCTGGCCTGGCCGATCCGCGCGCTCGGGTGGGTCCTCGCCGAGACACCGCGCAGCGTCGTCGGCTGGGACCGGGTGCGCGGGGTGCTCGACGCGCGCGGCTCGCTCCCGTACGGCGCGGCGGCGTTCGAGCCGCGCGGCGCGGCCCGGCTCGAGGTGCGGGACGTCCGGTTCGGCTATGCGCCGGACGAGCCGGTGCTGCGCGGCGTGAGCTTCACGGCGGCGCCCGGTCGTACGGTGGCGATCGTCGGACCCACAGGCTCGGGCAAGTCGACGCTGGCGACGCTGCTCGTCCGGCTGGTCGACCCCGAGTCGGGCGCGGTGCTGATCGACGGCGTCGACGCCCGCACGGCCGGCCGTGGCGAGCTGCCGCGCAGCGCCGCGCTGGTCGCCCAGGAGACGTTCCTGTTCGACGACACCGTGCGGGGCAACGTCGCGCTGGACCGCGACGTCCAGGACGACGAGGTCTGGACGGCGCTGCGCCGCGCCCAGGCGGACGGCTTCGTGGCCGAGTTGCCGGCCGGTCTCGACACCCGGATCGGGGAGCGCGGCGCCACGCTCTCCGGCGGCCAGCGGCAGCGCCTGGCGCTGGCGCGGGCGCTGGTGCGCCGGCCGCGGCTGCTCGTCCTCGACGACGCCACCTCCAGCGTCGACCCGCGGGTCGAGGCCCGCATCCTGCGTGGGCTGCGGGAGGCGCAGACCACCGGTGAGGGCTCGACCGTCGTCGTGATCGCCTACCGGAAGGCGACGATCGCGCTCGCCGACCAGGTCGTCTACATGGAACGCGGACGCGTCGTGGACCGCGGCACGCACGCGGAACTGCTCGCCAGGTCCGCCGGCTACCGGAACCTGGTCACCGCCTACGAGCGCGCCGAGTCCGAACGCGCCGAGTCCGAGCGCGCCGACCGTGCCGTCCGTACGGCGGGAGCGGCCGGCGCGGCCGGGGTGCTGACCCTGGAGCGGCCGCGCGACGCCGCCGCGCTCGACCGTGCCGCGCTCGACCGTGCCGCGCTCGACGGTGACGGGCTCGACGGTGACGGGCTGGACCACGTCGGGCTGGACCGTGACGAGCTGGACGGTGACGGGTTCGACGCCGACGAGGAGGCGGTGGGGTGATGACGGCGGCGACCACGCTCGACGAATCGGCGGCGCAAAGCGAGGGCGCGCTGCGCACGATCCGGCGCGGCCTGGGGCTCAGCCCCGAGTTCCGCGCCGGGCTGGCCGGGACGGTCCTGCTCGCCCTCGTCGCCACGGGCGGCCGGCTCATCGTCCCGATAGCGGTCCAGCAGACCGTGGACCGTGGCCTGCGTGGCGTCGGCACCCCCGGCGGCCGCGTCGACATCGGCTTCGTCCGCGACGCCGTGCTCGTATGCGCGGTCGTCGTCATCATCACGGCGCTCAGCGCGTACGCCATGAACGTGCGGCTCTACAAGACCACCGAGGCCGGCCTGGCCACGCTCCGGGTCAAGGCATTCCGGCACGTCCACGACCTGTCGATGCTGACCCAGAGCGGGGAGCGGCGCGGTTCGCTGGTCGCCCGGGTGACCAGCGACGTCGACCAGATCAGCCAGTTCATGCAATCGGGCGGGCTGATGATCGTCATTTCGGTGGGCCAGCTGGTGGTCGCCAGCGTGGTGATGGCCGTCTACTCCTGGCCGCTGGCCCTGCTGGTATGGGCCACGTTCACCCCGCTGGCGTTCGTGCTGCCGCGCTACCAGCGCCTGATCTCGCGGGCCTACATGGGGGTGCGCGAGCGCGTCGGGGACATGCTGGCGGCCATCAGCGAGTCCGTGGTCGGCGCGTCGGTGATCAGGGCGTACGGCGCGGAGCGGCGCACGGAACGCCGGGTCGACGAGACCGTCGAGCGGTTCCGCCGGGCCCAGACGAGGGCCCAGGGGTTCGTGGCGCTGACCTTCCCCTCCAGCGAGCTGGTCGCCGCGCTGGCCACCGCCGGGGTCGTGGTGGGCGGCACCCTGCTGGGCATCGGCGACCGGCTGAGTGCGGGCAAGCTGATCGCGTTCCTCTTCCTCGTCACGCTGTTCGTCGGGCCCATGCAGGTCGCCACAGAGGTGCTCAACGACGCCCAGAACGCGATCGCCGGCTGGCGCCGGGTGCTCGGGGTCCTCGACACGACGCCGGACGTGGCCGATCCCGGCCACGACGGTGTGGAGCTGCCGCGCGGCCCGACCGAGGTGTCCTTCGACGACGTGTCGTTCGCCTACCCGGGCGACGGCGGCATGGTGCTCCACCACATCAACGTGACGATCGCGCCGCGGGCGCGGGTCGCGATCGTCGGCGAGACCGGGTCGGGCAAGACCACGTTCGCCAAGCTGCTGACCAGGCTGATGGATCCCACGGCGGGGCGGATCCTCCTCGACGGGGTGCCGCTCACCGACGTGCGGTTCTCGTCCCTGCGTGAACGGGTCGTGATGGTCCCGCAGGACGGGTTCCTGTTCGACGCCACGCTGGCCGACAACATCCGGTACGGGCGTCCGTCCGCCACGGACGCCGACCTCGTGGCCGCGCTGGCCGAACTCGGCCTGGCCGACTGGCTGGAGGGGCTGCCGCGTGGTCTCGCGACCGCGGTCGGGCAGCGCGGCGAGTCGCTGTCGGCGGGGGAGCGCCAGCTCGTCGCGCTGGCCAGGGCCTACATCGTCGACCCCGACCTGCTGGTGCTCGACGAGGCGACATCGGCCGTGGATCCGGCCACCGAGGTACGGATCCAGGGCGCGCTCGACGGGCTCACCCGGGGCCGCACGGCCGTGTCGATCGCGCACCGGCTGTCCACGGCGCAGGCGGCGGACGAGGTGATCGTGTTCGACAAGGGCCGGATCGTACAGCGCGGCCCGCACGCCGAACTGGTCGCCGAACCGGGCGTCTACCAGCGGCTGTACGCGTCGTGGTCGGCGCACGGCGGCATCGCCTGACCGCCGCGCCGGCCGGTCGCCCGGCCGCGGCCTTTCCCTCGCGCCAACTTTGACCTTACGTTCCCGCGAAATATCTACGGGCGGTGATACTCTGGCTCCTCGGTTGCAGTCGTGGTTCTCGTTCGTTTGTCCTGTCTCAGACGCCCGCGGACTGATGGCACGGGCGTTTTTGTTACCCCGAGACGTAAGGGGGCGGATGCGCCCACCGCAACCGCGCAGGGTTCGCGAGGTGTGAGCCCATAGTTTTGCCGCAAGGAGAAAGTCATGCCCCAGCAGGGCACCGTGAAGTGGTTCAACGCCGAGAAGGGTTACGGGTTCATCGCCGTGGATGGTGACGGCCCCGACGTGTTCGTGCACTACTCGGCGATTCAGTCCTCCGGCTACCGCAGCCTCGACGAGAACCAGCGCGTCGAGTTCGAGGTGACGCAGGGGAACCGGGGGCCTCAGGCCGACCAGGTCCGCCCCCTGTAGTCCGTACTGAGACCTGACGCAGGGCCCGGGGCCGCGATCGCGGCCCCGGGCCTTCGTCTGTGCGTGTCGAGATCCTTCGCGTGTCGAGATGGCCGCCGCTACGGGCAGAATGAATGCCATGCCCGTTCCCTCATCCAATCTGGATCCCAAGATCGCCGGCAGGCTCAAGCGCTCGGCCGACGGCCTCGTGCCGGCCATCGCCCAGCAGTACGACACCGGCGAGGTGCTCATGCTGGGCTGGATGGACGACGAAGCGCTGCACCGGACCCTGACCACGGGCCGCGCCACGTACTGGTCGCGCAGCCGCCAGGAGTACTGGGTGAAGGGCGAGACGTCCGGGCACCAGCAGTGGGTGAAGGCGGTCGCGCTCGACTGCGACGCCGACACCATCCTCATCAAGGTGGACCAGGTGGGAGCGGCCTGCCACACCGGCGACCGCACGTGCTTCGACGCCGACGTGCTCGGCGCGACCGTCGGCGTCCGGCCGGAGTAGCGGGCCGGTGGCCGTTCGCCGCGAGCTGTTCGCCGCCGCGCTGTTGTGCGCGGTGGGCGCGGCGCTGGTCGTCCTGGCCGCGGGCAGGCAGTGGGCCGTCGTGGAGGTTGTCGGCGCCGGCACCCCGCTGTCCGCGTCGCTGACCGGGCGTGAGCTGGCCGGGCCGGCCGCGGCCTTCGGCTGGGCCGGGCTCGCTGGGCTCGCCGCGCTGGTCGCCGTGCGCGGCCGGGCCCGGGTCGCCGTGGGTGCGGCGCTGGTCGCCTTCGGCTTCGGCGCCGCCTACGACTCGGTGGCCGGGGTACGGCGGGGGCACGTGCTGGCCGTGGCCGAGGACAGGAGCAACCTGACCGCGGTCCTGTCGACCGAGGTGCACCACAACGGCTGGTGGGTGGTGTGCGCCGCCGGCGGCGGGCTGCTCGTCGTGGCCGGGCTGCTGGCCGTCCTGCGCGGGCGCCGCTGGCCGGGCCTGTCGGCCCGCTACCAGCGGCCGGGCCGCGCCGACGCGGCCGCTGATGCCGGCTCCGGGCAGGGCGGCACCGGAGCGCCTGTGGAGGTCGATTCCTCGATGCTGTGGAGGTCGCTCGACCGCGGCGAGGATCCCACCGACGACGGCGACGGCGCCGGCGCGTCCGGTAGTGCCGCGCACGGCGGTGGCGGACGGGACGGCTGACCCCGCGCCGCGAGCGTGCGGGCGTTTCGTTCCTGCGGCACGGGTTACGCTGCTGCTACCGGCTCGCGTGGTGGCGGCTGCGTGCCGCGGCCGAGCCGGGTCGAGCGAGCGGGCCCGGTCGGGTCCGCGGGGGGAAGGGTTGGGGTGTGACAGGCGCGCACGGTCACGAGCGTGGGGTCGAGCTCGTCCGGCTGGTGCTGGTGGGTCCCGCCGGGCGGGAAGCGCGATGAGCGCGGCCGCCGCCCCGGCCGCCGACCAGCCGCCGGGGCCCGGCGCAGGCGTCGTCCTCGTCGTCGAACGCGATCCCGGCGTGGCCGAGCTGGAGCGGCTCTACCTGGCGCGCGAGGGCTTCGACGTGGTGATCGAGGCCGACCCGGCCGCGGCCGAGGCCGCGGCCGCGAAGCTCCACCCGGTCGCCGTGGTCCTCGACCTGTCAGCGGCACCCGGGGCGGGACCGGTCCCCTACGACCAGATCGCCGCGGCCGCGGATCCGGCGCCCGTGGTGTGCGTCACCGGCCCGGGCGAAGAGCCGCCCGGTGACGCGGCGCACCACGTCGTCCGGCCGTTCAGCCCACGGCAGCTCGTCGCCGCCGTCGCCGACGTGCTGCGCGGCGCCGACGACGCGCCCGCGCCCCCCGGCGTGCTGCGCAGCGGCGCGGTCACGCTCGACCGGCGGACGCGTACGGTGACCGCGGCCGGCCGCAGCACCACGCTCACCGCCGCCGAGTTCGACCTGCTCGAGTTCCTGCTCCGCAACCCCGGGCGGGTCTACTCCAGAGAACAGCTGCTCGCCGGCGCCTGGGACGTGTCCGGGGGCGTCGGCGTCCGCACCGTCGACGTCCACATCGCGCAGCTCCGGGCCAAGCTTGGCGACACCAGCCCCATCCGCACCGTCCGCGGCGTCGGCTACGTCGCCGACCCATAGCCCACGCGCCGAGGACCTGCGCGGGGTTGTTGAGCGCGCCGCAGGCGCGCGGCGCGGGTTGGACTGAGGAGCGCGCGGAGCGAGGGACGAGTGAGCACGCGACGAGGGAAGCCCGCGGCTAGAGCGCGCCGAGGACCTGCGCGGGAAGCACAGGCCCCCCGGTTAACCTTGGGTGGATGACGTGGGTGGTGCCTCGGCGAGGCCGCGGGTGGCGGCTGGCGGCGCTCTGGCCGCCGGTGGCCGTGGCCGCCGCCGTGGCCGCGGCCGTGTCCTACGTCGCCGCGGTCGACCCTGACCGGCCTGGTCATTACCCGCTATGCCCGTTCCGGTCGCTGACCGGCTACTACTGCCCGGGGTGCGGGTCGCTGCGCATGGTCCATGCGGCGGCGCACGGACATCTCGGCGAGGCGTTCGGGCGCAACCCGCTCGCGTTCGCCTTCGTGCCGGTGCTCGGTTACCTGTGGGTTCGGTGGGTGGTGGCGGCCGCGCGCGGCCGGCCGCTCGAGTCGGCCGTGCCCGTCCTTTTCCGGCCGTGGCTTGTGTGGGCTTTCATTCCGCTCGTCCTCACCTTTTGGCTGGTCCGCAACCTGCCGGTCGGGCAGGCTCTCGCACCCTGACCGTTCGGTCACGGCAGGCGGGTGCGGAGGCATTCTCGGCAGCCGGATACCATCGAGGCTGCCGGGAGGATGGCTGATGAGGGGATCCCACTCGTGAGCGTGCTCGACGAGATCTTGGACGGTGTACGCGCCGATCTCGCCGGCCGGCAGCGCGAGGTGCCTATCGCCGACCTCAAGGAGATGGCCGCCCGCGCGCCGTCCCCGCGGGGGGCGATGGCCGCGCTCAAGGGCCAGGGCGTGTCGGTGATCGCCGAGGTGAAGCGCAGCAGCCCGTCCAAGGGCGCCCTCGCCGCCATCGCCGACCCGGCGGCGCTGGCCAGCGACTACGAGGCGGGTGGCGCGGCGGTCATCAGCGTGCTGACCGAGCGGCGCCGGTTCGGCGGCGACCTCGCCGACCTCGCGGCCGTGCGCGCCACCGTCGACGTCCCGCTGTTGCGCAAGGACTTCATCGTGTCCTCCTATCAGCTGTGGGAGGCGCGGGCCCATGGCGCCGACCTGGCGCTGCTGATCGTGGCCGTGCTCGAGCAGCCGGCGCTGGTGTCGCTGGTGGAGCGGGCGTTTTCGATCGGGCTGACTCCGCTCGTCGAGGTCCACACCGAGGACGAGGTCGAGCGCGCGGTCGCGGCCGGCGCCAAGGTCATCGGGATCAACGCCCGCGACCTCAGGACGCTGAAGGTCGACAGAGAGGTCTTCGGCCGGCTGGCCCCACTGATCCCCAAGGACATCGTCAAGGTCGCCGAATCCGGCGTGCGCGGCCCGCACGACCTGCTGGCCTATGCGGCGTCGGGGGCGGACGCCGTCCTGGTGGGCGAGAGCCTGGTGACGGGCAAGGATCCGCGCGCCGCGGTGGCCGACCTCGTCGCGGCGGGCGCCCACCCCGCGCTGCGGCACGGCAAGTAGGATCGGGCCATGTTCCTGCGTGAACGATGGCGGGCCGGCCGGTATCACAGCTGAGCGGGCGCCGCTCGCCCGCGGCCCGGCGACGGGCACGACAGACAGGCCACTCGCAGGACGGACACCTCACGATGACCATCGACGACGCACGCACCATGCCCGACCTCGGTGGGCATTTCGGGCCCTTCGGTGGGCGGTTCGCCCCCGAGGCATTGACCGCCGCACTCGACGAGCTCGCCGCCGAGTTCGCCGCCGCGCAGCGGGATCCGGCGTTCCGGGCGGAGCTTGAGCACCTGCTGAGCACGTACGCGGGGCGCCCCAGCCTGCTGACCGAGGCCAGGCGGTTCGGCGCCGAGGCGGGCGGGGCACGGGTCCTGCTCAAGCGCGAGGACCTCAACCACACCGGGTCGCACAAGATCAACAACGTGCTCGGCCAGGCGCTGCTCACCAAGCGCATGGGCAAGAAGCGGATGATCGCCGAGACCGGGGCGGGCCAGCACGGCGTCGCCGCCGCGACGGCCGCGGCCCTGCTCGGGTTGGAGTGCACGGTCTACATGGGCGAGGTCGATACCGAGCGGCAGGCGCTCAACGTGGCCAGGATGCGGATGCTCGGCGCCGAGGTGATCCCGGTCAGGACCGGCAGCCGCACCCTCAAGGACGCGTGCAACGAGGCGTTCCGCGACTGGGTCGCCACCGTCGACGGCACGCACTACTGCATCGGGTCCACCATGGGCCCGCATCCCTTCCCCACGATGGTGCGCGAGCTGCAGCGGGTGATCGGCGTCGAGGCCCGCGCGCAGTGCCTGGAGCTCACAGGACGGCTGCCCGACGCCGTGGTGGCGTGCGTCGGGGGCGGGTCGAACGCCATCGGCGTCTTCCACGCGTTCATCCCTGACGAGGAGGTCAGGCTGTACGGGTTCGAGGCAGGTGGCGAGGGCGTCGGCACCGGCAGGCACGCCGCCACCCTGGTCGGCGGCTCCGTCGGCGTCATCCACGGCATGCGCACCTACCTTCTCCAGGACGACGAGGGCCAGACGCTCGAGACCCACTCGATCTCGGCGGGGCTCGACTATCCGGGCGTCGGTCCTGAGCACGCGTGGCTGCATGACACCGGGCGGGCCGTCTACCAGGCCATCTCCGACGCCGAGGCGATGGAGGCGTTCGCGCTGCTGTGCCGCACAGAAGGGATCATCCCGGCGATCGAGTCGGCGCACGCGCTGGCCGGCGCGCGCCAGGTCGGCCGCGAGCTGGGCGCCGAGGCGACCATCATCGTGAACCTGTCCGGCCGCGGCGACAAGGACATGCACACCGCGGCCCGCTGGTTCGGCCTGGTGGGCGAGGAGGAGACGGCCCGATGAGCGCCACGCGCGAGAACGAACGACCGGGCTCGCCGCCGGGTGCCGCCGCGCGGCCGGCGCTCGGCAGCTCCGCCGGGTTCGCCAAGGCGAAGGCCGAGGGCAGGGCCGCGCTGGTCGGCTACCTGCCGGCGGGTTTTCCCTCCAAGGACGGGGCGATCGAGGCCGCGACGGCCATGGTCGAGGCGGGCTGCGACCTCATCGAGATCGGCCTGCCGTACACCGACCCGCTCATCGACGGGCCGACGATCCAGGACGCCGTGCACAGGGCGCTTGTCGGCGGCGTCCACGTGGCCGACGTGTTCCGCCTGGTCGAGGCGGTGGCGGCCACCGGTGTCCCGGCCCTGGTCATGACGTACTGGAACCCCGTGGACCGGTACGGCGTGGCCGCCTTCGCCCGCGACCTGAAGTCGGCGGGCGGCGCCGGGCTCATCACCCCTGACCTCACGCCGGAAGAGGCCGACCCGTGGCTGGCCGCCTCGGACGACCACGATCTCGACCGGGTCTTCCTGGTGGCGCTGAGTTCCACCGACGAGCGCATCGCGAAGATCACCGGGCTGTGTCGCGGCTTCGTCTACGCCGCGTCCCTCATGGGCGTCACCGGCACCCGCAGCGCCGTGAACACCGGCGCCGCCCGGCTGGTCGAGCGGACCCGCGCGCACACCGCGCTGCCGATCGGCGTCGGTCTCGGCGTCGGCACCGGTGCGCAGGCGGCCGAGGTTGCCGGCTTCGCCGACGGGGTCATCGTCGGCTCGGCCATCGTCCGGCGGCTGCTGGACGCGCCGTCCCCGGCCGCCGGCCTGGACGGCGTGCGGGAGCTGGTCGCGGAACTCGCCAGGGGAGTGCGGCGGACCGGCTGACGGCGGCTCCGCGCGGTCCGTGGGCGGCGCGGCTCGGCATTTGACGGCGCGTTTATCCGGTGTCGACTAAGGTGGCGTGCCGCGAGCCCGCGCCAGCGCGGACCTGGCACTCAACGTGGGGGGACGATCACCATGGCGGATCACCTTGCCCCGTCCGGCGGGCGGGCGGCCGGGGGGCGCTGGGCGATCTGGGACCGCCGGACGGTGATCCAGCCCTGGCTCACCACCGCGGCGCGGTGCGGGCTGGCCGTCGTGCTGGCCCTGGCCGGTTGGGCCAAGGTGACCGAGCCGCCGAGCCTGCAGAAGCTCGCCGTGCGGTCCTACCAGGTCGTCCCGGACGGCATGGTGGGTCTCGTCGGCATCGGGCTGCCCGTGCTCGAGCTGGCGCTCGCCGCGTTGCTGTTGCTGGGCTTCGCCACCAGGCTCGCCGCGGTCACGAGCGGCCTGCTGCTGGTCGTCTTCATCGCGGGGATCATCTCGGTCTGGGCGCGGGGGCTGTCCATCGACTGCGGTTGTTTCGGCGGCGGCGGGTCGGCGCCGCGGGCCGGCATGGGGGCGCGGTATGTTCGCGAGATCCTGCGTGACCTCGGCTTCCTCGTGCTGGCCGGCTGGGTCGCCGCGCTGCCGATGAGCAGGCTCGCGCTCGACCGGGTCCTTGGTCTCTATTCCCGCTGAGGACTTGGGCCCTACGCGGGCCGAGGATCCGATGGCACGCTGACAATCCGTAACCCCGCGCCGCGCCGTACGCGAGAGCGGGGCCCAACGATATGAGGAGATTGACCCCATGAGTAAGGCCGCTCGGCAGCGATCGGCGCGGGAGCGTCTCGTCGAGGAGCGTAGGCGGCAGACCCAGGCCGCGGCGCGACGGCGGGCGCTGCTGGTCACGCTCTCCGGGCTGGCGGTGCTGGCCCTGGTGGTGGGCATCACGGTGTTCGTCACCAGCAGGAAGGAAGACCGGGCCCAGCAGGCCACCGCCTACACCGGTCAGCTCGCGCCGCTGACCAGGAACGCCGACGGATCGATCACCATGGCCAAGGCCGGCGTCACCGCCCCCTTGCTGGAGATCTTTGAAGACTTCCAGTGCCCGATCTGCAAGGAGGTCGAGAACTCCAGCGGCAGCACGATCAAGCGGCTGGCCGCGCAGGGCAAGGTCAAGGTGGTCTACCGCCCGTTCCAGCTCTTCCAGGACCAGCCGCTTTCCGGCAACTCCCGGCGGGCCGCGAACGCCGCGCTGTGCACTCCGGCCGACAAGTGGATCTCCTACCACGACACGCTGTACAAGTTCCAGCCGCCGGAGGGCAAGACCGGCTTTTCCAACAAGGATCTGGTCGCCTGGGGATCCGACCTCGGCATCACCGGGCCGGCCTTCGCCTCGTGCGTGAACGACACGCGAAAGGGCGGGCTGGTCGACCAGATGACCAAGTACGCCACCGGCGACCGCAAGGTGACCGGCACCCCGACGTTCTTCCTCAACGGCCGGCAGCTCGACCTGCAGAACCAGCTGCTCGATCCGGCCGCGCTCGAGCAGGCCGTCACCGCCGCCGGTCAGGCGTCCCCTACCACGAGCGGATCACCACGTTCGACCAAGTAGGGGAGACGGCGGCCGCCAAGGTCGGGCCGGCTTCGTCCGGTATGGGGTCGACCAGGGTACGCGGGAAGTCACGGAGAGGGTAACGTCTGCTGTCATGCAGCCGCTTGCGTTCATCCCCAGCCCGTCCAACGGGGTCTGGCACCTCGGGTTCATCCCCATCAGGGGATACGCCCTGTCCATCATCCTCGGCGTCATCGTCGCCGTGTGGCTTGGTGAGCGGCGCTGGATCCGCCGTGGCGGCGCGCCTGGGACGGTGGTGGACATCGCGGTGTGGGCGGTGCCGTTCGGCCTGGTCGGCGGCCGGCTCTACCACGTCATCACCGACAACCAGCTGTATTTCAGGTCGGGCCGGCACCCGATCGACGCGCTGAAGATCTGGCACGGTGGGCTCGGCATTTGGGGGGCCATCGCGCTCGGCGCGCTCGGCTGTTACATCGGCTGCCGGCGGCGGGGCGTCGACTTCCGCGAGTTCGCCGACGTCGCGGCACCGGGCATCGCGCTGGCGCAGGCGATCGGCCGCTGGGGCAACTGGTTCAACCAGGAGCTGTACGGCAAGCCGCTGAAGGCGTTCTGGGCCGTCAAGATCGACTTTGACCACCGCCCCAAGGACTCGCTGGGCAACGTCCTCGACCAGTACCGGGACGTGTCCACCTACCACCCGACGTTCCTGTACGAGTCGCTGTGGTGCGTCGGCGTGGCGATCCTCGTGATCTGGGCGGGCCGGCGGTTCAACCTCACCCACGGCCGGACGTTCGCGCTGTACGTCGCCGCCTACACCGTCGGGCGCGCGTGGATCGAGTCGCTGCGCATCGACACCGCCCACCATGTCTTCGGGCTGCGGCTGAACGACTGGACATCCCTCATCCTGTTCATCGCGGCCGTCGCCTACCTGTACGTCAACCGCGACAAGGGCGGGGTGGCGGCCGCCGCGGGCGGCGGCGGCGCGGACCGTACGGACGTTGAAGGCGGTCCCGACGCCGGTACCGACGGTGCGGGCGGTACGGACGGCACCACGGCCACCGACCGTACCGGCGGCGCCGACGACGCCCGGCCGGAACCGGCGACGGCGGCGGGCAAGCCGGCTGCCGACCCGGGCGACGGCCCGGCGGGAGAACCGGAATGAGGCCGGGGCGAGGCCCGTCTTGAGCACGGAAGAGCGCACCGAGGGCGCCCGGTCGCCGGAGATCCACCATGAGCACCGCGACGTCACCGGCGGCTGGCTGCGGCCCGCGGTGTTCGGCGCCATGGACGGCCTGGTCTCCAACTTCGCGCTGATCGCGGGCGTGGCCGGCGGCCAGGCCGCGCAGAAGGTCGTCGTGCTGGCCGGCCTCGCCGGTCTCGCGGCCGGCGCCTTCTCGATGGCCGCCGGGGAGTACATCTCGGTGGCCTCCCAGTCGGAGCTGGCCGCCGCGGAGATCGCGGTCGAGCGGCGCGAGCTCCTCACCAACCCCAAGGCCGAGCAGTCGGAGCTGGCCGGGGTGTTCGAGGCTCGCGGGGTCGACCCGGAGCTGGCCGCCGAGGTCGCCAGGCAGCTGTCGCGCGACCCGGAGGACGCGCTGGAGATCCACGCCCGCGAGGAGCTCGGCCTCGACCCGAGCAACCTGCCGTCGCCGGTCGTCGCCGCCGTGTCCTCGTTCGCGTCGTTCGCGATCGGCGCCCTGCTTCCCGTGCTCCCGTACGTGCTGGGTGCCGACAGCCTGTGGCCGGCCGCCATCCTGGCCGCCGTCGGGCTGTTCACGGCCGGCGCGGTGGTGTCCAGGGTCACCGCGCGGCCGTGGTGGTACAGCGGGCTGCGGCAGCTGCTGCTGGGGGGCGCGGCGGCGGTGATCACGTATGGCGTCGGCTCTCTCATCGGCAGCACCGGGCTGTGAGGACGGCCGAGGCGGGTCGTGGCCGCCCGCACTCACCGCAAAAACGGATGAATGGGCCGTTTGCGCCTGCGGACCCCTCCGGGACCGGTAGGCTCCCGGCTCGTGAGCGATACGACCTCACCCCTCGCCAAGCGGCTGGATGACGACGACGACGAGTTCTGGCCCGCGGAACGCGGTGGACCGAGCCGCCGCGCGCTCCTCATCGGAGCTGCCGTCGCGTTGGTGGTCGTCATCGCGGCGGTCGTCGTCGTGGTGCTCCGGTCCGGCGACAACGGCCAGGTGGCGGCGCCCGCCGGCGACCATCCCATGCCCACGACGTACGTCCCGACCAACGCCGACCCGGGCACGGCCAAACTGGACCTGCGCAGCGCCGACCAGCGTCCGCTGACGGAAGGCGAAGTCTTCGACGACGTCAAGACGGTCAGCTATCGCACGTACACCTTCAACCTGGCCGGCGCCGCGATCTCCAGCGACTGCCGCGCCGGCACCTGGGGCCAGCGGCTCCAGGCCGACCTGCAGCGGTACGGGTGCAGCCAGCTGGCTCGCGGCGCCTATCTCAGCACCGACAAGAAGTACTCCGGCGAGTTCTTCGCGTTCAACCTGGACCGGGCCGAAGGCGCACAGCAGATCGTCCGCGACCTCGACCGGCAGACCGGGGCCGGCTTCGTCACCCCGCTCCCCGCGCGCGGCGTGGAGAACTTCGGCGGAGGCTTCAGCGCCGCGTACGCCGAGCCCATGGGGCACTACGTGGTCATGAGCTGGGTGCAGCGCACGGGCGGCGGGCGGCCCGACTCGCTGAACCAGATGATCGACGCCAGCCTGGCCATCGGCAAGGCGGGCAACTTCGCCTGGGAACGACTCGTCCTGGTCGGCGGGTGATCGTGACCGTTCCCGCGAACCGCCGGGCCGCCGGCCGGTAGCGCCCGCCGCCGTGCGCAAGGAACCCATGTCCCAGGTGCCGGCGCGACGCGGCGCCGCCCGGCGCGGTAGGCCGCAGTCCGGCCTGTCCCCGTCCAGCCGGTCCGCGTCCGGCCGGCCCCCGCGCGGCGGGCAGCGGCGCGGCCGGCCCCCACGGGGCAAGCAACGGCGCGGCCGGGTGCGCCGCCGGCGGGGCCTGCCGGCCGGCGCCTACTTCGGCGCC
>DASUWU010000174.1:0-21624 GCA_036378315.1 Streptosporangiaceae bacterium | reverse complement strand
TGTCGGACTTCTTCCGGCCGGCCGCCTCGGGCGAGACCGACGTGGTCGCCTTCCAGCTCGCCACGGTCGGGTCCAAGGTGAGCGAGGCCACCGCCGGGCTGTTCGAGGCCAACGCCTACCGCGACTACCTCGAGCTGCACGGGCTGTCGGTGCAGCTCACCGAGGCGCTGGCCGAGTACTGGCACACCCGGGTCAGGTCGGAGCTCGGGTTCGGCACCGAAGACCCCGACGACCTCGATGAGTTCTTCCGGCTCGGCTACCGCGGCGCCAGGTACTCCTTCGGCTACCCCGCCTGCCCCGACCTCGAGGACCGCGCCAAGGTGGTCAGGCTGCTGCGCCCCGAGCGGATCGGGGTGACCCTGTCGGAGGAGTTCCAGCTCGTCCCGGAACAGGCCACCGACGCCCTCGTCACCCACCACCCCGAGGCCAAGTACTTCAACACCTGACGGAGCCGGCGGCGCGCCCGCCGGTACCGGGGAGGGGCACGCCGGCCGGAACCGGAGTACGTGCCGGCCGGCCCGGATCATGCCTGGGGACTAGCCGGGGACCGTACCAACGGAGGACTGGCGTCCGCGCGGTGGCGTGCGACGATGGGGGAGAGGCTGTCATCCGGGTTTTGGGGGCCATGGCATGAGCGACTTTCTTCTTTTCACGATCAGCCTCGGGATCACGGTGGTCGGTCTCGCGGGCAGCTGGGGCGTCTACCGCCGCCGCGGCGCCGCCTCGGGGATGCGCGGCGCCGCCTGGTCGCTGGTGCCGATGGGCGCCTACCTCACCGGCACCACGAAGTTCCTGGCCGACCTGGCGCTCAGCCCGAGCAAATGGGCCGGGCTGGTCGTCGTCGGGTTGGCCGTGATGCTCTACATGGTCTCCGGGGTGATGCTGCGCCGCGGTGCGGGCGCCGGCGGGCCCGGCGACGGGCGGGCGCGGGACGGCGGCGCGCCGAAGGCCGCGACCGCACGCGGCGAGCGCGGCGAGCGCGGCGGGAAAAAGGCGATCGAGCGCGGCAAGCCGGACGTGTCCGGCCTCGGCGACGACCTCGGCGACATCGAAGAGATCCTCAAGCGGCGCGGCATCAGCTGACCCCACCACCGGCGAGCGCGCCCGGCCGGGCATGGCGCGGCGACCCTGACGTGCCGCTTAACCGGCCCAAACGAAGAGGAATCGTTATCTCATCGGGATCACCCTGCCGCTGAGCTGCGGCTGACGTTTCCTATGGTCGCCCGAAGTGTTGGCTGATCGTCGGCCAGATGATCTTGAGGTGGGACATGCAACGACGCAAGAAAGCGACGGGACTCGTCGCCATCGCCGCCGCCGTCATGCTGGCGGCCGCCGCGTGCGGTGGTGGCGGCGGCGGATCGAAGGGAGGCGGCGGGTCCGCCAAGAAGGCGCTCGTCATCGGCACCACGGACGCGGGTGTCACCACCGTCGACCCCGCCGGTTCTTACGACCTGCCGTCATCGACGATCCAGTACAACGTCTTCCAGCTGCTGTTGAAGATCCCGCCGGGCGGCAACAAGCCGGTCCCCGACGCCGCCCAGTCGTGCGACTTCACCGACCCGAAGACCTTCAAGTGCACGCTGAAGTCCGGGCTGAAGTTCTCCAACGGCGATCCGCTCACCTCGCAGGACGTCAAGTTCTCCTACGACCGGCTGATCGCCATCAACGACCCGAACGGGACGGCGTCGGCGATCTACGGCACCGCGGGCAAGGGCGGCAAGGCCGACCCCGAGGCCACCGTCGAGGCCCCCGACCCCCAGACGGTGATCTTCCACCTGAAGGCGCCGGACGCGACCTGGCCGGTCAAGCTCACCTACTCGGCCTCCGGCATCGTCGACCACGCGGTCTTCCCGGCCGACAAGAAGCTCGACGACACCAAGGTCATCGGCTCCGGCCCGTACAAGCTGACGAAGTTCCAGAAGGGCCAGCAGGCGGTCTTCGAGGCCAACCCGAACTACAGCGGCGACACCAAGCCCAAGGTGCCGAACGTCATCGTGCGCTACTACCAGCAGTCGTCGGCGCTCAAGCTGGCGATCGAGCAGGGTGAGGTCGACGTCGCCTACCGCAGCCTGTCGCCGACCGAGATCAAGTCGCTGCAGGGCGAGTCCAGCAAGGGCGTCAGCGTCGTGGCCGGCAACGGCACCGAGATCCGCTACCTCGTCTTCAACGTCAAGAAGGCCCCCTTCGACAAGAAGGAAGTGCGCCAGGCGCTGGCCCAGGTGATCAACCGCGACGACATCGCGAACAACGTCTACAACGGCACGGTCCAGCCGCTGTACAGCCTGGTGCCGCAGGGCCTCGACGGGCACACCGACGCCTTCAAGGAGCAGTACGGCGCCGCCCCCGACCCGGCCAAGGCGAAGGCGCTGATCCAGCAGGCCGGCCTCACCACGCCGGTGCCGATCACGATGTGGTACACGCCCTCGCACTACGGGCCGGCCAGCGCGGACGAGCTGAACCAGATCAAGCGGACCCTGGACGCCAGCGGCGTGTTCTCCGTCACGCTCAAGAACACCGAGTGGGAGCAGTACCAGGACCAGTACCACAAGCAGATCTTCCAGGTCTTCCAGCTCGGCTGGTTCCCCGACTACCCCGACCCGGACGACTACCTGTCGCCGTTCCTGGTCAAGGGCGGGTTCTTCGACCAGAACTACGACAACCCCACGGCCGACAAGGTGATCGGGCAGGAGCAGAAGGAGCCCGACCTGCAAAAGCGGATCCCGATGTTCGAGCAGGTCCAGAAGATCACGGCCGAGGACGTCCCCGTCCTGCCCCTGTGGCAGGCCAAGCAGGTGGCCGCGGTCCGCTCCGGGGTCACCGGCGTGGAGACCACGTTCGACCCGTCCTTCACCTTCCGGTTCTACGTGATCGACAAGAAGTGACGGCCTGATCCGCCCCGCGCGGCTCCATCCCGCGGGAAGGGGGCACCGGCGGCGCGGCGGGACCTCGTGTCGCGCCGCCGGTGCCCTTCGTGCCGTTCCCGCCCCGGCTCGTCCCGATGCGCAGGAGATCCTCGGGCTCCCTGAGGCTTTTCGAGGCGCCAGAGGCTTCCGAGCCGGCCCGCGGGGGCAGACCGTCATAGGCAGTCCGGAGGAAAATACACCCCATGGCCCGGCATACCGGCTCACTGCGGACCTATGTCCTGACCCGGCTCGTCCTCACGATCCCCATGGTCCTGATCCTGCTGACCATGGTCTTCATGCTGATGCGCGTGGCGCCCGGCGACCCCGTCACCGCCTCGCTCGGCGGCCGGCTTTCCCCGGCGGACCTGGCCGCCAGGCGGCACACGCTCGGCCTGGACCGGCCGCTCATCGTCCAGTACCTCGACTACCTGCGCGATGTGGTGACGTTCAACTTCGGTAACGCGATCACCGACAACCGCCCGGTCCGCGAGATCATCATCGACAACGGCGGCGCCACCCTCGAGCTGAGCGTGGCGGCGTTGTTCGTCGCCGTCGCGGTCGGCCTGCCGTTCGGGTTGATCGCCGGCCGCTACCGCGACCGCGTCGTCGACGTGGTGCTGCGGCTGTTCGGCATCGTCTCCTACGCGGCGCCGGTCTTCTTCGTCGGCCTGCTGCTGCAGTTGTTCGTGTCGGAGCGGCTCGGCCTGCTGCCCTCGTCGGGGCAGGCCTCCGCGATCGTGCAGGCCACCGTGCCGACGAAGACCCATATCCTGGCGCTCGACGCGCTGCTCACCGGCGACACCTACGCCTTCTGGGACGTGATCAAGCATCTGATCCTGCCGTCGGTGGCGCTCGGGGTGCTGGTCTGCGGCGTGTTCATCCGGCTGATCCGGGTGAACGTCGCGCAGACCCTCCAGGGCGACTACGTCGAGGCCGCCCGGGCCCGCGGCATCGCCGAACGCAAGGTCGTGGTGCAGCACGCGTTCCGCAACGCGCTGGTGCCGGTGATCACCGTGATGGGCCTGCAGGCGGCGCTGCTGCTGAGCGGCGCCGTGCTGACCGAGAACACCTTCAACTGGCCCGGGCTCGGCAGCCAGCTCATCTCCTATCTCAACGGCCGGGACTACCCGGCCGTGCAGGGGATCATCACGGTCTTCGCGCTCGCCGTCGTGGTGATCAGCCTGCTGATCGACTTCGTGAACGCCCTCGTCGACCCGAGAGTGCGGTACTGATGACCCAGACGACCCTCACCCCAGCGGCGACTCCCGAGCCGCGGCCCGGGCCGCGCGCGGGCGCGCGGGGCGGCCTGCGCGGCGCGCTGCACCGGCTGTTCGCCCCGGTCATCGAGGCCCGCGGGCTGGCCAAGGGCATGCTGTGGGCCGGCATCGTGATCACCCTGGTCTTCGTGGTGCTGGCCGTCTTCGCGCCGCTGATCGCGCCGTACGGCTTCGCGCAGTACCAGGACCACGGGCAGGTCTTCCCCAAGCAGGGCGCGCCGTCCGACCACCATCCCTGGGGGACGACCGTGCTGGCGCTCGACGTGCTGTCCCGGGTGATCTGGGGGTCGCGTACCGCGCTCGAGGTGATGCTCCTGGCGGTCGTGGTCTCGCTGTGCGTCGGGGTGCCGCTCGGCCTGCTGTCGGGCTACTTCGGCCGCTGGCTGGACCGCGTGCTTGTGCTGATCATGGACGCGCTGTTCGCGTTCCCCTACCTGCTGCTGGCGATCGTCGCGGCGTTCCTGCTGTCGAACGTCCTCGGCGGCGGCGTCGCGACCGCCGCGCTGGCGATCACCGTCATCTACATACCCCAGTACTTCCGGGTGGTGCGGGCCAGCACGATGAGCGCCCGCGAGGCCACCTACGTCGAGGCGGCCCGCGCCATCGGCGCGCCGCCCCGCACCGTCATCACGAGGTACATCTTCTCCAACGTGGTGCAGAGCGTGCCGGTCATCGCCACGCTGAACGCCGCCGACGCCATCGTGACCCTGGCCGGTCTCGGGTTCCTGGGCTACGGCATCCAGCCCACCGACGCGGCCGAGTGGGGGTACGACCTGCAGCGCGCCGTGGCCGACGCGGGCGCCGGCATCTGGTGGACGGCCCTGTACCCCGGGCTGGCGATCGTGCTCGCCGTCACCGGGCTGACCCTGGTCGGGGAGGGGCTGAACGACGTGTACAACCCGACGATGCGGCGCCGCCGTTTCCGGAAGATCGTCTTCCCGCCGCACCCCCCCGAGGCTCCTGCGGGGGCGGGCGCCGCCGCCGCTGACGACGGGACGCCGGCATGACCGGCGGGCCGGCGGGCGGCGTGGCCGGCGGCGCGGCGCGCGACCTGGTGGGCGCCGCGACCGGCTCCGTGCTCGAGGTGCGCGACCTGCGGGTCTGGTACGGCACCGCGCGCGGGCCGGTGCGGGCGGTCGACGGGGTGAGCTTCGACCTGCGCCCGGGGGAGGTGCTCGGGCTCGTCGGCGAGTCGGGGTGCGGCAAGTCCACCCTCGGCCGGGCGCTGCTCGGGCTGTTGCCCGAGGGCACGGCGGTCGATGGAAGGATCCGGTTCAAGGGCCGTGACCTGGTCGGGATGTCGGGTAGGGAGCTGCACGCGCTGCGCGGCCCCGAGCTCGGCTTGATCTTCCAGGAGCCCATGACGCGGCTCAACCCGCTGATGAAGATCAGCCATCACTTCGTCGAGGCGCTCAAGGCGCACCAGCCCGGCCTGTCGAAGGCGGAGATGAGGGAGCGCACGATCGAGGCGCTGCGGCACGTCGGGATCCCGCCCAGCAGGGTGGACAACTTCCCGCACGAGTTCTCCGGCGGCATGCGCCAGCGCATCATGATCGCCCTGGCGCTGGTGCTGCGGCCCGCGTTCGTGGTGGCCGACGAGCCGACGACCGCGCTGGACGTCCTCGTCGAGGCGCAGATCCTCCGGCTGCTGGCGAACCTGCGCACCGAGTTCGACACGGCGATGCTGCTCATCACGCACAACCTGGGCATCGTGGCGGAGACCTGCGACCGGGTCGCCGTCATGTACGCGGGCAAGATCGTCGAGCTGGGCGACGCGCGGGACGTGTTCGCCGACCCCAAGCACCCCTACACGCGGGAGCTGCTCCGCTCGACGATCTCGCTGTCCACCACCGGGTTGCACTACATCCCCGGCGCCCCGCCCGATCTGGCCGAGCCGCCCGCCGCGTGCCGGTTCCACCCGCGCTGCCCGGAGGCGATGCGCGTCTGCGCCGGCGTGGACCCCATCGAGGTGCGCGCGGGCGGCGGGCGGCGGGTGCTGTGCTGGCTGCACGGCCCGCACGACAAGGTCCCGCCGGGCGGCGGGGAGCGGCTGGAGAGGGAGGCGATCAGCGTTGCCGACGAAGCCTGAGGCCGGTGCCGCGGCCGGGAACACGGCGGCCACCACGACCCCCGGCACGGCCGGGACGGCGCCGGACCCGGCGGCGGTGGACGGCGCCGCGGCCGGCGGCGGCGAGATCCTGCTCGATGTCCGCGACCTGCACGTCCACTTCGCGTTGCGCGGCGGCTGGCTGGACCGCTTCGCCGGACGCGACCGCGGCTCGGTACGGGCCGTCGACGGGGTGACGTTCCAGCTGCGGCGGGGCGAGGTGCTCGGCCTGGTCGGCGAGTCGGGCAGCGGGAAGACCACGCTGGGCCGCGCGCTGCTCGGCCTCGTCCCCCCGGCCGCCGGCAGCATCCGTTACGAGGGCCGCGAGCTGGTGGGGCTGGCGGAGCGGCGGCTGCGGCCGCTGCGCCGCCAGCTGCAAATGGTGTTCCAGGATCCGCACGCCTCGCTCAACCCGACGATGGACCTCGAACGGGCGGTCGGCCACCCGCTGCGCATCCACCGCCTCGCCGCCGGCGAGGCGGCCCGCCGTGAGCGGGTGGCCGCCGCGCTCGAACGGGTAGGCCTGGCCCCCGCGGAAAGGTTCCTCACCAAGTTCCCCGGTGACCTGTCCGGCGGGCAGAAGCAGCGCGCCGTGCTGGCCAGGGCCACGATCCTCGACCCGAAGCTCATCGTCGCCGACGAGCCGGTCTCGATGCTCGACATGAGCGTCCGGGCCAAGATCCTGGAGCTGATGCTCGACCTCAAGCGGCAGCTCGGCCTCACCTACGTCTACATCACCCACGACCTCGGCACGGCGAAGTTCCTCTGCGACCGGGTCGCGATCATGTACCTCGGCCGGATCGTCGAGATCGGCCCGACCGAGGAGATCTTCGGAGACCCCAAGCACCCCTACACGCGGTCGTTGCTCGCCGCGGTGCCGGAACCGGACCCGACCAAGAGCCTGCCGCGCGAGGTGCCCAGGGGCGAGGTGCCGGACGCCGCGGTCCGGCCCGCCGGCTGCGCTTTCCATCCGCGCTGCCCGGCCGCGTTCGAGGTGTGCGGCTGGGAGGGTCGTGACCTGCGGGCGCTGCTCGAGCAGCGGTGGACGGAGCTGCCCGAGGAGCAGTTCATGGCCGAGACGTCGACGATCGGCGACCTGGCCGCGCTGGACGGGCAGACCGGAACGGTCGGGGTGCCGACCGGCGCCGGCAAGACGGCCGAGGACGTGGCCGCGCTGCTCGCCGAGGTGCGCGCCGGCGACCCGGCTGAGCCGCTGTGGCGCGGTGTCCGGGCGGTGCGCGTGGCCGGCGGGCACGCCGCCGCCGAGTTCTTCGACGGGGTCGACCCCGGCCTCGTCCAGGCCGGCGGCGTCGAGGTCGCCTGCCACCTGCACGATCCGGAGATGACGGGGCTGGCGGACCGGCTGGCCGCGGAACGCGAGCGGTGAGTCCGCCCGCGCCGGTCCGCGCCCGGTCGCCGGTCCGCGCCTGAAGGCCGGTCCACGCCCGGTCCGCGCCGGTCGCCGCGGGCCGCGGGTCGTCACTCGGTGGCGATGGCGGTCAGGACGTCCATCCGGCCGGCCCGCCAGGCCGGCCACAGCGCCGCCAGCATCCCGATCAGCCCGCCGACCAGGACGTAGCCCACGAGGGCGCCGACAGGGACGGACAGCACGGTGAGGCCCTGACCGGCCAGGCCGTGCTGGATGGCCGCGCCGAACGACACGCCGATGGCGATGCCGAGCAGCGCCCCGAACACCGCGATGGCGACCGCCTCGAGCCGGATCATCCTGCGCAGCTGGCGGCGGCCGGTGCCGACCGCCCGCAGCAGCCCGATCTCCCTCGTCCGTTCGATCACCGACAGCGCCAGCGTGTTGATCACGCCGACCGCCGCGACAAGGATCGACATGGTGAGCAGGATCGTGAGGAACGTGACGAACTGGTCGATCTGCCGGCGCGACTCCTGCTTCACGCCGGCCTGGTCGCGCACCGTGATATCGGGGCGGTCGCCCACGGCCCGTTCGATCGCCGTCTTTGTCGCGGCGTCCGGGTGCCGAGCGGTGACGAGGACCCACTGGGCGAGCGGCCGCGCGGTGTGCGCGCGGTAGGCGGGGAGCGCGATGACCCGCGGCCCGAGGATGTCGTTCTTGGCGTAGACCCCCGCTATCCGCAGCGGCTGCCGCGCGCCGTCGGGGAACCGGGCCTCGACCACCGAGCCCGGCCGCCATCGGTGCGACTTCGCCACCTCATCGGCGACGAGCATGCCGTCGCTGCCGAGGTCGGTGCCGCCGGACAGCAGCCGCATCCGCGCGCCGGCCGCCAGGCCCGCCGTGTCGCCGGAGACATAGGCCGCGCGCTTGCCGGCGATGTTGACGTCAGCCGTGTAGTAGGCCGTGGCCCGCTCGACGCCCGCGACGCCGCCCACCGCGCTCACGACGTCCTGGCCGAAGCCGCTGCTGGTCTGCGACTGCACCAGGTAGTCGGCGCCGAACTGCTCGTCCACCGACTTGTCGATCGAGGCGGACATCGAGGCGCCGAGCACCTTCACGGTGGTGATCAGGGCGAGCCCGATCATCAGCGCCGAAGCGGTCGCCGCGGTGCGGCGCGGGTTGCGCAACGCGTTCCGCCTCGCGAGCCGCCCCGGCGCGCGGAAGACGCGGGTGTACGGCGCGGTCAACACGCGGATGACCGGCCGGCTGATGACCGGCGCGAGCATGGCCACGCCGAGGAACACGGCGAACGCGCCGGCGCCGATCGGGATCAGCGGCCGCCCGCCGACCGCGTCGGCGAGCCCCAGGCCCATCGCCGCCGCGCCCGCCGCGGCCAGCACGCCGCCGGCGCCGATCCGCATCCGCAGCGAGCGCTGCGGCAGGGCGACGTCGTCGCGCATCGCCGCCACCGGCGGGATCTTCGCCGCCCGCCGCGCCGGCGCGTACGCGGCCACCACCGTCACCACGATGCCGACCACGTACGACCAGATCACCGGGGTCGCGGTGAACACCAGCCCGCTCGGCGCGTCGCCCGACCCGCCGAACATGACCTGCCGCAGCAGCAGCGCGATGCCGGCGCCGAGCGCGAGACCGGCCGTGGAGCCGACCGCGCCGACCGCGACCGCCTCGCCGATCACCGCCCGGGTGACCTGCCGGCGGGCCGCGCCCACGGCGCGCAGCAGCGCCAGCTCCCTGCCGCGCTGCGCCACCAGCATCGTGAACGTGTTGAAGATGATGAACGCCCCGACGAAGATCGAGATGAGCGCGAAGACCAGCAGGAACGTCCGGAAGAACGACATGATCCGCGCGACGTCGCTCTTGGCGTCCGCGCGCAGCTTGGTGCCGGTGATGGCCTCGAGGTTGCCGGGCAGCGCCGCCGCCACCCTGCCCCGCAGCTCCTCTTCGCCCGGGCCGGTCGAGCCCATCGAGATGTCGGTGAAGTAGCCCGGGCGCAGCAGCAGCCGCTGCGCCGTCGCCGTGTCGAAGGCGCTGAGGCTGGCGCCCATCAGGTTGCCGGTGGCCACGATGCCGACCACCCGCATCCGCTGCGGCGGCCCGGGCACCAGGATGCGGGCGTCGTCGCCGATCCGGTAGCCGGCCTTCTTGGCGGTGTTCTCGTCGATCGCCACCTCGGCGGGACCGGTCGGCGCCCGCCCGCTCTTCATCCGGTAGTCGCCGCCCGGCACCCAGTTGACGCCGAACTGCGGCGGCCCCTGGGTGCCGACGACCTTGCCGTCGCGGCCGACGACCGCGGCGTAGCCGGTGACGTGGCCGACCGGGGCCCGGACGCCGTCGACCCCGCGCACGGTGGCCAGGACGGCGGCGGGCACGGGCTGGGCCGCGGTCTCGTCGCCCCCGTCGACCACCTTCTTGGCCCGGACGTCGACGGCGACGCCCTTGCCGACCCTGGCGAAGATGTCGTCGAACTGGCGCGACATGGTGTCGGTGAAGATGAGGGTGCCGGCGACGAAGGCGACCCCGAGGATGACCGCGACGGCGGTGAGGGCCAGCCGGAGCTTGTGGGCGGCCAGGTTGCGCAGCGTCACCCTGGCCATCGTCGGAGCGATCATCGCGCGACGACCGCCGGCAGGTCGAAGCCCTTCATGCGCTCGAGGACCTTCTCGGCCGTCGGGTCCGCCATGCGGTCCACGATGCGGCCGTCGGCCAGGAACACGACGTTGTCGGCGTAGGCGGCCGCCGCCGGGTCGTGAGTCACCATGACGACGGTCTGGCCCAGCTCCTTGACCGAGTTGCGCAGGAACGACAGCACCTCGGCGCCCGAGCGGGAGTCGAGATTGCCGGTGGGCTCGTCGGCGAAGACGATGTCCGGCCTGGTGGCGAGGGCCCGGGCGCAGGCGACGCGTTGCTGCTGCCCGCCGGACAGCTCGGCCGGGCGGTGCGACAGCCGGTCGCGCAGCCCGAGGGTGTCGATGATGTGGTCGATCCAGGCGCGGTCGGGGCGCCGCCCGGCGATGTCGATCGGCAGCGTGATGTTCTCGACGGCGGTAAGCGTCGGGACGAGGTTGAAGGTCTGGAAGACGAACCCGATGCCGTCGCGGCGCAGCCTGGTGAGGCGCTTGTCGTCGAGCCTGGTCAGCTCGATCCCGCCGATGTGGACCCGGCCGCTCGTGACCGAGTCGAGGCCGGCCATGCAGTGCATCAACGTGGACTTGCCGGAGCCCGACGGCCCCATCACCGCGGTGAACAGCCCCCTGGGGATGCCCACCGTCACCCCGGCCAGCGCCGTCACCTTCGCGTCGCCGGCCCCGTACACCTTGACGACGTCCTCGGCGCGCGCCGCGAACGCCGCCTCTGCGGTGCCTGGCCGGCCGTCGCCGGCCGTCGAAAGATCGCTGGTCACCTCGGGTCTCCTGTCCATATCGGAACGGCGTCGAACCGGCCGCGGCGGCCGGGACGGCCGGACAACGCGACAACCAAGGTCGATGGCACGGTCACGCTGACCACGCTAGGGCCACCGCGCCCCGGCAGGATCGACCGGCGGAACGGATCGCGGATCCGCCTCGCGCAGGAGCGAGCCGGGCGCCCTCCCCCCCAAGGAGTAGAGATCTGCCCGGACCTGGGCGGAGAACCGTAAATCACCGCCCAAGCCGGCCCGGATCAGCTCATGACCGGCCCGCCGGACGCGCCGCGCTCAACCCTCGCCCGGCCGGCTCAGCCCGGTCTCGTAGGCGTACACCACGGCCTGGACGCGGTCGCGCAGCCCCAGCTTGGCCAGCACGTTGCCGACATGCGTCTTCACCGTCGTCTCGCTCACCACCAGCTCGGCGGCGATCTCGGCGTTGGAAAGCCCGCGCGCCACATGCCGCAGCACCTCGCGTTCCCGCTCGGTCAGCGTGCCGAGGCCGGGCGGCGGGGCCGACTCGCGGACCGCGGGCAGGCGGGTGGCGAACTTGTCCAGCAGCCGGCGGGTGACGCTCGGCGCCACGATCGCATCGCCGGCGGCCACGATCCGGATGGCCGACACCAGGTCCTCCGGCGGGGAGTCCTTCAGCAAGAAGCCGCTCGCCCCTGCCCGGACCGCCTCGATGACGTACTCGTCGAGATCGAACGTCGTGAGGATGAGCACGCGCGGATCGTGCGCCGCCGCGCCTTCGCGCACGATCTGCCGCGTCGCCTCGATCCCGTCCATGCCGGGCATCCGGATGTCCATCAGCACCACGTCGGGCAGCAACGACCTCGTCAGCTCCACCGCGGCGGCCCCGTCGCCCGCCTCACCCACGACGGCGATATCGGCCTCGCCCTCCAAGATCAGCCGAAACCCCGTGCGCAGCAACGGCTGATCATCGACCAACAACACCCGTACCGCGCTCATCGGCCCCTTCGCCTTCGCAATCTCCGCGTCCCTCGCACCCTACGCGTCCAGCGGGAACCGGGCGCGTACCTCGAAACCGCCGCCGGTGCGCGGCCCGATGCGCAGCTCACCGCCGTACAGCGCGACCCGCTCCCGCATGCCGACCAGCCCGTGGCCCGGGCTGTCGCCGTTGCCGGGGAGACCCGCGGCGGCGCCGCGCCCGTCGTCCTCGATCTCCACGTTCACTCCCTGGCCGGCGTAGTGGATGCGCACCCACGCCCTGGCCTGGGGCCCGGCGTGCTTGAGCGTATTGGTCAGCGCCTCCTGGACGAGCCGGTAGACCGCCAGGTCGACGCCGGGAGACAGGCTACGGACCTCGCCCTCGATCCACAGCTGGACCATCAGACCGGTCTCGCGGACCCGGTCGATCAGGCCGCCGATGTCGTGCAGCCCCGGCTGCGGCGCCAGCTCGCGGCCGGTGTGCTCGGGATCCCGCTCCGTGCGCAGCACGCCCACGATCCTGCGCATCTCGCTCAGCGCGGTGCGGCCGAGGCCCTCGATCGTGCTCATGGCCTCGCGGGCGCTGTCCGGGTCGCGGTCGAGGACGCGGCGGGCCGCCCCCGCCTGCACGGTCATGACGCTCACGTGGTGGGCCACCACGTCGTGCAGCTCCCTGGCGATACGGGCGCGCTCCTCGACCCGGGCGGTACGCGCGTCGCCCTCACGCAGCCGCTCCAGCCGCTGCGCCCGGTCTTCGAGCTCGGCGAGGTAGGCCCGCCGCAGCCGCAGCCCGCGCCCCAGCCACCACACGCCGACCAGCAGCGCCAGGTTGGTCAGGTACTCGAGCAGGTTGACGTCCCCCGGGTAGGTGAGCAGCAGCGCGGTGAACGCGAGCGCGGCGGCGGCCAGGCCCAACGCGCTGCGGGCGAGCGGCCGGTGCGCGGCGACGCTGTAGGTCGCGATGAAGAAGGCGACCACGTCGGCGGAGGACGGCGCGTAATCCAGCACGCCGAGGATGGACTCACCGGCGATGACGCAGGCCAGCACGGTCAACGGGACACGCCGGCGGAGCACGAGCGGCAGCACCACCGCGGCCACCACGACGCCGTTCAGCGCGTCCGGCGGGTGATAGTGCCTGGCCGCCTCGGTGTCGAGCTGCTGCAGGAACAGCTGGGGAAGCCCGACCGCGAGCAGCGCGAGGGTGAGGATGCCATCGCGCGCGGTGGGGTGGTCGCGCAGCCAGGTGCGGAGGCTGCCGGGGTACGCAGGCGGCACATCCTCACCGTACGGTCTCCAGCCAGGTCACGCTCCCCTCCTCGACGTGGAACCCGGCTCCTCCCTAGGGATGACGTCAGCGGGTTGGCGGGTCCACGCCCAAGCGCGGCCCTGAGGCGCGGGCCGGCCCGCCGCGGCCGTCGTCAGACATCGTCGGCGAGGGCGCGGGCGGGCAGCACCTCGTCGGCCGGCTCGCCGGGGTCGGCGACGTCCGGCAGCGGCGGCGGGGTGCCGCCGAACTCCGGGCAGCGCTGCCTGTGGTCGCACCACTCGCAGATGCGGCTCGGCCGGTGCCGCCACTCGCCGGTCGTCATGGCCCGCTCGATGGCCCGCCACAGCGCCTCGACCTTGCGCTCGGTGGCGCGCAGGTCGGCCTCGTCCGGCGCGTACCGCAGCACCTCCCCGTTGCCCAGGTAGATCAGCTGCAGCTGGCGCGGCACCGCACCGCGCAGCCGCCACAACACGAGGGCGTAGAACTTCATCTGGAACAGCGCACGCGCCTCGAACTCCGCCCGCGGGGCCGTGCCCGTCTTGTAGTCGACCACCCGGACCTCGCCGGTCGGGGCCACGTCAAGCCGGTCGACGTACCCGCGCAGCCGCAGCCCGGACGACAGCACCGTCTCGACGTAAAGCTCCCGCTCGGCCGGCTCGAGCCGGCGCGGGTCCTCCAGGGTGAAGTAGCACTCGAGCAGCCGGCCGGCCTGCGCCAGCCACTCACCCCGGTCGATGCCGTCGGCGCCGTCGAACATCTCGGCCAGCTCGGGAGTCTCGGCCAGCAGCCGGTCCCACTGCGGGACGAGCAGCTCGCGCGCGGCCGCTGCCGTGCGCCCGGCGGCCGGCAGGTCGAACAGCCGCTCCAGCACCGCGTGCACCAGCGTGCCGCGCACCGCGGCCGGCGCCGGCCGCTCCGGGATCCGGTCGATGACCCGGAACCGGTACAACAAAGGGCAGGTCATGAAATCGCCCGCACGCGACGGCGACAACGTGCCGATCACCGTGGCCTGGTCGTCATGGTCGGTGCCCGTCGCCTCGGCCGTCGTCATGTCCCCACAGCGTAGGCCACCGCGGCGACAAAATCCGGCGCGACGCGGCCTCGGTCGTGCGCCGGCCGCCGCCCGCTCCCGCCCGTTCGGCACGTAGCATCGAGTCGTGGCAGACAGCGGCGGACAGCGGGATGACGGCGGCGCGCGGCCGGCACGGCCCGGGCTGCTCATGGGCCGTCCCTTCGGCATTCCGGTCTACGTATCGCCGACGTGGTTCCTGGTCGCCATCGTGATCACGATCATGTTCGAGGGGCCGGCGTCCACCCGCGTCGACCCGCCGTTCAGCTACCTCGTGGCGTTCACCTACGCGGTCCTGCTGTACGCCTCCGTCCTGGTCCACGAGCTGAGCCACTCGGTCGTCGCCCGCCTGTTCGGGCTCCCGGTACGCGCGATCACCCTCCACATCCTCGGCGGCGTCTCCGAGATCGAACGCGAGCCCCGCACCCCGGGACGCGAGTTCCTGATCGCCTTCGCCGGGCCGGCGCTGTCGGCCGCGCTGGCCGGCGCCGGCTACCTGGTGTACGCCTTCGTGCCGCTGTCCCCGGTCGCCGAGCTGCTGGTCGAGGCGCTCACCTTCGCCAACCTCGTCGTCGCCCTGTTCAACCTGCTGCCGGGCCTGCCGCTCGACGGTGGCCGGATGATCAGGGCCGCCGTCTGGAAGGTCAGCGGGCGCACCAGGACGGGCACCCTCGTCGCCGGGTGGGTGGGCCGCGCCGTCGCCATCGGCGTCCTGGCCATGGGCGCGCTGGCGGCCACCTACCGCGGCTCGGCCGACTCGTCGGTCGACGCCGGCGGCTGGCTGTCGCTCGTCTGGGCCGGGCTGGTCGCGTCGTTCATCTGGATGGGCGCGAGCGCCGCCATCAGGGCCGAGCGGCTGCGCGAGCGGATCCCGCGGCTCCAGGCGCGCCGGCTCGCCAGGCGGGCCATCCAGGTCACCCCCACGCTGCCGCTCGCCGAGGCCATCAGGCGGGCCAACGAAGAAGGAGCCGGCGCGCTCGTCATCGTCGACCACGAAGGCAGGCCGACCGGCCTGGTCAGCGAGCAGGCCGTCCTCGCCATCCCGGAGAACCGCCGCCCGTGGGTCGAGGTCGGCGACCTGTCCCGCTCGCTCGAGCCCGAACTGGCGCTGCCCGCCGACCTGGCCGGCGAAGACCTCATCCTCGCGATCAGGCGCGCCCCGGCGAGCGAATACCTCCTCCTCGAGCCCGGCGGCCAGGTGTACGGTGTGCTGTCCGTGACCGACATCGACCGCGCCTTCGCCGGTGCCTGACCCCGGCGCCCACCGGCCGTCCGGGCCGTCCCGGCCGCACGGGCCGTTCCGCGCCGGCGACCAGGTGCAGCTCACCGACCCCAAGGGCAGGGTCAACACGATCACCCTGCAGCCCGGCAAGCTGTTCCACAGCCACAAGGGCGCCATCCCGCACGACGAGATCATCGGCCGGCCAGAAGGCATCGTGCTGCGCGCGTCGGGCGGCACCGAGTACCTCGCCTTCCGGCCGCTGCTCGCCGACTACGCCCTGCGGATGCCGCGCGGGGCCGCTGTGGTCTACCCCAAGGACGCCGCGCAGATCGTCGCGATGGCCGACGTGTTCCCCGGCGCGCGCGTCGTCGAGGCCGGCGCCGGCTCCGGCGCGCTCACCTGCTGGCTGCTGCGCGCCGTCGGAGAGGACGGGCTTGTGTCGTCCTACGAGCGGCGGCCGGACTTCGCCGAGGTGGCGCGCACCAACGTCGAGCGCTTCTACGGCGGGCCGCATCCGGCGTGGCGGCTGACCGTCGGCGACCTCGCCGCCGCCTGCCCGGGAGAGAGCGGCATGGACCGGGCCGTCCTGGACATGCTCGCCCCTTGGGAGTGCCTGGCGGCCGTCGGGCGGGCCCTCGTGCCCGGCGGGCTCGTCTGCGTCTACGTGGCCACCACGACCCAGTTGTCGACCGTCGTCGAAGCGCTGCGCGAGCACGGCGCGTTCGCCGAGCCGTACGCCTTCGAGACACTGGTGCGCTCCTGGCACGTCGAAGGGCTCGCCGTACGGCCCGACCACCGCATGGTGGGGCATACAGGGTTCGTCGTCACCGCCCGGCGGCTCGCCGACGGCGTCCGGCCGCCGCTGCGCCGCCGCCGGCCGGCCAAAGGCGCCAGCTCCGGCCACGACGTCGAGTATGCCGCTGATCACACGGGCACCAAGCAGAACACCGGCGCTGGTATCCCTGGCCAGGTATCCCGGTCGGCGCCCGGCGCCGGGTGACCCGCATCACCGCTGGTCGCATGCGTCGGATGCCGGAATCCTCCCGGCCGGCGCCCGCCCCGTGCGTCCCGCCTTGGTCCGGGTAGGCCGCCCCGGCTGATCCATTCGACACGACACGAGCACCTAATAGGCAGGTTACGGAACCGCGTGAGATAGGTAGGGTCTCAATAGGTCGTCGTCTCTTCCAAAGGAGGTGACGGGGCGTGGCCGCTCGTGACGATGCAGCAGGTGCGCGCAGGGCGCAGCACGATAAGGAGGTTCGTGACCTCCAAACACAGGTCTCCTTCCTCGAGGAGGAGGTCGCCGTGCTGCGCCGCAAGCTCGCGGAGTCTCCCCGACAGGTGCGTGTACTCGAAGAGCGTCTGCACGAGGCGCAGGCGAATCTGGCCGCGGTAACCGGCCAGAACGAGCGTCTCGTGGCGACGCTCAAAGAGGCGCGCGAACAGATCATCGCGCTCAAGGAGGAAGTGGACCGGCTGGCCCAGCCGCCGTCCGGCTTCGGCATCTTCCTCGAGGCGCGCGACGATGGAACGGTCGATATCTTCACCGGCGGCCGCAAGCTGCGGGTGACGGTGAGCCCCAACGTCGACATCGAGGACCTCAAGCGTGGCCAGGAGGTCATGCTCAACGAGGCGCTCAATGTGGTCGAAGCCCTCGAGTTCGAGGAGCAGGGCGAGGTCGTCATGCTCAAGGAGGTCTTCGAGGACGGCGAGCGAGCCCTCGTCATCGCGCGGGCCGACGAGGAGCGCGTGGTGAAGCTGGCCGAGCCGCTGCGTGGGGTGTCGCTGCGGGCCGGCGACTCCCTGATGCTCGAACCCCGCTCCGGATACGTGTACGAGAAGATCCACAAGGCCGAGGTCGAGGAGCTCGTGCTGGAGGAGGTTCCGGACATCTCCTACCACGACATCGGCGGCCTGGGCCCGCAGATCGAGCAGATCCGCGACGCGGTCGAGCTGCCGTACCTGCACGCCGAGCTGTTCCGCGAGCACCAGCTACGCCCCCCCAAGGGCGTGCTGCTCTACGGGCCGCCCGGCTGCGGCAAGACGCTCATCGCCAAGGCCGTGGCCAACTCGCTCGCCAAGCAGGTGGCCGAGAAGACCGGGCAGGAGGGCAAGAGCTTCTTCCTCAACATCAAGGGCCCCGAGCTGCTCAACAAGTATGTCGGCGAGACCGAGCGGCACATCCGCCTGGTCTTCCAGCGGGCCCGCGAGAAGGCCTCGGAGGGCACGCCGGTGATCGTGTTCTTCGACGAGATGGACTCGGTGTTCCGCACCCGCGGATCCGGCGTCTCCTCCGACGTCGAGAACACCATCGTGCCGCAGCTGCTGTCGGAGATCGACGGCGTCGAGGGCCTGGAGAACGTCATCGTCATCGGCGCCTCCAACCGCGAGGACATGATCGACCCGGCGATCCTGCGGCCGGGACGGCTCGACGTCAAGATCAAGATCGAGCGGCCCGACGCCGAGGCGGCACGCGACATCTTCTCCAAGTACATCCTCACCGACCTCCCGCTGCACGAAGAGGACATGAAGGAGCACGGCAGCTCGGCGGACGCCACCGTCGATGCCATGATCCAGCGGGTCGTCGAGCGGATGTACGCCGAGACCGAGGAGAACCGCTTCCTGGAGGTCACCTACGCCAACGGCGACAAGGAAGTCCTGTACTTCAAGGACTTCAACTCCGGCGCGATGATCGAGAACATCGTCGCCAGGGCGAAGAAGATGGCCATCAAGGACTTCCTCGACAGCGGGCAGAAGGGCCTGCGGGTGGCCCACCTGCTGTCCGCCTGCGTCGACGAGTTCAGCGAGAACGAAGACCTGCCCAACACCACCAACCCGGACGACTGGGCCCGCATCTCCGGCAAGAAGGGCGAGCGGATCGTCTACATCCGCACGCTCGTCTCCGGCAAGCAGGGCACCGAGGCCGGCCGGTCGATCGACACCGTCGCCAACACCGGTCAGTACCTGTAACGCATGTCTGCGAAGCGGCGGCCGCACCCGATGTGGCCGCCGCTTCGTGGTGCCACGCCAACCTGTGGAGACAGGTGAGATCCATGAGACCTGGCCGCCCGCGGGTGGTGCCTAATCCGGTCACGATCCAGCCCTGCCTCTCGGGGCACGGGCCAAAGCGCATTAGGCTCCCCGTATGAGTGTTCGGCGGGTGATGGGAACCGAGACCGAGTACGGAATCTCCGTGCCCGGTCAGCCCGGGGCCAACGCGATGGTCACGTCCTCCCAGGTCGTGAACGCGTACCTGGCGGCGTCCGCGGCGCGCGCCAGGCGGGCCCGGTGGGACTTCGAGGAGGAGAACCCCCTCCGCGACGCGCGGGGCTTCGACCTGGCCCGTGAGGTGGCCGATCCCAGCCAGCTGACCGACGAGGACCTCGGCCTTGCCAACGTGATCCTGACCAACGGCGCGCGGCTGTACGTCGACCACGCCCATCCCGAGTACTCCACCCCCGAGTGCACCAACCCGCGGGACACCGTGATCTGGGACAAGGCGGGGGAGCGGGTCATGGCCGACGCCGCCCGCCGTGCCGCCACCGTGCCGGGCACCCAACCGATCCAGCTCTACAAGAACAACACCGACAACAAGGGCGCCTCCTACGGCTGCCACGAGAACTACCTGATGAAGCGGGAGACCCCGTTCGCGGAGATCGTCCGCCACCTCACCCCGTTCTTCGTGTCGCGGCAGGTCGTGTGTGGCGCCGGCCGGGTCGGCGTCGGCGTGGACGGCCGCGGCGAGGGCTTCCAGATCAGCCAGCGGGCCGACTTCTTCGAGGTCGAGGTGGGCCTGGAGACCACGCTGAAGCGGCCGATCATCAACACCCGCGACGAGCCGCACGCCGACCCGGAGAAGTACCGCCGGCTGCACGTCATCATCGGCGACGCCAACATGAGCGAGGTGTCCACCTACCTCAAGCTGGGCACCACCGCGCTCGTCCTGGCCATGATCGAAGATCGTTTCCTCACGGTCGACCTGTCGGTGGACATGCCGGTGGCGACGCTGCGCTCGGTCTCCCACGACCCGTCCTGCAAGCATCTGCTCACGCTGCGCGACGGCCGGAAGATGACCGCCGTCCAGCTGCAGATGGAGTACTACGAGCAGTGCCGCAAGTACGTCGAGGACCGCTACGGCTCGTCCGCCGACGAGATGACGCGCGACGTGCTGGAACGCTGGGAGTCCGTGCTGCACCGGCTGAACGAGGACCCCATGCAGCTGTCCCGCGAGCTCGACTGGGTGGCGAAGCTCGAGCTGCTCGAGGGCTACCGGGCCAGGGACGGCCTTGAGTGGTCGCATCCGCGCCTGCAACTGGTGGACCTGCAGTACTCCGACATCCGCGCCGAACGCGGCCTCTACAACCGCCTGGTGGCCCGCGGCAGGATGGAACGGATCGTCTCCGACGCCGATATCGAGCGGGCCATCGAAGACCCGCCGGAGGACACCCGTGCCTACTTCCGCGGCCGGTGCCTGCGCCAGTACGCCGACGCCGTGGCGGCCGCCTCCTGGGATTCGGTGATCTTCGACATCCCGGGCCGGGAGTCGCTCCAGCGCGTCCCCACCCTGGAGCCGCTGCGGGGAACCCGCCAGCACGTGGGTGAGCTGCTCGACCGCTGCCGTACGGCGGCGGACCTGGTCGCCACCCTCACCGGCGAGGGCTGACCGCCTCAGCGGCCGGCTGAGCCGTTCCCCGGGAGATCCGAGCCCACCGCGTTGGATAGTGGGACTATCCGCAGGAGGCGCCGGCCCTGCCGGCCCGATCAGCGGGTAGGACAAGAGTCGTGACCACTTTGACCCGTTTCGCAGCGCGGGGCAGCGGCGATAACCCGGTGAACGGGCCGAGCCGTCCGCGGCCCGGACCGGGCGGAACACAATCTGGGATGCGCTCGTTGTCCGGGGGCAACGGTAGAGTCAAGGTCTCGGTACGACAGGAGGGTCGACATGGCCACGAAGGACACCGGCGGTCAGAAGCACACCACCCGGCGCACTGAAGAGGTCGAAGAGACCCAGACCGCGCCCAGCGACGACGTCCAGGAGCGCCAGGAAAAACTGTCCGACGACGTCGACGCCATCCTCGACGAAATTGACGAGGTCCTCGAGGAGAACGCCGAGGAATTTGTCCGTAGTTACGTCCAAAAAGGCGGCGAATAAACTGTCTCATATTAAGATGACAGTTTAGATATAGAGGAGTCGGGGGGAATGGCTGGCGCGCTCGGGGGAAACGCCAAGAAGTGTCACGATTGCGGCATCGTGAAGCCAGCGTCGGAGTTCTGGCGACGCAACCAATCGCCGGACGGGTTAGCCCTCTACTGCAAGGAATGTTTCGGCCTGCGCAACGCCGCTTCCTACCGCGGAAGACTCGCCGCAGCGGGAAAGGAGGCGAGAACCTACCGGCGCCACTCGGCCGTCCCGCCAGGCATGAAGTACTGCGCCAAGTGCGGCGAGACCAAGCCGCTCTCCGAATTCGGTCGCAATCGCGCTAACAAATCTGGCCTGGTGGACTACTGTAGGCCCTGCCACAACGCGGCCACGGCGGAGACCAAGCGGAAAATCTATGGGAGCGAGCGAAGCTACCTTCTCATGCGGCGTTACGGGCTGACCGCCGACGCCGTCGCGGAGCGGCAGATGGTGCAGCTCGATCGGTGCCTCATCTGCCGAAGAGAGGCGACGCTGCACGTTGACCACGATCACGCAACGGGGAAAGTCCGGGGTCTTCTCTGCTTCAATTGCAACAACGGCCTCGGGCAATTCCGGGATGACCCGGAACGGCTGCGACGGGCCGCCGACTACCTCGACGGCATCGAGCTGCCCTACGAGGCGGCCGGCACCGAGACCGTCATCCCTGGCGAGGAGCCCGCGAAACCGTCCACCGAGCGGCTGTTGCGGCGTCATTACAAGCTGACCGCGCGCTACGGCATCGGGCTGGACGAGGTCGAACGGATGATCGAGGAGCAAGGCGGGGTGTGCCCGGTCTGCCGTTCGGCCGCGCCTCGGGACGTCGATCATGACCACGAGACCGGCGAGGTACGCGGCGTCCTTT
>DASUWU010000173.1:0-48034 GCA_036378315.1 Streptosporangiaceae bacterium | reverse complement strand
GTTGACCTCGAGTGGGAATCAGTGAATCAGGACGGCTACACGGCGCGCGCCATTCGCGTGCAGCCCGCCAAGTGAGGTCGCCAAGCCGCCGCGCAGCGGCTCGTCCAGCTCTAGCCCGGCGTCGCACTTCGAGTTGAAGATCAGCTGGCAGCTACGGCGGTTACGGCCAGCATGCGCCGCATCTGAACATACGGATTGCGGCCGTAGGACATACACGTCACGAAATGCGACACCCAACGCTCATCGTCGGACGGACCAGGCCAGACTGCGTGCGCCGTCGAGCCCGCGCTGAAGGATTCGGATATGGAGAAGACCATACAGCGGAAGGCAGCGACGGAGTACTCCAAGCGGACAGCGACCCCCGGGCGATCGTCCGAATTGCGTTTGTGCTCCCCCTGCCCCCACCCGGGAACTGGAAGCACCGGGAGCACGCACCAATCCTGAATCGATCTGAAGGGACGTGAACGAGCGTCATCACTCGCCGCTGACCTGTGGCGCCTCGCAAAGCCGCAGGTCGTAGAGTGAGAGGGACCACCTTGACACGGTAGAGGCCGGTGTGCTTGGGCACTCGGAACGTGTACACATCCCAGTTCGCGATTCGCCGAGCTCGCTACGTCGCGGCTCGATCACGTCCACGCCACTGCACCCGGATGCGATAGTTGACCGTTGGATATCAGCACCAACTCAGCACCGGGTTGAGCAACAACGGGAAACGATCGGGTCTGACGGGCACACGGCGACGGCCGAGCAGCCGACGCCGAGTGCCATCGGCGCCGAAGGCATCACGAGAGCGATGCCGATGACCTGCGGAAACGCTAGCGGACGGGCAGGCCGGTGACGGTACGGCCGATGACCAGGCGCTGGATCTCCGAGGTGCCTTCGAAGATCGTGAAGATCTTGCTGTCGCGGTGCATGCGCTCGACAGGGAATTCGCGGGTGTAGCCGTTGCCACCGAGGATCTGGATGGCCTCTTCGGTGACGCGGACCGCGGTCTCGCTGGCGTACAGCTTGGCCATCGAGCCCTCGGCGTTGTCGAAGTCCTTGCCCTGCCTGGCCATCCAGGCGGCCCGCCACACGAGCAGCCGGGCGGCGTCGATCTGGGTCTTCATGTCGGCCAGCTTGAACGCGATGGCCTGGAAGTCGCCGATCTTCCTGCCGAACTGCTCGCGCTCCCTGGCGTAGCCGAGCGCGTAGTCGTAGGCCGCCCTGGCCACGCCCAGCGCCATGGCGCCGACGGTGGGGCGGGTCGTCTCGAACGTCTTGAGCGCGGCCTGGCCGCCGCCGCGCTTGCCCTCGCGGACCCGCGCGATCCGCGCGTCGAACTTCTCCTTGCCGCCGACGAGCAGCCGGCCGGGGACCCGCACGTCCTCAAGGATCACCTCGGCGGTGTGCGAGGCGCGGATGCCGTGCTTCTTGAACTTCTGGCCCTGCGACAGGCCACGGGTGTGCGGCGGGACGATGAACGTGGCCTGCCCGCGGGCTCCGAGGTCGGGGTGCACCGAGGCGACGACCACGTGCACGTCGGCGATGCCGCCGTTGGTGACCCAGGTCTTGGTGCCGTTGATCACCCACTCGTCGCTCGCCTCGTCGTAGGTGGCGCGGGTGCGGATGGCGCCGACATCGCTGCCCGCGTCGGGCTCGGAGGCGCAGAACGCCCCGAGATGGATGTCGTCGGGGCCGCCGAACATCTGCGGAACCCACTCGGCGACCTGCTCCGGCAGGCCCGTCGCGGCCACGGAGGCGGCGGCCAGACCCGTGCCGACGATCGACAGGGCGATCCCGGCGTCGCCCCAGAACAGCTCCTCGAAGGCCACCGGGATGCCGAGGCCGGTGTCCTCAAGCCACTGCTCGGCGAAGAAGTCGAGGGAGTACAGCCCGATCTTGGACGCCTCCTGGATGATCGGCCAGGGGGTCTCCTCGCGCTCGTCCCACTCCCCGGCGGCCGGGCGTATGACGTCGCGAGCGAACTCGTGCACCCAATCCCGTACCTGACGCAGGTCGTCGCCCAGCTCGAGCGAGAAGCCCGCCTGCTCGTCGGCCATCCGGTTCCCTCCGTATGGTCCAGGTGTTACCCACGGTAGCAGGACCGATATTACCAGACGGTAATATCCTGGCGGCCGCCCGGGCCCCGCCTGCCGTCACTCGGCGGCGTGGCGGTCGAGGAAGGCGTAGACCTCCCCCTCGTCGACCCCGGGGAAGGCGCCGGGCGGCAGCACGGCGAGCACGTGGGAATGCGCCCGCGCCGACGGCCAGACGTGCCCCTCCCACTTGGCGGCCAGCTCGGCGGGCGGTCGCTGGCAGCACTCGCCGTCCGGGCAGCGCGACATCCGGCGGGTCGTCGTCTCCCGGCCGCGGAACCACCGCGAGTGCTCGAACGGGACGCCGAGCGAGATCGCGAAGTCGCGCTCGTGGCTGGGGTCGATGTGGGACAGGCACCAGTAGGTGCCGGTGGGCGTGTCGGTGTACTGGTAGTGGACCGAATAGCGGTCGGCGGCGGCGAACACGTGCCGGCCGCCCCACACCCGGCACATCCGCTGGCCCTCGATGGCGCCGTACTCGTCGGCCGGGAAGATCAGACCGTCGTTGGCGTACGCCTTGTAGATCGTGCCGCTCTCGTCGTTCTTGACGAAGTGCACCGGCAGGTCGAGGTGGTGCGTGGCGAGGTTGGTGAACCGGTGCGCCGCCATCTCGTACGACACGGAGAACACGTCGGCGAGGTCCTCCACCGACAGCTCCCTGCTGTCCTTGGCCTCGCACAGGTAGGGCACCACGGCCTGCTCGGGGAGCAGCATGGCCGCCGCGAAGTAGTTCGCCTCCACCCGCTGGCGCAGGAAGTCCGCGAAGTCGCGGGGCACGTCGTGCCCGAGGGCGAAGTGGCCGAGCGTCTGCAGGACGATCGTGCGCGGCGTGTGCATGCCGAGCTGCTCGCGCTCCAAGTAGATGCGGTGGTTGCGCTGGTCGGTGACGGACCGTACGGAGCGGGGCAGGTCCTGGACGTAGCGGAGCGTGAACCCGAAGTGCGACACCAGCGAGGTCAGGTTGCCCTGGGAGAGGGCGCCGGCGCGGTAGCCGACCGCGCCCAGCGTGGCCGCGGCGAGCTGCTCGATCTCGCCGAAGTAGTTGCCCCGCTCGCGCATCTTGGCGCGCAGCTCGGCGTTGGCCTTGCGCGCCTCTTCCGGGCTGGCGGTCGGCTTGGTCCGGCTGCGCCGCAACTCCTCGTACAGCGTGAGCAGGTGCTCGAGCACATCGCTCGGCACCCTGCTGCCGATCTTGAGGTGCGGCAGGCCGAGCGAGGCGTACAGCGGGTCGCGCTGCGCCTCCTCGATAGCGATCTCGAGCTGGGCGCGGCGGCTCGGTGGCTGCCTGCGCAGCAGCTCCTCGACCGGCACGTCGAGCGCGCCGGCGAGCGCGTGGAGCAGGGAGAGCTTCGGCTCCCGCCGGCCGTTCTCGAGCAGCGACAGCTGCGACGGCGCCCGGCCGACGCGTTCGCCCAGGTCGGACAGGGTGAGCCGGCGCGCGCGGCGAAGATGGCGCAGGCGCTGGCCGAAGGTGACGAGGTCTAGACCATTCGTCAAGTTGAGGGATTCTTCTCGCGGCAATGTCGTCACAGCTTCACTATAGCGAAACTTTTGCGATTATTCTGTTACTTACCGGTTGGTAGCAAGGGGTTCAACCGGCAACACTCAAGGACATCGCACCCAGGGGACGACAAAGAAGGGCAAGTGATATGACTACTCGTCGCCTCAAGGGCTCGCCAGAGCGCGCGGCCGAGGAGCTGCGGCGCCAGTGGGACACCGATCCGCGCTGGGCGGACGTCGAGCGGACCTACTCGGCCGAGGACGTCGTGCGGCTGCGCGGCTCGCTACAGGAGGAGTACACCCTCGCCAGGCTCGGCGCGGAGCGGCTGTGGCGGCTGCTGCACGAGGAGGACTACGTCAACGCCCTCGGCGCGCTCACCGGCAACCAGGCCGTCCAGCAGGTGAAGGCCGGCCTCAAGGCCATCTACCTGTCCGGCTGGCAGGTCGCCGGCGACGCGAACCTGGCCGGCCAGACCTATCCCGACCAGAGCCTCTATCCGGCCAACTCGGTCCCCGCCGTGGTGCGCCGCATCAACAACGCGCTGCTGCGCGCCGACCAGATCGCCTGGTCGGAGAAGCTGAGCGGCACGTCGACCGCCGACTCCGAGACCTACTGGCTGGCCCCGATCGTGGCCGACGCCGAAGCCGGCTTCGGCGGCGTGCTCAACGCGTTCGAGCTGATGAAGGCCATGATCGCTGCCGGCGCCGCGGGCGTGCACTGGGAGGACCAGCTCGCCTCGGAGAAGAAGTGCGGCCACCTCGGCGGGAAGGTGCTCATCCCGACCGGGCAGCACATCAAGACGCTGTCCGCCGCGCGGCTCGCCGCCGACGTCGCCGGGGTTCCCAGCCTGGTCGTCGCGCGGACGGACGCCCACGCCGCGACTCTGCTGACCAGCGATGTCGACGAGCGCGACCGGGAGTTCGTCACCGGCGAGCGTACGGCAGAGGGCTTCTACCGGGTGCGCAACGGCCTCGCGGCCTGCGTGGCGCGCGGTCTCGCATACGCGCCGTACTCCGACCTGCTGTGGATGGAGACCTCCACACCCGACCTGGAGGTGGCCCGCGAGTTCGCCGAGGCCATCAAGGCGAAGTACCCGAACCAGATGCTGGCCTACAACTGCTCGCCGTCCTTCAACTGGAAGCAGCACCTGGACGACGCGACCATCGCCAAGTTCCAGCGGGAGCTCGGCCACATGGGCTACACGTTCCAGTTCATCACCCTCGCCGGCTTCCACGCGCTGAACTACTCGATGTTCGACCTGGCGCAGGGCTACGCAGAGGACGGCATGACCGCCTACGTGGGGCTGCAGGAGCGCGAGTTCGCGGCCGAGGCGCGCGGCTACACCGCGACCAAGCACCAGCGCGAGGTCGGCACCGGCTACTTCGACCTGGTCAGCACCGCCATCTCGCCGGACTCCTCGACCGTGGCGCTGAAGGGCTCCACGGAGGAGGAGCAGTTCTCCCGGGCCCACTGAGCGAACCGCGACGACCGCGGTGACCAAAACGACCGCGGTGACCAAAACGACCGTGGTGATCGAAGGGCCAGCGGTGCCCGGCCATCAGGGCCTGGCGCCGCTGGCTGTTTGATCACCGCGACGGCGCGTCGTCCTGGCTCCTCCCGTACTCTCATCCGGTGTGATTACCTAGCGCTATTGTTTCGCCACCTGTCGCGTATCCCTTGTGACCGAATCCGGCAATCGCTTTCAACCGACAGCCGCCGGGGAACACGGCAGAGTCGGACATATCTGCTTTGATCGCTCAACGGAGAGGATGCAGGGATGGCGTTGCGCCACATCTCGCGCATGTTGCCACTCACCGTAGCCACCGCCGGCATGCTGGCGCTGGCCCCGGCGGCCTCGGCCGCCGGGGCGGGCGCCCGCTACACGCCAGGCGCGCCCGGGCTCGGCGACCCGTACTTCCCACTGGAAGGCAACGGCGGCTACGACGTTCAGCACTACGGAATCGACTTCTCATACGACCCGGCCACCAAGCGACTCGACGGCACGGCCACCATCACGGCCCGCGCCACGCAGAACCTGTCCAGGTTCGACCTCGACCTCCAGCAGCTCGACGTGCTCGCCGTGACGGTCAACGGCCGGCCGGCGCGGTTCAGCCGCACCGGCCAGGAGCTGACCATCACCCCGCGGCACGGCCTGCCGAACCACTCGAGGTTCGTCACCGCCGTGACCTACGGCGGAGTGCCGACGACCATCGTCGGATCGCCGATCGTGTTCGGCTCGCCGTACGGCTTCGTGCACACCGACGACGGCGCGTTCATGGGCGACGAGCCGAACGCCTCGTCCACCTGGTTCCCGAGCAACGACCACCCGAGCGACAAGGCGAGCTACACCTTCCGGGTCACCGTGCCGAAGGGGCTGTCCGTCATGTCCAACGGCCGGCTGGTCTCGCAGACCACCAGGAACGGCAAGTCCACCTTCCTGTGGGACGAGCGGTTCCCGATGGCCACCTACCTCGCGACGGCCGACATCGGGCAGTGGACGCTCAAGTCCGGCACCACGCCGAACGGCATCCCCATGACCATCGGCGTCGACCCCAAGCTCGTCGGCCGCGACCCCAACCATCCCGATCCCACCGCGTTCTTCTGGGACACCTCGGGCGAGGCGACCGACCTGTGGACCAAGCTGTACGGGAAGTTCCCGTTCGACTCCACCGGCGCGATCGCCGACCTCGCCACCTACCAGGGACAGCCGATCGGGTTCTCGCTGGAGACCCAGACCCGGCCGCTGTACTCCGACGTGCGCAACACCACGACGATCGCGCACGAACTGGCCCACCAGTGGTTCGGCGACGCGGTGTCGGTGCGCTGGTGGAAGAACATCTGGCTGAACGAGAGCTTCGCGACCTGGTCGCACCTGTACTGGAACGAGCTGCACGGCGGCACGACCGCGCACCAGTCGTCGCTCAACCTCTACAACAGCCACGCGGCCGGCGACTCGTGGTGGAGCGTCGTGATCGCCGACCCACAGCGCGACACCATGTTCCACAACCGCGTGTACAACGGCGGCGCCATGGTGCTGCAGTGGATGCGGGAGAAGGTCGGCGACGAGAAGTTCTTCCAGATCCTGCGCACCTGGTACGCCCAGCACAAGTACGGCAACGCGACCACCGAGCAGTTCGTCGCGCTGTCCGAACGGATCGGCGGGCAGGACCTCGGCCCGTTCTTCCGGACCTGGCTGTACTCCCCCGGCAAGCCCGCGCTGCCGAACTGGCTGAACGGCTGACGGGCCCACCCGGTTGAGGGGCCCGCACGGCTGAGGGGGCCCACCCGTCCCGGCGCGTGGGGCGGCGAGGCTCCGCCGGGCCACGGCGCGCATCCGCGGGATCCACCCGTTCATCTCACGGATGCGCGCCGGTTCGCCCGAGGTTTCGATGGCGGTCGGCGGCCGGTTCCTGCCTTTCCTGTCGACTGAGTCGCGTGACACAACCGCTCCGCCTCGCGGGCGGCATTCTGCGTTAGATGATTGGAGACCCCCGGGTGCGGCCGCGCTCGGGGGTGTTCGGCGCGCCCGTGCCCAGGAGGTGGCTCCGGTGACCTATCCGTGGGTGATGTGGTACGCCATGCGCCGCTACGCCGCCTATCGCGTCGGGGCGCTGTCGGAGGCGGTCACCAACACCGTGTTCGGCTTCCTGCGGGCCTACATCCTCATCGCGCTGTGGCACGCCCGACCGGCGCTCGGCGGCTACGACGTGACCGACGCGGTGACGTTCTGTTTCCTCACCCAGGCGCTGATCGGGCCCGTGCAGATCTTCGGCGGCATGGAGCTGACCGAACGGATCCGCACCGGGGACGTCGCCATCGACCTGCACCGGCCGGTTGACCTGCAGGGCTGGTGGCTCGCCGACGACCTCGGCAGGGCCGTCTTCGCGCTCCTGTTCCGCGGCGTGCCGCCGCTGCTCGCCGGGATCGTGGCGTTCCACCTCCACCCGCCGGGTCCCGGGCGGTGGGCGCAGTTCGCCGTCGCCGTGCTGCTCGCCATGCTCGTCGGCTTCGGGGTGCGCTACCTGGTCGCGCTGTGGGTGTTCTGGCTGCACGACGACCGCGGCGTGCAGGCGATCGCGCTCGTGGCCGCGTTGTTCTTCTCCGGGATGCTCCTCCCGCTGGTGGTCTTCCCCGGGGCGCTGGGCGCGATCGCCGTGCACCTGCCGTGGGCGGCGCTGATCCAGGTGCCGGCCGACGTCTTCCTCGGCAAGGCCGGCTATTTCGGCCTGCACGGCGGTGCCGGCCTGCTGGGCGCGTACGCGTTCCAGGCCGCGTGGGCGGTGACGCTCCTCGTCGCCGGACGCCTGCTGACCGGCGCGGCCCGCCGCAAGCTGGTGATCCACGGTGGTTAGGGCCCACGCCGGTCGGGGGCTTGGGCGGATGGCGACGGTGATCGGGAGGTGAGGTGAGGATGGCGAGGGAGCCGGCCGACAGCGTGCGGCTGTACGGGCTGCTGGCCTGGACATGGATCCGCGCGGCCGCGCAGTATCCGCTGTCGATGGTGCTGCTCGCGCTCGCGACGGGCGTGGTCACCGGGCTCGACCTGGCCGCCATCGCGCTGATGTTCGCCCGCGCGCCGCGCATCGCGGGCTTCACGGCGTCCGAGGTGCTGTTCCTGTACGGCACGTCGGGCCTGTCGTTCGCGATCGCCGACATCGTGCTGGGGACCGCGGAACGCCTCGGGCAGCACGTACGCCAGGGCACGCTCGACGCCATGCTGGTCCGCCCGGTGAGCCCGCTCATCCAGGTCGCGACCGAGGACTTCTCGCCGCGCCGGATGGGGAAGCTGATCCCGACGGTGACGGTGCTCGCCGTGGTCATGCCGCGGCTGGGCGTGGCGTGGACGGCGCCGCGCGTGCTGCTCGTGCCGGTCATGGTCGGGGCCGGCGTCGCCATCTTCGCGGCGCTGTGGGTGCTCACCGCGGCGGTGCAGTTCGTGGTCATCGACGGGCATCAGGCGACCAAGGCGATCACCTACGGGGGCGGCTTCCTCACCCAGTACCCGCTCGGCATCTTCGGCCGCGACGTCGTCCGGGGGCTGACGTTCGTCATCCCGCTGGCGTTCGTCAACTGGGAACCGGCGCTGTACGTCCTCGGCCGGCCCGACCCGATCGGGCTGCCGGCGGCATTCCGCTTCGCCTCGCCCGCCGTCGCCGCCGTGCTGTGCGCCGTCGCGGCGCTGGCGTGGCGCAGCGGCCTGCGTCACTACCGATCCACGGGGAGCTAGTCCTTGATCGAGCTGGACAACGTCTCGAAGTCCTTCGTCGTACGGCGGCGGACCGGCCCGCTGCGCCGGACCCGTACGACCGTGCCGGCGTGCGAGAGCATCTCGTTCACCGTGCGCGCCGGCGAGTTCGTGGGGTACCTCGGGCCCAACGGCGCGGGCAAATCAACGACGATCAAGATGCTGACCGGCATTCTCACGCCGACATCCGGTTCGGTCGTGGTGGCCGGGCTCGACCCGTCGCGGCAGCGCACCACGCTGGCCAGGCGCATCGGCGTGGTCTTCGGCCAGCGCACCACCCTGTGGTGGGACCTGCCGCTGCGCGACAGCCTGGCGCTGGTCCGCCATCTATACCGGGTGGAGGCCGGCGCGCATCGGGCCCGGCTGCGCACGCTCGTCGACCTGCTCGACCTCGGCCCGTTCCTCGACACGCCCGTCCGGCAGCTCAGCCTGGGCCAGCGGATGCGCGGTGACCTGGCGGCGGCGCTGCTGCACGACCCGGAACTGCTGGTCCTGGACGAGCCGACGATCGGCCTCGACGTGGTGACCAAGGCGACCGTACGGGCGTTCCTCGAGCGGCTCAACGCCGAACGCGGCACCACCATCCTGCTGACCACCCACGATCTCGGCGACATCGAGCGGCTCTGCCGGCGAGTCATGATCATCGACCGCGGCCGGCTCGCGTACGACGGAGACCTCGACAGGCTGCGCGCGGCGGCCGGTGCCGAGCGGATGCTCGTCATCGAGCTCGAGCGTCCAGGACCGCCGGTGCGGCTGCCCGGCGCCAGGTTCGTCCGCGCCGACGGGCCGCGCCAGTGGCTCGTCATCGGATCCGGGGTGAACGCGGCGAGCGTGGTGGCCGACGTGGCCGCCCGCTACGCGGTCGCCGACATCGCGCTGCGCGAGCCCGACATCGAAGACGTCGTGGCCCGCCTCTACCGGCGCGGCATCCCTCAGGCCGTGGCCGCGGCCGAGAAGTCAGTAGGGCTCCTCGGCGGGTTCGGCGGGGCGGCCGGAGGGGTGCCAGCGCCAGGCCGTCCACGCGGGCGTGAACAGCCCGAATCCGGCCAGGGCGAAGACGCCGGAGCCGAGCAGCGTCTGCAACCCGTCGTCGAGGTCACCGGCCGGGGGGAACCTGCCGGTGAGGGCGAGCGCGCTCCCCGGCGCCAGGAGGAAATAGACGCTCCAGCCGATGAACGCCAGCGCGGGAACCAGCGAGACCATCGGCGAAGCCCATCTCGCCATGACGACGACGCCGATGACGAGGCCGGCGGCCGCCATGAGCGCGAACGCCCCGTAGAGCCGGGTCGTGTCGGTGATGGTGTGGGCCAACGGGTCGACGGCGCTGACCGAGCGCGTCGCACCCCACCCCGCCGCATAGGCCAGGGCGGGCGTCAGCACGATGCCGAGGAAAAATCCGAGGGTGTGCCGTAGCATTCCGCACCGTCCATTCAGCGGGGAAGTCCTTACCGATATAACAGGGCCAACGTCCCCTATCCAGCACTTGACCTTTTTGGGGATCGCGCGTCGCCGCAGGTACACCGGTACGAAACGGACGTGCGGCGCGCCGGCGCCGCGGAGGGGACGCCGCCCCGGACCGGCGATGAGCTGCCATGGGGTCGCCAGGCGGCATCGGAACGATGCGGGGTCGCGGACGCGAGGCCGGTGGCCCGGGCGATCGCGGGGCGCCGGTATGTCCAGGCCGTCTGCCGAAAGGCCGAGCTTGGTCCAGGCTATTGCGGTTTTGGTCGGCATTTGCCGGGCATCGACAATTTTGGAAGCGCGTACGACAGGAGGCCCCCATGTCGACCGCCGTCTGGGTCGTCATCGCCGTCGTGGCCGTCGCGGTCGCCGCGGGCATCGGTTTCCTGCTGTGGAGCAGAGCCAGGACGCTGCGGCTGCGCCGCCGGTTCGGCCCCGAATACGAACGCGCCGTCACCCGGACCGGCGACCGGCGGGCCGCGGAGCGCGAGTTGCTCGAGCGCGAACGGCGCCATGACGAGCTCGACATCCGCCCGCTCGACGACGCTGCGCGCGCCCGGTACCGCGAGGAATGGACCCACGTCCAGGAGCAGTTCGTCGACTCGCCGGTGGCGGCACTCGGCCAGGCCGACCGGCTGGTGATCAAGGTCATGGGTGACCGCGGCTACCCGACCGCCGGATTCGACGAACGGGTCGCGCACCTGTCGGTAGAGCACGGCCGCACCATCGACTACTACCGCCGCGGCCAGGAGATCAGCCGCCGCGCCGAGCGCGACCAAGCCTCGACCGAGGACATGCGGCAGGCGATGGTCCACTACCGGGCGCTGCTCGAAGATCTGCTCGCGGTGCCGCCGGCGGAACGCGCCGAGGTTCCGCCGGCCCCGCACAACCGCCGCCCGGAGAACGGGTCGCCGCGTCACGCGGCGTCCGCCGACGTCGCGGCCGGCGATCCACGCGGCGAGAATGACGACGGGCGGCTGCGGCGTGCCGAGGAACGCAACGGCGAAGCGGCGGCCAGGACGCGCAACCCGAGGAGCTGACTGATCATGCAGGACTGGTCGCACCCCGGACCTGGCCGGGCCGCCGGATCCGAGGCCGAGGAGCGGGAGCAGGCCGACGCCGGACCCGACCGGCCGGAGCCGGTCCCGCCGGCCGACGAACCAGCCGACTGGGATGAGCTCACCCCCGCCGGAACCGCGCGGCTGACGCCGCCGGCCGACGTGCTCGTCGCCGGGGCGCCGCTGGCCGAGCCCGGCCGGCCCGCCGGCGCCACGCCGGCCGGTGCCCAGCCAGGCGGTGCCCAGCCATCCGGTGCCCAGCCATCCGGTGCCCAGCCATCCGGCGGCTCGCCCGCCCCTGCCCAGGCGGGCGCCGCCGCCCAGTCGAGCGGCAGCCAGCTCTCCGGCAGCCACCTGTCGGGCAGCCAGGCCGGGGCGGCGCGCCCGACCCAGCTCACGGACCGTCCAGGCCCTGACGCGGGCGGCCTCGCCGAGACGACCCGGCGCGGCGGCGCGGCCATCCTCGACTCCGGGGCGGCCGACGGCTTCCAGGCGCGCTGGCGCGACGTCCAGTACGGCTTCGTCGACGACCCGCGCGGGGCCGTCCGGCAGGCCGACGACCTCGCCGACGAGGTGCTGAGCGCGTTCACCGACGCGCTGACCGCGCACAAACGAGCGCTCGAGGAGCGCTGGCGTACCCAGCAGGCCACGCAGCAGGACACCGAGCGGCTCCGGCTGCTGATCCGCGCCTACCGGGAGTTCGTCGACCGGCTCCTCACCACCTGAGCGACCACTCCGGCCCGTCCACGCGGACCCCACGCCCCCGGGTGGACGGGCCGGTCAACTCTCAGGCAGACCTGCCCCTCCACGCGGACCCCACGCCCCCGGGTGGACGGGCGGGCCAACTCCTCAGGCGGACCTCCGGCATAAATGCGGCCGTCTTGTCACCCCGAGCCGGTACCGTCTCGGCATGCGACTGCGCAGGATCCGTCCCGATGAGGGCGAGTTGTTGCGCCGGCTCCGGCTCGGCGCGCTCGCCGACGTGCCGTCCGCCTTCGACTCGACGCTGACCCGCGAGCGTGAGCTGCCCGCCGCTGAGTGGCACCGCCGCGCCCGTGCCGGGGCCGAGGGCGACTCCGCCGTCACCTTCGTCGTCGAGGACGGCACCGAGGTCGTCGGGCTGGTGACCGGTCTGTGGGACGGTGACGGCGAGCACGGCGCGCAGGTCGTGTCGATGTGGGTCGACCGCCGGGCTCGCGGGCGCGGCATCGGCCGGCTCCTGCTCGACGCCGTGGTCGACTGGGCGGTCCGGCGCGGCGCGCCCCGAGCCGAGCTCTGGGTGACCGACGGCAACGATCCCGCCCGGCGACTCTACGAGCAGGCCGGCTTCGTCCCCACCGGGGTGCGCGCCCCGCTCGACTCCAATCCCGCGCTGACCGGTATCGAGCTCGTCCTGCCCCGCATCGGCGAGAGGCCGCCGCCCGGCTGCCCCGGCATCCGCACCGGCTGAGCGTTGCCGGTCTTTTACCCGGCCGCCCCTGGACGACGTGCGGATACGGGCGTTTCCTCGAAGTGTGTCGCGGTTGATCCTGCTCGGTATAGGCACGGAGCGGTCACCGAGGTTCGCGCCGGCGGGGCTGCTGCTCGAGTACGGTCACGTCCGGGTGGGCATCGATGGCGGCCCCGGGTCGGAGCCCGCGGAGAACATCGACGCCTGGCTGGTCACGAGCGAGCACGGACCGCTGCGGGCCGAGCTGCGTGACATCGCACGCGAGACCGGCATGCCGGAACCGGTGGTCGGGCCGTACGCCCACGGTCCGCTCAGGATCGAACCGGTCCGCCTCGCGGATGAGACGTACGGCTACCGGATCGGGGTCGGGCACCATGTCGCCGGCTGGGCGCCGGCGGCGACGACGCTTCCTCCGTGGACGGACGGCATGGACCTGGTCTTCGCCGACGGCTCGCTGAGCTGGCCGGACACTGTGGAACTGGCCAGGACGGCGAAACGCCTGCGTGTCCAACGGCTCGTCTTCGTACGGCTCGGCGCGGCGGCCCTGTCCGCCCTCGACTCGAGCGAGCGGCCACCGTACGGCGAGTGGGGCGAGGAGGGACGTGCCTACCGCATGTGACCCACCACGCGCGCGGCGGCACCGGGCCCGGTCACATCTCGTCGAGGAGCGTCCGGATCATCCGTACGGACTCGGTGGGGTTGGCCGCGTTGGCGCACAGGGTCTCCATGACGACGGCGTAGCTGTCCAGGTCGTCGCGCTCGTCCAGGAAGATGGCGCCGGTCAGCTGCTCGATATAGATGACGTCGGGGAGCTCGGGCTCGGTGAACCGGAGGATGCTGAAGGGGCCGGTGACCGCGGCCGACCCGCCGGCGCGCAACGGCAAGGCGTTCAGCGTGACGTTCGGCAAGGTGGTGGCCTCGATGAGGCGGCGCAGCTGGGCGCGCATCACCGCGGCCCCGCCGAGTTTCCTGAGCAACGCCATCTCGTCCACGACGGCCCACAACCTGAGCGGCGCGGGCCTGGTGAGCAGCTGCTGGCGGCGCATCCGGAGGCTGACCCGCCGCTCGATCTCCTCGGCGGAGACATCGGGGTTGCGGAGCCTGAGGACGGCGCGGGCATAGTCGGGGGTCTGGAGCAGCTCGGGGATGAACTGGATGGCGTAGGTGCGCAGCCGCGAGGCGGCTTCCTCCAGCCCGAGGTATGTCTCGAACCAGTCCGGCAGCAGTGCGTCGTAGGTGTGCCACCACCCGGGCGTGTTGGCCTGGTGCACCAGCGACAGCAGCGCCGTGCGCTCCGCCGCGGTGACACCGTACAGGGCCAGCAGCCCGGCCACCTCCGGCTCCTTGACGCTGACCCGACCGCTCTCGATCTCTCCGATCTTGGCCGGGGACACCTGGATGGCCTGCGCCGCGTCCGTGTGCGTGATGCACCTCTCTTCACGCAGCCGGTGCAGTCGCGTGGCGAGCATCATCTGCACCACCCGTGGCCCGCCCCGCTGCGGCTCCGGCGCCTCGTCGGGCCGCGCCGCGACCGCGCCGGCGGCCCATACCGACCCCATGGCCCTGGCGCCGGCGGAGCCTGAGCCGGGAACCGCCAGCGGACGGCCGGGAACCGGGCCGGCATCGGCCAGGCCGGAGAACGTGGTCAGCCGCGCGGCGGTTCCGAAGTCGGGGGGCCGGGGCACGGCGGCCGGATAACCCGCGGCACGAGGCAGCGGCCGCGTTCGCCGGTCCGCATGGTCGAGGCTCGGGTGGTCGAAGCCCCGATGGTCCAGGCCCCGATGGTCCAGGCCCGGAGAACGCGTGGCCGGGGCCATCGGCGTGACAGAACCCGCGCGGTCGCTCGTGCGGGCGGCCAGGAATCGGCTCCGCCATTGGCCCAGGTCGCCGAGCTGCCGGGCGTCGACGCCGGCGGCGTCCTGGGCGAAGAGGAGGCATGCGGAGACGAAGGAGGCCACCCATTCCCACTCGGGCCACCGCTTGCGCTTGTGGCAGAGGATCTCGTGCGTCGTGCTCTCCGCCAGTACGCGCGGGGCTCGTCCCGCGTGCGGGCGAGCCTGCTCGGACAGCCTCCTGAGCGCGGGCAGCGACGGTCCCCCGGCGTCTTCCCGTAGCGTGGCCAACTGCTCGATGAAGTCGTGCAGGGCCTGACGATCATGATCAGGCATGACCCCCACCAGAAGATCGTTTGCCATGAACGGCGCCACAAGGTCAAATGTTGGCGGACCAAGCCTGACAGCATGCCACCTGATGCGGGCGGGTTTTCACATCTCACCTGATTAGGTTTCATCCCCTCTATATGGGACTCATCCGAAATCTGGCCTCGGGCGTTAACCCGAAAAAGCCCGAAATCGTCCGGGACTGTTCGTTCGCCGGGTCATGGCCTCGAATGATGGCACTGGTCCCCGCCAGATCGGGGGAATGTGGCCCTTCCGGATGTGTTCGACGTTCTTCCGACCGGCGTACCAGCGACGCCGGATGGGAGACCGTGATCGTTATTGCGTGAGCCCTTCGATCGAAAGGCGATCCGATGCCGAGCCCGGCCCCGACTCAGCGCCGCTAGACGCGCATGCCCGTCGACCGCCATCACGACGAGACGCTGCTGCGCCGCGTGTTGATCTCAACGTGGGTGCTGCACACCGGACGCACCCTGCGCCGCGACGTTCCGCCATGTGAGCTGTCGGTCGAGGAACTGATCGACTTTTGGGCCGACCCGCTGTTGGAGCCACCGGCCACCCGCCCACCCGACGCCTCCGCATGACATTCCCCTACCGCCCGGCCGTCCGCGTCAGCCGAGACACGTGGGACGGTGCCGAGGCACGCGGGGCGGAGCCGCCGGAGCCGACGTCAGGAGCGGGATCACCGGAGCCGCCTCTTCGGCCCACCAGTCGTCGCGCGGACGTGCCGTGCACGGCGTGATCTCCAGCCAGGCGACGCGGTCGGGTGCCGGGCCGACGCCGGCCGACAGCCGCACCCACACGCCGCCCCCGCCGACCGGGCGGGCGCCCCAATAGCGCCAGACATCGCGCGCCGCCGCGTAGTGCTCGCGATCCACCCAGCGCACCGGCTCTTCCCGGTGGGCGGCCAGCCAGGCCCAGTGGTCGTGAAGCAGCCGGTGGGCGAGGGCGCGGACGATGTTGACCGCAGTGAGCATCCGGCCGAGCGGGACGTGCGGCATGGCGAGCTCCGGCAGCGCGAAGCGGCGCAGACCCGCGGTCTCGACCCGTACCAGGCCGGCGGCCGACACCTCCTCGTGGTAACGGACGAACACCGCGAGCCATTCGTCGCCGAGGGCGAAGGCGCCCCCATCGGCGGCCGGCACCGCACCCGCCGGCCCGGCCCGGGACAGCGCCTGGTTGGCGGTGACGTCCACCACCACGCCCCCGGTACGGCCGGCGAGCGACCGCGCCAGGAAGCGGGCCGCCATCGCCTCGTGCGGGCCAGTCGCCGGCGGCCCGGTCGAGGTCACGACGATGTGGTGGGTCGCAGCGGGCAGGCTGGCCGTCGCGTCGCCCGGCCCTGCCACGGCCGACAACCGGCCCGCCCACCCCGACGTCGCCGCCGGCCCGCCGCCGACGACCAGGCGGGACGCCGCATGCAGGCGGCGGGCGGTGGCCGCCGGCCCGCCCGCGGCGCTCGGGGGCGGAAGCGGCGCTCGGACCAGCTCCGCGCTGAAGGCCGCCGGCTCGGGCACGGCGACCACGAAGTGCGCGGTGACCGAGCCCGGCAGGTCGATCGGGACTCGCTGGGTCATGGTGGCCTCCGGAGTGGGGCGGTGCGACCCATCGTGTCCCGGGGATGGCGGGGCGGGGATTGGAACGGCGTTCTGGGGAAAACGCGCGGCCGGGACCTCCGCCACGCCGGCCGGCGGGACGGTGGTCAGCGCCGGCGGAGGGTGAGGCCCAGGGAGCGGAGCTGCTCGACCGGGCGGTGACAGCCGCGCTCGATGTGGTGGACGCCGCGCAGGATCGAGGTGCCTTCCGAGACCGCTGCCGCCAGCACCGCGGAGAACCCCGCCCTGATGTCCGGCATCGTCACATCGCCGCCGCGCAGCTTCGACACGCCGCGGACGACGGCGGAATGGACGGCGTTGGTGTCGGAGAACTGGCAGGCCGGGCCGCCGAGGCAGACGTCGAACACCTCGATCTCGCAGCCCATGCCCTTCAGCGCGGGTACGTACACGAGCCGGTTCTCGAACACGGTCTCGTGCAGCACGGACATGCCGTCCGCCTGCGTGAACAGCACCATGAGCGGTGTCTGCCAGTCGGTCGCGAACCCGGGATGGGTGTCGGTCTGCACCGCCGCCGGGCGTAGCCCGTCCGGCGCTGACGCCATGATCCAGTCATCGGTGATCTCGAACCTGGCGCCCATCCTCGCCAGCGTGGTGATCGCGGTGACCAGCCGGTCCTGCGGGCACCCGTGCACCCGCACCTCGCCGCGGGTGACCAGGCCGGCCACGAGGTAGGAGAACGCCTCGAGCCGGTCGCCGCCGAGCCGGCCGCGCGCCCCGGTCAGCCGCTTGACCCCTTCGACGACGATCCTGCGATCGGGGCTGAAGGCGATCCTGGCCCCCATGCGCTGCAGGAACAGCGCCAGCTCGATGATCTCGGGTTCGGTGGCGGCGTTCCGTACCACGGTCTTGCCGTCGGCCAGCACCGCGGTGAGCAGCACGGTCTCGGTGGCGCCGACGCTGGGGTACGGCAGGTCGATGCGGGTGCCGGTGAGCCGGGAGGCGCGGGCGTGGATGCCGTCCTCGGCGATCTCGGCCTCGGCGCCGAACGCCCGCAACGCGGCGAGGTGGAAGTCGACCGGCCGCCGGCCGATCGGGTCGCCGCCCACCAGGGGCACGAACGCCTCGCCGGCCAGGTGCAGCAGCGGGCCGAGCATGAGGATGGGGATCCGGTTGAGCCCGGTGAACGCCTTGGGCACGTTGGGCTCGACCACCTCGCCAGGCACGACGGTGATCTCGCCCTCGCGGCGTTCCACGGTCGCGCCGAGGTACTCGAGCATCGCCGCCGTGATCGCCACCTCGCCCACCTCGGGCGTGTTGGTGATCGTGCTGGGCTCGCGACCCAGCAGCGCGGCGACCATGTGCTTGCTGACCGCGTTCTTGGCGCCGCGCACGCTGATGTCGCCGCGCAGCGGTCCTGACGGTTCGATCTCCCACGCCTGGTCGGTCATCGCCGCCAGCTTAGAGCCCCCACGTCCGGCCCGCCCCGCGCGGGACCGGCCGAACAGGTCAGAGGCGACGGGTTGGCGGGGACCGGGGAGGGTCAGGGGAGGTCGGCCACGTCGGCCTGGTACTCGCGGTACTCCCGCTGCCGCCGGAAGCCGAGCCGCTCGTTGACGGCGAGCATGTGGCTGTTGTCGTCGGCGTTGTCCGTCTCGATCTCGCGTACCTCCGGCCGCTCGACCCGCAGCCAGTCGAGCATGCCCGCCTTGACCCAGATGCCCAGGCGCCTGCCCCGATGTTCGGGAACCACGGCGGTGTCGTACTGCGCGGCCCTGGCCGGGGCGGCGCCGGGCACGACGACCTCGGTGAAGCCGGCGATCCGCACGCCGGGCGGCTCGCCGTACACCGCGGCCACGGTGTAGAGGTCATCGCCGCGCTTGGCGACCACCTCGGCCATCTCCCTGACCCGGTCGGCGTCCCAGGCCCCAGGCTCGAACGCCCGATCGCCCACGGGCAGCTCGGACATGGCGGTCTTGGCATGCGCGAGGCTGCCGGCGAGCTCGGCCGGCGCCGTCCCCGCCCAGCGCACCAGCCGATAGCCGGGCGGCCCGGACCGGACGACGCCCGCCAGCCACGCCTGGTCCACCTCGTCCATCCTGAGCAGCAGGCCGGCCATCACCAGGACGCAGCGAAACCCGCGCGCCTCCAGGAAGTCAATGGCCGGTGTCCCTGCGACGGCCTGGACCACGATCGTGGAGTGACCCTCGCCGCGGGCGGCGTCGGCGGCGGCGCGCAACAGCCTGGAACCCGCGCCACGGCGCCGGTGCTCGGGACGCACCCGGACCTCGATCTCGCACGGGCGCCGGCTGTCCCTGTCGACCGGCAGCCGCAGGCACGCCACTCCGGCCGTCGTGCCTTCGTCGGTCACCGCCATCCACAGCAGCCGCCGGGAGGCCAGCGGGGTGCTGGTGAGAAAGGCCGTCGTCTGGCTGAGCGTCGGCGGCGGCTCCTCCGGTTGGTCGTGTGACAGCGCGCTGGTCACCACGGCGTGCCAGGACCTGATCTGCGCGTACGCCGGTTGGTCTACCGCGACGATGTCCATCCCGCTGTTCTACCGGATTCGCGCCGTCGCTACGACGAAATGGCACAGAGGCCCTGGTCAGTGCATACGCCAACGATCATGCTGGAAGATCGTTTCCGGGGCGCGCGGCCCCGTACGGCGGTCAGTTGTACGACGGCGGCGTGGCGGCGGCGTGCGGGGTCGCCGGCGGGTTGGTGGCGGCGCCCTCCGAGGTGCCGCGCGAGGTCCCCTGCGAAGCCGACGGCGTGCCGGCGCCGGTCCGTTTGGCGGCGGTCGCCGCGGTGCTGACGGCCTTGTCGAAGGCGCTGCCCTTGACCCACTGCTTCCACGGCATCTGCCAGTAGCTCCAGCCGTTGAACGGGTCGAGGCCGCGGCCGCTGCCGGTCACGACGACGACGTCGCCGATGTAGGACCAGCCGTAGAACCATTCCGCGAAGGCGGGCGGCGAGTTGACGCAGCCGTGGCTGACGTTCTGCCGGCCCTGGGCCCAGACGGTCGAGGCCATCGAGTGGATGTACTCACCGCTGTTGGAGATCCGCACGGCGAACGGGATCTTCTCGTCGTAGAACCGCGGGTCCTTCTTGTCGGTGACCCCCATCCACGCCGAGGTCATCCGCTCCAGCCGGCTCTTGGACATGGTCAGATGGATGCCGCTGGTGGTCTTGTAGACGTCGACCCCGCCGCGGACGAAGCCGCCGCGGCCGGCACTGATGCCGACGTTCTTGATCTCCTTGCCGTCGCGCCGCACCGACAGCCGGTGCGTCCTGGTGTTGACCGTGATGAGGTGCGCGTCACCGATCCGGAACCGGCGGACGACGTCGGAGACCCCGTAGGTGTCCTTGGCCGACTTGACCCCGGCGAGATGGGCGGTGAACGTGATCTTCTGGTGCGCCTTCCAGTACTTCTTCGTCCTGAAGATCGCCGTCGAGTCGTTCACCCAGTACCAGGCGCCGTGGTTGGCGTATCGCGACTGCACCTGAAGGGACTTCTCGACCGCTTTCCGGTCTCCGACCGGCCGGTTGAAGGTGATCGTGACCGGCATGCCGATGCCGACCGTCTGCCCGGCGCTCGGCGTCACGCTCGCGATCGACAGGACGTTGGCGGCCTTCAGCGTCTTGAACTTGCTGACGGCGTCTGTGGTCTTGCCCGCCGGGTTGCCGGCGCTGGCCGACACCGTGTACGAGGTGCCGGGGGTGAGCGTCCACCTGGAGCGCCATCTGGTGTGGTCGGCGGACATCTCGCCCGGGACCTTGGCCCCCTTGGCGGTGACGTTCACGCTCGTCAGCGTGCCGTTGACCACCTTGATCGTGATGCCCTTCTCGGGCTTGGCCTTACCCGATCCGTCCTTGGGGGCGATCGTTACCTGTGGTGCGGCGGGTTCGGTCTTGGTACCGGACAGCGGGCCGACGCCGCCACTCCCCCCGGAACACGCCGCCGTGAACACCAGGATCGTCCCCGACAGGGCGACGCCCGCCCGCGCCGTGGTCATACCAGCCCCTTGACCGGGAGTCGGGCCCGATCACCCCGCGCGGTGGACCTGCGCTGCACCGTCGACCTCCATGGCTGCTGTGCACTCGAGCAGAAGTGACATTAGCGACCAAAGTTTCCGAAGGGATGACACGCCCTTGGATTCTCCGGTATTTGACACCGAAGTGTTGCGGAAGCACCCCGGGCCCGTCCCGGTATTCGCATGGAATGTCCAGGACTTCCCAGGAAACTCCAAGGTGGGACCGAGCGGCCGAACGACCGGCCGAACGATCGGCCTAGGACTAGGACGGCGCCACCGGCTGCGCGGCGGCCGGCTGGGCCAACGCCCGGCCCGGCAGCGCCCCGTGCGCGGAGTGCTCGGTGTTCACCCGCCGGAGCACGCGCCGGAAGCTGAGGATCGAGACGCCGATGGCGGCCGCGCCGAGACCGGCCACCACGCCCGTACGCACCCACAAGAACACACCGATCGACTGGCTCAGCAGAAGCCACAGCGTGATCGCCACGTTGGCCAGCAAGACCATGGACCACAGCAGTGAGATCCGCAGGAAGAACTGCCGCACCCGCTCGTGCGCGAGGAACGCGTCGGGGAGCGGGACCATGTCGACCGCCAGCTTCTGCGCGAACGGCTTGCCGAGCGGCACGGAGGCGAGGAACACGATGCTGATCAGCAGCGTGCCGAACGTGGGCTGCAAGAAGTAGAGGACGAGGCTGCCGGTGGCCGCGGAGACCGCGGCCCTGGCCGTCACCCCCACGGCCGCGAGCAGCAGCGTGCCGGGGATCGGCCGTCGCCTGACGACGCGCCACAGCACCCCGAGGTAGACCCAGCCCACCGCGGCGATCAACGCTCCATGAAAACCCAGGACCACCAGCGCCGCGTAGAAGACCGCGACCGGCGCGAGGACACCTTCGACGAACCGGGGAAACGCGTGGCGCAGCAGGGTCGTCAGCCGGGGCATCTCGAACACCCGCCCCACGGTACGGGAAGATCGCCGATGGCTCCGGCGGTTTGCGGATCCGGCTCTCCGAGTAGCGCCAAGATTCATAATCCGTTTGACTACCCGGAAGCAGGAGAGGTTCGCCTGCCGGGTGCCGTGCTGACGAGCGCGCAAAGACTTCCCTTCCACCAGGGCATTGTCACGAGTCCGAGCCGCGCCACCTGCACGGTACCGGCAGACCGACCGGCGCGCCGACCTCGGCCGGCGGCCCCACCCATCCAGTATTTCTTTCAGGCCGATTGGCACATCCATTCGTGTGCCCCCTCCCCACGCTATGCGACTCCACACCTGGGTCCGGCCCCTGACCTCGGTCGGCTGCCGGCCGACCCCGCGACAGGCGCCGCCTGGCCGGTCAGATGAAGGCGGCCGCCCTCGTCGAGCCGGCCGAGCGCGCCCGTACGCACGAACCCGTCCTTGGTGATCGTTCGGGCCGTGGCGGCCGGGTCGTTCCAGTACCCGCTCATCACCGCGCCGGACCGCAGCAGCACCTCTCCGGTGCGGCCGCCGGCGACCGGCCGGTCGGCGGCGTCGCGGATCGCCACCGTGACGCCCGGCGGCGGGCGTCCGACGGTGGTCTCGGCGTCCTCCGGCGGCCCGTCGCGGCCGGTGGCGACGCCGAGCCCGGCCTCCACGGGGCAGTACCGCGTACGGACCGGCACCTCGAAGCGCTCGCGCAGCGCCCGGACGAGGGTCGCGTCGGGAGCCGGGCCGACCATGACGACCTCGCGCAGCGCGGGGAACTCGAGCTCAGGCGCGAGGGGATGGGCCAGCATCGCGGCCAGCCGCTCGGGCGCACCGGTCAACGCGGAAAGCCCCAGTTCGGCCGTGGCCCTCAGCTCGGCGGCGACGGCCGCCGGGTCGCCGGGGGCGGCGACGGCGTAGATCGTCGCCCCGCTCTGCAGCACCGTGGGCAGCCGGATCAGGAACTCGCCGAGGTCGGGGTCGAGCAGGCGGGGCTCGCCGCCGCCCCACCGGCCGCCCGCCTCGACCAGGCGGATCGCCTCCAGTTGGCGGCCACCGAAGATGGCGCCGCGCGGCGCGGCGGCGGGACCGGCGGTGACGATCATGATGGGCCGGTACGGATCGGGCGGTAGCGGCGGCGGGGGCGCTTCGGGCCTGGCCAGCCTGCCCAGGGCGTGTTCCGGACTTGTTCCCCGGCCGCCGCCCCTGGGGCCGCCGGACGGTTCGACGGTGACCAGTTCACCGCTCAGCCACAGGTCGGGGGCGGCGATGGTGAGGCAGGGCACGACCACCTCGTGCAGCCTGGCCAGCGCATCGGGCGGCAGCCGCGGGTCGTAGCCGGCGGCGATCGCCGCCAGCTTTCCCACCGCCAGCGCGCAGACGGCGTACTCGGGGATCGGAGGCAGCGCGATCGCCACCACGTCCCCCGGAAGCACCCCGCGGTGGGCGAGGCCGGCGGCGACGGCGTCGGACAGCCGGTCGAGCTGGGCGAAGGTGATCCGCCGGCCGGCGCCGACGAAGGCCTCCCGCCGCCCGTGCCTGCGGGCCGCCTCGCCGGCCAGCATGCGCAACATCCTCGTCCGCTCCTGTCCCGGGCGGCGCTGATCCGCCCTCAGGCCATCGGCGACCCGCAGCTTCCCACGTCCCGCGCCCCGCCTGTGTGTGCAGTCGTTCGTGCGGCTTCGTCGTTGTCGGCCGGCCGCGGGACCCGCGACCCGGCGCGGCCCGGCCCCGCCCGGTACGGGCTGGTCACCAGGCCAGGCGCGATGCCGTGACCGGTGCCGCACTTGTTCCCGCAGGTCCGCCTGATCATTCGCTATTCCGGCACCAAATCACCCATGGCCGCCACAAATTCGGCCATGACCGCCCCATCGGCTAGGTCATGGACCGCGCGGCCGCCGCCGCGCACCACGGGCATCGGCGGTCTCGGGCCTCGGGCGCGGCCGCCCGACGGCGCCTCAGCCGGCGCCGCCCGTGTCGCCGGGGTCGGCCGTGTCGGCCTTGGCCGCCGCGTAGATGGCGCGGAGGGTCACCTCGAGCGACGGGCGCCTGATGCTGGCCGCCCGCGTCACGGCGTACACCTCCCTGGCGAGCGTGCAGTCGGGGATCTCGCGGACCGCGACGCCCGGGTTGCCGGCGGCCAGCGCCAGCGCCGGGATCGCCGCGATGCCGATGCCGCGGGCGACGAGGCTGAGGATCGTATGCAGGCCTTCGAACTCCCACGGCACGGGCGGCGCGCCGCCGACATTCTCCAGGAGCCGGTCCACGGCCTGCCGCGACGGCTCCCCGGCCGGGGCCGCCATCCACGGCTCCCGCCGCAGCTCCTTCAGGTCGACGGGGGCGGCCGGGTCGGCCATGGCGTGGTCGGCGGGCACGACGAGCACGAGCGGGTCGCGGCGCAGCGGCACGAAGGTCAGCGCGGCCGGCGAGTGCTCGGGCATCCGGCCGGTCCAGTCGTCGACGAGAGCGATGTCGACCTCCCCGGCGTGCACCTGCCTGATGCCGTCGCCCGGCCGCGTCTGGCGCAACACGAAGGTCAGCGCCGGATGGTCGCGCAGGCTGCGGGCCAGCGCCGGAGCGAACGCCACGGCGCCGGTCGGGAACGCGGTCACGACGACCCGGCCCGAGGGCGCCCCGGAACGCGCCGACAGCTCGGCCTCGGCCGCCTCGACCCGGGCGAGGATCTCCTCGGCGTGCTGGGCGAGCCGCCGGCCGGCGTCGGTCAACTCCGCGCTGCGCGCCGTCCGGTCGAGCAGGGCCAGACCCGCCTCGCGCTCCAGTACGGACAGTTGCTGCGATATCGCGGACGGTGTGTATCCCATGGCCGCGGCGGTGGCCGCGATGCTGCCGCGGTGGGCGAATTCCCGCAGCATCCTGAGCCGGCGCAGGTCGAGCATAAGCTCAGCTTACGGTAACCCCCGATGAGACTCGCTTGAATTGACGCCTCGACTGGGTAAGCCTGGACTCAGGAAGCCGGCCGGCGACCGCCACGGGGAGATCTCATCTCTTTTCCGTTCAACCCCTCCATCAGACCTGCCTGATCCGCACCTGTCCTGGAGCCGTCATGCCCACGACCATGTCCGCGACCCTTGCCGCCAATGAGGCCCTCGAGCGGCGACGACGATCCGGCGCGCCGGTCCTGCCGATGGCCTTCGGCGAGGCCGGGCTGCCGGTGGCGCCGTCGCTGCGCGCCATGCTGGCCGAGGCGGCCGGCCGGGGCGGCTACGGACCCGTGGCCGGGTCGGCCGAGCTGCGGCGGGCCGCCGCCGGCTACTGGGCCAGGCGCGAGCTGCCGGTCGATCAGGAATTCGTCGTCTGCGGACCTGGCAGCAAGCCGCTGCTTTTCGCGCTGCTGCTGACGATCGGCGGCGAGGTAGCGGTGCCCCGACCGAGCTGGGTGAGCTACGCGGCCCAGTCCCGGATGATCGGCAACCGCCCGCTGTTCGTCCCGACCCCCGAGGGCCAGGGCGGCGTCCCCGACGCCGAACTGCTGGCGCGCGCAGTGACCGACGCCCGGTCGGCCGGCCGCGACATCAAGGCCGTCGTCGTCACGCTGCCGGACAACCCCACCGGCACGGTGGCCGCTCCGGCGACCGTACAGAGACTCACCGACGTTGCCAGGGAGCTCGACCTGGTGATCATCTCCGACGAGATCTACCGCGATCTCGTGCACGACCCGCGGGCGCCGTTCGTCTCCCCCGCGCAGCTCGCCCCCGAGCGCACCGTGGTGACGACCGCGCTGAGCAAGAGCCTGGCGCTCGGCGGCTGGCGGATCGGGGCGGCCAGGCTGCCCGACAGCCAGCTCGGCGTAACCCTCCGCCGCGACCTGCTCGGCGTGGCCAGCGAGATCTGGTCAAGCCCGTCAGGGCCGGTCCAGCACGCGGCCGCCTACGCCTTCGGCGAGCCGGCCGAGCTGGTCGAGCGCGTCGCGCTCAGCCGCAGGCTGCACGCCACCGTCGCGCGCGCGGTCGCCGGCCGGTTCGCCGCCACCGGCGCGCTGGTCCACCCGCCGGCCGCCGCGTTCTACCTCTACCCCGACTTCGCGCCGCTGCGCGCGTTCTTCCGGGAGCGGTACGGGATCGGCACCGGCGCCCAGCTCAGCGCCATGATGCTCGAACGGTACGGCCTCGGAGTGCTCCCGGGCGGCGAGTTCGGCGAGGCCGGCGATCCCCTCCGCCTCAGAGTGGCCACCGGCATGCTCTACGGGCAGACCGACGACCAGCGGGTGGCCGCCCTCGCCGCCACCGACGCCACGGCACTCCCCTGGATCGACGGGGCACTTCGCCGGTTGGACGAGGTCCTTGCCGAGATCACCGAGGTCACCCCGGCGGCCGGCGCGAGCACCCAGCCGGCGACCGGCACCCACCCCGCCACCCGCCCGCGCCCCAGGCCCGACCCGGCGTTGGCGTTCGTCCGCGGCACCCTCTGACGTACTCCGCCGCCACCCCACCGCCCGCGGCCGGCCCGGCCGGCCGGCCCTCCTGGGCTGAACAGGGCTGACCATGCCGACGGCGCCCGGGCGGCACGTCCCGGCACCGGTATATTGGTTGGCCGGGCGGCCGGACTTATGGGGGTGCCCCGTGGACCACCTGGACGCCGGCGCCGACTCCGGGGACGCGCCCGGCCACCCGGTATCCCCCATCGAGCCGCCGCCGGTCGCGCCGGCCCCGCCCGGCAAGGGCGCGGCCTTCTACGGCGACACACGGGTCGAAGGCGACGCCGTCGCCGGCGACAAATACGTCATCGCACCGGCGGACGCCACCCGACCGGGCCAACTCCCCCGCGACGACCCCTGGTTTCGCGGCCGCAGCGCGGTGCTCGACGAGCTCGACGCCCTGCTCGACGAGGCGGCCGCGGCCGGCGGCCCCCTCGTCATCCTGATCCAGGGCATGCCGGGGGTCGGCAAGACCGCGCTCGCCGTCCACTGGGCGCACCGCATCGCCCGCCGCTTTCCCGACGGGCAGCTGTTCGTCGACCTGCGCGGCCACTCGTCCCGCGCCGCGATGACCGCCAGGGAGGCGCTCGGCCAGATGCTGCTGGCGCTGGGCGTGCCGGGCGAGAAGATCCCCGACGGCGACGACGCGCAGGCGGCGCTGTTCCGCTCCTACCTCGCCGACCGCCGGATGATAGTGATCTTGGACAACGCGGCGAGCTCCGACCAGGCGCATCCGCTGCTGCCCGCCGGCTCGCGCTGCGTCACGATCGTCACCAGCCGGGGTCGCCTGCCCGGCCTCATCGCCCGCGGCGGTGTGCGCGCCGTCGACCTCGACGTCATGGCGCCCGACGAGGCCGTCGACCTGGTCGCCGCCATCGTCGGCGCCGAGCAGACCGCCGCGTACGCCGAGGCGGCCAGGACGCTCGCGGGGCGCTGCGCCTACCTGCCGCTCGCCCTGCGCATCGCCGCCGCCAACCAGAAGGTGCGCCCGCATGACACGCTCGCCGACACCGTGCGCGGGCTCGCGGGCGGTGACCGGCTGTCGGCGCTGGCGCTGGACGAAGATCCCAAGCAGAGCGCGGTACGCACCGCGTTCGACCTGTCCTACCGGGACCTCACCGCCGAGCAGAAGCGGGCGTTCTGCCTGCTCGGGCTGGTCGAAGGGCCCGGCTTCGGGGACGAGGCCGTCGCCGCGCTGCTGGGCGACTTCCCCGACGACGCGCGGCGCGTCCTGCGCGGCCTCACCCAGGCCAATCTCGTCGAGCAGATCGGTCCGCGGCGCTACCGGCTGCACGACCTGCTGCGCGAGTACGCCCGCGAACGCATCGAGGCCGAGGACCTGTCGGCCGAGCGGCGGGCCGCGGTGCCGCGCCTGCTGGCCTGGCTGGTGGCGACGGCGCAGGACGCGGCCCGGCGGATCAACCCGCACCGCAGGGTGGCCGTGCCGCCCGGCTCTTCGGTGCTGCCCGCCCTGGACCTCCAGGACGCGCTCGCCTGGTTCGAGACCGAACGCGGCGGGCTCGTGGCCGCGGCCGGTCAGGCGCTGGCGGCCGGGCTGACCGAGGCGACGTGGAAGCTGGCCGACGCCATGTTCGACTTCCTCGACCTGCGCGGCTACAACCAGGACAACCTGCACGTCCACCGGCTGGGCTACCAGGCGGCCGACCAGGCGGGCGACACGCCGGCCCGCGCCGCCATGCTCAGCCACATGGCGGTGATCTTCCGGGCGCTGGGCCGCTTCGACCACGCCGTCGAGGTGGGCGAGGAGGCGCTACGGCTCTACCGGGAGCTGGGGGACGCGTGGGGCGAGGCCGAGTCGCTCGACACCCTCGCCGGCGCCCAGTGGCACCTGGGCCGCTACGCCAAGGTGCGCGAGCTCATCGACCAGACGCTGCCGATCCGGCAGCGGATCGGCGACCGGGTCGGCGAGGCGAACTGCCTGCACGACCTCGCCAGGGTGCACCGCAGGGTGGGCCGCTGCGACGTGGCGCTGCGGCACGAGCTGGCGGCGCTCGACGCCCGCCAGGAGCTCGGCGACCTGCGCGGCGAGGGCGAGGCGTTCCACAACCTGTCGCGGATCTACTGCCACCTGGGCCTGTACGACCGTGCGCTGGGCGACGCGCGACGGGCGCTCGACATCGCCACCGAGCTCGGCGACCAGCGCGGCCGGGCCTGGGCGCTCAGCAACATCTCCGACATCCACCGCAGGTCCGGCGAGCTGGACCTGGCGCTGGCGCCCGCCGAGGAGGCCCTGGCGATCCAGCGACGCATCGGCGACGCCCGCGGCGAGGGCATCACCCGCGACAACCTGGCCCGCCTCCATCTGCTCACCGGCCGCGTGACCGAAGCGCTCGAGCACGCGGGGACGGCCATGGACGTCGACCCGCGCCGGCACGACCCGTTCGACCGGGCGCACAAGCTGCACACGCTGGGTCTCATCAACACGCGGCTCGGCAGGACCGCCGATGCGATGCGGCACTTCACCGCCGAGCTGGCCCTGCTGGCCGAGATCGGCGCCGAGCGCGGCACGGCGGCCACGCATCTCGCCATCGCCGAGCTGTGCCTGCGCACCGGCGCCCGGGACGAGGCGCGGCGGCACGCCGAGGCCGCCATCGGCATCGAGCGCCGGTTCGACAACCCGTTCGCCCTCGGCCGCCGGCTGCTCGCGGCCGCCGACATCGTCGAACGGGTGCACGGACCGGAAGCGGGCAAGGACCTCAGGGCGGAGGCCGCCGAGTTGCTCTCGCAGCACGCCGGACCTGACGGGTTGGCCGCCGGCGCCGACCCGCGTCTCTCCTCGTGAGCGTGATACTTCACCCCCCAAACCAACGCATGCCGGTCCATAATTCGGAGAGACCTATCTGGCAGTGGTCAACCATTGATGCGATAGCGACTAGTGGTGCAGGTTGCGTCCGTGCTGACGGGGGCGCTGGGGCAGCGAGCCGCGCAGGCGTCGTGGCTCTGCGTTCCGGCCCGGACGGGCGCCGAGGCGAGGGGGGACCCGCCGTGAGGCACGCACGAGACGGCGCGGCGGCCGCGATCGACGCGGCGGCCCGCGTCCTCGCCGTCAGAGGCAAGATCGAGCCGCCGGAGATGGAGAACCCGGATGTCATGTGGGCCGGACGGGCGCACGAGGGGGTTCGGGTGCCGACCAAGGACGGCCAGCGCATCCACATCGGCATCGCGTGCGCGGCCACCGACCGCGTGCCCGTCGTGGCGCGCCCGAGCCTGCGGGTGTTCGTCGAGGTGGACACCGGCACCGACATCGTCGGGCAGACGACGGCGTCCGGGGTCCGGCTGGTCACGGTGCTGCGCGGGCCTGACGCGCCGCGGGAGTTCAGGTTCCCGATCACGCTGGGCGACTCGCTCGGGCTCGAAGCGATGCCGTCGGGCGGCTTCGACGTCGTGCACGAGCGCTACGGCGCGACCGTGGGCCGCTTTTACGCCGCGTGGGCCTTCGACTCGTTCTTCCGCCCGGTCGAGGCCCAGTACGAGCTGGAGGACTCCACGCTGGTGATGCGGATCCGGCACGAGGACGCGGGCTATCCGGTCGTCGCCGACCCGCTCTACGGGATCTGACCGCGGCCGGCCCGGCAACCGGCCGGCCGGCCGGCCGGTCAGCCGGCCCGCGCCCGTACGCGCGAGGGTTCCAGGGGTGGGGCGCCGACGCCGCAGTGCGTCTTGCACTCCGGTGCCGCCTGCTTCGGGGCGTTGGCGAGCACATCGCCGCTCACCGTGAGGTACGACAGGATCGCGCCGAGGAACAGCATCGCCGAACTGATCACCATGGCCGTGTGGAAGCCGTGGCTGAACCGCCCGGGATCCTGGTAGGCGGTGCCGGTGAGCCCGACCAACGGCGGCACGGCGGCCACGGCGAGCAACCCGGCCGCCCTGGCGACGGCGTTGTTGACGCCGCTCGCCACGCCCGCGTGCCGTACGTCGGCGCTGGCCAGCACCGTGGCGGTGAGCGGCGCCACCACGGCGGACAGGCCGAGCCCGAAGATGAAGACCGCGGGCAGCACGTCGGCGGCGTACGAGGCGTGCGGGCCGATGCGCAGGGTGAGCAGCATGCCGGCGGACGCGACGATCAGGCCGCCGGTCATGAGCACCCGCGGTCCGATCCGCTGCGCCAGCGCGCCGGCCCTGGCCGACAGCAGCAGCATGAGCACGGTCACCGGAAGCATCGCGAGACCCGCGGTCACCGGCGAGAATCCGGCCACCACCTGCAGGTCGACCACGAGCAGGAAGAACTGCACGCTCATGCCGCCGTACACGACGAAGGTGACGGCGTTGACCGCGCTGAACTGCCGGGAGGCGAACACGTCGAGCGGCATCATCGCCTCCGTGCCCTTGCGCCGCTCCACCATGAGGAACGCCGCCCCTGCCGCGAGCCCGGCCACGCCGAGGGCGACAGGGACCGCGAGCGCGACCCGGCCGGCCGGCGCCTCGGTGAGGGCGTAGGTCACCCCCGCGAGCGCCAGCGCGGCCAGCACCGCACCGTCGATGTCGAAGCGGCCGCGGGCGTCGCTGTCCGCGGTCTCCGGCACGTGCCGCAGCGCGACGAGCACGACGATCAGCGCCAGCGGGACGTTCAGCAGGAACACCCACCGCCAGCCGGCCGCCGCGACGAGCCAGCCGCCCAGGAGCGGCCCGACGGCGGCGGCCACCCCGCCGAGGCCGGACCACGCGCCGACCGCACGGGCGCGGTCGTCGCCGGCGAACGACGACTGGATGATGGCCAACGCGCCCGGGGTGAGCAGCGCACCCCCTATCCCCTGCAGGGCGCGCGCGGCGACCAGCATCGGCATGTTCAGCGACACCCCGCACAGCACGGAGGCAGTCGCGAACCAGATCGTGCCGATCACGAACACCCGCCGCCGGCCGTAATGATCCCCCAGGGAACCGCCGAGCAGGATGAACCCGGCCAGCGTGAGGGTGTAGCCGTTGATCGTCCACTGCAACCCCGACATCGACGCGCCGAGATCGGCCGCCAGCCGCGGCAGCGCGACGTTGACGACGGTGGCGTCCAGCATCGCGACGCTGGACCCGAGCACCGTGGCCAGCAGGATCCATCGCCCGCGCGCCTCGCCCAGCCGGGCGTCGACGGGCGCCTCCCGCGTTCCGGCGCGATCCGGCGCGGCCCGTCCCACGACGCGCTCGCGGCGCGCCGTCACCCCGATCCTCCGCGCGCCCGCGCCGTGTCCGCCGCCGGCGGCGCGGTCAGACGATCGTCTCGTCGACGAAGCACCATCGCCAGTCCTCTCCTGGCTCGAAGGAACGGATGATCGGATGGCCGCTCGTTCCGGCGTGCTTGGCGGCGTGCCGCCCGGGTGAAGAGTCGCAGCAGGCGACGTTTCCGCAGCTCAGACACAGGCGCAGGTGCACCCAGCGGAGGCCGGTCGCCAGGCACTCGGCGCATCCGTCGGGCTGGGTCGGCTGCGGCTCAGCAGTGGGCAGTTCACCGACGTGTGGGCAGAATGTCATGTCGCGGATCCTTTACCGCTCGGGCGGCGACACCGGCACCGCCCGACGTCTCATCAAGTCGGACCACCAGACGGCGGGCGTCGTACGAGCACCGCACATACCGTTGAGTCGATCACTTACCTACTACGGTAATCAAGTAAGCAAATCACCAGTGGTCGGGACTGAACGGCTCGTCGTCCGGCCGGGCGGAACGGCCGAGCAGCTCCAGATCGGACTCGACCATCATGGTGACCAGGTCCTCAAAGCCCACCCTGGGCTCCCAGCCGAGCTGCTCGCGGGCCTTCTTCGGGTCCGCGCACAGCAGGTCGACCTCGGCCGGGCGGGTAAAGCGGGCATCGGTCACCACGTGATCGGCCCAGCTCAGACCGGCGGTGGAGAAGGCCAACTCGACCAGTTCGCGGACCGAGTGGGTGCGGCCGGTGCCGATCACGTAGTCGTCGGGGCCGTCCTGCCGCAGCATCAGCCGCATGGCCTCGACGTAGTCGCCCGCGTACCCCCAGTCGCGGCGGGCCTCGAGGTTGCCCAGCGTGAGCCCGGTGGCCAGGCCGAGCTTGATGCGCGCCACGCCGAGGGTGACCTTGCGGGTGACGAACTCGGCGCCACGGCGCGGCGACTCGTGGTTGAACAGGATGCCGCTCACCGCGAACATGCCGTACGACTCGCGGTAGTTCTGGGTGATGAAATGGCCGTAGGTCTTGGCCACGCCGTACGGGCTGCGCGGATGGAACGGCGTCCGCTCGTTCTGCGGCGTCTCCCTGACCTGGCCGAACATCTCCGATGACGAGGCCTGGTAGAAGCGGATCTGGGCGCCGCCCGGGGTCCGCGAGGCGCTGATGCCGCTCACCACCCGGATCGCCTCGAGCACGCGCAGCGTCCCCATGCCGGTGACCTCGGCGGTGAGCTCCGCCTGGTGCCACGACATCGGCACGTACGAGATCGCGCCAAGGTTGTAGACCTCGTCGGGCTGCACCCGTTCGATCGCCGAGATGAGACTGCCTTGATCGAGAAGATCACCCTGGACGATCTTGATATCGCCGACGTGCTTGCGCAGCCGCGCGACATGCGGGTTGGCCTGCCCCCGTACGAGCCCCCACACCTCGTATCCGTGCGCGAGCAGGTGCTCGGCGAGGTAGGACCCGTCCTGCCCGGTGATGCCGGTAATGAGCGCTCGCCTGGTCAGCGGAACCTCCGTGGCTTGGCAAATTCCCCATCATTCGCCATCGGCGGCCATCCGTACCGATGGTGTAAATGACGAGGTTAGCGAGCATTTCTGGGTGTGACGAGCGAGCATGACCGGTTATACCGAACCAGATTCGCGATTCTTCCCGATGGCCTGGACCGCGCCAGGACCGCGATCATTGGGGCGGCGGAAACGACGTGAAGGGCGGCAGGTGGATGACTGCGGGCGCGCCGTGACCACGGTGGCGGCGCCGTTGCGGCTGGGCCGCCGGGTGCTGGGCGAGGCCGCGATCATGGCCGTCGTCAACAGGACGCCCGACTCGTTCTTCGACCACGGCGCCACGTACGCCTTCGACGCCGCGCTGGCCGCCGTCGACAGGGCCGTCGCCGCCGGCGCCGACATCGTCGACATCGGCGGGGTCAAGGCCGGCACGGGCGACGACGTGAGCGTCGCCGAAGAGCTGCGGCGGGTCGTCGACCTGGTCGCCGCGGTACGCGACCGGCATCCGTCCCTCGTGATCAGCGTGGACACCTGGCGCGCCGAGGTCGGCGACCGCGTGGCCGAGGCGGGCGCCGATCTGCTCAACGACACCTGGGGCGGGGTCGACCCCGAGCTGGCCGCCGTGGCCGCGCGGCACGGAACCGGCCTGGTCTGCGCGCACGCGGGCGGGATGCGGCCACGGACCCGCCCGCACCGCGTTGCCTACCGGGACGTGATGGCGGACGTCATCGGGCACGTGACGGCCGAGGCCGAGCGGGCGGCGGCACTCGGCGTGCGCAGGGACGCGATCCTCGTCGACCCGGCGCACGACTTCGGCAAGAACACGCGGCACTCCCTGGAGGTCACCCGGCGCCTCGGGGAGCTGGTGGCGACGGGCTGGCCGGTGCTGGTGGCCGTGTCGAACAAGGACTTCATCGGCGAGACCCTCGGCCGCCCAGTGGACCGGCGCGGCGCGGGCACCATGGCCGTCCTCGGCGTTTCGGCCTGGCTCGGCGCGCGGGTGTTCCGCGTGCACGACGTGGCGGCCGCCCGCCGGGCCCTGCTCGCCGTCACCGCCCTGCGGTCACGACGGCCGGTGGGCGGTCACGAGAGCTGATCGGCCGCCTCGCGCTGGCGGGCGCGGTAGGCGGCGACGTGCATGCGGTTGCCGCAGGTGCGGCTGTCGCAGTAGCGGCGGCAGCGGTTGCGCGACAGGTCCACGAGCACCCGGTCGCAGCCGGGGGCCTCGCAGGTGCGCAGCCGGTCCAGCTCGCCGCTGGACACCACGAAGGCCAGCGCCATCCCGCAGTCGGCGGACAGGTGCTCGGCCAGCGGCGCGCCCGGCGCGAAGAAGTGGACGTGCCAGTCATAGCCGTCGTGGTCGGTCAGGTGCGGCGTCGTCTTCACCTCGCCGACGATGCCGTTGACCAGCGCGACCACCTGGTCCAGGTCGCCTGCGGCGAACACGGCGTGGAACCGGTCGCGCAGCCGGCGGACGGCGATCAGGTCGTCGAGGTCGACGCGGGAGACGTCGCTGATGTCGGCGCGCCGCACGAACCGGCGCAGGGCGTCCAGGTCGGGCAGGCCTTCCTCGCCGCTCGCGGCCGGCCCGGTGTTGACGAGGTCCACGACGGCTCCGAGCGCGTGCTCGGTGTCATGGGTGAATATCACGTGCACTCCCGTCTCGAGGGCGGCCAGGCTGAGCCGTCTGTTACCACGATATGACCTTGAGGTACGTTCCCGTCCCGGTCATCAGTCCCTGGACAGCATGACCTCCTCGAGGTCGAGCTCGTGGAGCACGCGCCGCAGCACCTCGTCATCGATCCGCCGCTCGTCGCGGAACCGGACGAAGACCTCGCGCTCGGCGGCCAGCATCTCCCGCCGCAGCCGCCGGTACGCGGCCGTCGGCACCTCCTCGCCCTCCGGCCCCGTGCCGCCGCCGAGCCGTTCCCAGGCGGTGAGCTGCCGCTGCTCGGCGTGGCCGCGCAGCCGCTCGACGATCTCCTGGGCCACGATGGAGTCCTCCCCCACCGCGAGCTCCTCCAGCCGCTCGAGGGCCGCCCTGGCCGCCGCGTGCTGGGCCGCCGCCTCGGCCACCTGATCGGTGTAGCGTTCCCGCTCGCTGCCGACACCCAGCCTGCGGATCAGCGCCGGGAAGGTCATGCCCTGGATCAGCAGGGTGCCGAGCACCGTGGTGAAGGTGAGGAAGAGCAGCAGGTCGCGTTCAGGGAACGGCCGGCCGTCGTGGGTGGTGAACGGGATGGCGAGCGCGGCGGCCAGCGACACCACGCCGCGCATCCCGGCCCACGACAGGATCACCCGCTCCCGCCACGGCATCGCCGTGCGCGGCTCGCCGCCCGGCAGCGGCGGCGGGCGCGACGGATCGGGGCCGGCGCGCCGGCGGCGCCATCCCCGGGTCGGGATGGACGCGGTCGGCAGCACCCAGGCGAACCGGGCGGCGACGGTGGCGAGGAACACCGCGGTCGCGTACCAGGCCAGCGACCCCCAGCTCCGCCGCGCCAGCGCGTCGAGGATGAGCGGCAGCTGCAGCCCGATCAGCAGGAAGACGATGGACTCCAGGACGAAGACGGCGACCTTCCAGAAGGCCCCGCCGAGCACGCGCGTCAACGCGGGCGAGCGCACCGAGCGGTAGCCGAGGTAGATCCCGCTGACCACGACGGCGATCACTCCGCTGGCATGCGCGGTCTCGGCGAGCAGGTACGCGGCGAACGGCGCGAGGATCGGCACCGTGGTCTCCACGAGCGGATCGGCGAGGCGGCCGCGCAGCCACTGCAGCGGCGGGCCGAGCGCCAGCCCGATCGCGGCCCCGACCGCCGCCGCGTAGGCGAACCGGCCGGCGCCGTCCAGCAGCGAGAAGCCCTCGCCGACCGCCGCCATGACGGCCACCCTGAACGCGGTCAGCGCGGTGGCGTCGTTGAGCAGGCTCTCGCCGACGAGAATCGTGATCATCCGCCTGGGCAGCCCGAGCCGCCGTGCCACGCTCACCGCGGCGACGGCGTCCGGCGGGGCGACGATCGCGCCAAGCGCGAACGCGGCGGCGAGCGGCAGGCCGGGCACCACGAGGTGGGCGACGTACCCGACGACCAGCGTGGCGAACAGCACAAGCCCGACCGACAGCAGCGCGATCGGGCCGGCGTTCTCGCGCAGGTTGTAGTAGGAGCTCTCCCAGGCGGCGGCGAACAGCAACGGCGGCAGGAAGACGTACAGCACGAACTCCGGCCGGAGCTGCACATCGGGCATGCCGGGCACGGCAGCGGCGGCCAGCCCGACCAGCACGAGCACCAGCGGCGCGGCCAGGCCGTACCGGCGGGCCAGCGCCGCGATCGTGATCGCCCCGACCGGCAGCGCGAGCAGTACGAGTGCGTGTGTCGCCTCCATGGCCCTCCCGGCTCCATGGCGTCCCGGCACGATCTTCGCACGGGACCGCCGGGTGCCGGAGCCTTCGCCGCCCGACCCCCGCTTGGGCGGTCCAGCGCCCGCGAGGACGGGCCTAGTGGCGTTCCTTCGCGAAGGACAGGAAGTCGCGGGCCACCGGCGACAGCGGACGGTGGACGTGGACGAGGCCGATGGTGCGGGTGATGGGCGGGTTGATCGAGCGGATGGACAGCCCTTCCGCGTCGTCGAGCTGGCTGCGGTACCACAGCAGGGAACCGCGCCCGGACCTGACGCACTCCAGCCAGGACCCGCGCTCGTCGGTTTCCGCGCCGACCACCGGCGACACCCCGATCTTGGCCAGGATGCCGTCCAGTTCGGCCCGTCGCGCGGTGCCGCGGGCCGGCATCACGAGACGCATGCCGTCCAGCGCCGACAGCGGCACCGGGTCGCGCAGGCGCAGCGCGACCGGCGAGACCAGCACGACCTCGCGCTGCTCGAAGGGGTGCGCGACCAGGTCACCAGGCACCGGCAGGTCGGTCACGGCCAGCTCGGCCCGGCCGGTCCGCAGGGCGGCGCCCACCGCCTCGCGTCCCGCGCAGCGCACCACGCGCACCGTGACCGCGGGCTGGTCGCGGGCGAACCGGGGCAGCAGCCGGCCGGTCAGCTCGGGCTCGAGCGCCGGAGTGGCGGCGATCCGCAGTTCGGCACCGCGGCCGTTGCCGCGCGCGACGGACAGCTCCTCGATGGCGTCGACGGCCTCCAGCGCGACCCTGGCGTGGTGGACGACCTGCGCGCCCGCCGAGGTGAGCACGACGCCGCGCCCGGAGCGCGCGAACAGCTCGATGCCGAGCTCGCGTTCCAGCTCGCGCACGGCCCGGGACAACGCCGGCTGCGCGACGTACAGCGCCTGGGCCGCCGCCGTCATCGTGCCGTGGTCGGCGGTGGCCACGACATAGCGCAGCTGCCGCAGATTCATGTCCCGACCGTAGGACAACGCGGCCGCCCGGTCCGCCACATGGCAAGAATCGGACCGACATATGCTCGTTACCGTGAGTAGCCTGCCAGGTAGCGTTCCGTACAGGTTTCCCGGGATACGAGCGGCCGATCAGCCGCCCGCCGGGCCGAAGGGGCCGCCGGGGCCGATGCCGCCGGGCGGGCCGGGCGGAGGCGGCGCCCCCGGGTCGCCGGGCAGCTCGGCCGCGTAGCTCTCCTTGACGATGTCGAGGTGGTGCCAGGTCTCCTGCAGCGTGACGCCGGGCACCGCGCGGATCGAGTCCAGGACGCCGACGAGGGCGGCACGCGAGCCGGCCTCGACATGACCGAGGATGTCGTACCTGCCGAACCCGGTCACCAGGTAGTGCACGCCCTGCCGCTCGGCGACCTCGCCGGCCGCCGTCCCCACCGCGCCGGAGACGACGAGGCCGAAACCGGCCAGCTCGGCGCTCCCGAACGCGGTCGGGTCGGCGATGCCGGTCACCCGGATCACGCCGGAGCGCAGCAGCCGCACCACCCTGGCCCGGGTGGCGGCCTGCGACAGCCCGATCGTGCGCGCCAGCCGCGTATAAGGGGCCCGCCCGTCCCGCTGCAGCTCACGCAGCAGCCACCAGTCGATCTCGTCGAGGGTGAGGTCGGTGAGGTCGTCGACGACCGAGTACGCGTCCTTGACGACCGAGACGGCGCGGAACACCTCGGCCGCCCGCACCCCCGGTATCCGCCTGATCTCGTCGATCTCCGCCGACAGGGCGGCGTCGTCGCGGGCCCGCACCTCGGTGACCAGCGCGTACGGCCCCGCGGTCAGCGACGCGAAGCGCACGGCGGACCGTCCGGCCACGCGCTCGGCGATCTGCCGGGCGGCGCCGTCGACGGTGACGGCGACGTGCCCGATCGCACCGGTGCCCACAACGGCGGAGTGCACCACGCCGACGACGCGGACGACCTCCCGTTCGAGGAGGTTCTGCACCCGCGCCCGGACCGCGGTCCTGGAAAGCCCGACTCGATCGGCCAACGCCTGAAACGTCGCCCTGCCGTCCCGCTGGAGCTCTCGAACGAGCACGGCGTCGACCGCATCAAGCACCAGGGTCCTCCTCGGCCTGCATTGGCACTCTTGTCACTGATGGAAAGATCATTCCATTACTGGCGGGTCCGATGGCAAAAGTAACCCTTGCTCGTGTTCGTCGCGATGGAAGGCAAGGGATGCGTCGGCTTTTAGCAATAAGAGAGACGTTTGGATCTCCTCAACGGCGCCTCGACGAGACAACCCAGAGCCGCCGTAGAGACTGAAAGTAAGCAGGTCAGTCAGGATCCTTGTCAGGACTGCCCCCGAACGTGAGTCGGTCACGCGTCTCCTCGATGCCTTCTCGGCATCGTGCGATGCTTTTTGGGACTAACCTGCCTCGTGACCGGCGAGATCCTCGGTCACGCGGCCCATGGTGGCCAGCAGCGCGCCCGACTCGGCGCTGGCCGCGCTCGCGGCGGCGCGGTCGCCCATGGCCGCGTACGCCTCGCCGAGCCGGCGCAGGGTTTCGGCCAGATCGAGCGATTCCTCCAGGTCGCGGAAGATCCGTACGGACTCCTGCAACGGGATCACCGCTCCCGGCGCGTCGCGCTCGGCGAGCAGCATCTCGCCGAGCAGCCGCAGCACGTGCCCCTCGCAGGTCCGCCAGCCGACCTCCCTGAAGATGGTCATGCACTGGTCGAGCAGCCGGCGGGCGTGCTCGTGCCGGCCCTCCCTGACCATGCACTCGGCCATCCGCATCTGCACGACGGCCTCGCTGAGCCGGTCGCCCAGTTCCCTGAAGACCGGCAGCGCCTCCTTGAACCGCTCCAGCGCCTCGGCGTACCGGCCGGTCTCGAGATCGACCGCGGCCAGCCGGCGCAGCGCCTGCCCCTGGCCCATGTCGTTGCCCGCCGCCTTGTGCAGCCGCAACATCGCGTCGAAGTGCGTGCGCGCGGAGGCGAACCTGCCCTGGTCGAAGTCGCACAGGCCAAGGCCCTCTGTCGCGTACGCCTCGGCCCTGGGGTCGCCGAGCGCGGAGAAGATCTCCAAGCCGCGCCGCCACCGCGCCCTGGACTCCTCGAGCGCGCCCTTGATCCGGTCCGCCGACGCCACCCCGCACAGCGCGCCGGCAAGGCCGTAGTCCGCGCCGATACGCTCGCAGAGCTGCGCGGCCCTGGCGAAGCAGCGACCGCCCTCGTCATACCGGCTCTGCACGAAGTACAGCCCGGCGTAGTTGATCAGCGCCGCGGCCTCGCCGCGCAGGTCGCCGGCGGCGCGGGCCGCGGCCAGCGCGTCGTCGCAGCAACGCCGCCAGTCCACGGCGTCGCCGCGCAGCTCGAAGTACGGCAGCATGGCGCTGGCCAGCTCCCAGCACAGATCGGGCAGCCCGCTTTCCCTGGCCTGCCGCACCGCGGCGACGACCGCGGCGTGCTCGGCCTCGAACCACGAGATCGGGTCGGCGAGCAGCGCCCCGGTGACCTCGGGGTCCAACGCCCGCCGGGGCGCGTCCCCGTACAGCGGGGCGAAGTAGGGGTTGGCGAGGCGCTGCTCGGCCGCCTCGGCCAGCGACAGCCACCCGGACAGCGCCCGGCCCAGCGCGGCCCGCAGCTCGGCCGGCGGGTCGGCGGCCTCGGCGCGTTCGCGCGCGTACACCCTGAGGAGATCGTGGAACCGGTAGCGCGTCTGCCCGGTTTCGTCGCGCCCGGCGACCTCGAGCAGCCGCGCGTCGATGAGCTCCTCCACCTGCTCTTCCGCGTCCTGGACCGGGACGTCCATCAGCGCCGCGGCGGCCCAGGCCGGGAAGTCGGGCGCGTCGAGCAGCCCGAGCAGCCGGAACGCGCGCTGGGCGGCCGGCGAGAGGCCCTGGTAGCTCAACCCGATGCTGCCGCGTATCTCGAGGTCGCCGTGGGTCAGCTCGTCCAGGCGGCGCCGCTCGTCCTCCAGCCGGTGCGCCAGCCGGTCCAGGCTCCAGTGCGGCTTGGCGGCCAGCCGCGCGGCGGCGATGCGCAGGGCCAGCGGCAGCCGGTCGCACAGGGCGCTGATCCGCTCGCCGGCGGCCGGCTCGGCGGCGACGCGGTCCATCCCCGCGACCCGGCCGAGCAGCTCGGTGGCCTGGGCCGGATCGAACGCGTCCAGCTCGATGTGCACCGCGCCCGGCAGGCCGGTCAGGTGGCGGCGGCTGGTGATGATGATCGCGCAGGTCGGGCTGCCAGGCAGCAGCGGCCGGATCTGGCGTTCGTCGGCCGCGTTGTCCAGGACGATGAGCACGCGGGCGCCGTCCAGCCGGGCACGGTAGCTCTCGGCGCGGTCGGCGAGATCGTCGGGCACGGCGGCGCCCTCGACGCCGAGCCGGCGCAGCATCCGGCCGAGCACCTCGGCCGGGTCGGCCGGGGCAGGGCCCGCGCCGTCCAGGCCGACGTAGAGCCGGCCGTCGAACTGGCCGCGGAGGAGATGGGCGACGTGCACGGCGAGCGTCGTCTTGCCGACACCGGCGCGACCGGTGATCGCCACGATCGGCACGGCGGCCCGGTGCCGCGGCGGCCCGGTGATCGCGTCGACGGCCTGCGCCACCTGCTTGCGCCGTCCGGTGAAGTCGGCGATGTCGGGGGGCAGCGCGGACCGGCCGCCCGCGATCGGCGCGGAGGCGCCGGCACCGCGCCGGGGCCCGGCCTTCATAGCCGGGCGGCCGGAGCCGGTCCCGCCGGCGGCATCGGGCCGGCCATCGGCTCCGGCACCCGCCGTCTCACCGGCCGTTTCCCCGGCCGTCCCATCGTCCGCCGCCTCGGCGAGGACGGCCCGCTGGGCCCGCCGGAGCTCCGGCCCCGGTTCGAGGCCGAGCTCGTCGATGAGGGTGCGCCGGGCGTCGCGGTAGACGTCGAGCGCCTCCGACCGCCGGCCGGACCGGTGCAGCGCCCGCATGAGCAGGGCGCGCAGCCGTTCCCGCAGCGGGTATCTGGCGACCAGCTCGCTGAGCTCGGGGACCAGGTCGGCGGCCCGGCCGAGGGCCAGGCCGGCCTCCGCGCGCTCCTCGAGCGCGGCCAGCCGGCGCTCCTCGAGCCGCGTGGCTTCGACGACGAGGCCGGGAAAACCTTCGAGCGCCGGCCCACGCCACAGGGCGAGCGCCTCGGTGAGCAGGGCGGCCGCCTGATGCGGGTCGCCGTCGTCCGCGGCGGTCCTGGCCTCGGCGAGCAGCTCGTCGAACCGCAATAGGTCGATCTGGTCCGGCGCGGCCCGCAGCGCGTAGCCGGGCGGCGCGGTCACGATCAGGTCCCGGGCGGCGGCGACGCCGAGGTCGGTCAGCGCGCGCCGCAGCGCGGACACGCAGACGTGGATCTGCGTGACCGCGGTGGCGGGCGGCTCGTCCGGCCACACGGCCGCGATCAGCCGGCTCATGCTGACGACGCGGCCGGCGTTGAGCGCCAGCGTGGCCAGCACGACCCGTGCTCGCGGTCCGACGGGGACCGGGCGGCTGCCGTCCCACAATTCCACCGGCCCTAGGAGCCTGACTTGCATTTACTCACCCCGCACACCCCCGAAAGGGTGCGATCAACCGTTTTGTCCGGGCTCGACATGCGACTCCTCTACGGCACACTTCGGCCGCATGATGCATGTGCAAGAAAAGTGCAATGATGTCCGGTCGGCGTCAAGGCCGAGCGACACATACCTCACAAATGTCACGCCCCAGTTCGCGTATTTCCGTCCGTTCGGTTACCCGCGGTCACGCCGCACCCGACCCCGCGCATCGCGCGCCGACCGGACGCGCCCGCCGTCGCGCCGAGCGGGGGGCCGGGACCGGCCACCGCGTCCGGCGGCCGGTCGAGCATCGGCCGGTGCACCGCCGGGTATGGCGCACACTTGAGAGTGGCTCTCACGATCGGGAGCCCACTTGCCCTGTTTGGTTCCGATTGGTGTAAGACAACGTGCGCCTGATCAATGGTGAGCAGGTCGGTCACGACCTCACCTACAACGATGTTTTCATGATCCCCAACCGGTCGGCCGTGGCCTCGCGGCTGGACGTCGACCTGGCGACGGCCGACGGCAGCGGCACCACGCTGCCGATCGTCACCGCCAACATGACCGCGGTCTCCGGCCGCCGGATGGCCGAGACGATCGCCCGGCGCGGCGGGATCTCCGTGATCCCCCAGGACATCCCGGTCGACGTGGTCGCCGATGTGATCGGCTGGGTAAAGCGGCGGCACCTGGTGGTCGACACCGCCATCACGCTCGGCCCGGGGGACACGGTGGAGCACGCGCTCGGTCTGCTGCCCAAGCGGGCGCACGGCGCGGTCATCGTCACCGAGCACGACCGCCCGATCGGCGTGGTCACCGAGGCCGACTGCCAGGGGGTGGACCGGTTCTCCCAGCTGCGCGACGTGATGTCGCGCGACCTGCTGACCCTGCCGGCCACGATCGAGCCGCGGGCCGCCTTCGAGACGCTGCACGGCCGCGGCCACCGGCTCGCCCCGGTCGTCGACGCCGGCGGCCGCCTGTGCGGCATCCTCACCCGCACGGGAGCGCTGCGGGCCACCCTGTACGCGCCCGCCGTGGACGCCGCGGGCCGGCTGCGGGTCGCCGCCGCCATCGGCGTCAACGGCGACGTGGCGGGCCGGACCAAGGCGCTGGTCGAGGCCGGCGCCGACCTCATCGTCATCGACACGGCGCACGGCCACCAGGAGAAGATGATCGACGCGCTGCGCCTGGTGCGCGGCCTCGATCCCGCGGTGCCCGTCGTGGCCGGCAACGTGGTCACCGCCGAGGGCGTCCGCGACCTCGTCGCCGCCGGCGCCGACATCGTCAAGGTCGGCGTCGGGCCCGGCGCGATGTGCACGACCCGGATGATGACCGGCGTCGGGCGCCCGCAGTTCTCCGCCGTGATGGAGTGCGCCGCCGAGGCACGGCGGCTCGGCCGCCACGTCTGGGCCGACGGCGGCGTCCGGCACCCCAGGGACGTGGCGCTCGCCCTGGCGGCCGGCGCGTCGAGCGTGATGATCGGCTCGTGGTTCGCCGGTACGTACGAGTCGCCGGGCGACCTGCAGCGGGCCGCGGACGGCAGGCTCTACAAGGAGAGTTTCGGCATGGCATCGGCCCGCGCCGTCCGGCTGCGCACCGCGGACGACTCGCCGTTCGACCGGGCGCGCAAGGCGCTGTTCGAAGAGGGCATCTCCACGTCCAGGATGTACCTCGACCCGGCCAGTCCCGGCGTCGAGGACCTGCTCGACTCGATCATCGCCGGCCTGCGCAGCGCCTGCACCTACGCGGGCGCGCGCACCCTGGAGGAATTCCACCGGCGAGCCGTCGTCGGCGTGCAAAGCGCATCGGGTTTCGCCGAGGGAATGCCGCTCGCGACCAGTTGGTGACGACCGTGCCGCGCCGCCGGCCGATCCCCGGCCAGCGCGGGTACCAACCCGCACTGACGCCCTGACCTGCACAGACAGCACCTACTGCCAGGGTTTTGCCCAATGCCCCATGGGTAGTGAAATGTCGACTGACCGCACGATGCCGGCGTAGCGCAACCTTGTGAGCCTTTTACACGTCCATAAAGAGGGCGAGGACAATCGCCGCCCCGGGGCTGGGAATCGGAGCGTACATGGGGAAGATACGGGGCGGCCGTACGAATGGCGCGCCGGCGATGCCGCACCCGCGCCGAGAGCCCACCGGCCAGGACGGCGGATCCGACCGGGACGGCGGACCACCACAGGCCGGCGGATCGGACCGCGACCACGGATCGGACCGCGACCACGGATCGGATCGGGACGGCGGGTCCCATGACGGCCGGTTCGACCGCGGCGGCGGCCTGGCGAGCGCGCTGGCGCTGACCGTCGTCTCCGCTCTCGTCTGGGGTTTCGCGCACCTGTGGGTCGGCCGCCGCAAGGTGGGCCTCCTCCTGCTCGCCCTCTACTGGCTGGTGGTCGCCGGGATGGTCGCCGTGGCCACCGTGTTCCGGCAGCACGTCCTGCAATGGTCGGTCCGGCCCGATCTGCTCAGGGCCGTGACCGTCGGGTCGCTCGTCCTGGGACTCGTCTGGGTCGCCGTGGTCGTCCGGTCGTACCAGATCTCCCGGCCGCGCGGCGGGCCGACCTTCCGGCGGGCGGCGGCCAACGCGACGGTCGGCGCCCTGTGCGTGCTGCTCATCGTGCCGTTCGCCTGGGCCGCCAGGAACACCAACATCTACCGCGACACGCTGACCAGCATCTTCGAGCCCGGCAGCAGCACCAAGCCGGTCAACGCCGATGACCCATGGGCGGGCCGCCCGCGGGTGAACATCCTGCTGCTCGGCGGCGACGCGGCCGGCGACCGGATCGGGGTACGCACCGACAGCATGACCCTGGCCAGCGTCGACACCCACACCGGCGACACGGTCCTGCTCAGCCTCCCCCGCAACCTCGAGCACTTCCCGATGCCCGCGGGACTCGCCCGCCAGCGGTTCCCGCACGGCTTCACGGGCGAGTCGCCGGCGAACCCCGGCCTGCTGAACGAGATCTACGAGTACGCCGACCGGCATCCGGAGGTCGTGCCGGGCGTCCCCGCGAAGCGGCGCGGGCCCACCCTGGTGACCGAGACCGTCAGCGAGATCCTCGGCCAGCCCATCGACTACTACATCCTCGTGGACATGTTCGGCTTCGCCGACATCGTCGACGCGATGGGCGGCGTCAAGATCAAGATCAACCAGCCGATCCCCTACGGCCGCGACGGCGGCGTCCTGGCGCCCGGCTACCGGACGCTGCACGGCAAAGACGCACTGTGGTACGGCAGGTCCCGCAACGACAGCGACGACTACACGCGGATGGGGCGGCAGAAGTGCCTGCTCCGGGCGATCGCCCAGCAGGCCAACCCGGAGCGGGTGCTGACCCGGTTCCAGAAGCTCGCCTCGGCCACCAAGCGCGCCATCTCCACCGACATCCCGCAGGACCTGCTGCCCGCACTCGTCGAGCTGTCGAGCAAGGTCAAGCACGGCGCCGACATCAAGAGCCTGCAGTTCGTGCCGCCGCTGATCAACCCGGCCCGTCCGGACTTCGCCGAGATCCGCCGGCTGACCGCCCAGGCGATCGCCGACAGCGAGGCCGGAACCGCCGCGTCCATCCCGTCCGCCACGCCCGGTGCCGCCGCCGCGGGCGGCGCGGCGTCGCCGCACCCGGCCACCAGATCGCTGAGCAAGCATCAGAAGAAGGCGAAGAGGACCACCGCCTCCACCTCCGCCTCGCCGGCGCCCACGGCGACGTCGCTCGCCGCGACCTGCCCGTCCTAGGGAACCCTCCCCCCGCGCCTCTCCCCGCGCGTCCTCGCCCGGCCCATACTCGTCTCATGCGGGCAAGGCACCGGATCAGGGCGGCCGTGAACCTGATCAACCTGTCGACGCCGCTCGGGCTGCTCATCGCGCTGATCGGGGCGCGCCGCGTGACCCGCGGCCCGCGCGGCCTCCTGTACGCCTACGGCTACCGGCTGCCGGTCCCCCCGGCGCCCGCGTTCACCGTCGGCAACGTGATCCTCCTCCGCCGGCGCGACGCGCTCCGCACGGACCGGCATCCGCTGCACGTCCACGAGGAGCGGCACACGACGCAGTACGCGTGGAGCCTGGGCCCCGCCATGATCGTGTTCTACGTCCTGGCGTCCGCGGCCTCGTGGGCGTTGTGCGGCTGCTGGGCCTGCTACAACCCCTACGAACGGCTCGCCGACCTCGCCGACGGCGGCTACGACCGCCACTACCTGCGGTTCAGGGCGGGGCCTCGCGCATGACCCGCGGCCCGTCGAGCCGCGGGCACCGCCGGCGCCGGACGTCCGGAATGTTCCAGCCGGTCCGCCGAAGAGGGATCATAAAGGGAACGTCGTGAAGACCACGGGAGGAGGGCCGTCGCCGAGTGCCGCGAGTTCAGGGCTGTGACGCCTTCCGCGTGACGATGCGGCGCGGGGGCCGTCCCGAGAGCATCCTCGTCCGGCTGACGGGCGACAACGGCGCTGTGGGCTGGGGCGAGGCGCCCGTACGGTCGCACGACGCCGGCCCCGGTGAGGCCGACGGCTCCATCTGGGCCGACATCGAGGAACGCCTCGCTCCCGCGCTGCTCGGCGTCGACTGGGACCGGCCGGAGGACGTGGCGGGCGTGGCGCAGCTCGGCGGGCGCGGTGCCGCCGCCGCGATCGACATCGCCTGCTGGGACCTGTGGTGCAGGGCCAGGCGGGTCCCGCTCGCGCACGCGCTCGGCGGCACCCGCACCGCCGTCGTCGTCGGCGCCAGGATTACAGTGCAGACGTCGCTCGAGTCGCTGGTGTCCCGGGTGAACAGCTTCGTCGGCGCCGGCTACGCCCGCGTCACCGTGGCGATCCGGCCGGGCTGGGACATCGAGCCGATCCGCGCGGTACGCCGCGCCTACCCCGCGCTGGCCCTCGTGGCCGACGCCGGCGGCGGCTACACGGAGGCACGCGAGCACCTCGCCGCGCTCAGCGCACTCGACGGCTACGGCCTGCTGGCGATCGAGCGGCCGTTCCGGGCCGATGACCTCGCGGCGCACGCCCGCCTGCAGGGCCGGATCGCCACGCCGCTGTGCCCCTACGTCGGCGACCTCGAGGCGCTCGACGCCGCGATCGGGCTGGACGCCGGCCGTGCCCTGCACCTGCGGATCGCGCCGCTCGGCGGGCTGACCGCCGCGCGCAGCGGCCACGACCGGGCCTACGCCGCCGGCTGGGACGTCTGGTGCGGTGAGGCCGGGGCGTTCGGGATCGGGCAGGCCGCGGCGATCGCGCTGGCCGGGCTGCCCGGCTGCACGCTGCCCAGCGACGTCGCCGAGACCGGCGACGGGCCGGCGTTCGTCACCCCTCCGGTACGGGCGAGCGGCGGGGTGATGGCGGTGCCGTTCACCCAGCCGGGCCTCGGCCACACGGTCAACGGGCCGGCGGTCGCCCGGCTGGCCACCCAGACCGTCCGGATTCCCGCCTGATGGCGCCGCGGCCGCCCGCCCCGCTGTGGGTCGTCGCCGGCCCGCCGGGGAGCGGCAAGACCACCGTCGCCGAGCTGCTGCTCGACCGGCTCGACCCGGTGCCCGCGCTGCTCGACAAGGACACGATGTACGGCTCGTTCGTCGCCGCGGCGCTGGAGCTGGCCGGGCGACCGCACGGCGAACGCGAGGGCCCGTGGTACGACGAGCACGTCAAGCCGCACGAGTACGGCGGGATGACGGCCACGGCGCGGGAGATCAGGTCGCACGGCTGCCCGGTGCTGCTCAGCGCGCCGTTCACCGGGCAGATCCACTCCACCGCCCGCTGGCGCCGGTGGGTGGCCGACCTCGGCGGCCACGCCGTGCATCTGGTGTGGATCCACACCGACGCGGCCACTCTGCGATATCGGCTGCGGGCCCGCGGCCTCCGCCGGGACGCCGGCAAGCTGGCGGGTTTCGGGGCGTTCACCGAGGCGATCCGGCCCGGCCGGGTGCCGCCGGTTCCGCATCTCGCCATCGACAACCGCCTCGGCGCCGAGCCGCTCGCCCGCCAGCTCGACGCGCTGCTCCCCTAGCATCACGCCGGCGGCGCGATGCCGGTCCCCGGCGGCCCTCCTCTGCCGGCGGTCGGCTCGGCGATGACGGCCAGGACGGCGCCGGCGGCCACCTGCTGGCCGGCGGCGACGTTCAGCTCGACGAGGACGCCGGTGGCGGGGGCGGCGATGCGGTGTTCCATCTTCATCGCCTCGATGACGACGAGCGGCCGCCCGGCGGTGACCGCGGCGCCGCGTTCCGCCAGCACGCGGACGACCGTTCCCGGCATCGGGGCGAGCAGCGAGCCCGGCGCCACCAGGTCCTCCGGATCGGCGAACCTCGGCACCGCGCGCAGCGCCACCGGGCCGAGACCGGAGTCGACGAACACGTCGGGCCCGACGGCCCGTACGGAGAAGATCCGCCGGACACCTTCGACCTCGAGGGCGACGTCGTATCCGCCGGGGGCGGGCGGCCCGGTCCGCGTCGTGCCGAGGTGGCGGACGTTCGGGTGGCCGTCCACGCGCACCCCGTCGCGGGTCGGCCGGTAGGCCACCTCGACGTCGCCGAACGGCCCGCGGTAGGACTTGCGCCGCGGCTGGGACGGCAGGTTCC
>DASUWU010000172.1:0-2857 GCA_036378315.1 Streptosporangiaceae bacterium | reverse complement strand
GATTTCGAAGGCGGGCTGCGTTTCGTGCTTGCGGCGGCCTGGCTCTTCTGTCCGGAGACCGTGGAATATCGGGGCTGTGTCTTTCTCGAGGACCGGTTCGACCCGGCCAATGTCGATAACTGGTTCCGCGACCTCGACGGCTCGCGGGAGCATGTGGAAATCATGGTCAACGCCGTCGCGCTGTGGGACGTGTTCACCAACACCGACCTGGTTGACGAAAACCGCTTCGGCGAGGAACTGCCGCAGCTCGCGATGGCCATCGGCGAATGCTGGCAGGGCATCCTGTCCAGGCGTTATCCCGACCGGGACGTCACCGTACGGGTCACCGGCGAGGAGGACCGCGACTACGGCCCGACCGTCACGTTCTGGACCCAACCGGCCCGCGGCCCGCGCCCGGAAGACTGATCCCCCGGTGCGGGCGGCCGGGCCTCGGTACAGTTGCCTGTACACCAAGCGGTAGGACTGGCGGCGCGGAAAGCGCTGACTTTGGGGGATGGCCATGGACGATGCCGGCCGCCCGCCCGGCGGATTCCGGACGGATATTTCCCACCCGGCGCGGGTCTACGACTACTGGCTCGGCGGCAAGGACAACTTCGAAGCCGACCGGGCGATGGCCGAACGGCTCATCGACGCGATCCCAGGGGCGGTCGGCAGCGCCCGCGACAACCGCGTCTTCCTCAGGCAGGCGGTGCGGTTCGCGGTCGGTGCCGGCGTCACCCAGTTCATCGACATCGGCTCCGGGCTGCCCACGGCGGAGAACACCCATGAGATCGCGCTCCGGGTGAACCCCGCGTGCCGCGTGGTGTATGTCGACAACGATCCGGTCGTCCGCGTCCACGGCCAGGCGTTGCTCGCGTCCACCGGATCGACGGTCGTCGTCCAGGCCGACCTGCGGGATCCCGAGGCGATCTTGAAGCACCCCGAGGTGAACGGGTTGATCGACTTCGACCGGCCGGTGGGACTGCTCCTGCTCGGGGTGCTGCACTTCCTGTCCGATGAGGAGTCCCACGCGGTCCTGGACCGGCTCCGGCTGGCGCTGGTGCCCGGCAGCGTGCTGGCCGTCTCCCACCTCACCCCCGATTCCGACCCCGAGGGGATGCGGCGGTTCGTCGACGTCGCGACCACCCCGCCGGACGCCCCGGCCGTCATCCCGCGGACGCGGAGTGAGATCGAGGGCTTCTTCGCCGGCTTTGATCTCGTCGATCCGGGCGTCGCCGCTGTCCACCTGTGGCGGCCCACCCGGCCAGGTCGGGAGCACGATCCGTTCTGGCTGTGGGCCGGGGTCGGCATCGCGCGGTAGGCCGCCGCTGTCGCGGGCCGGTCGCGTCCCTCAGCGGCGCGCCAGCAGCCGGGCCCCCAGCGGCGTGACCACATGGACGACCGCCTTGCCGGCGCGGCGGGAGGCGACGAGGCCGGCATCGCGCAGCGTCTTGGCATGTGCCGAGGCGGACGCCGCGCTGATGCCCAGCTTGCGCGCGATCTCGGTCGTCGTGCGCTGCTCGACGAGCAGCTCGAGGATGGCCGCCCGGGTGCGGCCGAGGAGCGCGCTCAGCGCGTCGCCGGGCGCTGCGTCCACGAGCGGTACGGGCGTCAGCGCCGGATAGACGAGCAGCATCGACCCGTCCCGGTGCGTGCCGACCATCGGCCGGCCCGCCCAGAACGCGGACGGCAGCAGGGTGACGCCGCGGCCGTCGGCGGCGTGCTCCCCGTCGTGCGGGACGTCGAACTCCAGCGTGGTGCCCACCCAGCGCCCGCCGGGGTGGATGCCGGCCAGCGCCGCGCCCGCGCCGCGTTCCGACAGGAGCATCCGCCGCCAGGCGAGGTCGGCATCGAAGCTCGCCCGCATCGCCGTCCCGTCCCGGTCGATGATCGCGCCGTACGCGGCGCGGATGGCGTTCTCGAGCGTCCCCCAGGCGCCGGGATCGCGCCCGGCCAGCCCCCTGGTCAGCCGGGTCGGGCGGCAGGTGCGCGCCAGCTCGGCCCGCGCGTCGGCCTGACGGGTGGACAGGACCATGTCGAGGCCGTCCTCCAGGCCCTCGCTGACCGGGTCGACGAACAGCGGCCCGGTCGCGGTCGGCGGGATCAGCTCGTACAGCGGGTGCGCCGCGCGCGGCAGCCGGGTGCGTCGCGCCCAGCCGCGGAAGACGGCGTCGTCGCGGCGGAGCGTCGCCACGGCCATGCCCAGCTCAAGCAGCGGTGCCGGACGCGCGGCCAGCCGGACGCGCAGCAGATCCTCGGCGGTGAATCGCAACCGCAACACGACCGCACCTTTCAGGCAGGGCCTAAACCATGGCGTCCCGGGCGGGGACTCCCCCACGATGCCGGAAACATCCCGAAAGGACGATTATGCGTCGAGCATCAACCATCGTCGCCGTCGCCGGCACCACCATGGCCCTGCTCGCCCCCGCCGCCGGGGCGAGCGGTGACGCCCGGTGGGTGCCCTTCCGCAGCGAGCCGTTCACGACTTCGGGTGTCTGCTCGTTCACCGTGCACGGCGACATCCTGCGGGACGAGGAAGAGGTCAGGACGGACGCGACCTTCCCCGACGGCTCGCCGCGGATCCAGGAGTTCCGGGGCCCCCTGGTGATCCGCTTCACGAACACCAGCAACGGGAAGTCGGCGGTGCGCGACGTGTCCGGCTACGGCCGCCTCCGGACGCTCGCCGACGGCGGGTCCGTCTGGTACTTCGACGGCGGCTTCAGCGTCAGGGTGTTCATCGGCAACCGGGCCTACCCCGCCGGCTGGTACATCCTGCAGGGCAAGGGCTTCCTCACCATCACCCCGGACAACACCCGGGACTTCCACCACGTCCGCGGCACCATCGAGAACCTCTGCGACACCCTCTCCTGACCGCGCG
>DASUWU010000171.1:0-11009 GCA_036378315.1 Streptosporangiaceae bacterium | reverse complement strand
GCGGTTGCCGGCGTCCTCGAAGTAGCCGAACGCGGTGAACCAGTTGATGACGCGGTCGAAGCGCCCGTCCTCCCAGGGCAGCGACCGCATGTCGCCGTCGATGTAGCTGACGGCGACGCCGCGGTCGGCGGCGTCCGCGCGTGCCAGCTCGAGGAAGTGCGGCGTGGCGTCCAGACCCGTGAGGCGGCAGCCGCGGGCGGCCAACCGGTTCGCGATCCTGCCGTGCCCGCAGGCCAGGTCGAGCACCTCCATGCCGGGTTCGAGGTCGAGCAGCCGCCAGATGAGGTCCGCGTCGGCGTCCGCGCGTTCTTCGAGCTGCTCGGCGTAGAAGCGCAGGTAGTCGTCCCCGAACACGCCCTCGACGTCGAAGACCCTGTCGGTCACGCCGTCCACCCCCTTCTCAACCGGCCGCGTTGACCTGTAGATGTAGCGCGACGGGCGCCGTGCCGTCACCACCTTTTCCGCCTCGGCGGCGGCTACATGGTGGCGACGGCTACATGGTGGCGACGTAGGAGGCGATCCACTCCTCCATCGCCGCGTCGACCGCGGCACGGTCCCCGGTCGCCACGAGATCAAGCAGCAGGCCGCGGCCGACCGCGACGCCGAGCCGCGCGCGGGCGCGGGCGCACTCCGGCGGGACGCCGCGGGCCATCTCGGCTGCCGCGGCCGGCTCGACCCACGCGTCGACGATGCCGTCGAGCAGCGCGGTCGCGCCGCGACGCCCCTGCAGCGCCTGGCCGTAGATCTCGAAGAACAGCCGGACGTTCGGCCACAGCGCGGGGTCGGAGATCTGCCGCCACCATGCCCGCAGCGCTTCGGCGGGGTCGGCGGCGGGATCGCCGGCGGGATCGGCGGCGGGATCGGCGGAGATCCGCGGCAGCAGGGCGGCGAGCCGCTCGCGCTGGCGCAGCTCGACCGTGCGGATCACCTCCACCCACAGCTCTTCCTTGCTGCCGAAGTGATGGATGAGCATCCGGTGGCTGGTGCCGATGGCGGCGGCCAGCTCGCGCAGCGAGAGGTCGGTGATGCCGCGCGACTCGACGTAGGTGATCGCCGCGTCGAGGAGCCGGCCGCGGGGACTGGGTCGCGGCATGGTCCCATCTTAATGTACCGTTTGGTACATCATGCTGAAGTCGCTTTCCGTCGCCGTCGACGTCCCGCTTCCGCGGGACCGCGTGTACGAGTTCCTCGACGTCATGGCCGCCCACGAGACGTTCACCGACCACTTCTTGACCGACTGGCACTACTCGGGCCCTGAGCGCGGGGTCGGCGCCAAGGCCGCGGTGACGGTCAAGTCGGGACGGGTGACCGACGACGTGGAGATCGAGGTCGTCGAGGCGCGCCCGCCCCTGCTCATCCGCGAGCGCAACGTCGGCGCCCGTGGCCGGCGCGTCGCGTACGGCACGTACGAGCTGGCCGAGCTGCCCGGCGGTGGTACGCGGGTCAGCTTCACCTACACGTGGGAGCGGGCACCGGCGGTCGAGCGGCTGCTCGCGCCGATCGTGCGCGCCACGATGCGCGGGCTCAACCAGCGGGCACTCGACCGCCTCGCCGAGCGGCTGGCCGGCCCGCCGGCCTGACGACCACCGCCGCGACCGCACGCCCCCATCGCGGGGTCCGTTCCGCGGGACAAGGGTCCTTCGAGGTCACGATGTAGGCTCCGTACAACTTCGAGGCTTTTGGACAGTCGGATCGCCCGCCGGCCGAGCTGGCGGGACGGGAGAGGTCGTGGCGCTGGCACGAAGGCATGGCTCGTCGCGAGCAGCGGTGCGGGTGATCGCCGCCGAGGCCGTGGAGCGGCCGCGGCGGCAGGTATGGCTGGACGCGCTGCCTTTCGCGGTCATGGGCGTGGTGGCGGCGGTGGACATCCTCGCCGGGCCCGACCTTTCGTTCGCGCAGCTGCTGTCCCTCGGCCCGGCCCTGGCCGCGGTGTCCGGCACAGTGCGCCGTACGGTCCTCATCGGCGTCACGGCGCTCGCGTTGACCGAGACCCTCGCCTTCTACAACCACATCATGGGGTCCAGGCGGAACGACCTGGCCCTCGTCACGGTGCTCGGCGTCACCATCGCCGGGGCCGTCGCGGCGGCCGGCCGGCAGCGCCGGGAACGCGAGCTGGCCAGCCTCCGGGTCGTGGCCGAAGTCGCGCAGCGGGTGCTGCTGCGGCCGGTCCCGCAGGTCGTCGGCCCGCTGCGGATGGCGGTGCGCTACATCTCGGCGACCGCGTACGCCCGCATCGGGGGCGACCTCTACGAGGTGGTCAGCACGCCCAACGGGGTGCGGCTCATCATCGGAGACGTCCAGGGCAAGGGCCTGGCCGCCGTCGAGACCGCGGCGATGGTGGTGGGCGCGTTCCGCGAGGCCGCGCACGACGCGCACGACCTGGCCGCGGTCGCCGTACGGCTGGAGGCTGCGCTGACCCGTAACGCGGAGGCGGCGCATGCCGTGTACGGCGAGGAGTTCGTCACCGCGATCCTGATCGAGATCCACCCCGATACCGACCGGATCGAGGTGCTCAACTGCGGGCACCCGCCCCCGCTGCTGCTCGGTGACGGGACCACCCGGCTGCTTGGCCCGGACGACGAGGGGCTGCCGCTCGGTTTGGGCGGCCTCGCCGGAGAGGACCGGCGGACGCACGCCGTATGCTTCCCGGCCGGTCACCGGATCTTGCTGTACACCGACGGGATCAGCGAGGCACGCGACCGCGACGGGGCGTTCTTCCCGCTCGTGCAACGCGGCGGGCTGCTGGCCGGCCCCGACCTGGAGAACGCGCTCGACCGGCTGCACGGCGAGGTCCTCCAGCACGTCGGCGGCATCCTGGACGACGACGCCGCCATGCTGCTCGTCCAGCGCCGACCGTCCACGTCAAGGCGCGGCGCCGCCGCGGATGGAGGACACGAGGGGACAGGGACGGTTTCGCCGGACGCCGTCAGGCCGTCATGAGCGGCGTCTGCTGATGCAACGCCAGCCTCCAGTGCCCGCCCCGGGTGACGTAAACGCTCGTCATCATCGCCCGGTAGGTGGGCTCCCCAGGGCGCTGCGCCTCGGCGCGATAGGTGATCAGCCCGCTGTCGTGGCCGAGCATGACGACCTTGGGGTCGGCGATCTCGTAGCTGGCCCACGGGGGAGCCTGCCGGATCGACTCCACGCACGCGTCCCTTTCGAGGGTGCCGAACGGCAGCACCATGACGGCGTCGTCGGTCAGTATGTGCTGGTAGAAGTCCGCTCCGCCGGCCGCTGACAGGGCCTGCCACCCTCGTTCTTCAAGCTCCAGCAGTGTCTCGGACACGTTCACCACTCGCTCCCCTCAACAATCCTCGGCTCCCCACCCCTACCCCACGGCCGGGTCGCGGCGCATACGGGGCGCCGGCCGCGGCGCCGCCGTGGTCACTGTGCGGGCCACGAATCGCGGCAGCCTCATCTCGCTTTTCTGTTCTCGGCAATACCACCAGCCTCCCTCATCGCGGCCCGGCGGACGTTGTCTCATCATGTGGAAGGCTATGGTGCAACTCCGCGTCGCTGATTAAGTTAAAGGCCGAGTTTGGTTTGCCTGCGGGGCCGATTACGGCACGGCAGACGACTTTATGCACAGGGTGGCGCACGGGGTGTTATCGGGGGAGTCATAACGTGCTTTATGGTCAGGTGGCCGGCCACCGGCCGGCGCTGGCCGAAGTCGAGGACATCGCCCTCATCGACTTCGACCTGGCGACCGTGGCCGGGGACGGCCGCCGGCATTCTCGTCTCTATCTGCATGGATTCGGCGGGGACAAGCGCCAGCTCAGGCCGCTGGGCGAATCGTTGGACGCGCCGGCCGTGACGTCGATGTATGCGTCATTGCGCGCGCACGGCGCCAGCTTCAAACCGGCCTGGGGTTATTCGGTGTTGGATTTCGCCGCCGACGTTCACAGGGTGGCGGATGTATTGCCGGGGCCGATCGATTTCATCGGCTACTCCTACGGCGCCTTAGTGGCGGCAGCGTGCGCGCTCACCTGGGCGGCCGACCGCACCAGGAGCCTGGTCGTGATCGACCAGTCCTTCGACGCCGACCCGGCCCGGCATGTCGCCGATGAATGGGCCGAGGGCAGCTATCTGCGCTGGACGTACGGATACGGCGGGATGCTGGAGCGGCTGGCCGCTCCCACGCTGCTGCTCACCGCGGCCGACAGCGCGATGGTCTCCGCCGCGGAGCTGGCCAGGCTGCGGGGCCGCTGCGGCACGCGGCTGACGGCGGGCCTGATCGCCGGTGCCCACGACACCTGTCTCAACGACCCCGGCGGCGTCGCACGCGAGATCAGCCGGTTCTACGCCGCACACTTCGGATGAACGCATGCTGAGGAAACCGAGCGCGCTGGCCGGCCCACCCGGGCCGGCCCGTACCCTGATCATCGCCCAACTCGTCACGACCACCGGCAACGGCGCCTTCGCCACCTGTTCGGCGTTGTACTTCACCAGGGTGGTGGGCATCTCTCCCACGGCCTTCGGGCTGGGCCTGAGCGTCGCCGGGATCGCCGGCGTGCTCGCCGGCGTCCCGGCCGGCCATCTCGCCGACAGCCGGGGCGCGAGGAACATCGCCGTCGTGCTGGTCGCGCTGACCGGGCTCGCCTCCGTGGGCTTCATCGTGTTGCGCTCCTACGCCGCCTTCGTGGTCGTCGCGTGCTGCTTCGCGCTGTTCGATCGCGGCGGCTACGCCGCCCGGCAGGCGATGATCGCAACGGTGCTGTCGGGCACGAGCCTGCTGCGCGCCCGTGCCCGGCTGCGGGTGGTCACCAACGTGGGCATGTCGCTGGGCGCGGGGCTCGGGGCGATCGCCCTCGCCGCCGATACGCCGGCTGCCTATCGCGGCGTACTCGCCGTCGACGCCGTGTCGTTCATCGGCTGCGCGCTGATGCTGCTGCGGCTGCCGGCGACCGCGCCGACCGCGCGGCGGGATGCGGCGGGCGGGCCGCGCCTGGTCGTGCTCAGGGACCGGCCGTACGCGACCACAGCGCTGATCAACATGGTGCTGTCGATGCACGCGCCGCTGCTGGACGTGGTGCTGCCGCTGTGGATCGTCAGGCACACCGGCGTGCCCCGACCCATGATCGCCGCCCTGGTCGTCCTCAACACGGTGACCGTCGTGGTCGCCCAGGTGCGGGTGACCAAGGGCATCGACGGCCTCACCCCGGCCGTCCGGGCCATGCGCGGAGCCGGCCTGCTGCTGCTCGGCGCGTGCGTGCTGTTCGCCACGGCGGCCGGCACCCCTGTCCTGCTGGCGGCCGCGTTGCTGGTCGGCGGCGCCATGCTCCACGTGTACGCCGAGATGGTCCAGTCGGCCGCGTCGTGGGTGCTGGCGTACGAGCTGGCGCCGGCCGAACGCAGGGGGCAGTACCAGGCGCTGTTCGACACCGGGCTCGCCGCCAACCAGGTGATCGCGCCGACGTTGCTGACCGTGCTGGTCATCAGCGGCGGCGCCCCGGGATGGGTGGTGCTCGGTTGCCTGTTCGTGGTCGCCGGTTGGGCGATCTCCCCTGCGACGCGCTGGGCACGGCGGACGCGGCCGGTGCCCGCGACGAGCTGAACCTCCAACGGCGCAAGGAGAAGCCATGCCACCGGAAGCCACATCCGCCCGACCGCTCACCCCGGCCAGGGACGGGATCGAGCTGCAGATCTGCGACCTGTGGCGGCAGGTACTCGGGACGCCGGAGATCGGCGTCCACGACGACTTCTTCGAGTCGGGCGGCCACTCCCTCCTCGCGATCAAGATCGTGGTGGGGATCCGCAGGCTCTTCGGGATCGACGTCACCGCGGGGGAACTGCTGGAGGCCAACACCATCGCCAAGCTCGCCGAGATCGTCCGGCGCGGCGGCGACGGGGCCGCGAGCCCGCTGATCCGGCTTCGCGCCGGCGACGCCGCGCTCGCCCCGGTCTACGGGCTGCCGCCGGTGTCGGGAACCGTCCTGGTCTACGTGCGGGTCATGCAGAACCTGGGCGGCGACCGCCCGTTCTGGGCGCTCCAGTCGGTCGGGCTGCAGCCTGGCGAGCGGCCGCTGGGCACCGTCCACGAGATCGCCGCCGACTTCGTCGACCGCGCGCGAGCGGTCCATCCCGCCGGCCGGCCCTGGCACCTGCTCGGCTACTCGATGGGCGGGGTGCTCGCCTTCGAGGTGGCCAGGCAGCTGCGGGAGGCCGGCGAACCGGTCGGTCTCGTCGGCCTGTTCGACACGAGGCCCACGGCGGACACCGACGGCGACGACGACTACGCCCTGCGCGCCCTGCTGTCGCGGGCTCTCCGGCTGGATCTCGACCTGGCCACCGTGCGGTCGCTGGGTCCTGACGAGCGGGCGCGGCTGCTGTTGAAGCACGCGGTGGCCGCCGGCACCGTGCCGGCCGACTTCGACGCCGACCGGCTTCGCCGGATGGTCGACATGTACCAGCACAACCTCGACGCGATCACGACCTACGACCCGCGCGGCTACCGCGGCAAGCTCACGCTGTACCGGGTCACCGACCGTTCCCTGGAATCCGTCGAGCTGCCGCGCGACCTCGACTGGACGCGCCGGGCCGACGCCATCGAAATATTCGACGTACCGGGCAACCATTTCACGATGATCGAGCCCGGCAACGTCGAGAAACTCGCCGCGCTCATCGAAACGGCCATCTCGTAACAGATTTCACCGCTCGCTCCACAACCGGGGGAAGGACCACCATGGCGGCGCGCCTCGAACTGAACATCGGTGCACTCCTGGACCGCAATCCGCAGCTACAGATCCCGCGCGACCACTACAACATCAACGTGACCTCCAATGCCGGCGACCGGCTCGACCAGGACGCGCTCACCGCGGAACTGGCCGCCTTTCCCGGCGCCGGGCTCCCCGCACATCTGTATTTCCATCTGCCGCTGTGCAATTACATCTGTCACTTCTGCAGCTACGTCAAGCGGCTGGTGCCGCGCGGCCGCGAGGACGAGGCGCTGCGCCTGTGGTCGGACCTGCTGATCGAGGAGTCCCGGCGCTATCTCGACCGGTTCGGCTGGATCTCCGGCGCGCGCATCGAGTCGTTCTACATCGGCGGCGGCACGGCCGCGTTGCTGCTGGGCCACCACGACACCATCGCGCCGCTCGTCGAGCACGTCCGCGCACACTACGCGCTGGTCGACGGGCTCGAGTTCAACATCGAGGGCAACCCGGAGAACTTCACCCGCGACAACCTGAGCCGCGCCCTCGACCTGGGCTTCAACAGGTTCAGCATGGGGATCCAGTCGCTGCAGGACGAGGTGAACGAGTTCACCAAGCGGCGCCACTCGGCAGCCGAGTCGCTGACCGCGGTCAAGAACCTGCTGGACACCGGCCGCCCCTTCAACGTGGACATGATGTTCGGGCTGCCGTACCAGACGCCGGACTCGGTCCGCGCCGACCTCACCACGCTGGTCGAGCTCGGCGTCCCCACCATCACCATCTACCGGCTGCGCAACGCCGACCGCGAGGAGATGGGCATCGGCAACAGGGCGGTCTGGAACAACCCGGTGGTGCGGGACCGGTTGGTCAGGGAGGGATACTTCCCCGACCTGGAGTCGACCTATTCGATGCGCGAGGCGGCCGTCGAGGTGCTCATCGACCATGGCTACCACCCCAGCCCCTGCGGCTGGTGGAGCCGGCCGGGGACGTACGCGGACGGCAACATCCCCCAGACGTCGAAGAACAAGTGGGAGCACTACCACACGATGCTCGCGCACGGCCCCGGAGCCTACGGATGGCTGACCGGCGACCGCGACGAGTTCGTCCAGACGCACAACCGGACCGACATCTCCGGCTATGTGCGGCACATGCAGACCGAGCCGGGGCTACCGCTGGCCTATGGCCGCCGGCTGACCGGGCACAAGGCGATAGGAACCGCGCTCGGCTTCAACTTCAAGGCGAACCAGCCCATCGTCCTCGACCGTTACCGGCAGCAGTTCGGCGCCGACCTGCTGCGGATGGAGCCGTTCCGCGAGGCCTTCGAGGACCTCCTGGAGCGCGGGCTGGTCGAGGAGATCATGGGCGGGGCCGCCCTCAAACCGACGTTGGACGGAGAGGCGCTGCACGAAGAGATCATTTCCCACTACTTCCACCAGCGCATCGGCCTTTCCGACGCGCCCGTCTGCCGACGGTGAGCGAGCACCGGCATGCAAGCCGATGATCTTCCCTGGATAGCCCAGGCGGCCGGCGATATGGACGAGCCGCCGCGTTCGGCGGCGGAGCGGCTGGTCGGCGAGCTGCACGGGGCCGAGGCGACGGCCCTGCTCGCCGGGTCGGGCGCGGCCGCCGGCGGCGCGTTGACCGCCCTCACCAACCCCGGCGGGCACGTGATCGTCCCCGCCCAGCTCGCCGGCCCGGTCCGCGACTTCGTCGAGAACGACCTGGCGCGGATGGGGCGGGAGGTCTCGTTCACCGACTGCACCGACATCGCCGCGGTCGGGGCGTGCCTCCGCCCGGAGACGCAGGTGGTCCTCACGGAGTCGCTGAGCGACCCGCTCATGCGGCCGAGCCCGGTCAACGAGCTGGCCGAGCTGGCCCACGCCGCCGATCTCTTCCTCGTCGTCGACAACACCGCGCTGTCCCCGGCCTTGTTGCGCCCGCTGGACCTCGGCGCCACCTTGGTGGTGGAGCGCTGCTCGCCGTACCTCGACGGGCGCGTGGGCCTTGACGCGTCAGTCGTCGCCGGGCCGCCCCGGCTCGTGCGGCGGGTCGCGGCGCAGGCGGCGCGCACCGGTGCCCGGCTCGATCCGTGGAGCTCGGAGCTGCTGGCCGCGTCGCTGCGCGCCCTCGCGCTGCGGATGTCCGCGCTCCAGCGGAACACCCGGGAGGTGGCCGCGTTCCTGCGCGGCCATCCCGGCGTCGCGCGGGTGAACCTGCCGGACTTCGACTCAGCGCCGTGGGCCGCCGAGACGCACCGTGGCTTCGGCGGGCTGCTGTCGTTCGAGCCGCGCGCGCCGCTGGTCCCCGCCACCCACGACGAGTCGGTCAGCCTGCCGGCCAGGACGTCGCACGCCGGGCTCGGCGCCCGGCGGCGCCGGGCCGCGGGGATCAGCGCGACGCTGGTCAGGGTCGCACCCGGCATCGAGCCGCCGGCCAGGCTGGTCGGGACGCTGCGCGGCCTGCTCGACGCCGCCCGCCCGGCGCCGCCTCGCGTGCCGGAAGGGACGCGGCATGTGTAATGGCGTCGACGTGACCGGCATGCGGGAGTTGGCTGTGGCCAGTCGGCAGGCCTCGTGGGAGGCGCAGGCGGAGCTGAACGTCCTGGGGACGCCGGCTGCCGGCGGGCGCGAGCGCGTGCGAACGCTCCCGATGCGACTCGGCCCTGGCAGGGTGGCCAGGCCGTTCGCCCTCACCGTGGCGACGGCACCGACCAGGCCGGCAGCGGCGCCCGACCTCGGAGCGGACGCGCCCAGCCCGATGGCCGCCGCGCTGGCCGCGCTCGGCGGCTGCGCGGCCGCCACGGCGGCCACCTCCCTCGCCGTCCAGGGCGCGTACGCCACGGGCATCTCGGTCCGCGCCTTCGCCGGCCGGCCCGGCCCGTCACTCGGCGCCGGGCTCGAGCTGGATCTCCGCGGTGATCTCGATGCCGGCCAGGCACGGCTGGCGCTCGAGCACGTGCGGCGGTTCAGCGTCATCCGCAGGACGCTGGCCGAGCCCGCGGAGGTTCGCGTCATCGGCACCTGGACCGGCGACGAACCGCGATCGGTGACGCTCGGCCCGTCCGGCGCCGCCCAGGACCGGCCGGCCACGGCACACGAGGTGCGGGTCGAGTGGGAGGGCGGGCTGCGTTCGATCGCCACGTCCGCCGGCTCGCGCATGGAGATCGACCAGCCCAAGCAGCTGTTCGGCGCCGACAGCGCGCCGAACCCGCAGGAGTACCTGCTGGCGGCGCTCGCGGCCGAAGCGCTGGCCGCGCTGGGCGGGCGGAGCGGCAGCGGCGCAGGCACGGGCACGGACACGGGCACGGGCACAGGCACGGGCACCGCGGCCGAGCTGCACGTCTCGGCCAGGCTCGACCTGCGGGGCTGGCTCGGCGTCGGCCCGCGACCGGTCGGGCTCAGGAACATCCTCCTGCAGTGCCTGTGGCCGCCCGAGGACCGCGACGGTCTTGACCGGCTCGTCCACTGGACCGGCCACGGAGCCGTGCTCGGCCTGCTGCGGCGGGCGGAACGGCCGCACACGTCGGTCACCGTCAACGGCCTCCCGATAAGCGACGGCCTCCCGGTAGGTGACGGCCTCCCGGTAGGTGACGGCACACCGGCGGCCGGCGACCCGCGGCCGATCGACGGCTCGGACACATCTCCATATCTCCAGTAAGGAAGCTCAATGCCAAGAGAATGGGACGCCAAGACCTACGACTCGTTGCCGCTGCCGCACCAGATCTGGGGACGGCGCACCCTGGGCAGGATGAAGCTGCGCGGCGACGAGACCGTCCTGGACGCCGGCGCCGGCACCGGCCGGGACACCGCCGCGCTGCTCGACCTGCTCCCCGAGGGCCGGGTCATCGCCGTGGACGGCTCCCAGCGGATGCTCGACCGGCTCGCGTCCAACCTCGCCGATCGCCTCGACCGGGTCGAGGTGATCAACGCGGATCTGACCAAGCCGCTGCCGGTGACCGAATCCGTGGACGCGGTCTTCAGCGTGGCCACCTTCCACTGGATCCACGACCACGAGACGCTCTTCCGCAACATCGCCGGCGTGCTGCGGCCCGGCGGCCAGTTCGTTGCCGAGTGCGGCGGGTTGGGCTGCGTCGTCCGGGTTCTCGCGGCCGTCGAGGACGTGCTCGGCACGCCGGCCAAGGCGGCGCATTTCGCCGGCGCCGAGGAGACCGCCGAGCGGCTCGACCGCGCCGGCTTCACCGACGTCGAGGTCGACCTGCTGCCCGATCCGGCCAGGCTGCGGCCTGGCGATGAGTTCCGCAGCTACCTCCGCACCGTCGTCCTCGGGCCGTACCTCGACCAGCTGCCCGAGCCCGAACGCGACGGCTTCATCCGCGACGTCGCGGCGCGGCTGCCCGAG
>DASUWU010000170.1:0-7995 GCA_036378315.1 Streptosporangiaceae bacterium | reverse complement strand
AGAGAGGCGGGCCGGGCGGCGCTGGCCGCGGCCTGCGCGCACGCGGCGGCGGCCGCGGCGGCGCGCACCGTGGACGACGAGGTCGCCGCCACCCGCCGCCGGGTGCGCGCGATCAGGAACCGGTGGCTGCCCCGGCTGGCCGCGGCGCTCGCCGACATCGAGCTCGGGTTGGAGGAGCAGGAGCGCGAGGACGGCGCCCGGCTGCGCCGCGTGACGGCCAGGGAGCCCGGCTGAGCTCCCGCCCGCTGCGCCGGGGACGGGCGGGATCAGGGCGAACGACGCGGTCCCCGGGCCCTTTGGCCCTGCCGTCCACGACCGCCGGCACTCACCATCGTGGTGTCAGCGGACGGCACGATCCGCGGGGGGTTTCGTCATGGTTCGTCGATATCACTTGTTTGGCGTGTTCGTCGCCGCCGCCGTCGTGGCGGCCGGCGGCTCGGTCGTGTTCGCGGCCCCGGCCGCGGCGGCGCCGGCGACGTCCGTCGCCTATCCGGCGGGGGCGACGGCGACCAGGTTCGCGGGGTCGGCGTTCGACACCTGTACGGCGCCCGCGCTGTCGGCGATCAAAGCGTGGAACGCGTCCCCGTACCGGGCGGTCGGAATCTACGTCAGCGGCGTCAACCGCACCTGCGGGCAGCCGCAGCTGACGCCGGGATGGGTGAGCGGCGTCGCGGCGCTCGGCTGGCGGCTGATCCCGATCCACAAGGGCCTGCAGCCGCCGTGCGGCGGCAAGCCGACCGACCAGAAGATCTCCTCGTCGGGCGCCGCGGCGGAGGGCACCGCGGCCGCGAACGAGTCGGTCGCCGCGGCCAAGGCGCTCGGCATCCTGCCGGGCAGCGCGATCTACAACGACATCGAGAACTACTCGACCGCGGACACCAAGTGCAGGACGGCGGTGCTGACCTACCTGTCGGCCTGGACCAAGCGGCTGCACGCGCTGGGATACGTGTCGGGGGTCTACGCCAACCTCAGCTCCGGAGCGCCGCAGCTGGCCGCGGTCTACACCTCGACGTCGTACGCGCGGCCGGACGCGCTGTGGATCGCCCGCTGGGACGGAAGCACGGCGCTGACCGGCTGGACCGGAGTCGCCGACGGCCGGTGGGCGACGCACCAGCGGGCCAAGCAGTACCGCGGCGACCACATCGAGACGTACGGCGGAGTGTCGATCAATATCGACAACGACCGGTTCGACGCGCCGGTCGCGACCGTCGCCTTCGACTACACGGTCACCAGTACCACGCCGCTCAACGCCCGTACCGGTCCTTCGACGTCGTACGCGGCGGCGAAGACGCACGCGCCGGGCAGCGGGCTGCATGCGGTCTGCCAGGCGCCGGGCTCGAAGGTCGGCACGACGAGCGTGTGGGACAAGCTGTCCGACGGCAGCTACGTGTCGGACTACTACGTCAGCACGCCGTCCAACACCACCTACAGCGCGCCGCTGCCGCGCTGCGCCTACCCGTACCAGACCACGGCGGCCGGCGGGTTGAGCCAGCGGAGCGGGCCGGGTACGTCCTACGCGAAGGTCGGCACGCTCCAGAACGGGGCGCTGGCCTGGGTCGTGTGCCAGAAGGCGGGCTCGAAGGTCAGCACGACGAGCGTGTGGGACAGGCTCGACAGCGCACGCTGGGTGTCCGACTACTACGTGGCGAACCCGAGCAACACGACGTACAGCAAACCGGTGCCGAGGTGTTAGGGGGACTCGGATGACCGAGCGCAGGGTGCGCGACGTCATGACGCGCACGGTCGTGGCGGCCGATGAGGACACGCCGTTCAAGGAACTGGTGGCGTTGCTGGCCGAGCGGAAGGTCGCCGCCCTGCCGGTGGTCAACGCGGCGCACGAGGTGGTCGGGGTGGTCTCCGCGAGCGACCTGCTCTACAAGGAGGAGTTCCACGACGAGCCCCGCTCGGCGGGTCGGCGCCGCTTGTGGCGGGGCTGGCCCACGTACAAGGCGGGCGCCACCGAGGCGCGCGAGGTGATGACCGCACCGGCGGTGGTGATCTCCGCGGACGCCACCATCGTGGAGGCCGCGCGCCGTCTCGACGAGTACAGCGTGAAGCGGCTGCCGGTGGTGGACGCCGACGGCAGGCTGGTGGGCATCGTCGCGCCGCGCGACATCCTCAAGGTCTTCCTGCGGCCGGACGCCGAGATCCGGCAGGAGATCATCGACACGGTGTTCGTCGGGAACCTGCACGCCGACCCGGCCCTGATCACGGTCGAGGTACGGGAGGGCGTGGCCGTCCTGGGGGGAGAGGTCGAGGCGAGCAGCCAGATCGAGGTGGCCGTCCGCATGGCCGCCGCCGTCGACGGCGTCGTCGCCGTCCGCGACCGGCTGACCGCCGCCGGCGACAGGGGGAAGGAATGTCCGGCATAGGGTTATTCCGCCGCCGCGACCGCGTCGCCGCGCGCCCATCCGTTCCTCCACGCCACGCTCTTCAGGTAGCGACACCGACGAGCGCGACGCCCCGCCGCCCTCAGGGCCGCTCGCGCCGCCCCGGCGTCGCTCCGCAATGGTGGAATGACGGCCGTTCGGGGGCGGCCGCCCGCTGTGCGGGAGTCTCCCTTTTAGGGGCCCAAAAAGATGGAGGTGCTCGATGAGGCACTATCCAGTTCACCGGTCGGCGAGAGGTGTGACCATCGCGTCCGTCGTCGCGCTGATGTCGCCCGCGCTGCTCGCCCTTCTCCGAGCTGCTCAACAGGATGCGGCAGGCGCCACGCGGGGACGTGCTGTACGGCCATGTGGTCCGTGAAGAAGGCAGCGAGCCGATCGCCTTCAGCACGCAGATCGATGGGGTGATCGGCGGAGAAATTTGGGCACCACTCACCGTCATCGAGTAAAAGACGGCAACGAGTCGCAAATCCGGAAAAAGCGCGGAAAGTCACGAGAGGTCGCCCGCGGAAGGGGGCGGCCCCTCGGCCCTTCCGTCACCGCCGTCCCCCCGCGGGGGATCAGGCGACGGTGATGGAGTCGTCGAGGTAGACGTCCTGGACGGCGTGGATGAGGCCGACGCCCTCCGGCATGGGACGCTGGAAGGACTTGCGGCCCACGATCAGGCCCATGCCGCCCGCCCGCTTGTTGACGACCGCCGTCCTTACGGCCTGCGCGAGGTCGCCCTTGCCCGTGGAGCCGCCACCCGAGTTGATGAGCCCGACCCGGCCCATGTAGCAGTTGGCGACCTGCCAGCGGGTGAGGTCGATCGGATGGTCGGTGGTCAGCTCCTCATAGACCCGCGGATCGGTCTTGCCGAACCCGATCGCGTGGAAGCCGCCGTTGTTCTGCGGCTGCTTCTGCTTGACGATGTCGGCCTCGACCGTGGCGGCGAGGTGGTTGGCCTGGCCGGTGAGGTCGGCGCTGAGGTGGTAGTCGACGCCGTCCTTCTTGAAGGCGTCGTTGCGCAGGTAGGCCCAGAGCACCGTGAACATGCCCAGCTCATGGGCGGTCTGGAACGCCTCCCGCACCTCCTGCAGCTGGCGCATGCTCTCCGGCGACCCGAAGTAGACCGTGGCCCCCACCGCGACGGCGCCGAGTCCGAACGCCTGCTCGACCGACGCGAACGGGACCTGGTCATAGCGGTTGGGGTAGGTCAGCAGCTCGTTGTGGTTGAGCTTGACGATGAACGGGATCTTGTGCGCGTACCGGCGCGACGCCAGGCCCAGCACGCCCAGCGTCGAGGCGATGGCGTTGCAGCCGCCCTCGGCCGCCAGCTCGCACAGCTTCAGCGGGTCGAAGTAGGCGGGGTTGGGCGCGAAGGAGGCCGCGGCCGAGTGCTCGACGCCCTGGTCGACCGGAAGGATGGACAGGTAGCCGGTGCCGGCGAGGCGGCCGGTGTCGAAGACATGCTGCAGGTTGCGCAGCACCGCCGGCGGCCGGTCGCTGGCCACCAGTACCCGGTCGACGAAGTCGGGTCCCGGCAGGGCCAGATCGGTACGCGGGATCGTCAGGCATTCGTGCCCCAGCAGCGACGGCGCCTCGTCCCCGAGGAGTTCTTTGATTTCCATGGGTGAACCGTCCTCCCTTTCCCTTGTCCACCTGTGCCGCGCCGTATGTGCCGCCGTCCCCCGGCGGCGCGCCATCGGTCGCGACCGCGACGTCTCGGGCCCGGGGACGGCACCTCCCGGTTGCCCCCGGGCTCGCGGCCGGCCGGGTCGCTACTTGGCGTTCACCTGGATGCGGTGGACCTCGCGCTTGGTTTCTGGCACCGGCACGATGATCTCGAGGATGCCCTTGCTGTAGTCGGCCTTGACGTCGGCGGCCTCGACCCCTTCCGGCAGCGTCAGCGACCGGGTGAACGAGCCGTAGCGGAACTCCGACCTGCGCCCTTCCTTCTGCTCCTCGTGCCGCTCGGCGTGGATCCTGAGGATGTTCCCAGTCACCGTGATCTCCACGTCCTTGTCCGGGTCGATGCCCGGAAGCTCGGCGCGGATGACGTAGGCGTCGTCGGTGACGTAGTCCTCGACCCGGATGGCCTGCCCCGTGGAGGGACGCAGCACCGAGAAGGGCGACTCCAGCCAGTCGAGCAGCTCCGGCAGCAGCCCTCGGTCACGGCGTTCGAGTGCGCTCATGGTGATCTCCCTGTTGGACTTACTCCTCCACCTTCAGTCCACGCCGCATCAGCCGCCGGCTGCAGGGTCATCCTTCACCGCGGTTCAGGACCATGGTCCTCCGGCGCCGAGCCGCCGGTGACCGGCCTGCGGGGACCGCCCTCCGCCCGCCGGGTTTGTGCTTAGGGAACGAAGTCCCAGAACACGTCCTTGCGGTAGTACGTCCGCCGGCAGACGGAGCATTCCGCCTGGTCCGGGGCCCAGCTGAGCGCGCCGCGGCAGGCGGGGCAGACCACCCGCCTGGCCAGCATGGCCACGGTCGGCGGCAGGCCGTCCGGCGCGGGGCAGAGCAGCGGCCGGACGGAGTTCCGGCGCCTGGCCAGAAGGAACTGGCTCGGCCCCCACCAGCCCCTGCCCGTGGTCTGCGCCACGATCTCCAGCGTGTGGACCACGGGTCGCAGGGTGGCGACGACCGGGCGGGGGAAGGCCTGGTCCCACCTGCGGAAGTTGTTGACGCTGGCCACCAGCGCGGAGTCCCAGTCGGTCTCGCTGAGACGCTGCCGGATCACCGGCAGCCGGTAGGCGCGGAACGGGTGTTCGCTGGTGCCGCGGACGAGCGGTTCCGGGCTCTTCATCTCCCGCGACTGCAGGCGTATGGCGCTGCGCAACCGGCCGAGCGCGTGGTGCTTGATGGGCACGTCGAGCAGCCAGCTGCCGCGTACCGTACGGCCCATCTCGAACAGCGCCTGCTCGACGTCGCCCAGGTGGTGCAGGACGCGGATCACCATGGCCGCGTCGAAGGCCGCGTCCACGAAGGGCAGCGCGGTGACCGTGGCGCGGATCAGATGGATGCGGCCGGCCGCGATGTCGTCGGCATGCAGCTCGCCCGCGTGCGCGAGATTGTTGGCCGAGTAGTCGACGATCACAGAATGGCGCGCACGGTCGCGATAATGGACGGCGTTACGGCCGAAGCCGCCGCCGAAGTCGGCGAACCATCGCGGCTGCCCGATTTTTCCGACTATTCGAGCTAGTACGCGGAATTCGGCCCATTCCTCGTACTGGCGGTCTGTCCAGAAGTTCCGGTAGTCGTACCCGCCGCGATCGTAGTCGATAACCGTGGGCGGCGGAGTGGCGGGCGCGGGAGGGGAAGCGTACGTGGACATGGCGGGCACTCCTCGGTGGTGACCGATGCGGCGTGGGCAAATGATGGACCGGCGAAGGCGGCGTTCAAACGTGATCACATTTACCCTTTTCGGTGTGAGGATAACGGGGCCCGGTCCCGCTGCCGGCCCGTTGAATTTGCCGGCGGTTGGCACCGCCCTGGAAAATCGAGGCCATTCTTCTGAGCGAATGCGCGCAATACGGAAATTGTGGACGGCGGCCCATGGTGGCGGAATATGGCGGTCGCCGTTCATGGTCGGCGCCGCACCGAAGATTTGAACTTCCATGGGCTCCGGGAGCCTCGCAGGAAACCGCCGCCCCGAGCCGGATGCGCCTGCGCGGGTCCGCGCGGCGGCTCGGCGCCAGCGCACCTAGGGTGCGCTGGCGCGGGCGCACTGGGGCGATCAGGCGGGCAGCGCGAAGCGCGGAAGGGGTGGCCTGCCGTCGATGAGATCGGCGACGAGCTCGCCGGTCAGCGGCGCGAACTTCGCTCCGTGGCCGGAGCAGGCGGAACAGACGACGATGGGGCCGCGTCGGTCGATGACGAAATCCTCGTTCTCCGTCGTCGTGTAGAGGCAGGTCAGCTCGTCCTGGGGAACGGGATCGAGCCCGGGCAGCAGTTCCCGTACGTAGGAGACGACCCGCTCCCGCGCGGCCGGCTCCACGACGCCGTCCCGGGTGTCCGCCGCCGTCTCCTTGCCGCGCATGTGCTCGGCCACCTTGACCAATGGCCCTTCCGGCAGCCCGTAGATGGAGCGTTCTTCATGGATGAAGGTGGGCCAGGGGCGCCGCTCGTGCGGCCGGAAGAAGAAGGCCTGCTGCTGGCTCACGGTCAGGGTGGGCAGCTCGACCAGGCCCGACAGCAGCGGCGCCGTCCATCCGCCCGCCGCGACCACGGCCGTACGGGCGCGCCAGGAACCGGTCGTCGACTCCAGCCGTACGCCGTCGCCGTCGCGTTCCAAGGCCGACACGCGGTCCTCGTACGACAGTTTCGCGCCCGCCGCCGCGGCCAGCCGCGTCATGGCGGCGATGGCACGTTCGGGTTCGATCACGCCCGCGTCCGGTTGGAAGAGCACCGGCCCGTCGAACACGAAGCCCGGCCAGCGCGCGGCCGCCGCGTCCGGCTCGAGCATCTCCGCCGCGACGCCGGCGGACTCCAGCGCCTCGGCCATCGGCGCGAAGTGGGCGAGGTCCCCCTTGTCGATGCCGCCCGTCGGTTCGATGAGTCGCTCGCCGGCCGCGTCCTCGAGGGTTCGCCACAGCCGCCGGGCACGTCCGGTCAGCTCGACGTAGAACGGGTCGCGGTAGGCGCGCCGGAAGATCCGCGAGTGCCCGTGGGAGCTGCCGCGCCGATGCCCCGGCGCGAATGCCTCGAACGCGGCGACCGAGTAGCCGCGGCCGGTCGCCGCCCATGCGGTGGCGGAGCCGGCGAGCCCGAGGCCGATCACCGCGACATCGAAGTCGGTCATGGGCCATGGCTACCACGACGGCCGCTGTGCGTCATCCGTGGCCCTATGAGATGTACGAGGTAGGTCGTCCCGATTGAGCAGGGTTTCCGGTAAGCAGGGTTCCCGTCAGCAGGGTTTCCTGCCGGGAGCAGCCGCGGCGCGCCGGATCGAGCCGGTCCTTTGCGGTACCTGGGCGGGCCCGGCAGAGGCGGTACGGAGGGGGCTGCCAGGCAGCACGCGGGGCCCGGCGCGCCGGGCCCGTTTTCACCGGCTTCTTCCGGGGACGACGGCGATGCCGCGGGTCGTCGCCGCCGCATCGGGAATCACCGGTGCGGGCGGCGGCGCGGGCGCGTGACCAGCGCAGATCCCGCGCTCAGCCGGCCGGTTTGACGAGGTGCTTCCGATCACCTAATGTTCTCTTCGCCCCGGAGCGGGGAGAGTTCCTCGCTCGGGGCGGACCGCGCCAAGCTAGGCCGTCCGGGACATCCCGAAAACGGTGTAGCCTAGAGCGGTAGCCCAGACGGGATGCGGGACGCCGAACGGCGGCCGGCCCGTGGGTCCCCACCAAAGTGATCATGTCGAGTGGTTGCGTGGCGGGCTGGGTGAAGTCCCAAGAGATCCAATCCGGTACGCCGGATCGGATTGACAGGGGCGGGGATCCAAGTAAGATAGAAGGGTTGCCCCTCCGGGCCTACCAAGCTGGTCGGCTGGGTGGTGGGTGTTCGTTTTTTGAGAACTCAACAGCGTGCTTGTGTGAGCCAGATGTGTACTTGTTGGTCTCCGTAGCCGTGGGTTTCTGCTGTGCCTTGTGGGGTGTGGTGGGGGTTTGCGGTTTGGGGTTCCTTT
>DASUWU010000169.1:0-25166 GCA_036378315.1 Streptosporangiaceae bacterium | reverse complement strand
GCCGGCCTGCACGCGCGCGGCGGCGCGGTTCGCCGCCGCGTCGGCCCTCGCGGCGGCGAGCGCGGACAGCTCCACGGCGGCCTCGCCGGCCAGCGGCCGGGTGAGCGCGGCGGCCGGCCCGGCCGGCCGGTGCCGGTCCAGGTAGTCGGTGGTGGTGTCGCCGGCCAGGAACCCCCCGTCGGCGAGCACGCGGACCAGCAGGTCGCGGTTGGTGGTGACGCCGTGCAGCCTGGCCCCGCGCAGCGCGGCGGCGAGCCGCCTGGCGGCCGCCGCCCGGCTCGGCGCCCAGGCGATGAGCTTGCCGAGCATCGGGTCGTAGTGGACGCCGATGTCGCTGCCGCCGGCGACTCCGGAGTCGAGCCTGAGCCCGTAGCCGTCCGGCACCCGGAACTCGGCGTCGACGCCCGGCACCGCGAAGGTGTGCAGCCGGCCGGTGGCCGGGCGCCAGTCGTGCGCCGGGTCCTCGGCGTACAGGCGGGCCTCGACGGCGTGCCCGGGCCGCGGCTCTGGCGGCCGCTCCGGCAGCCGGGCGCCCTCGGCGATCTCGATCTGCAGCCGGACCAGGTCGATGCCGTACCGGCACTCGGTGACCGGGTGCTCGACCTGGAGGCGGGTGTTGACCTCGAGGAAGAAGAACCGGCCGTCCGGGCCGAGCAGGAACTCGACGGTGCCGGCGCCCTCGTACCCGATCGCCCGGGCGGCGGCGGCCGCGGCCGCGCACAGCTCAGCCCGCAGCCGCGGGGTGACGGCGGGCGACGGCGCCTCCTCGATGATCTTCTGGTGCCGGCGCTGGATCGAGCATTCACGCTCCCCCAGCGTCCAGACGGTGCCGTGCCGGTCGGCGAGGACCTGGACCTCGACGTGCCGGCCGCCTTCGACCAGCGGCTCGCAGAAGACCGTCGGGTCGCCGAACGCCGACCCCGCCTCTCCGCGGGCGGCGTCCAGCGCGGCGGGGAGGTCGGCGCGGGCGCGCACGGTCCGCATGCCGCGCCCGCCGCCGCCGGCCGCTGCCTTGACCAGCAGCGGCAGGTCGGCGTCGGCGACGCGTTCTGGATCGAGCTCGGGCAGCACCGGCACGCCCACGTCCGCCATGATCTTTTTGGCCTCGATCTTCGAGCCCATGGCTTCGATGGCCGCGGGCGGCGGCCCGATCCAGGTCAGCCCGGCGGCGAGCACGGCGCGGGCGAAGCCGGCGTTCTCGGACAGGAAGCCGTACCCGGGGTGGATCGCGTCGGCCCCGGCCGCCCTGGCGGCCGCCACGACGAGGTCGCCGCGCAGGTACGTCTCGGCCGGGGCCGCGCCGGGCAGCCCCACCACGGCGTCCGCCTCGGCGGCGTGCGGCAGTCCGGCGCCCGCGTCGGCGTCCGAGCAGACGGCGACGGTGGTGATGCCGAGGTCCGCGCAGGTGCGGAAGACCCGCCTGGCGATCTCGCCGCGGTTGGCGACCAGCACACAATCGATCATGATCACATCCGGAAGACGCCGAAGCCGCCGTGGACGCCGGCCACGGGAGCGTTGTGGATGACCGAGAGGCACAGCCCGATGACGGTCCTGGTGTCGCGCGGGTCGATGACGCCGTCGTCGTACAGGCGGCCGGACAGGAAGAACGGCAGCGACTCGGCCTCGATCTGGCTTTCCACCATCTGGCGCATCTCGGCGTCCCGCTCATCGTCGTGGGCCTGGCCGCGCGCCTGCGCCGCCTGCCGCGCGACGATCGACAGCACCCCGGCGAGCTGCTGCGGCCCCATGACCGCCGACTTCGCGCTCGGCCAGGTGAACAGGAAGCGGGGGTCGTAGGCCCGGCCGCACATGCCGTAGTTGCCGGCGCCGTACGACGCCCCCATCATGATCGACAGATGCGGGACCGTGCTGTTCGACACAGCGTTGATCATCAGTGCGCCGTGCTTGATGATCCCGGCCTGCTCGTAGTCCTTGCCGACCATGTAGCCGGTGGTGTTGTGCAGGAACAGCAGCGGCGTGTCGTGCTGGTTGGCGAGCTGGATGAACTGCGCCGCCTTCTGCGACTCCTGGCTGAACAGCACGCCGCGCGCGTTCGCGAGGATGCCGAGCGGGTAGCCGTGCAGCCGCGCCCAGCCGGTGACGAGGCTGGTGCCGTAGAGCGGCTTGAACTCGTCGAAGTCCGAGCCGTCCACCACGCGGGCGATGACCTCGCGCGGGTCGAACGGCACCTTGAGGTCTTCGGGGACGATGCCCAGCAGCTCGTCCTCGTCGTGGCGGGGCGGGGCGGGCTGGGCCGCGGGCGGCGGGCCGAGCCTGCGGTGGCCGAGGCGGCGGACGATCTGGCGGCCGATGCGCAGCGCGTCGGCCTCGTCGGCGGCCATGTAGTCGGCCAGGCCCGAGGTGCGGGCGTGCATCTCGGCGCCGCCGAGCTCCTCGTCGCCGGACTCCTCGCCGGTGGCCATCTTGACCAGCGGCGGGCCGCCGAGGAAGACCTTGGCGCGCTCCTTGACCATGACGACGTAGTCGCACATGCCCGGGGTGTACGCCCCGCCCGCTGTGGAGTTGCCGAAGACCAGCGCGATCGTCGGGATCCCGGCGGCCGACAGCCGGGTCAGGTCGCGAAAGAGCCGGCCGCCAGGGATGAAGATGTCTTTCTGGGTGGGCAGGTCGGCGCCGCCGGACTCGACGAGGTGGATGGACGGCAGCCGGTTGGCGAGGGCGATCTCGCCGGCGCGGAAGGACTTCCTGACGGTCCAGGGGTTGCTGGAGCCGCCGCGCACGGTCGGGTCGTTCGCGGTGATCAGGCACTCGACGCCCTCGACCACGCCGATCCCGGTGACGAGACCGGCGCCGACGGGAAACTCGGTGCCCCAGGCGGCCAGCGGGCTCAGCTCGAGGAACGGCGAGTCGGGGTCGAGCAGCAGCTCGACGCGCTCCCTGGCGAGCAGCTTGCCGCGGGCGCGGTGGCGCTCGACGTACTTCTCGCCGCCGCCGGCGAGTGCCTTCTGGTGTTCCCTGTCGAGCTCATCGAGCTTCGCCAGCATCGCCGCGCGGCGCGCCAGGTAGTCGTCGCCGCGCGGGTCGAGGGTCGTTCTGATCACCGTCACCGGCGCCTCCCGATACCCGCCTCCACGATCACAGCAGTTCCTCCGGGATCTCGACCTCTCGGGCCCGAAGCCATTCGCCGAGCCCCTTGCCCTGCGGGTCGAACCTGGTCGACGCGCCGACCCCCTCGCCCAGCAGGCCCTCGATGACGAAGTTCACGGCCCTGAGGTTGGGCAGCAGGTGGCGGGTCACCGGCAGCGGGCCGGTCTCCGGGAGCAGTTCCTTGAGGCGCTCCTCGGTGAGCTCGCGGGCGAGCCAGCGCCAGCCGCCGTCCGTGCGGGCCCATACGCCGATGTTGGCGTCGCCGCCCTTGTCGCCGCTGCGCGCCCCGGCGACGCGGCCCAGCGGGACCGTCCTCGTCCGCCCTCCGTGCCCGGCGGCCCGCGGCGCGCCGTGGCCGTCGGGCGGGCCGGTTTCGCCGGCCGTGCCGCGCCTCCGCGCCGCGTACGGTACGCCGGGCCGGCCCGCCGGGGACGGCTCGATCGGGACCCGGGTGCCATCCGCCAGCACCGCGACGTGGTCGATCGCGGCGGCGTCCACGTACGCGGCCGTGAAGACGCCGCACGGCGCGCCGTCGCCTGGCGGCGCGGTCAGGGTGAGCCCCGGGTAGCTGGCCAGCGCCAGCTCGACCGCGGCGCCGCTGAACGCCCGGCCGGCGACGGCCCGATCGGGGTCGAGGACGGCGCAGCGCAGCAGCACCGACGCCGCGCCCTGGGTGTCCGCGGCCGGCGCGTCCCCGCCGGCGCCGCCGATCCGGGTCCATTCGACGCGGGCGGGGCGGTTGCCGGCGATCGCCGCCTCCATCTGCTCCCGCACGAGCGCGGCCTTGGCGGCGATGTCGAGGCCGGTGAGGACGAAACAGACCTCGTTGCGGTAACCGGCGAGCCGGTTGAGGCCGACCTTGACGGTCGGCGGCGGCGGCGTGCCCTTCGCCCCGGTGATCCGCACCCGGTCCGCGCCGTCGTCGATGAGCTCGACGGTGTCGAAGTGCGCCGTGACGTCCGGGCCCTGATAGCGCGGTTCGCCGATCTCGTAGAGCAGCTGGGCGGTCACCGTCCCCGTCGTCACCGCGCCGCCGGTGCCGGCGTGTTTGGTGATGACGCTCGAACCGTCGGAGTGGATCTCGGCGACCGGGAAGCCCGGCGCCTTTACATTGTAGATTTCGTCGAAGAAGGCGTAGTTCCCGCCGGTCGCCTGGGCCCCGCACTCCAGCACGTGCCCGGCGACGGTGGCGCCGGCGAGCGCGTCCCAGTCGTCGCGGGCCCAGCCGAAGTGCGCCGCGGCCGGGCCGACCACCAGGGACGCGTCCGTCACGCGGCCGGTGACGACGACGCCGGCGCCCCGGCGCAGGCAGGCGGCGATCCCCCACGCGCCGAGGTAGGCGTTGGCGGTGAGCGGCCGCCCGAGCCCCAGCTCGCCGGCACGGGACAGGACGTCGTCCCCCTCGACATGGGCGATCTCGACGTCGAGCCCGAGCCGCCGCGCGATGTCGCGCAGCCGCCCGGCCAGCGCCGCCGGGTTGAGGCCGCCGGCGTTCGTCACGACCGCCACGCCCCGGTCTCGCGCCAGCGCCAGGCACTCCTCCATCTGCCTGAGGAACGTCCCCGCATACCCGGCGCCGGGATCCTTGAGCTTGGCCCTGCCCAGGATGAGCATCGTCAGCTCGGCCAGGTAGTCGCCGGTCAGGACGTCGAGCGGGCCGCCTTCGAGCATCTCGCGGACCGCGGTGAAGCGGTCGCCGTAGAACCCGGAGGCGTTGCCGACCCGCAGCGGCGGCTGGTGTGCCATGCGTGCACCCTGCCAGCGCCCACCGGCGGAATCAATCAGGGACCGCCGCCGTCAGCGCACCTGGCCCCCACCCGGCGGCCACGGCACCGCGATCCGGTGGGTGGCCCAGCCGAGCAGCTTCGGCAGCGCGGGGATCCAGGCGGCGAACGTGTGCCCGGCGTGTGGGACGAGGACGAGCGGCACCCCGGGCTCCCGGCGGTCGACCACGCTCTTGAAGGTGCGGGCCGCGACCACGTCGCCGCGGTCGGACCGGCCGGCCATCAGCCAGAACGCCGGGAACGGGCGGGGGCGGCGCGGCCCTTCGGCCAGCCACAGCGGGTCGTTGGCCAGCCGGGCGCGGGCGTCGCCGCGGAAGAGGTCGGCGCCCTGCCGCGGCAGCGGCTGGAAGTAGCCGCTCATCACCCCTGCCGCGCCGTAGGACCCGGGATGGCGCAGCGCCAGGTTGGCCGCGCAGAACCCGCCCTCGGAATAGCCGGCGATCGCCCAGTGCGGCCCCGGCCGTTGCACGCGCAACGACGCGAGCAGCGCCCGCGGCACGTCCTTGGACAGGTAGGTGTCGTCGCGCAGCCCGCCGGGAACGTCGAGGCACTGCTGGCCGAGGGAGGTCGGCCCGCCGTTGACGTCGGCGGCGACGAGGACCGCCGGCGCCGCCTTGCGGTCGTGCAGCAGCCGCCGGAAGACCTCGCTGGTGTGCAGCATGCGCTCCCAGTCGGACGGCATCCCCGGCGAGCCGTTCAGCAGCTCGACGACGGGGAAGCGGGCCGTGGCGTAGGGGCGCCAGAAGTACTCGGGCGGCAGGTAGACCAGCCCGTACCTGCTGATCCCGCTCTGCCTGCCGGCCAGCATCATGTCGAGAAGCAGCCCCTTCTTGGCCCGCTCCCCCGTGGCGCGGTCCTGGCGCAGGATCCGCAGGGCGCCATGGCCGGCCGGCGGCAGCGCGCTGACGCCGGGCTGCCGCCCGGTGAGGTCGTCGTACAGGTCGCCCCAGGTCTGGTAGTAGTCGTAGTACTTGTTCACGATCGCCATCCCGAAGACCGCCGCGATGACGAACGTCCCTGTGCTGGCCAGCAGCCGCGACCACAGCGGGCGGCCGCGGACCACGAGGCAGGTCAGGCCGACGAACCCCGCGACGAGCAGGATGAGAACCAACGGACTCTGAGGACCGAACACCGCCGCACCGCCTTACCGCCCGTTCCAAGCCGGCCGCCGCCAACCGCACAACGAATGATGAACGCCGGACATCTCCCCCGGCGGCCGGGAGATACCCCTGCGGCGGTCACGGGGTCGGGAAGCCGCTCAGGCCTGGGTGACCTCGACGCCGCCCACGCTGCGCTTTCCACGGCGCAGCACGAGAAACCTGCCGTGCAGCAGGTCGCCGGTGCCGGGCGCCGCGTCCTCCGCGGCCACCTTGACGTTGTTCACATAGGCGCCGCCCTGGGCGATCGCCCGCCGCGCCTCCGACTTGCTCTTCACCAGCCCCGTCCCGGCGAGGAGGTCGGCGACCGCGGGCAGCGTCCCGGCCCGCGGCACCGACACGCGCGGCACCTCCGCCAGGGCCGCCGCCAGGGTCCGTTCGTCGAGATCCGCCAGCGAGCCCTGCCCGAACAGGGCGCGGGATGCCGCGACGACCCTGGCGCACTCGTCGGCGCCGTGCACCAGCGAGGTCATCTCCTCGGCGAGGGCGCGCTGCGCGGCGCGCGCGGCCGGCCGCTCTGTGGTCTCCTTCTCCAGCTGCTCGATCTCGTCCCTGCCGCGGAAGCTGAAGTACTTCAGGTACGTGCCGACGTCCCGGTCGTCGACGTTGAACCAGAACTGGTAGAAGGCGTACGGGGAGGTCAGCTCCGGGTCCAGCCAGTAGTTCTCGCCGGTCGCCGTCTTGCCGAACTTCGTGCCGTCCGCCCGCGTGACCAGCGGCGTCGTCAGGGCGTGCGCCGTCGCCCCCTCGACCCGCCTGACCAGCTCGACCCCGGCGGTCAGGTTGCCCCACTGGTCGCTGCCGCCGGTCTGCAGGCGACAGCCGTACCTGCGGTACAGCTCGAGGTAGTCGAGCGACTGCAGCAGCACGTAGCTGAACTCGGTGTAGCTCATCCCGGTGCTCTCGAGCCGCGCCCTGACCGTCTCGCGGGCGAGCATGCGGTTGACCGGGAAGTGCTTGCCAATGTCGCGCAGGAACTCGATCACCGACATGGGGCCGGTCCAGTCGAGGTTGCTCACGACGAGCCCCCGGCCGTCGGCCAGGTCCAGGAACCGTGACACCTGGCCGCGGATCCGCTCCACCCAGCCCGCGACGACGTCGGCGGCGTTGAGCGCCCGTTCGTCGGACTTGCCGCTCGGGTCGCCGATGAGCCCGGTGGCCCCGCCGACGAGGCCGATCGGCCGATGTCCGGCCCGCTGGAAGCGGCGCAGGGTCAGCAACTGGACGAGCGATCCCACGTGCAGCGAGGGTGCCGTCGGATCGAAGCCGCAATACAGCGTGACCGGCCCGGCGGCGAGCAGCGCCCGCAGCTCGTCCAGGTCGGTGGACTGCGTGAGCAGGCCACGCCAGGCGAGATCGTCCAGGATGTCGGCCACGGTCTCCCTCGTCTCGTCGCTCGTCTCGTCGCTCGTCTCGTCGTCAGCCGGGCGACCCGCCGGAGGGCGCCCGCTGGCTGTGCTTCACGCTAACCAATATCACTCCGCCGCACCCCGGCCGTTCGCCGCCGCGGCGCGTGCAGCCGGTACGGCGACACGCTGGGCTCGCCGTCCACCCAGAAGCGCCACGGCACGTCCTTGGCGCCGTTCACCCCCGTGCGCGGCCCGGTGCGGATCAGGCCGGCGGGCACCGCCGGCCCGTCGAGCACCCGCAACGGGCCGCCGGCGGCGCAGACGTCGGCGCCGCCCAGCTCGCGGTCGATGCCCAGCGCCTGGCACAGGCGGGCCGGGCCGCGGGCCAGGTCGCGGTCGGTGGCACGCGGCCGCCGCCCGCGCGCGATCTCCTGTCCCGCCTCGACGGCCCCGGCGCGCAGCAGCACGGCAGCGGCCGTGCCCTCGCCCAGGCACACCAGGTTGACGCAGAAGTGCATGCCGTAGGTGAAGTACACGTACGCGTGGCCGGGCGGCCCGAACATCACCGCGGTGCGCGCCGTACGGCCCCGGTAGGCGTGCGAGGCCGGGTCGGCCTCGCCCGCGTAGGCCTCCACCTCGGTGAGCCGCAGCAGCACCGTGCCGTCGGGCGACGTCCGTTCGAGATGGCGGCCGAGCAGGTCGGGCGCGACCTCATCGGCCGGCCGGTCGAAGAACTCCCTGGGCAGGGGCGCCCCCGCGGTCAACTGTCGCTCGCCCAGGACGCGTGCCCGTTGACGGCCGCGCGCAGCGCGGCGATCTGGTCGCGCACCCGGTCGGGCGCGGTGCCGCCGGGGCCGCCGCGGGAGGCGAGCGCGCCGGGCACGTCGAGCACCTCGCGGACGTCCGGGGTGAGGTGCGGCGAGACCGTCGCCAGCTCCTCGTCGGTCAGCTCGCCGAAGTCCTTGTCGTTGACCTGGCACCAGATGACGAGGTGCCCCACGACCTCGTGCGCCTCGCGGAACGGCACGCCGCGCCTGACCAGCAGCTCGGCCAGGTCGGTGGCCAGCGCGAATCCCGATCCGGCCTGCGCCTCGAGGCGGGCCGAGTTCACCCGCATCGTCGCGATGAGACCGGAGACGGCCGGCAGCACGAGCAGCAGCGTGTCGACGGCGTCGAAGATCGGTTCCTTGTCCTCCTGGAGGTCGCGGTTGTAGGCGAGCGGCAGGCCCTTGAGCGTCGTCAGCAGCGCCGTCAGGTCGCCGATCAACCGGCCCGCCTTGCCCCTGGCCAGCTCGGCGACGTCTGGGTTCTTCTTCTGCGGCATGATCGACGAGCCGGTCGCGTAGGTGTCGTCGATCTCGATCCACCGGAACTCGTGCGACGCCCAGAGCACGATCTCCTCGCCCAGCCGGGACAGGTGCACGCCGAGCAGCGCGGCGGCGAAGAGGAACTCGGCGGCGAAGTCGCGGTCGGCGACGGCGTCCATCGAGTTGGGCGCGGCGGAGTCGAAGCCCAGCTCGTCGGCCACCGCCTGCGGGTCGAGCGGCAGCGAGGAACCGGCGAGCGCGCCCGAGCCCAGCGGGCAGACCGCGGCCCGCCGGTCCCAGTCGCGCAGCCGGTCCACGTCGCGGGCCAGCGGGTGCGCGTGCGCGAGGAGCTGGTGGGAGAACAGGACGGGCTGCGCGTGCTGCAGGTGGGTCATGCCGGGCGCGGCCACCCCCAGGTTGTGCTCCGCCTGGGCGATCAGCGCGGTCTCCAGCTCGACCACGCGCGAGACGATCTGCCGCACGTGGTCGCGCAGGTACAGCCGCAGGTCGGTGGCGACCTGGTCGTTGCGGCTGCGTCCTGCGCGCAGCTTGCCGCCGAGCGCGCCGAGCCGTTCGAGCAGGCCGCGCTCCAGCGCGGTGTGCACGTCCTCGTCGGCGACGGTCGGCCGGAACTCGCCGGCCCGGCAGGCGCGCTCCAGGTCGTCGAGGGCCGCTAGCATCCTGGCCAGCTCGTCGTCGGTCAGCAGGCCGGCCCGACCGAGGACCCTGGCGTGCGCGCGCGAGCCGAGGATGTCGTACGGTGCCAGCCGCCAGTCGAACTGGACGCTCACCGACAGCCGGGCCAGCGCGTCCGATGGTCCCCCTTCGAACCGTCCCCCCCACAACCGCGTCGGTGCCTTGGTCACGCCGATCCTCTTCTCACATGTCAACATGGCGGACGACACGCCCTAGCCTATCGGCGTGATCACCCCGCCCACCCCGTTCGCAGGCCGCCCGCTCCCTACCGGGGAAGCGCTTCGGCGCCGGGACGCCCTTGGTGGCCGTGCGGCAGCACGGCCGCGGCGAAGACCGCGATGAACGAGTAGCTGATCGCCGCGGACCCTATCTTCCGCATCGCCCGCAGGCCCAGGCCAGCGTCATTGGCGCGGGTGACCACGTCGAGCGGCTCCACGGGCCGGGTCCGCAGGGCGACCGGCGTGCCGTCCGCCGCCGTGGCCCGGTAGTACGGATGGGCGCGGGTGTAGAGCGGATTGATGTCGCTGACGACGAGGAGGCCACCGGGCGCGAGCAGCCGCGCGATGGGGTTGAAGTCGGGCAGCCGCGGCATCGACGACAGCACGAGGTTGAGCAGGACGACGTCATAGGACCCGGACTTGAGCTGCCGGTGCACGCTGTCGATGTCGCCGACGTGCACCCTCAACCGCTCGTAGAGCGGCCGGCCGGCGAGGTGTTGCTGGAGCTGGTCGACCATGGCGTGGCTGAAGTCGACGTACGTCCAGCGGATTTTGGTGTCGTTGAAGAAGTGGGTGGCCACGTTCTGGCCGGTTCCGCCACCGAGGTCGAGGACGTTCAGATCCGGTTTAGCCTGCCGTGCCTGGTCGACTTGCGAGATCACTTCCATGTGGGTGGCGAGCAGGTTCGGGGAGTTGCGCTGGTCGTAGTTGACCGCGATCTCGTCGTAGAAGCGCGCGGCCTGGTCCGGATGGTAGATGCGCGTGCCGGCGGGGTCACGCTCGACGGACATCGGGTCGCGGTGCCGGCCGGCGGCCTCGAGGTCGCCCGCCTGGCCCTGTGCCGGGGCGCGGCGCAGCCGCACGGGCCCGAACTTGAGCGGGCCGAACTCGACCGAACCCAGATCGACGCTCCGGCCGGAACCGAGCCCCCAGATGAGCAGGCCGACGCAGAGGACGGCGAAGAGAATGATAACGAGCACGAGTGGGTTGCCGGCAACGCCACCGATACCGTGCTCGAACAGTTCGTAGGGCTGCGCTCCCGGCTTCCCGGCCAATGCCGCCTTTGACATATTCGCCCCTTGTTCCGCGATGGTTGCTATCTGTTACATGTCGCCGAACATCGCGCGTTTGGCCGTATTTCGCGGTGCATTGGTGTCAACCGCTCACCTGCGCCTGGGGGCTGCTACGGCGGCGGCGTGGACGCCCTCCGCCCGGCGCTCGAGGGCGAGCAGAGCGGCGCCGATCATGCCCGCGTCCGCGCCGAGCCGAGCCGGCAGGATGGGGGGGAGCGTCCGCTGCGCGCGGGCGAAGACGAAGCGCTCGAAGCTGGCCCGAGTCGGCGCCAGCAGCAGATCACCGGTCGTGCCGAGCCCGCCGGCGACGATGACCACTTCCGGGTCGAACAGCGTCACCAGGGAGGCGATGCCCGCGCCCAGCCAGTGGCCGAGCCGGTCGAACAGCTCCCGCGCCACGGGGTCGCCGAGCCTGGCGGCCTCGAAGACGGTCTCGCCGGTGACCGCGTCCGCGTGCCCGGCGAGAGCGGCCAGCCTGCCGCCGGGATCGGCGCGGGCGGCCGCGCGGGCGGCTCGGCCGAGCGCCGTTCCTGATGCCATCGCCTCCAGGCAGCCGACGACCCCGCACCCGCACCGCTGCCCGTCCGCCGGGGCCACGACGAGGTGCCCGACCTCGCCGCCGATGCCGGTACGCCCGCGGTGGAGCCGTCCGTCCAGGATGATTCCGCCGCCGATGCCGGTGCCGACCGTGAGGACGACCACGTCGCGGCGTCCGGCGCCGGCTCCCACCCGAGCCTCGGCCCAGGCGGCGGCGTTGGCGTCGTTCTCGACCACGGCCGGCAGGTTGGCGTCGCGCGCCAGCGCCTGCTGTAGGGGAAGGTCGCGGTAGGTGTTGTTCGGCGCCCAGCGGATGTGCCCGCTGGGCCAGTCGACCAGGCCGGCGGCCCCGACGCCGATCCCGGCGACCGCCGGGTACCGGGCGTTCAGGTCCGTGGCGAGCTCGGTGAGCACGTAGCGCAGGACGGCTGGATCCCCCCGGTGCGGGGTCGGGACGACCTGCCGATGAAGGATGCGGCCGGTACCGGTGACAACCCCGGCGGCGATCTTGGTACCGCCGACGTCGAAGCCGATCGCGCACGGGCTGCCGCCAGCCGTGTCACGCTCCGCTCCCGTGAGCTCCTCCGCTCCCGTCAGTTCCTCCGCGGCGGTCATCGCTGCCGCCCTTCCGCCGCGCCGGCCGCTGCGGCTGGCGCCACGATGCCGAACCGGCGTTCCAGGGCCGCCAGGGCCGCGCCATGGGCTCCGTCGTACGGACGGAGCGGCTGGATGACCAGCTCGCAGCCGGCGGCGTAGACCTTGTGGCAGTAGGAGCGGAACGTCTCGACCTCGGCCCGGAAGGCGCCCGCCGCCCGGAACGCGGGGTCGGCCAGCACGGGAGGAACGTAGACGACGACCCGCTGCGGGCGGGCGATGTCGACGATCACCCCGATGCCCTTGGCGTTGGCGTGCCCGGCACGTTTGAACGCCTCCACGGCGTGCGCGGTGTCGGGGCGCTCGGCGAGCCGGGCCGCGGCCACCACGTCGGCGAGGCTTTCCTGGGTGTAGTGGTGGACGGATTCCAGAATGCCGTGAATACCGCCGGTCGTTTCCAGGCAGCCGACGATCCCGCAGTCGCACTGGCGCTTGCCGTCCGAAAGGACGCTCAGGTGCCCCAGCTCCATGGGACCGTCGAACAGGCGGTTCCCCACGACCAGGCTGCTCCCCACACCCTCGCGCAGCAGCACGATCGCGAACCGGCTCAGCTCCCTGCCGGCACCGAACCACATCTCGTACACCGCATAGGCGTCGGCATCGTTCCCCAGCACCGTGGGCAGGCCCGTGGCCTGGCTCAACAGCCGGCCGAGGGGCTGGGAGTCGGGCCAGTCGATCCCCTGCACCGGGCCGGGCGGATCGGGCGGGGCCTTGTGGTAGAAGAGCACGGTGCCGGAGTCGACGTCGACCGGCCCCCCCTGCTGGAATCCGAGCGCGACGCGTTCGTCGGCCGCCCGCACGTAGGGGACGAGGTCCATCAGCGCGGACGTCAGCGCGGCGGCGCCGGAGACCACGGTGGTGACATCCATGTCGTCCAGCACCAGCTGGTCGTCGGCCAGCCGCTCACCGTTCTCGTCGACGACCACGCCGACCATCCGGAACGGGAGCAGCTCGATCCCGATCGCGTACCTGATCGAGGCCTGCTCGCCCATCCGTGCCGCCAACCGCCGCAGCCGGCCGGCCGGCAACTTCTCAGGCGTGCCCATGTCGACGCCGGTCGCCAGCGACGACGCGGCGAGAAGCCGCTCGAACCCGTCCCGCTCAGCCGAGCCGACCGTTTCGTCCCACATCCCCTACCTCCGAGGGTTGTCCGTTCGCCGCCGGCCGACACGTCCGGCGCCCGTCTGTCACCGCTCCTTCCCCCGGCGAGAAGGTCATGAGTCCGGCTCCGAGTGGAGTTCCTCCCACAGCTCCCGCAGCCGCGGGCGGAGCCGGTACAGCTGCTTGCGCAGCATGCTGTCGTCCATGCCGTGCGCCGCCGCGGCCTCCCTGAAGCTGTAGCCCGCCAGGACGAGCTGGACGACCCCCCGCAACGTGTCGGGGAGCAGCGCCAGCACCTCGCGCTGTTGCTCACGGCTGATCGTTAAGGCTTCCGGGTCGCCGACCAGCGCCCGGACGGGATCGGTCAGCGCCCGTCCGTCCGACCACCGGGCCACCTCCTCGTCGCCGGGCAGATCGAAGATCTTCTCGCGGTCCAGACCGAGGTTGGCGCGGAGCCAGCGGCGGTACTGGTTGGGGAACTGGCGTAGGCATTCGTCGATGAACGCCGACTTCAGGCTCGCGGGCCCCTGCGAATCCCATCTGTCCGTCAGCAGCTTCCGGTACGGCTCGATCGCTTTGACGACGACGTCCGCCGCGAGGTCGGCGGCGTCCTGGCGGTCGATCACGACCGGACCGCAGCAGAAGTACCGCCGTCTCCGCATCTCTTGGAAGATCTTCTTGCTGGCGATCCACCCGGCGAGGGTGGCCACCCCGAGGTGCGCGAGCGCCTCGACGCAGCGATCCCAGAGCGGTCCACGGAACCTGTCCTTGCGCAGCAGCGCGTGCAACTCTTCGTCGTTGAAGTCCGCGAAGGGGGATTCGGACATGGGCGGTCTTCAACGTCCGGAAACGTGCACGGTGGGGTCACTTCTCATCCGGCGGCTCCTCCCTGGTCGTCAGGCCCGCACCAAGCGGCCCTCGGTGATCCAGGCCGCGCGGGGTTGACCCGGACCGTGCACTCGCTTACATGTCACCGTTCGGCGCGATGTGTCCCGGGACCCACGAAAAAGCGTTCCCGCACAGGGCGGGAACGCTCTCTCAGGTGTCCGGTTCCGGGTAGGGATCCGGGTGTCCGGCCCGGGTTTCCGGACCGAAGGATCAAGCCTGGGCGCGGTCGCGGTTGGCGGCGATCTTGCTCGGCAGGCTCCACAGCTCGACGAAACCCTTGGCGAGGCTCTGGTCGAAGGTGTCGCCGGTGTCGTAGGTCGCCAGATCGTGGTCGTACAGGGAGGCGCCGCTGCGGCGTCCTGTGACGACCGCGCGACCGCCGTGCAGGGTCAGCCGGACGTCGCCCGACACGTGCTCCTGCGACGCGGCGACGAAGGCGTCGAGGCTGTCCTTCAGCGGCGAGAACCACAGCCCGTCGTACACGAGCTCGCCCCAGCGCTGGTCGACCGACCGCTTGAACCGGGCCAAGTCGCGTTCGATCGTGACGCTCTCCAGCTCCTGGTGCGCGGTGATCAGCGCGATCGCCGCCGGCGCCTCGTAGATCTCCCTGGACTTGATGCCGACCAAGCGGTCCTCCACCATGTCGATCCTGCCCACGCCCTGCGCCCCGGCCCGCTCGTTGAGCTCGGCGATGATCTCGTACGGGGTGCGGGCGCTGCCGTCGAGCGCGGTCGGCACGCCCCGCGTGAACGTGATCACAACCTCGTCGGGCTGGCGCGGCGCGGCCGGGTCGCCGGTGTAGTCGTACACGTCCTCGACCGGCGCGGTCCAGATGTCCTCCAGGAAGCCGGTCTCGACCGTGCGGCCCCAGAGGTTCTGGTCGATGGAGTACGGCGACTTCGCCGTGACGTCGATCGGGAGCCCCTTCTCCTCGGCGAACCTGATGGCCTTGTCCCTCGTCCAGGCGAAGTCGCGGGCCGGGGCGATCACGTCGAGCTCGGGGTTCAGCGCGGCCAGGCCGGCCTCGAAGCGGACCTGGTCGTTGCCCTTGCCCGTGCAGCCGTGCGCGACGGCCGTGCCGCCGTGCTGCCGCGCGGCCGCCGCCAGGTGCTTGACGATCAGCGGTCGGGACAGCGCGGAGATGAGCGGGTAGCGGTCCATGTAGAGGGCGTTCGCGCGCAGCGCGGGCACGCAGAAGTCGGCGGCGAACTCCTCCCTGGCGTCGGCCACGACGGCCTCGACGGCGCCGCAGGCCAGCGCCCGCTTGCGGATGACCTCGAGGTCCTCACCGCCCTGGCCGACGTCCACGGCGACCGCGACGACCTCGGCACCGGTCTCCTCCGCGATGTACGGGATGGCGACGGAGGTGTCGAGACCTCCCGAGTACGCGAGTACGACGCGCTCTGTCATGATCTATCTCTCCTTGCGGAATTCGTTGGTCGACGGGCGGGGATCCGGCGCGATGGACCGGTGCCGGGCGGTGGGCCGAAGCCCTAGGGTCGTCGCTCGGTCAGCTTGAGGAGCGCCTCGGCGAGCGCGGCCCCGCCGTCCGGGGCGCGGGCGATCACGAGGATGGAGTCGTCGCCGGCGACCGTGCCGAGCACCGACGGCCACTCCGCGTGGTCGATGGCGGAGGCGAGGTACTGGGCGGCGCCCGGCGGGGTGCGCACGATGACGAGGTTGGCCGACGCCTCGGCGCTGACCAGGAGCTCCTGGGCGAGCCGGCTCAGCCGGGCGCCGAACGTCTCGGCCGATCCGGTCCTGGCCAGGGGGATGCGGCCGCCGCCCTCGCCGGGCACCGCGTAGATCAGGCTGCCGTCGTCGGCCCGCAGCTTCACCGCGCCGATCTCGACGAGATCCCTGGACAGGGTCGCCTGGGTGACCTCGAGCCCTTCGTCGGCCAGCAGCTTGGCCAGCTCCGCCTGCGAGTGCACGGCCTGGCGGCCGAGCACGTCGATGATACGGGCGTGCCTGGCCGCCTTCGTCAGCGGCGTCGTCATGCTTCCCCCCGGTTTGGCGTGGGCGCCGTCCCGCCGGACCTGGCCAGCAGCCAGGTGAGCAGCGCCTTCTGGGCGTGCAGCCGGTTTTCGGCCTCGGCCCAGACGACGCTGTGCGGGCCGTCGATCACCGAGGCGGCGATCTCCAGGTCGCGGTAGGCGGGCAGGCAGTGCAGCACGCACACGTCAGGCGCGGCCAGCGCGACCTTCTCCTCGTCGACCGCGTACGGCCGGAAGGCCGACAGGTCCTTGTCCGCCTGCCCCATGGACACCCAGGTGTCGGTCGCGAGGACGTCGGCGCCGGCGGCGGCCGCCTTGGCGTCGGCGGTCACGGTCACCGATCCGCCGGACGCCGCGGCGATCGCGGCGGCTCTGGCGAGCACGGCGGCGTCCGGCCGCAGCCCTTCCGGGCCGGCGATCCGCACGTGCATGCCCGCGGTGGCGCCGCCCAGCAGGTAGGAGTTCGCCATGTTGTTCGCGCCGTCCCCGAAGTAGGCCAGCGTCACCCCGGCCAGGGTGCCCTTGACCTCCCGTACGGTCTGCAGGTCGGCGAGCACCTGGCAGGGATGCAGCAGGTCGGTCAGCGCGTTGACGACGGGCACGGAGCTGACCGCGGCCATCTCGTCGACGCGGTCCTGGCCGTAGGTCCGCCAGACGATCGCGCTGACCTGGCGGTCGAGGACGCGCGTGGTGTCCGCGATGGTCTCGCCGCGACCCAGCTGGCTCTGCTGGGCGTCGATGACGAGCGGCTGGCCGCCCAGCTCGGCGATCCCGACGGCGAAGGAGATCCGCGTCCGGGTGGAGTGCTTGTCGAACAGCACGGCGACGGTCTTCGGGCCCTCCAGGGGGCGGTAGCCGAAGCGGTCGCGCTTCATCGCGTCGGCCAGGTCGAGGACCTCGGTCTGCTCGGCCGCCGAGAGGTCGTCGTCGCGCAGGAAGTGGCGTACGGTCACGACTCACGCTCCCGCGCGGCGTTCGCCGTGTTCGCGGCGTCCGGCTGGCTCGCCGCGCTCGCCGCCTTCGCCGCGGCGTCGAGGATGCCGGGCAGCGCGTCGAGGAACGACTGCGCCTCCACCGTCGTCATCGTCAGCGCGGGGGCCAGCCGGACGGCGTCCGGCCGGACGGCGTTGACCAGGAACCCGGCGTCGCGGGCGGCCGCCTCCACCGCGCCGCCGACCGGGCCGGTGAGCGCGAGCGCCAGCCAGAGCCCGCGGCCGCGCACCCCGGCCAGCAGCGGATGCTCGACCTCGGCGAGCCCGTCGGCCAGCAGCTCTCCCACGGTCGCCGCGGCGGCCAGCAGGTTCTCGCGCTCGATGGTGTCGAGCACGGCGAGCGCGGCGGCGGTGGAGACCGGGTTGCCGCCGAACGTGCAGCCGTGGTCGCCGGGCGCGAACACCTCGCCGGCGGGGCCGACCCCGATGCAGGCCCCGATGGGGATGCCGCCGCCGAGCCCCTTGGCGAGCGTGAGGATGTCGGGCCTGACGTCCTCGCGCTGGTGGGCGAACCAGGTGCCGGTGCGGCCGATGCCGCTCTGGATCTCGTCGATCACCAGCAGCGCGCCGGCGGCGTCGCACGCCTGCCTGGCCGCCGTGAGGTAGCCGTCGGGCGCCGGCACCACACCGGCCTCGCCCTGCGTCGGCTCGAGGAAGACCGCCGCGCAGCCCTCGGTCACCGCGGCCGCGAGCGCCGCCGCGTCGCCGTACGGGACGAACCGTACATCCACCGCGTACGGGCCGAACGGGTCGCGGATCGAGGCCTTGCCGGTGAGCGCGAGCGCCCCCATGGTCCGGCCGTGGAAGCCGTCCTCTGCCGCGACGATGAACCCCTCGGGCCCGGCGTGCTTACGGACGATCTTGTACGCGGCCTCGTTCGCCTCGGTGCCCGAGTTGCACAGGTAGACGCGCCCGTCGTACCCGACGAGCTGGAGCAGCCGTTCGGCGAGCGGCACCTCGTTCTCGTTCATCAGCAGCGGGCTGGTGTGCGCGATCCTGGCCACCTGCTCGGAGACCGCCTGCACCAGCGCCGGATGCGCGTGGCCGAGCGCGGACACCGCGATGCCGGCGTACATGTCGAGGTACTCGCGGCCCTCGGTGTCCCAGACCCGGGACCCGGCCCCGCGCACCAACGTGACCGGTGGCACCGGCCGGTTCGGCATGAACGCCGCCGCGAAACGCCTCTGCAGGTCAGTGGTCACCGGTCGGTCCGCCTCTCTGGTCTCCGTCGTCCGCGCCCTGGCCGCGCGGCGCCGCGTCCGCCGCCGGCAGGTATCGCCGGCTCGCCGCCGGCGGCACCACCATCGTGCCGATGCCCTCGTCGGTGAACACCTCGAGCAGTAGCGCGTGCGGCACCCGGCCGTCCAGCACGTGGGCCTGCGACACGCCACCGCGCACCGCCCGCAGGCACGCATCCATCTTGGGGATCATGCCGGCCGACAGGCTCGGCAGCAGCTCGGCCAGCTCGTCGACGGTCAGCCGGTCGATCACCTCGTCGGAGGCGGGCCAGTTGGCGTACAGCCCCTCGACGTCGGTCAGCACCATGAGCTTGACGGCGCCCAGCGCGACCGCCAGCGCGGCGGCGGCGGTGTCGGCGTTGACGTTGTAGATCTCGCCGCCGTCGCCGCGCGCGATGCTGGAGATCACCGGCACCCGACCGTCGTCGAGCAGGCTGCGCACGGCGCCGACGTCGACCTTGACGATCTCGCCCACCTGCCCGATGTCGACCGGCCGGCCGTCGACGATCGCCGGCGTGCGCTCGGCGGTGAACATGTTGGCGTCCTCCCCCGACATGCCGACGGCGAACGCGCCGTGCCGGTTGATCAGCCCGACGACGTCCCGGCTGACCTCCCCGACGAGCACCCGCCTGACCACCCGCATCGCCTCGGGCGTGGTGACCCGAAGGCCCGCCGTGAAGGAGGACTCGATGCCGCTTTCGGCGAGCGCCGCGCTGATCTGCGGGCCGCCCCCGTGCACGACGACGGGACGCAGGCCCACGTACCGCAGGAACACGATGTCCTCGGCGAACGACTGCCGCAGCGCGTCGTCGGCCATGGCGTGCCCGCCGTACTTCACCACCACCGTGCTGCCGTGGAAGCGCTCGAGCCAGGGCAGCGCCTCGATGAGCGTGGCCGCCTTGGTCAGGACGTGGGCGCGGTTCATGTGGAGTACGCCGAGTTCTCGTGGACGTAGTCGGCGGTGAGGTCGGTGGTCCACACGGTGGCGGCGTGCGGGCCGGCCGACAGGTCGGCGGTGATCGTGACGTCGCGGGGGCGCAGGTCCACCTTGGCGCGGTCGTCGCCGACCGCGCCGCCCCTGCACACCCAGACGCCGTTGATCGCCACGTTGAGCCGCTCCGGCTCGAACGCCGCCTCGGTGGTGCCGATGGCGGCGAGCACCCGCCCCCAGTTCGGGTCCTCGCCGTGGATCGCGCACTTGAGCAGGTTGTTGCGGGCGATCGCCCGGCCGACCGCCACGGCGTCGTCCTCGCCGGCCGCTCCGATCACCTCGATCGCGATGGCCTTGGCCGCCCCCTCGGCGTCGACGAGCAGCTGGCGGGCCAGGTCGGCGCAGACCTCGGTCACCGTCCGCGCGAACTCCGCCTCCGGCGGCGTGACGCCGGAGGCGCCGCTGGCGAGCAACAGCACGGTGTCGTTGGTGGACAGGCACCCGTCGGTGTCCAGCCGCTCGAAGGTGACCGCGGTGGCGGCGCGCAGCGCCCGGTCCAGCGCGGCCGCGTCCAGGTCGGCGTCGGTGGTGATCACGCCGAGCATCGTGGCCAGCGAGGGGGCGAGCATGCCCGCGCCCTTGGCCATGCCGCCGACCATGTAGCCGCCGGCGCCGCGGCGGAACGCGATCTTGGCGACGGTGTCGGTGGTCCGGATCGCGTCGGCGGCGGCCAGCCCGCCGTCGCCGCGGGACAGCTCCCCGGCCGCCAGGTCGACGCCCGCGAGGATCTTGTCCATCGGCAGCCGCTCGCCGATCAGCCCGGTCGAGCAGACGGCGACCTCGCCGGCGGAGTCGCGGAGCACCTCGGCGACCTTCTCGGCCGTCGCGTGGGTGTCCTGGAACCCGGCGGGCCCCGTGCACGCGTTGGCGCCGCCGGAGTTGAGCACGACCGCGCGCACCCGGCCGCCCCGCAGCACCTGCTCCGACCACAGCACAGGGGCGGCCTTCACCCGGTTGCGGGTGAAGACGCCGGCCGCGGCCCGCGACGGCCCGTCGTTGATCACCAGGGCCAGGTCGCGCGCTCCGCTGTCCTTGATCCCGGCACTGACGCCGGCCGCCCGGAATCCCAGCGGTGCCGTAATGCTCACAGCCCCTCCCGCTCCACCTCGGCGCGCTCTGGGCGCCGGCTTCCTTCGTCGCTCGTGCCTCGCTCCTCAGTCCAGCCGGCGCCGCGCGCCTCGGCTCCGCTCACGGGGCAACTCCCAGGGTCGTCAGGCCGGTGTCTTCGGGGAGGCCGAGCGCGATGTTGGCGCACTGCACGGCGCCGCCCGCGGTGCCCTTGGTGAGGTTGTCGATGGCCGACACGGCGACGACGCGTGCGGCCCGCTCGTCGAGCGTCACCTGGACGAGCGCCGCGTTGGAGCCCAGGGTCATCGCGGTGGCCGGCCACTGCCCGTCGGGCAGCAGCTCGACGAACGGCTCGGCCGCGTACGCCCGCTCGTACGCCTCCCGCAGCGCCGCGGCGGTGACGCCCGGCCTGGCCTTGGCGGTACAGGTGGCGAGGATGCCGCGGCTCATCGGCGCGAGCATCGGGGTGAACGAGACGGTGACCGGCTCGCCGGCGACCGCGGACAGGCTCTGCGCGATCTCGGGGGTGTGCCGGTGGTTGCCGCCGACGCCGTACGCGCCGACCGAGCCCATGACCTCGCTGCCGAGCAGGTGGGGCTTGGGCGACCGGCCGGCCCCCGAGGTGCCGGACGCGGCCACGATGACGGCGTCGGGCTCGGCGAGCCCGGCCCCGTACGCGGGGAAAAGCGCCAGCGCCGCGGCCGTCGGGTAGCAGCCGGGGACGGCGATGCGCCGCGCGCCGCGCAGGCGCGACCGGCCGCCGGGCAGCTCGGGCAGCCCGTACGGCCAGGTGCCGGCGTGCGGCGAGCCGTAGAACCTGGCCCACTCCGCCGGGTCGTCGAGCCGGAAGTCGGCGCCGCAGTCGACGACCAGCACGTCGCCGCCCAGCTCGGCGGCGAGGGCCGCCGACTGCCCGTGCGGGAGCGCGAGGAAGACGGCGTCGTGGCCGTCCAGCGCCTCGGCTGTGGTCTCGGCCAGCACCCGGCCGGCCAGCCGCCGCAGGTGCGGCTGCAACGCCCCGGCCGCGGCGCCCGCGTTGGCCCCCGCCGTCAGCGTGCCGATCTCGAACTCCGGATGGGAGGCGAGGATCCGCAGCAGCTCGCCGCCCGCGTAGCCGCTGGCCCCCGCGACGGCCGCCCGCAAACCCATGCATCCTCCCGCATACTTCCTCGCGAAGGAGTATGCACGTCCTCGGATGAATATGCAAGCAGCGGATGTCCCCGCGGGGTCCGTCCGCGGCCGGGAGCGCGGGCCGGCCCGGCCGGGCCACTGCCGCGGGATTGGACCATGATTTCCGGCCGTCCGCTCCCTAGCCTGCCGGTATGGACCCCATCCTCGGCGACGACCTCGCCCACCTGCCGCAGCTGCTCGACGCCACCAGGCAGGTCGCCGAGCGGGTGCTGTCCGGCCTCGACAGCCGTCCCGTCGCCGCGCCGCCGGAACGGCCGGCGCCCGAGCCGCTGCCCGCCAAGGGGCGCGGCGCGCGTGGGGCGCTGGCGTGGTTCGCCGAGCGCTGGGAACCGGTCATGTCCGCCAGCGCCGGACCCCGGTACCTGGGGTTCGTCACCGGCGGCACGACCCCGGCCGCGCTCGCCGGCGACTGGCTGACCGGCACCCTCGACCAGAACGCGGTGTCCGGCGACGACTCCGCGGCCGTCGACCTGGAACTGGAGACGATCGGCTGGCTGCGCGAGCTGTTCGGCCTGGGCGACCGGCAGCACGGGACGTTCGTCAGCGGCGCGACGATGTCCAATTTCACCGGCCTCGTCATCGCCCGCGAGTGGCTCGGCGAACGCCGGGGAGTCGAGGTGGGCCGCGCGGGCGCCGCGGCGCTCGGACCGGTGGACGTGCTGTCGGGCTCGCCGCATTCGAGCGTCCTCAAGGCCATGTCCATGGCGGGGCTCGGCCGCGACCGGATGCTCCGGGTGGCGACGCTCGACGGGCGCGAGGCCGTGGACGTGCGGCGGCTGGCCGCGCGCCTCGACGAGCTCGGCGGCCGGCCCGCCATCGTGGTGGCCAACGCGGGCACGGTCAACACCGTCGACTACGACGACCTGCGGGCGGTCGCGCGGCTGCGGGAGCGGTACCCGTTCTGGCTGCACGTCGACGCGGCGTTCGGCGCGTTCGCCGCCCTGTCCGGCGCGCACGCCCACCTGCTCGACGGGCTCGGCGAGGCCGACTCCATCTGCGTCGACCTGCACAAGTGGCTGAACGTCCCGTACGACTCCGCGGTGCAGTTCACCCGCCGCCGCGACCTGCAGGCCGCCGCCTTCCACAGCGCGGCCGCCTACCTGGGCGCCCCGGACGGGCTTCCGGGCGGCGAGCCCGACCTCCTGCACCTGACCCCGGAGAGCTCGCGGCGGCTGCGCGCGCTGGCGGCCTGGTTCTCCCTCGCCGCGTACGGCCGGGAGGGGCACGGCGAGATCGTCGAGCGCGCCATCGCCTGCGCCTCCGACCTCGGCGACCGCGTGGCCGGCTGCGCCGACCTGCGCCTGCTCGCCCCGGTGCGGCTGAACGTCGTCTGCTTCACGCTCGCCCGCGACCCGTCGCCGGACCGGGTGGCGGCGTTCGTGCGCGACGTCGCCGCGTCCGGGGAGGCGTTCGTCACGCCCACGGTGTACGAGGGGGTGCACGGGGTCCGCGCCGCGTTCAGCAACTGGCGCACCGGCCCGGCCGACGTGGAGCGGGTCTTCGCCGCGCTCGCCGCGGCGGCGGCCGCCGGCCGATAGCCCGCGGAAATCCGGCCGGGCCGCCGCGACGATCGGCCTCGGCCACCCGGATGGGCGGCCTACCCTTCCCGGGCGGCGACGGAGACCTGCCACGTCCCCGTGGCGCCGTCCCAGCGGACGACGACGCCGGGCTGGTCGAGGTGCCGGTCCGGCTGCCGGTCCGGGTGCCGGTCCGCCGGCCGCCCGCCGAGCCTGGCCGGGAGGCTCTCCAGCGCCGCCTCGCGCAGATCGGGGCGGGACAGTTCGATCCTGACCGCGCCGTCCTGGTCCACGATGACGGCGATGACCTCGCGGCCGGCGGGCCCGTCGCCGTCGCCGTCGCGGCCCGGCAGGCCGGCCGGCGGCCGGCCGCGGTGGCGGTCGACGAGGCCGGTCACGAACCGCCAGGCGCGTTTGCCGGCGGCCGTGGTGAGGGCCGCGATGATCACGTCGATCGGGCCCTGGATGACCATCTGGAGGGCGGTGTCGCGCAGCGACCCCATGCGTGCCTGGGCGGGCCCGACCTCGGCATCGAGGCCAGCGTCGTCGAGCAGGCGGACGAGCTCGTCCAACTCGCCGTCCGGGACGTCCTGGTACAGCGTGATGACGGCATGGGTCATGCCTTCCTGTCCTTTCGCGTCGGGTCACACGCCGGTGTAGGTGAAGGCGGCCCAGTGATCGGGATGCCGGTAGACGCACTCGCTCAGCTTGCGGGCGGCGATGCGGGCGCCGTACCGCCGTGGCCAGCGGCCGAGGCCGTTCGCCGTGAGGTAGGCGTCGAACTGCGCCACGGTGCGGGACCGGAGCCAGCGCTGCGCCCGGTTCAGGGCGACCGGCGGCGCGAGCCGGTCCTTCACCCACAGCTCGTACAGGCGGGCGGTGAGCAGGAAGGTGGCCATCTCGTCGACCTCCCACATGGTCGAGATGACGCCCGGGACGCCCGCCTCGAGCAGCGCCCCCGGCAGGCTCACCACCTCGTCCGGCAGCTCGTCGCCGGCCACTCCCGTCTCGCAGGCCGACAGGATCGCCAGGCGCCCCGGGAGACGTTGCCCGAGGAGGTCCCTGATGGTCAGCCGCCCGTCGGCCAGCCGGAGATGACCGGCGAGCGGGTCCTTCTGGTCCGCCTGCCCATGGCAGTTGAAGTGATAGAGGTCGTGGTGCTTGAGGGCGGCCAGCACGGCCTCGTGCGTCGCCGCGCCCGGCGGCAAGATCGTGGCGCCGGGCGCGTGGGCGCGTACCGCGGCCTCGACGGCGGGCACCAGGCGCAGACGGTCGCCGCCGGACCCCGCGTCGAGCGCGAGCAGGACCCTGCGGGAGCCGCCGGCGCTGGCGGCCGCGACCGCGGCGTGCCGCGCCACGATCCGCCCGTTCGGCGTGTAGGTCCAGGTGACGTCGGCATCGGCGGCCGCGGGGGCGGCATGCAGCGGCAGCAGCGCCAGCCGCCCGACCGGCACCAGGGCGACCTGTCCTGGCAGGGCGAGCCGGGCCGTGATCGGCCCCATGACGACTTCGTCCAGCCGGCGCAGCGTGTCGTCGAGGACGTCGTGCCACCGGGCGGCGCCCGGCCGGGGGGCCGACAGCCCGCGTGCGGCGGTCAGGTAGCGACCGGCGATCTCGTCCAGGGCCGCCTGGGTGAGGCCGGGGAGCTCGACGACCTCGGGGGCGTCCCGATCCGCCGTGACGAGGAGGGCGAAGCCGGTCCGTCCTGCGGCCGCCACGTACAGCAGCGGCACCCGGGATCCCGCCCGGCTGAGCTCGTCGAAGGACGGTTCGGCGACGAGCGCGCGGAACTCCGGCAGCCGGCCCAGCCGCTCCGCCACCGCGTCCCACTCGTCGCGCAGCGCCCGTACGGTGCGTGCCTGGTCCAGCCGCCCCCGGAGGTAGGTCAGCGGATGCGGGTCGCCGGCTGATTCCGGCAGCGCGTCGAGCTCCGTACGGGCGAGCTGGAGAACCAGCCGCGAGTAGCGCGCGGCGAGCGCCGGGTCGTGCTCGCGCAGCCGCCTGACCAGGGTCTCGCGTTCGATCATGTCCGTCAGCACCAGCGCCCGCGCCTGCTCGAGGGCGAGCGCCGCATCGCGCGGGCGGCCCAGCCGCAGCAACCAGTACATCGCCTCGCCCGCGACCTCGCCGATGCCGGCCAGCGGACGTTCCTTCTGGCCGCGCACCATGCCCATGGCGGACAGCCGGCGGGCCGCCGAGAGCGCGGAGCCGAAGCCGAGGGCGGCGTCGGCGGCCGCGTCCTGCTCGGCCGCCCAGCCACCCGACAAGACCGCGAGCTTCGCCGAAAGCGGCGAGCTCGC